>NZ_FCOA02000003.1 GCF_001544875.2 Caballeronia hypogeia
GACATCAAGGACCCGACGCAGAACATCGTGTGGGTCACGCCGGAAGGCGGCGGCGGGCCGAACTATCCGAATATGTAATTTCTGCTTCGCCAAATAAAACGGGCGCCGGGTTTCAAACCGGCGCCCGCTTTTTTATGGGTCGATTTACTTCGTGGGCGCCTGCGCCGCGATCTTCGGCGTGCCGACCACCACGTCGCCGCATTGCGCGCGATGACGCAGCGCGTGATCCATCAGCACGAGCGCAAGCAGCGCTTCGGCGATCGGCGTGGCGCGGATGCCCACGCACGGATCGTGACGGCCGAAGGTTTCGACGGTGGCGGCAATGCCTTCCTTGTCGATCGACTGACGCGGGGTGCGAATGCTCGACGTCGGTTTGATCGCGATGGACACCGTGATGTCCTGCCCGCTCGAAATGCCGCCGAGAATGCCGCCGGCGTTGTTCGTCGCGAAGCCTTCGGGCGTCATCTCGTCGCCGTGCTGCGAGCCGCGCTGCGCGACGCTTGCGAAACCCGCGCCGATCTCGACGGCCTTCACGGCGTTGAGTCCCATCATCGCGTGGGCGATGTCGGCGTCGAGCCGGTCGTACAGCGGTTCGCCCAGGCCGACAGGCACGCCCGTCGCGGTCACTTCGATGCGCGCGCCGACCGAATCGCCGTCGCGGCGCAGATTGTCCATGTATTCCTCGAGCTGCGGCACGATCTCCGCGTTCGGCGAGAAAAACGGGTTCTCACGCACGTGCGACCAGTCGATGAACGGAATCTCGACTTCGCCAAGCGCGCCCATGCAGCCGCGCGTTTCGAGCCCGAACTTCTCGCGCAGCCATTTCTTCGCGACCGCGCCGGCAGCGACGGTCGGCGCGGTCAGACGCGCCGACGAACGGCCTCCGCCGCGGTAATCGCGCACACCGTACTTTTGCCAATAGGTGTAGTCCGCGTGACCCGGACGGAACGTCTGCGCGATGTTGCCGTAATCCTTGCTGCGCTGATCCGTGTTGCGGATCAGGAGCGCGATGGGCGTGCCGGTCGTCACGCCTTCGAAGACACCGGAGAGAATTTCGACCTGATCCGGTTCCTGCCGCTGCGTTACGTGGCGCGAGGTGCCGGGGCGGCGGCGGTCCAGTTCGATCTGGATGTCGGCTTCCGTGAGCGCCATGCCCGGCGGGCAGCCGTCGATCACGCAGCCGATCGCCGGACCATGCGACTCGCCGAAATTCGTGACGGTGAAGAGCGTGCCAAGGGTATTGCCGGACATGAGCGTCGACCTGAAAAAAGTGTCGGGGGAAACCGTTATTATGCCAGCGGCATCGTACTCAGCGCCGCGCGCCGCGTAGTTCGGCCACCACTTGCTGCAGATGCTCGGGCGTCGCATCGGCGGGCGCGATCGGCTGGCCAACCGCGAGCGTGAGGCGCGTCATCGCGCCGCGCCGGATCGGACGCGGCCATTGCGCGTCTTCCTGATGCGAGAACACGCTGCCCCACAGGCCGCGCAGCGCCATGGGCACGACGGGCGCGGGATGGCGCCGCAGAATCTCCTCGATGCCGTGGCGGAACGGATTGATGTCGCCGGTGCGCGTCAGCTTGCCTTCGGGAAAGATGCAGACCAGATCGCCTTCTTCCAGCGCCCGCCCGCATGCGACGTAAGCGCGTTCGAGCATGCCGGCGTCCTCGTGCGCGGGCGCGATCGGAATCGCCTTCCCATGCCTGAACATCCAGCCGATGAACGGCGTGCGAAAGATACGGTGATCCATCACGAAGCGGATCGGGCGCGGGCTCTCGGCCATGATGACGAGCGCATCGACGAAACTCACGTGATTGCACACGAGCACGGCCGCGCCGTGCGCCGGAATACGCTCCGCGTCGACGAGACGAATGCGATAGAACGTGTGCACCAGAATCCACGCGATGAAACGCAGCAGAAATTCCGGCACGAGCGAATAGATATACGCGGCGACGACGACATTGAGCAGCGCCGTCGTGAGAAACAATCCCGGAATGCCGACGCCGAACGACGTGAGCGCGAGCGCCATGACCGCCGAGACGATCATGAAGAACGAGTTGAGGATGTTGTTCGCCGCAATGATGCGCGCGCGATGCGTCGGCTGACTGCGCGCCTGGATCAGCGCGTAGAGCGGCACACTGTAGAAGCCGCCGAACATCGCGAGCAGGAACAGGTCCGCGAGAATGCGCCAGTGCGGCAGCGCGATCAGGAATTCGCCCACATTGAGCAAGTGCCCCGCCGGCGCGATGCGATGACTCGCGAAGAACAGATCGATCGCAAACACGCTGATGCCGATCGAGCCCAGCGGCACGAGTCCGATCTCGACGCGCCGTTTCGACAGGCGCTCGCACAACAGCGATCCCGTGCCGATGCCGATGGAAAACGTCGCGAGCAGAATGGTCACGACATCGGGATCGGCTGACAACACATCCTTGGCGAAATTGAAGAACGACGTGAGAAAGGTCGCGCCGACGAACCACAGCCACGAGATGCCGAGCAGGCTCAGAAACACTGTGCGGTCGCCTTTCGCGAGCCTGAGATTGCGCCACGTCTCCGAGACCGGATTCCAGTTGATGCGCAGATCCGGTTGCGACGCCTCCGACTTCGGCACGAACGCGGACGCGATTCGCCCGATGATCGCGAACCCGATGCACGAGACCGCGAGCAGCATCGCGCCGTGTTCGGATGCGCCCGCCGCCGCCCCGCCGATGATCGTGCCGATGAGAATCGCGACGAACGTGCCCATCTCGACGAGCCCGTTACCGCCCACGAGCTCATGCGAATCGAGATGCTGGGGCAGGTACGCGTACTTCACCGGCCCGAAGACGGTCGAATGCACGCCCATCAGGAAAGTGCACGCGTAGAGCAAAGGCGCGCTGTGCAGCAGAAAACCCGCGCCGCCGATCAGCATCACGACGATCTCGAAGCTCTTCACGAGGCGCGCGAGCACGGCCTTGTCGTACTTGTCGGCAATCTGGCCGGAAGTCGCGGAGAACAGCACGAACGGGACGATGAAAATCGCGGAGATCAGGAACGCGGCGGTCTTCGGATCGACGCCGGAGAAGCGCGCGGCCTGAAACGTGACGAGAGACGTGAAGCCGACCTTGAACACATTGTCGTTCATCGCGCCGAGAAACTGCGTCCAGAAGAACGGCGCAAAACGCCGCTCGCGCAGCAGGCGGAACTGGCTTTCGCTTTCTGTGGGGGCGCGTCGGGAGGCGCGCGACTGTGCGCGCAGCGGATTGTCACTCATGTCGTTCGGGATTGTGATGTCCGGTGTTGACCGCTTGATGAAGGCGCATCGAATGCGCGCTGCGATCGAATCCGGATGAAACGGAAACCGTGCCTTCTGTGCCGGACGAGGCCAGACGAAAAAAAGCGCGCCGATCGGGCGCGCTTCGGATGATGTGTAGCGGTCGGATTCAAACCTGGACGGAACTCAGGCGCCGGCCGCATAACGACAACGGCGTTGCGGCGAATCTCAGCGCGCCTCTTCCGGCTGCTCGGGCCAGTCGCGAATGTAGGCCTTCAGCATGCGGTTCTCGAAACCCTGCTCTTCCACGACGGCCTTGGCCACGTCGTAAAAGGAGATGACGCCCATCAACTGACGCTTCTCCATGACCGGCAGATAGCGCACGTGATGCTCGAGCATCATGCGGCGCACTTCGTTGACGTCCGTTTCCGGCGTGCACGTGAGCGGATGGTCGTCCATGATCTTGCGGATGGTGGTGGTGCCGACCGAGCCGCCGTTGTCGCGCAAGGTCAGAATGATCTCGCGGAACGTCATCATGCCGACCAGGTCGCCGTACTCCATGACGACGAGCGAGCCGATGTCGTGCGCGGCCATCGTGTCGATCGCGTCGGAGAGCGGCGTATCGGGTGTCACGGTGAACAGCGTATTGCCCTTCACCTTAAGAATGTCGCTGACTCGCATGACTGTCTCCTCGCGAAATGCCCGGCACTGATGCCTTACGTAGATGAAACCACTATTCGATGCTATCGGAAAGGCCCATAAAAGGAAAGTCAGCACGCCCGGATCGGCCGGTCGGACAAGCCTCTGCGCGATTTTTGACAAGCGTTCGCCCTAGGTTTGGGCCCGCGCATCCGATGTTACGATGATTGACCCTCATTTCCGCCGCATGCCGGCGCTCAGGCGCCGGCCGTCAACGATGCCAGCCAACCGTTTCGACACGCTCGCGCTGCACGCGGGCGCCGCGCCCGATCCCGCCACCGGCGCCCGGGCGACGCCGATTTATCAGACCACCTCGTTCACCTTCCGCGACTCGGATCACGCGGCCGCGCTCTTCAACATGGAGCGCTCCGGGCATGTGTATTCGCGCATCTCGAATCCGACCGTCGCGGTGTTCGAGGAGCGCGTGGCGGCGCTCGAAGGCGGCGCGGGCGCGATCGGCACGGCGAGCGGCCAGGCCGCGCTGCATCTCGCGATCGCCACGCTGATGGGCGCGGGTTCTCACATCGTGGCATCGAGCGCGCTCTACGGCGGCTCGCACAATCTGCTGCATTACACGCTCAGACGTTTCGGCATCGAAACCACCTTCGTGCCGCCGCACGATCTCGACGCCTGGCGCGCCGCCGCGCGACCCGACACGCGGCTGTTCTTCGGCGAGACGCTCGGCAATCCTGGCCTCGACGTGCTCGACATCGCGGGCGTCGCGGAAATCGCGCACGAGCACGGCGCGCCTTTGCTGGTCGATTCCACCTTCACGACGCCCTATCTGCTGCGTCCGTTCGAACATGGCGCGGACCTCGTCTATCACTCCGCGACCAAGTTTCTGGGCGGACACGGGACGACAATCGGCGGCGTGCTCGTCGATGGCGGCACGTTCGACTTCGCGAGCGGGCGTTATCCGGAATTCACCGAGCCCTACAATGGTTTCCACGGCATGGTGTTCGCCGAGGAAAGCACGGTCGCGCCGTTCCTGCTGCGCGCGCGACGCGAAGGTCTGCGCGATTTTGGCGCATGCCTGCATCCGCAGGCCGCCTGGCAACTGCTGCAAGGCATCGAAACCTTGCCGCTGCGCATGGATCGGCATGTCGCGAATACGCGCAAGGTGATCGAGTTCCTGCTCAAGTCGCCAATGGTCGAAAGCGTCGCCTATCCCGAATTGCCGACGCACCGCGATCACGCGCTGGCCGAGCGCCTCCTGCCGCGCGGCGCGGGCGCGGTATTCAGCTTCGACCTGAAGGGCGGCGTGCCGGCCGCGCGTATGTTCATCGAATCGCTCGCGCTGTTTTCGCATCTGGCGAATGTCGGCGACGCCCGCTCGCTCGTGATCCATCCCGCGTCGACGACCCATTTCCGCATGGACGCCGCCGCGCTCGCCGCGGCGGGCATCGGGCCGGGACGCATCCGCCTGTCGATCGGGCTGGAAGATCCGGATGATCTCATCGACGATCTGAAGCGCGGGCTGAAGGCCGCGCAGAAGGCCATCGAACGCGGCCAGGACGCGAGCGGCGCCGCGCCGCTCGGGAGCCGCACATGATCCTCGACCTCGATGGCCGCGCCGCTTACGCGTACACCGGCGGCAAGCCCTTCGACGCGGCGCGTCCCGCCGTCGTGTTCCTTCACGGCGCGGAGCACGATCACAGCGTCTGGGCCTTGCAGACGCGCTATTTCGCGCATCACGGCTTCAGCGTGCTGGCGCTCGACCTGCCGGGCCACGGGCGCAGCGACGGGCCCGCGCTCTCGAGCATCGGCGCACTCGCGGACTGGGTCATCGCCGTGCTCGACGCGGCGAAGGTGCAAAAGGCGATCTTCGTCGGCCACAGCATGGGTTCACTGATCGCGCTCGACGCTGCATCGCGCCATTCCGCGCGATCGATCGGCCTCGCCCTGCTCGCCACCGCCGCGCCGATGACGGTCTCCGACACGCTGCTCGACGCCGCCCGCGAGCACGAGCCCGAGGCGATCGACATGGTCAACCAGTGGTCGCATTCGACGCTCGCCGCGAAGCCGTCGAGCCCCGCGCCGGGCTTCTGGCTGCAAGGCGTGAATCAGCGGCTGATGGAACGCGTGAGCCTGCTCGGCGAAGCGCAGCTTTTCCACACCGATTTCAGCGCGTGTAATAACTACGCGGATGCGGTGGAGCGCGCCAGCGCCGTGCGCTGCCCGGTGTGCTTGATGAGCGGCAAGCGCGACGTGATGACGCCGCCGCGCGCCGCCCGTCCGCTGGTCGATGCGTTCAGGAAAGCAGGAGCTTCCGTGCAGACGGTGGAACTGGAAGCCGGTCACGCGCTGATGTCCGAACAGCCCGACGCGACGCTCGACGCGCTTTTCGGCTTCGCGCTCGCCTGCGCGAAGCCACCAGCAAAACCGGTCTGAAAGCGCGCGTGCGGCAGGCCGCGCACGCCCTTCTCGCGCGCTTGCGTGGCGCCGGTTGCGGTCGCAGAATGATTCTTGCTGCGTGATTGTCAGGAAGCGTCAGGCATCGACGGGCAGCGTCAGGCAGGCGTCACACAGGGAGGCCGTCATGGCTCATACCGCACACGGAGAACATTTCGCGAACTTCGCCGAGTTCTACCCCTTTTACCTCGGAGAGCACAGCAATCTGGTCTCGCGCCGGCTGCATTTCGTGGGCTCGCTCGGCGTGATCGGGTGCCTCGCGATGGCGCTCGCGACGGGCGACTGGCTCTGGCTGCCCGCGGCCGTGGTCTGCGGCTACGGGTTCGCGTGGGTCGGCCATTTCTTCTTCGAGAAAAATCGCCCAGCTACGTTTCGCCATCCGATTTACAGCCTGATGGGCGACTGGGTGATGTTCAAGGACATCTGCATCGGCAAGGTTTCGCTCTGACCCGAAGCGAGCGCTTTCAGGCCGGCTGCTCCGGCATCGACGGACGCGGCGCATCGCGCAACCGCGCGCTCGTGAGCGCCGACGCCCGCGCCGCGATCAGCGAGCCGAGCGTGATCTCCAGCTTCTCGTTATCGAGCGCGTCCATGAGCGCGACGCAATCCACCTGCGCCATGTCCAGCTTCAGTTGATACGTCAGTTCCGCCCGGTCGATGACGAACTGCTCGAAAAGCATCGTCACCGTGATCTGATTCGGATTGGCGATCAGCACATAGCGCGGCATGCGCGAATCCTCCAGTCTGCCGATCCAGCCGAGCGCGTCGAGCCGCGCGATCAGGCGCGTGGAGGTGTCGAGATCGCAGCGCGCCATGCGCGAAAGCTCCATTGCCGTGTAGCCGGGCTTGCCCTCCTCGCGCGCCTCGACGAGCCGCGCGAGAATTTCCAGCGCATCGAGCAGATCGCTGCCGGGAAAGTCGCGGCGATGATACTGCCCGGTGCGGATCGCGGGCAGCGCGGAGGTCACCATCGCGCCGACGAGCGCGATCATCCAGCACAGATACACCCACAACAGGAACACGGGCAGCGCCGCGAACGCGCCATACACGGCGGTGTAAGTGGGAATGCGCCGCACGTAATAACCGAAGCCACGCTTGCCGAGTTCGAACGCGACCGCCGCGATCAGGCCGCCGACGAACGCATCGCGCCACTCGACCTTGCAGTTGGGCATGTACACATAAAGGATCGTGAAGGCGATGACCGTCAGCGGCAACGAGACGCCCGTGAGCGCCCATTCGACGATCGGCGGCATCAGGTTGTGCGACCCTGCGAACGCGACCGAATGCGCGAACACATAGGAGGAGATGGACAGACTGCAGCCGAAGAGAATCGGCCCGAGCGTGATGATCGACCAGTACACGAGCACGCGCTGCGCGAACGGGCGCGGCTTCTTCACCCGCCAGATCACGTTGAACGCGGATTCGACCGTCATCATGGTCATGACGGAGGTCACGAACAGGATGATGAGGCCGACGGTGGTAAGCCCCTTCGCCTTCGACGCGAACTGGTTCAGATATTTGAAGATCTGGTCGTTGATCTGCGGCGGCATCAGATGCACGGCGAGGAAATCCTGCAGTGACGCCTGGAACGAGCCGAAGATCGGGAACGCCGTGAAGAGCGCAAACGCGACCGTGGCGAGCGGCACGATCGACAGCACACTCGTGAACGTGAGGCTGCCCGCCACTTGCGCGACGCGGTCCTCGCCGCTGCGCCGCGCGACGAATCCGGCGAGACGCCGGACCGCCGCGAAATCGATGGAAAGGTGCTGCAAACGCTTCTCCCGTCGTCGCGGTCCGGCACACGTCGAGGTGCGCGCCGCCACGATAATCACTCAATACCTATAATAGCCGTTCACTGAAAAAGCCTTATGAACGACATCCTCGTGCTCTATTACAGCCGTCATGGCGCGACCCGCGAACTGGCGCTCGCAATCGCCCAGGGCGTCGACAGCGTGCCCGGCATGCAGGCGCGCGTGCGCACCGTGCCGCCCGTTTCCACCGTCTGCGAATCGACGCAGCCCGACATTCCCGCGGACGGCCCGCCCTACGCCGAACTGCGCGACCTCGAAGAATGCGCGGGCCTTGCGCTCGGCTCGCCCACGCGCTTCGGCAACATGGCCGCGCCGCTCAAGTATTTCCTCGATGGCACCACGCCCCAATGGCTCTCGGGCGCGCTCGCCGGCAAGCCCGCCAGCGTATTCACCTCGACCGGCAGCCTGCACGGCGGCCAGGAAAGCACCCTTCTCTCGATGATGCTGCCGCTGCTGCACCACGGCATGATGATCGTCGGCATTCCGTACACGGAGTCGCGCCTCACTACGACGCAAAGCGGCGGCACGCCCTACGGCGCGTCGCATCATGCGCGCATGGGCGATGACAGCCAGCGCCACGGCATCTCCGCCGATGAAAAAGCGCTCGCGATCGCGCTCGGCGCACGGCTCGCGCGCACCGCGCTCAATCTCGTGCGCGGCGCCCGCGCGGCGTGAACCAGCCGATGAACGCCCCCGCCACCTCGGACTCGCAGCCCAACGCGGCGTTCGCATTCGCCGCGCTCGCGAGCCTGCTCGCGCTGATCGCGCTGTCGCTCTTGTGGGAGCTCTGGCTCGCGCCGGTGCGCCCCGGTGCGTGGGCGCTCGCGCTGAAAGCGCTGCCGCTCGCCTGCGCGTTGCCGGGCGTCGCACGCAAGAGCCTGTACACGCTGCAATGGGCGTCGATGCTCGTACTGCTCTACTTCGCGGAAGGCATCGTGCGCGGCATGAGCGATGCGGGTCTTTCAGCAACGCTCGCGTGGCTCGAGGCACTGCTGGCGCTCACGTTCTTCGTCTGCGCGCTCGTCTACGTGGCGCCATTCAAGCGCGCGGCCCGCATGAACGCCCGTGCGAAAAAAAGCTGACTCGCTCGCTTTTTTGACGTCTGCGTGCTCCAGACCTGATGCTTTTTAGCACGGAATGCCATACAGCGCGCGTGCCTATGCCATTCGGACGAGGTTCGCGCGCCAGCGCGCTGCGCGATACTGTCGACTATGCCGCACCTGAATCTCAAGCCCTAGCCCATGACCGCATCTCAAGCATTCATCGCTGCCTGCATCGACCTGCTCGGCGCGCCGCACGTTCTGACCGACGATCACGACGCCGCGCCCTATGTCACCGACTGGCGCAAGCGCTATCGAGGTAGCGCCTGCGCCGTGCTGCTGCCCGCCGACACCGGGCAGGTCGCCGCCGTCGTGCGGCTCGCGCGCGAGCATCGCGTAGCGCTCGTGCCGCAGGGCGGCAACACCGGCCTCGCCGGCGGCGCGACGCCGGATGAGAGCGGCGCGCAGGCGCTCATCAGCCTGAAGCGGCTCAATCGCGTGCGCGGCATCGACCCGCACAACAACACCATCACGGTCGAAGCGGGCGTCGTGCTTGCCGAGATTCACGCGCACGCAGCGAGCGCGCAGCGGCTCTTTCCGCTGAGTCTCGCCGCAGAAGGCAGTTGCACGATCGGCGGCAATCTTTCGACCAACGCGGGCGGCACCGGCGTGCTGCGTTACGGCAATACGCGCGAGTTGTGCCTCGGCCTCGAAGTCGTGACGCCGCAAGGCGAAATCTGGGACGGGTTGCGGGGCTTGCGCAAGGACAACACCGGCTACGATCTGCGCGATCTGTTCATCGGCGCTGAAGGCACGCTCGGCATCATCACGGCGGCGGTCATGAAGCTGCATCCCGCGCCGGTCGCGAAAGTCACGGCGCTCGCCGGACTCGCGTCGCCGCACGCCGCGCTCGATTTCCTTTCACTCGCGCAGGATCACGCGGGCGCGCTCCTCACCGGCTTCGAGCTGATGTCCGATTTCTCGATGCGCCTCGTCGGCCGGCATTTCCCGCAGTTGCGTTATCCGTTCGGTGAGCCGCACGGACAGACCGTGCTGCTCGAACTCTCCGACAGCGAAAGCGAAGCGCACGCGCGCGCCCTCTTCGAACGGCTTATGGAAGAGGCGCTGGAGAAAGGCATCGTGGAGGATGCGGTCGTCGCGGAAAGCCTCGCACAATCGCGGGCGTTCTGGGACTTGCGCGAACACATCCCGCTCGCGCAGGCGGAGGAAGGACTGAACATCAAGCATGACATCGCAGTGCCCATTTCGAGCATCGGCCGCTTCATCGACGAAACCGATGCGATCATCGCGAAGGCTGTGCCCGGCGCGCGCATGGTGACCTTCGGCCATCTCGGCGACGGCAATCTGCACTACAACGTGCAGGCGCCGGAAGGCGTCGATCAGAAGCAGTTTCTCGAACAATGTCAGACGCCGATCAACGCGCTCGTATACGACCAGGTGCACCGGCATCGTGGCAGCATCAGCGCCGAGCATGGTCTCGGCCAGTTGAAGGTGGATGAAGCGATGCACTACAAGTCGCCGGTGGAAGTGCGCCTGATGCAGACCATCAAGGCCGCGCTCGATCCGGACAACCTGATGAACCCGGGCAAGGTCGTGCGCTGGAACGCGCCTCAGGCCGAGGAGAACGCAGCATGAAGATTCGCGTGCTGTCGGACCTGCATCTCGAATGCGACGAGCCGCTGGCGATTCCCTATGCCGAAGCCGATCTCGTCGTGCTCGCGGGCGACATTCATAACCACGCAGAAGGCCTGCGCTGGGCAGCCGAGAATTTCGATTCCGATGTGCCTGTCATCTACGTGCCCGGCAATCACGAGTACTACGACGCGGAATTCGGCGCGATGGAAGCGGCGATGCATGACGCCGCGCGCAGCGTCGACAACGTGCACTATCTGAACAACGCGTCGCTGGTGGATCGGCGTGGCGCGTGGCGCGTGCTCGGCACGACGCTCTGGACCGACTTTGCGCTGTTCGGCCCGGACGACGAGGCGATCGAAAAGGCCAAGCAGGCCTGCACGAAAGTGATGCTCGACTACAAGGGCCTCATTCAACTCGCGTGGCCCGAACCTGACGGCGAGCCGCGCGAATTCGCACCCGACGACTCGCTTGCGCTGCACGAACAGTCGCGCGCGTGGCTCGAAAGCGAGCTCGCAAAGCCCTTCGCGGGACAGACGATCGTCGTTACGCACCATGCACCGATGCGCCAGAGCCTCGCGCCGAAATACGCGGAAGATCTCGTGTCGGCGGGCTTCGTCAATCATCTGCCGACGCTCGCGCGCGCGCCCGCATCGCTCTGGATTCACGGACACACGCATACATCGTTCGATTACGAAGTGAACGGCACGCGCGTGGTGTGCAATCCGCGCGGATACTTCAGCCGGCGCGAACAGCGCTGGGAGAATCCGGACTTCGCGTGGGACAAGGTCGTCGAAATCTGAAGTAGCAGATCATAGGCATCATCCCGAGGTTGGACTTTGCGGAGGAACGCCATGTGCGGCCGAATCAGCCAGTACCGACTGCCGATGCATTATGCGCAACGCCTGCATCTGAAAAATCCGTTCGTGCTCGTGGATGCCGCAGACCGGCGGCCCGGCTATAACCTGTCGCCCGGCACGCATCCGCTCGCCGTTTATCCGGACGAAACCATCCGCGCGGTGCATTGGGGCTACTGCCCGCCGTGGGCCATCCAGAAGAAGCTGCCGCAGACGATCAACGCGCGCGTCGAGACCGCAGCGACGAGCGCGTACTTCAAGCATTTGTGGAAAAAAGCGCGCATTCTCGTGCCGGCCGACGGCTGGTTCGAATGGCGCACCGAGCCGCAGCCGGGCGATGCGCCTTCGAAGCCCTTCAAGCAGCCCTACTTCATTCAACGCGCCGACGGCGAGCCGATGTACCTGGCGGCGCTCACCAGCATCATGCGCGACGAAGATGCCGCAGCAGCGGGCGCGGGCTTCGTGATCGTGACGGCCGCCGCCGACGAAGGTCTGATCGACGTGCACGACCGCCGCCCGCTCGTGTTCTCACCGGCCGTCGCGCGGCGCTGGCTCGATCCGGGCGCATCGCTCGACGATCTCGCGGGCCTCGTCAAATCGGACGGTGTGCCGGCGTCGCACTTCGTCTGGCATCGCGTGTCGAGCGACGTGAATCGCGCGACCAACGACGAGCCGCGTCTTATCGAGCCGCTCGAAACGCTGCTGTAAACCCGGTCAGCGGTTGTACGGATCGCGCATGCGGCGCGCCCGAGCGTCGCGGTCGTCGTCGATTCGAATCGGCATGAGACGCCGTTTCGCGTCGCGTTCGGACTGGGCGCGCATGGCGTTGAAGAGATCGCGTGACGCCGGAACGGCGATCAGCACCAAGAGCGCGGCAAGGGCGAGCAAGAGTGGCGTACTCATGTGACTTATCCCGGTAAAAGATGCGAATGTTCGAGTGCTGAAAGTATCAAGCTGCGGACAATCTGTGAGTAAGCAAGTGTTGCGCCGCGCCTTTTTTCGTAACCGAACGCTCCTCGCGTCTTCTTGCGCACATTACGTGACGACGAATTCCTTCAGCGATTCCTCGTCGGCGGCCAGCGTGTCGGGCAGCGCCTCGCGCAGAAACTCCACCCATGTGCGAATTTTCGCGTCGAGATACTGGCGCGACGGATAGAGCGCGTACACGTTCAGCTCCTGCATCGTGTATTGCGGCAGCACGCGCACCAGCGTGCCCGCGCGCAGGCCCGGCAGCGCCGATGAAGTCGGCAGCACGCCGATCCCCATGCCCTCGCGGATCGCGACCACCATCGCCTCGGCGACATTCACCGTAAACGTCGACGGGCCGAGGCTCACGGTTTCCTGGCCGTTCGGGCCGTCGAAGATCCAGCGGTCCGGCGGAAACACCGGTGTCATCAGATGCAGGCACGTGTGGCGCACCAGATCCGACAGCACGTGCGGCGCGCCATGCTGTTCGATATACGCCGGCGACGCGCAGGCGATGCTGAAGATCGAGCCGAGGCGCGCGGAGACGAGTCCGGAATCCGGCAGATCGGAGGCGAGCACCACCGACACGTCATAGCCTTCGTCGAGCAGATCCGGCACGCGCTGCGCGAGCGTCAGATCGACCTGCACCGACGGATGACGCTGCTGGTAGCGCGAGATCATCGGCACGACGTAGTGCTGGCCGAAGCTCGTCATCGAGTGGACTTTGAGCTTGCCCGACGGGCGCGCGTGGGCGTCGCCCGCCTCGGCTTCGGCCTGATCGACATAAGCGAGGATCTGCTCGCAGCGCTGCAAGTAGCGCTCGCCCGCCTCGGTGAGCGCGATGCGGCGCGTCGTGCGGTTGAGCAGGCGTGCGCGTAGATGCGCCTCCAGATCCGACACGGCCCGCGATGCGTAGGCCGTCGTGGTGTTGAGATGCTGTGCGGCTGCCGTGAAGCTGCCCGCTTCGACGACCCGCACGAATACGCGCATGTTTTGGAGCGTGTCCATGGCGCTTTCCCGGCTTCAAGAACTGTTCGTGGGTCGAATTGTTGCACGTCTGGCAACAACGATTATCACAGCCACTGTAAAAATGCTTTGCATTCTTACCGGTTATTCGACAATCTCCGCAAAAATATAATCACTTCCTTGAATCTAATTCGTTTTTGGGAGTGAATCGTGCGAGGGCGAGTGATCAGTAAGACTGCTTCAGCCACGGTTCTTACAGCAATCTTAACAATTGCCGGGTGTGCCAGCACGGGCCAGGTCGCGCCGCAGGATTCGCTCAAGGAAGCATCGACGCTAGACGTGGGCAGCGCCATCCGCGCCGCCAATGCCGACGCGCAATGGCCCGCCGAACAATGGTGGCAGGCCTATCGCGATCCGCAGCTCGATCAGTGGATCGCGCGTGCGACCGCCGGCAGCCCGACGCTCAAGATGGCCGCGGCGCGCGTGCGCGAAGCGCAGCAGCAGGCGGGCGTCGCGCATTCGGCGCTGCTGCCGCATGTCGATGCCGGCATGAGCATCGCGCGCAAGAACTGGCCCAACAACGATTTCTACGGCCCTGGCCCCTACGCCGACACGACGACCTGGGACAGCACCGCCGCCCTCACGCTCTCCTACGACCTCGATCTCTGGCATCGCGACGACAACGCCGCCGAAAGCGCGCTCGATGTCGCCCACGTGCGCGCCGCCGATGCGCGCGCCGCGCAGCTCGAACTGGAGACGAACATCGTGCGCGCGTACATCGGCTTTTCGCAGGGATTCGCGCTGCTCGACATCGCGCAGGACACGCTCGCGCAACAGGAACGCATCGCGGATCTCGCACGGCGGCGTCTGAAGGGCGGCCTCGGCACGCAGCTCGAAGTGAGCCAGGCGGAAGCGCCGTTGCCCGAATACGAGCGTCAGGTCGATATCTACAAGGAAGAGATCGCGCTCGCCCGCAATCAGCTTGCCGCGCTCGCGGGCGAAGGCCCGGGCGCGGGCGAAGCGCTCACGCGTCCGGCCTTGTCGCTCGCGACTCCGCTGCCCTTGCCTTCCGCCCTGCCCGCCGAACTGGTCGGCCATCGCCCGGATATCGTCGCGGCGCGCTGGATGGTGGCGGCGCAGGCGCGCGGCATCGATGTCGCGAAGGCCGGCTTCTATCCGAACATCAATCTCGCGGCTTCGCTCACGCAGGCGTTCGCCGGCGGCGCGCTGCTCAGCTTTCTGACGAGCAAGGCGTCGGGTTACAGCTTCGGCCCGGCGATTTCGCTGCCGATCTTCGAGGGCGGGCGTCTGCGCGCGCAACTCGGCGCGGCCTCGGCGCAATACGATCAGGCCGTCGATCACTACAACGCGACGCTCGTCGCCGCGCTCAAGGATATCGCCGATCAGGTCGTGCGCGTGCATTCGCTCGACACGCAGCTCGAAGCTTCCGGCCGCTCGGTCGCCGCCGCGCGCAAGAGCTACGATCTCGCCAACGAAGGCTACAAGCGCGGCCTCACCGATTACCTGAACGTGCTCATCGCGCAGGCGCAGTTGCTCAAGGCGCAGGACGGACAGGCTCGCGTGCGCGCGCAACGACTCGCTTCGTACGCGACGCTCACATCGGCGCTCGGCGGCGGCATCGACGATCCGTCGAACGGGCCGGATGAAATCGCGCTCGCGCCGTCGCAGCACATCGGACCGTTCAGCCGCCTGGGCCAGGCCAAGAACGACGCGAAGCAGAAGTAAGGCGGCGCTCATGTCCACCACTTCTTTCGATCGATCACAACGCGCCTCGCTCATCGACGCGTTCGCCGACTGGGCCCGCACCGACGGGCTCGCGTGGGTCTATATCTTCAAGGCCGTGCTCGCGGCGCTGCTGTCGCTGTGGATCGCGATGCGCCTCGACATGCAGCAGCCGCGCACCGCGATGACCACCGTGTTCGTCGTGATGCAGCCGCAAAGCGGCATGGTGCTCGCGAAGAGTTTCTATCGTTTCTGCGGCACGATGGTCGGCCTCGTCGTGATGATGATCTTCATCAGCCTGTTCGCGCAGCAGCCGGTGCTGTTTCTCAGCGCGACGGCGCTGTGGGTCGGCATATGCACGGCGGGCGCGGCCCGCAATCGCAACTTCCGTTCCTACGGCTTCGTGCTCGCGGGTTATACGGCCGCGCTGATCGGCATTCCGGCGGCGCAGCATCCGGATGGCGCGTATCTGTCGGCGCTCACGCGGGTCGGCGAAGTGACGCTCGGCATCGTCTGTTCGGGCGCGGTGAGCGCGCTGATCTTTCCGCAGCACGCGGGCGAACAGGTGCGGACCACGGTGCGGCGGCGCTTCACGGAATTCGTCGACTACGTGTGCCGCGCGCTGTCGGGCAGCATGGAGCGCGTGCAGATCGAGCGCACCAATCTCGCGTTCGTGTCGGATATCGTCGGCTTCGAGGCCGCGCGCAGTGTCGCCGTGTTCGAGAACCCCGAATCGCGCATGCGCGGCGGACGGCTCGCACGCCTGAACAGCGAGTTCATGAGCGCATCGACCCGCTTCCACGCGCTGCATCAGTTGATGAACCGGCTGCGCGAAAGCGCCTCCGATACGACCATCGCCGCGCTCGAACCGTTCTTTCGCGAAGTGCCCCCGCTGCTGCTGGTGTCGGGCGAACCGGTGCGCAATGCCGCCGACGCGGCACACGCGGCCGCTCAACTGCGCGACTACAAGACGACGTTGCCCAAGCGCGTGCGCGCCGCCCGCACGATGCTCGAAGCGAATCCCGGCTTCGTGCAACTGGAATTCGATACCGCGTCCGAACTGTTGTATCGCTTCGTCGATGACATGCTCGCGTATGCGGAAACCTATGCGTCGCTGAGCGCGCCGTCGCACGAACGCGAGCGCTGGGTCGCGCGCTATGTGCCGAAAACCAACATGTTCGCCGCGGCCATCTCCGGACTGCGCGGCGCGGTCGTGATGTTCATCCTGTCGGCGTTCTGGATCGAGACCGCGTGGCCGAGCGGCGGCACGATGGTGCTCAACGCCGCCGCCGTGTGCGCGCTCGCGTCGTCGTCGCCGCGTCCGGCGCTGATGTCGGCGCAAATGGCCATCGGCACGATGCTCGCGTCCGCCGTCGGCATGATCGTGGTGTTCGGCGTGTTTCCGCATATGGACGGCTTCGCGCTGATGTGCGCCGCGCTCGCGCCCGCTCTGCTGCTCGGCGCGTATCTGAGCACGCGGCGTGCGCTCGCGGGCGTGGGCATCGGCTTTTGCATTTTCTTCTGCTTTCTCGCGGGGCCGGACAACCTCGTGCATTACGATCCGACCAGCTTCATGAACGATGCGCTCGCGCTCGTGCTGTCGATGATCGTCGCCGCGATCGCCTTCGCCGTGCTCCTGCCGACCGATGCGCCGTGGCTGCGCCGCTTGCTGCTCGCCGATCTGCGCCGCGAAGTCATCAACGCGCGGCGCGGCAGGCTCGCGTCGCTCACGACGCACTTCGAAAGCCGCACGCGCGACTTGCTCGCGCAAATCAACGCGCTCGCCGCCGGCCGCCCCGACCTGCAGCGCGACGCCTTGCAGTGGCTTTTCGCGGTGCTCGAATTCGGCAACGCGGTGATCGACCTGCGGGGCGAGATCGCGGGCGTGCCGCGCGAACCGCACTACGGCGCATCGATGCCGTGGCGGCGCTCCGTCGATGCGACGCTCGATGCCGTCGCGCGCCTCTTCGATCGCCCGAAAGCGAAGCGCTTCGACGCCGCGCTCGCCGCGACCGAGCGCGCGATCGCCGACACGCGCGACCTGCTTGCCCTGCTCGATCCGCCGCGCGAGGAACGGCACAGGCTGCAGCGCATCGCGAGTCATCTGCATTTCATCCGTACCGCGCTGCTCGATCACGCGTCGCCGTTCGCACAGTTCGCGCCTGCCCAGAAACACACGCCCGAAGGAGCGCCCGATGTTCCCGCGTAATGTCGCGATCCTCGAAGCCTATGTGCCGACGATCCTCCTGCTCTTCATCGCCGGCGCGATGATCACCTGGATCGTCGATCGCGTGCTCGCGCTGACCGGTCTATATCGCGTGGTCTGGCATCCGGCGCTGTTTCGCGCCAGCCTGCTCGTGTGCATCTGCGGCACGCTCGGGCTGGTGGCGTATCGCTGAACGGCGTCCCTCTCATACAAGCTGAAAGAGTTGCATCATGCTTATTAGAAAAATCATCGGTCTGATTCTGACCATCGCGATCTTCGCCACAGCGCTCGTCATCGGGCGCGTCCTGTGGGTGCACTACATGGACGAGCCCTGGACGCGCGATGGCCGCGTGCGCGCGGATGTCGTCAACGTCGCGCCGGACGTGTCGGGCGCGGTCGTTCAGTTGCCGGTCCGCGACAACCAGCTCGTGAAGAAAGGCGATCTGCTGATGGAAATCGATCCGTCGCACTATCAGATCGCGGTCGAGCAGGCGCAGGCCAATGTCGCCGCGCGCGCCGCCGAGCTGCGCATGCGCCGTGCGGACGCCGCGCGCCGCGCCGACATGGACAGCCAGGTCGTGTCGAAGGAAGCGCGCGAGAACGCGATGCAGACCGCATCGGGCGCCGAAGCGCAGTTGCAGCAGGCCAACGCCGCGCTGGACGCCGCCAAGCTCAATCTGGAGCGCACCAGGGTGTATTCGCCGGTGGACGGCTATGTGACGAACCTGAACGTGTTCCGCGGCGACTACGCGACGGCGGGCGCGGCGAAGCTCGCGATCGTCGACAGTCATTCGTTCTGGGTCTATGGCTACTTCGAGGAAACCAAGCTGCCGCACGTGCGTGTCGGCGACAAGGCTGCCGTGCGGCTGATGAGCGGCGGCGAGCTGAAGGGTCACGTGGAGAGCATTTCGCGCGGCATCTATGACCGCGACAATCCGCAAAGCCGCGAACTGCTCGCGGATGTGAACCCGACCTTCAACTGGGTGCGGCTCGCGCAGCGCGTGCCGGTGCGCGTGCATATCGACGAGGTGCCGGAGGGCGTGCTGCTGAGCGCGGGGACGACGTGTACGGTGGTGATTGCGCCGTCGAGTTGAGCGCTTGCCACAAGACGCAAAAAAGCCCGCTGTGGATCGCTCCGAGCGGGCTTTTTCACATCCATCGACGCGAGCGGCTTACTTCAACACCACCTTCACATCGAAGTACTTCGCGGCGAAGCGGTCGATGGTGCCGTCGTCCTTCAGCTCCTTCAGCGCGCGATTGAGCGCTTCCTTGAGCGCGCGGTCGTTCTTGCGCACGCCGAAGCCCACGCCGGAACCGAGCAGCTTGTCATCGGTCACGGCCGGTCCCGCGAACGCGAAGCCCGCGCCCTGCGGCTGCTTCAGAAAGCCCTTCGACGCCGCCTCGGCATCCTGGAACGCCGCGTCCAGCCGGCCCGACGCCAGATCCGCATAGATCTGATCCTGCGCCTGATACGACTCGACATCGATGCCCGCCGTCGCCCACTTCGCCTTCGCGTAGGTTTCCTGAATCGAGCCCTGCAGCACGCCGACGCGCTTTCCTTTGAGACCTTCAACGGTCGGCTGGATCGTGCTGCCCTTCTTCGCGATCAACTGGTTCGGGATCGTGTAGATGGGATCGGTGAAATCGATCGCGACCTTGCGCTTGTCGGTGATCGTCATGTCCGAGTTGATGCCGTCGAACTTGCGCGCCTGCAACGCGGGGATCAGACCATCGAACGAATTCTCGACCCAAACGCACTTCACCTTGAGCTTCGCGCACACCGCATTGCCGATGTCGATATCGAAGCCCTGCAATTCGCCGCTCGGCGACTTCGACTCGAACGGCGCATACGACGCCTCGACGCCGAAGCGCAGTTCCTTCATGTCACTCGCGGCCTGCGCGTTCAGCGTGGCGACGCCCGTGGCGACCGTTGCGCCCAGAAGCGCGAACGCGGCGAGCTTGCGACCGATCAGATGCTTGTTTCTCAACTTCCATCTCCTTCCATTGCAATTCGATTCAAGTGCTTGAAATGCAGGCTCTTTCGCAGCCTGCGAAGCATCGCGGCACAAAAATCCACGTTCGAACGTGGGACCGCGAAGTGATGCGTCGCATCAAACACAGGGGCGCGATTGTAGCGCGCGCGAACCGGCGAGGCGGCGATTCGCGCGACTCAGACGAGAGAAGCCAGCGTGGCGTCGGTCGTATCGACGACCATCAAACCGGCGCGCAAGCCCGGCTTCACTTTCGCATTCGGAAACACGATGCGCTCTTCATCGTGCGACACGCGATAGCGATACTCGCCATCGTGCGCGAGCTCGGTGCCCGCGGCGAACGCGGTGAAGTTCGGCACATTGGCTGCGACGTTCAGCACGAAGTGCTCGCTCTTCTTGTCGATTTGCGCGACCACGGTGAACACGCGCAACGGCGCGCGCTCCGCCGCCGCCACGCCCGCTACGAGACGACGCAACGCCGCATCCGACGCCGCAAAGCGCGCGAGATCGTTCTGGCCGAACGGCCGCACCTTGCCGAGTTCGAGCGTGCACGCGAGCGCGTCAGCGTGCGCCGCCGTGAAGTGCGTGAACGTGTTGCCCTTTTCGCGATGCAGAAGCACCGCCTGCAGCCGCGCGTCGCGCAGCCAGTCGAACATCGCGCGGGACAGCGGCGCGCCGGTATGCGGCAGAAGCGCGAACTGCTCGAACACCGAAGCGCGGATCGCCGTATGCATGTCGATGTGCCATTTCGCGTGCATGACACCATCGAAAAAATGCAGCGCGGCACGTTCCAGAACGGCTGCGCGCGGCGCTTCACGGCTCGTGTCGAAGCGCGCATGACGGCCGCTGAAGAGACGATTCAGGTCGTCATCCATGTAGCGTTCGCCCGCGCGCATTGCGTCGATATTGCCGAGGATCACCAGCATGCGCGCGGCAAGCGGAGCGCGGCCGCTTGCGATATCCGAGACGAGACGCGACAGGATTTCGATGGGCGCGGTTTCATCGCCATGAATGCCCGCCGAGGCGAGCACGCTCAGCGCGGGCGCGTGCGCGGGTTCGAGCAACAGCATGCCCTCGCCCTGCCACGTCCAGCGCACGCCCGAACGAGCGGTGCCGTTCCGCGCTTCGGGGCGGTTGCCCGCGAGCGTGAACGCGACGAAATCGTCGAGCAGAGATGAATCAGCGCTGGAAGTCATAGACCGCACCGAGTCCGAGAATCGTGGTCAGTTCATCGAGCGCCGCGCGCGACTCGGCGAGCAGCTTCGGGTCCGCGAGATCGGCGGGCGCAATACGGTCGCGGTAATGCGTGTCGATCCACGCATCGAGCCGCGTGAAGAGCGCGTCGTTCATCCACGCGCGCGGGTTGACCGCCGCGCGCTCCGCCTCGTTCAGCACGACGCGCAGACGCAGACACGCCGGACCGCCGCCGTTCTTCATGCTTTCGCGCAGATCGAAGACGAGCACTTCGTCGATCGGCGTCTTGCGCGAGGTCAGCGAGTCGAGATAGGCCGCCACGCGCGCATTCTCGCGGCACTCTTGCGGCACGACGAGCAACTGACGCCCATCAGCGCTCGACAACAACTGACTGTTGAACAGATACGACGAAACCGCGTCCTCCACGCTCACTTCGCTTTCCGGCACTTCGAGCGCGTCGAACTTCGAGCCGTGCGCGTCGAGCTTCGTGCGCAGTTCGTCGTAAACCTTTTGCTGATCGACGAACGCGCGCTGGTGACAAAACAGCGTCGTGCGGTTGCCGACCGCGATCACGTCGTTGTGGAACACGCCGGCGTCGATCACTTCGGGCGTTTGTTGCGCGAACACCGTGGCGTCGTCCGAAAGCCCGTGCAGACGCGCGACCGCGCGGCTCGCCTCCAGGGTCTGACGCGCGGGATAGCGCTGCGGCTGCGGTCCCTGACCGTACTCGCTGCGCCCGTACACGAAGAATTCGACGCCGCGCTCGCCATACTCGCGCGCGAAACGCGTGTGATTCGCCGCGCCCTCGTCGCCGAGCGCGGGCGTGCCGGGCAGCGCGTGATGAATGCGAAAGCGCGCTTCATCGGCGAAGATCGCGCCGAGGGTGCGGCGCGTTTCGCCATGCTCGATCGCGCGATGCAGCTTCGCGGCGAGGTTAGCGGGCGTGAAGTGCACACGTCCGTCGGCCGTGTCCGACGATGGACTCACGGTTGCTGCATTCGCGGTCCACATCGCCGATGCGGAGCTCGCCGCCGCCAGCAACTCGGGCGCTTCGCGCGCGGCGCGAGCGATCACCGAGGCGTCGTCGCCGGTGAAACCGACGTCGCGCAACAGCCTGACCGAGGGCCTCTCGAGCGGCGGCAGCACGCCCTGATGGAAGCCCAGGTCGGCAAGCCGCTTCATCTTGCGCAAGCCCTGCTTCGCGGCGGCCTTCGGATTCGCCACCGACTTCTCGTTGCTGCGCGACGCGACATTGCCGAACGAGAGTCCCGCGTAGTTGTGCGTCGGGCCGACCAGCCCGTCGAAATTCGCTTCGGTTGCAAGCATGTTCGTTTCCCGCTGCTCAGAACGTAAGTCCCGGCGAAACGCTCGCCGGCATCTGCAGTTGCGCGCTCTCCACCGACGCCATCGGATACGAGCAATAGTCGGCTGCGTAGTACGCGCTCGGACGCTGATTGCCCGAGCGCCCGACGCCGCCGAACGGCGCCGCCGACGACGCACCGTTCGTCGGCCGGTTCCAGTTGACGATGCCCGCGCGAATCGTGCGCTGGAAATGCTTCCACGAGGCTTCGTCGTCGGCGAGCAGGCCGGCGGAAAGGCCATAGGCGGTGTCGTTGGCGCGCGCGATGGCGTCATCGAATGTCTTGTAGCGCGTGAGTTGCACCATCGGGCCGAAGTGTTCTTCGTCGGGCACGTCGCGAGCGTTCGTCACGTCGAGGATCGCGGGCGAGACGAAGCCGAGATGCGCCGCGCGCTGCTTCATTTCGAGCAAAGGCCGCGCTCCGCGCCCGATCAGATCCGTCTGCGCCTGCACGAGACGCGCCGCCGCGCGCGCTGAAATCACCGCGCCCATGTAGGGCTGCGGCTCTTCATCGAACGTGCCGACGCGAATCTTCGCGCTCACCTCGACGAAGCGCTGCACGAAGCGCTCGCCGTTGGCGTCGTCGGGAACGAAGAGGCGCCGCGCGCAAGTGCAGCGCTGCCCCGCCGACAGAAACGCCGACTGGATCGCGTGATGCACGGCGGCATCGATGTCTTCCACTTGCGCCACGACCAGCGGATTGTTGCCGCCCATCTCCAGCGCCAGCACGATCTCCGGCCGGCCGCCGAACTGCTTGTGCAACAGCGTGCCCGTATCGGAGCTGCCGGTGAAGAACAGGCCGTCGATCTGACGATGATTCGCGAGCGAAACGCCCGTATCTTTCTCGCCTTGCACGAGATTGAGCACGCCTGCGGGCAGCCCCGCCTGATTCCACAGCGCGATGGTCGCTGCCGCGACGCCGGGCGCCAGCTCCGATGGCTTGAACACCACCGCGTTACCCGCGATCAGCGCCGGCACGATATGCCCGTTGGGCAGATGTCCCGGAAAGTTGTACGGCCCGAACACGGCAACGACGCCATGCGGACGATGCCGCAGCACCGCGACGCCATCTGCCATTGGCGCACGCTTCTCGCCGGTGCGTTCGTGATACGCCTGCACGGAGATATCGACCTTCGCGGCCATCGACGCCACTTCGGTGCGCGCTTCCCACAGCGGCTTGCCGGTCTCGCGGCCGATCTGCGCCGCGAGCGTGTCCTTGTGTTCGTTGAGCAGCGCGGCGAAGCGTTTAGCGATCGCGACGCGTTCATCGAACGAAAGCGCGGACCACGAAGCGAACGCGCGCCGCGCCGAACTCACCGCGCGATCCACGTCTTGCGCCGATGCGCTCTTGCCTTGCCATACGGTCTCATCGGTGCCCGGATTGCGCGATGCGAACGCCGCGCCCTTTCCTTCCTGCCAGTCACCGTTGATATACAACTGGTTCGAGATGTCCATGTCGTTTCTCTTTTATTTCGCGTGCGGATGAGAAGTCAGCACGCGCACGTCATCGCCCGCCTTCACGCGCAAGGCGGCGGCTTCATCGGGTGTCAGCAGGAACGCGCCGCTTTCCACCGCGCCCGTCGTCGCGCCGCAGCGGAAATCCTCGAGCAGCGTGTTCGATACGAGGCTCTTCACGTCGCTGTCCGTTTCCATGCGCTCGCCGATACGCACCTTCGCCAGCACGCTCTCGCGCACCGTGCGCAAATCCGCGATGTGGCATTCGAGCACCGGACCGGCGTCGAAGATATCGACGTGATTCTCATAGCGCAGCCCTTCCGCTTCGAGCATCTTGCGCGCGGGCGCAGTGTCCTTGTGCGTGACGCCGACCACATGTTGCGCGGTGTCGGGCAAGAGGTCGAGATACACCGGATAGCGCGGCATCAGTTCGGCGACGAACGACTTCTTGCCGTGCGAGCTCAGGTAATCCGCTTCGTTGAAGTCGATCTGATAGAAATGCGAGCCGACCGCGTTCCAGAAAGGAGATTCGCCGTTGTCATCGAAATGGCCGCGCAATTCCGCGCACAAGCGCTGCGGAAAGCGGTCCGTGAACTGCGCGATGAACATGAAACGCGAACGCGACAACAAACCGCCCACGCCCGCCGTGCGATAACGCGGGCTCAGGAACAGCGAGCACACTTCCGCGTAACCCGTCAGATCGTGCGAGATGTTGAGCAGCGACATGCGCGTCCACACGCCCATGTCCTGGCTCGCGTGCACGACCGTCGATACGCGATAGTTGTAGAACGGCTGCTCCAGCCCGACTTCCGTTTCGATGCCGCATACGCCCGCGACATCGCCGGTCGCGGTGTCTTCCATCACGAAGAGATAGCCCGCTTCGAAGGCTTGCGCGTCGCCGGCGAGCGTGCGGCGCACGCGTTCGACACGCGCGGCGAGCGCGCCGCGATCCGGCTTGAACGTGGTGAGCCCCGGGCCCGTTTCTTGGGCGAGCGCGACGAGCGCGTCGACATCTCCCGGCTGCGTGCAACGCACGACGATCATTGCAATTCTCCCGAAGCCTGATGCAGCGGCATGCAGCGCACCGTGTCCTTTTCCTCGACCCCCAGCGCCTCGCGCGCGGCCATGCTCAACGCGGCGCCATCGGAGCGCGTGCCGGCCAGCCCCGCTACGATGCAGCGAAACTCGTGCGCGCCGCCGGCCGCGACGAGATACGGCGCACCGCTCTCGGTTGCGATTTCCCGCACCGCGCGCAATTCGCTCGAACTCGCCGACGCGCTCTTGTCGACGGCGATCGTGAGCACCGGGCCCGCATCGAAGATATCGACGTAACGGTCCGGCTCGAAACCTTCTTCGAGATGAATGTCGTAGGCAAGCAGCGTGCTTTCGTTAGGCTCGCCGAGCACGCGTTGCGCTTCGCCGGGAAGCAGCGGCACGTACAACGGATAACTCGGCATTACCTCCGCGATGAACGTGCGGCTGCGTCCGCCCGATTCCATTTCCACCTGCTCGAAGTCGCGTCCGAAGAACTTGCGCCCGACCGCATCCCAGAACGGCGATGCGCCGTTCTCATCGGTGACGCCGAGCATCAGCGAGAACACTTCGCTGGAAAAGCGCTTGCGGTTCGCGGCGATGTAGATCATGCGCGCGCGCGACAGCAGGTGCGCGGCCGCTTCATTCCGCTCATCGCGCAACGACGGGTCGATATAGAAGCCCGTCAGCCGGCTCTTGCCCGTGAGCTCATGCGCCATGGTCAGCGCGTGAATCTTGCGATTCACCTTGAGCTCGCGCGATGCGTGAATCAGCGCGTCGTTGCGAAACGCGTAGAACGGCTCGGAATAGCCCGCCGAGGCGACGATGCTCGACGTGCCGAGCAGCTTGCCCGTTTGCGCATCTTCGAGCACGAACAGATAGAACTCCTCACCGGGAAATTCGACTTCGGCGCGAAACGAGTCTTCCGACAGCGCGACGCGCGGTTCGAGCGCGCGCCGGTCGGGCGGCAGCGAATGCAGCACGGGGTGCGCCGCGCGCGCCATGCGTTCGAGCTCGTCGAGATCGGCGAGTCTTGCGGGACGGACGAATAGCATCATCGGGTCCTGATCTTTTTTCTGTTCGTCACTTGACGGCCGTGGCGCCGACGACCTCTTCGATCGCCTTTTCGATGCGCGCAAAGCCTTCGTCGAGATCGGCCATCGGCATGATGAGCGAGGGCGCGAAGCGCAGCACGTTCGGTCCCGCTATCAGCATGATCACGCCGTTCGCCGCCGCCGCGTTGAGCACGTCCTTCGCGCGGTCCTTGTAGCTATCGTTGAGCTCCGCGCCGATCAAAAGGCCGCGTCCGCGAATCTCCCTGAACATGCCGAAGCGCTCGTTGATGCGCTCCAGATGCGTCTTGATCGCGCGGCTGCGTTCGTTCACGCCTTCGAGCAGCTTCGGATCGCTGATCAACTCCACGACCTTCTCCGCAATCGACGCGCCCAGCGGATTGCCGCCGTACGTCGTACCGTGCACGCCGACCTTGAAGTGCGCTGCGATCTCGTTCGTCGTGAGCATCACGCCAATGGGGAAGCCGTTGCCCAGCGCCTTCGCGCTCGTGAGGATGTCGGGTGTCACGCCATACTGCATGTACGCGTAGAACGTGCCCGTGCGGCCGACGCCGGTCTGCACTTCGTCGAAGATCAGCAGCGCATCGTGCTTGTCGCACGCTTCGCGCAAGCCCTTGAGGAACGCGGGATCGGCGGGCAGCACGCCGCCTTCGCCCTGCACCGGCTCGACGATCACCGCGCACGTCTTCGGACCGATGGCGTCCAGCGCGCCCGGCAGATCGTTGTACGGCAGATGGCGGATGCCCTGCGGCTGCGGGCCGAAACCTTCCGCATACTTCGGCTGACCGCCGACGCTCACCGTGAAGAACGTGCGGCCATGGAACGATTGCGTAAACGAGATGATCTCGATCTTGTCGTCGCCGTGATTGTCGATGGCGTAGCGGCGCGCGAGCTTGAGCGCCGCTTCGTTCGCTTCCGCGCCCGAGTTCGCGAAGAACGCGCGGTCGGCGAAGGTTAGATCGGTCAGGCGTTTTGCGAGGCGCAACACCGGCGCGTTGGTGTAGCCGTTGCCGATGTGCCAGAGCTTCTCGCCCTGTTCGTGCAGCACCTTCAGCAGTTCGGGGTGGCCATGACCCAGCGCCGTCACCGCGATGCCGCCGGCGAAATCGACATAATCGCGGCCTTCGGTATCCCACACGCGCGAGCCGCGGCCCCGGTCGGGCACGAAACTGGCCGGTGCGAACACCGGAACCATTACCTCGTCGAATGTACCGCGATTCACATTGATGTCGGTCATGAGCGACTCCTGGGTTTTGATCATTAAGTTCGATATTAGGCAATCGCGCGCGTTCCGTCTTGCGCGTTCGCGACATGCTTCGACGGGCTTTTTCGCAGCTTTCAGGCCGAGGGTTTCAGGCCAGACCCGGCGGTTCGATCAGCGCGCCGCCGCGAGGCTCGTCGATGGCGCCGCCGCGCTGCTTCTCGATCCAGTTGCGGCGTTCCTCGCGCGGCGTCACGCCGAAGCGGTCGCGGTACGCATTGGAGAAATGCGCCGCCGATGAAAACCCGCACGCGAGGCTGATCTGCACCACGGACTTGCTCGTGCGCTGCAACTGCGAGCGCGCTTTGGTCAGACGCAGATTGAGGTAGTACTTCGACGGCATCGCACCGAGATATTGTCGAAACAGGCGCTCGAGCTGGCGGCGCGAAATGCCGACAAGATTCGCGATTTCATCGGTGGCGAGTGGATCTTCGATGTTCGCTTCCATCAGTTGCAGCGCGTCGTTCAGGCGCGGATGGCGCTCGCCGGGCGCGGTCACGAACGGAATGCGCTGACGCTCCGTGCCCGCGCGCAACACGCCGATGCCGAGCGAATCCGCGATGCGCTCCGCGAGATCGGGACCGTGATCGCGCGCGATCATCGCGAGCATGAAGTCGATGCTGGCCTGGCCGCCCGAACACGTCGCGCGGTCGCGGTCGATTTCGAAGATTTGCTGCGAGACGATCGCGCGCTCGAACTGCTCGGTGAATTGCTGATACGTCTCCCAGTTCACCGCGACGCGATATTGCGAGAGTTGTCCCGCCATCGCGAGCCACCACACGCCGTGATGAATGCCGCTGACGAGCGCCGTGCGCGGAGCGACGCGCGCGAGGCTCGCGAGAAAGAGACGGTAATCGGCGAACTGCTGATAGCGCTCCGACACGACGATGAGCCAGTCGCAGCGCACCGCGTCGTTGAACGCACAATCGGCGGGGATTTGCGCACCGCCCGACAGCGGCACCGGGCGGCCGTCCCAGGAACAGATGCGCCAGTCGTAGAGGCGATGCCCGTCGATTTCATTGGCGAGCGCGAGACTGTCGATGATCGGCGCGATGCCGCTCATCGACACCGGCGGGAGCGCGACGATCGCAACCTGTAACGGCAAACCCGTCACGTTATTTAAGGCTGCCCGAGAGGAACTGACGCAGACGCTCGCTCTTCGGCGCGCTCAGCACATCGGCGGGCGCGCCCTCTTCTTCCGTGCGTCCCTGATGCAGGAACATCACGTGGTTCGAGACGTTGCGCGCGAAGCCCATCTCGTGCGTGACGACGATCATCGTGCGGCCTTCTTCCGCGAGACGCTGCATCACCTTCAGCACTTCGCCGACGAGTTCGGGATCGAGGGCGGACGTGGGTTCGTCGAACAGCATGACATCGGGATGCATGGCGAGCGCGCGCGCAATCGCGACGCGCTGCTGCTGCCCGCCCGAAAGATGCGACGGATACTGCTTCTCAACGCGCGGCGGCAGGCCCACTTTCTCCAGATATTCGCGCGCGCGGTCCTCGGCTTCCTTCTTCGAGACGCCGAGCACATGAATGGGCGCTTCCATCACGTTCTCGATGGCCGTCATGTGCGACCAGAGATTGAAGTGCTGGAAGACCATCGCGAGCTTGGTGCGCACGCGCTGCAACTGCTTGTGATCCGCGACTTCGAGATTGCCGATCTTGTCGGTCTTGGTGCGCACGGCTTCGCCATCGACGATGATCTGCCCTGCGTTCGGCCGCTCGAGAAAGTTGATGCAGCGCAGAAACGTGCTCTTCCCCGAGCCGCTCGCGCCGATGATGCTGATCACGTCACCCGCCTTCGCGGCGAGGGAAACGCCCTTCAGCACTTCGTTGTCGCCGTAGCGCTTGTGAATGTCCTGGGCGACAAGCTTGGTCGCGACGTCTTTGGCGGTTGGCTCCAACGCGTTCTCCTCGGGTGATGACAAGGTCTCTTCCATGGGTTCGAATTCTACCGCTCGTCATGTGCGCGACGTGCGCGCCGCGCCCGCCGGCCGCAGGTACGCGAGCCAGCGCTGCTCCGCGCGACGGAAGGCCGCGACCAGCGCGAACGAGATCGCCACATACAGCAGCGCCGCGATGCCGAACGATTCGAATGACTGATAGGTCGCCGAGTTGGCGTCGCGCGCGACCTTCAGGATGTCAGGCACGGTCGCGGTGAAGGCGACCGTCGTCGCGTGCAGCATCAGGATCACTTCGTTGCTGTACAAAGGCAAGGCGCGGCGCAGCGCGGACGGCAGTATCAGGCGGCGATACATCGTGAAGGTGCTCATGCCGTAGGCGCGCGCGGCTTCCACTTCGCCGTGGGAAATGCCGCGGATCGCGCCGGCGAAGATTTCCGTCGTGTAAGCGCAGGTGTTCAGCGCGAACGCGAGGATCGCGCAATTGAAGCCGCTCTTGAAGAACGCTTCGAGCAGCGATTGCGTGCGCACGACTTCGAGGCTGTACATGCCGGTGTAGAGCAGCAGCAGTTGCACATACAAGGGCGTGCCGCGAAACACGTAGGTGTACACGCGCACGGGCGTCGAGAGCCAGCGGTTGCGCGACACGCGCCCGCACGCCAGCGGCACCGCAGCGCAGAAGCCGAGCGCGATGGAGGCCGCGAGCAGCCACAACGTGACGACGAGACCCGACGCTCGCATGCCGTCGGAATACAGGAACGGGCGCCAGTATTCGGCGAAGATCTGGATCATGGCTTGTCTCTCGCTGGGTGTCAGAGTTCTGCGTGACGCACGCCGATCGAATAGCGCTTCTCCAGCGCCATCAACACGAGATTCGATGCGCTCGTGATCGCCAGATAGATGAGCGCCGCGATCAGGATGAAGAAGAACATGTTGAAGGTGCTCTTGCCCGCGTCCTGCGCGGCCTTCACGACATCCGCGAGACCGATGATCGACACCAGCGCGGTCGCCTTCACGAGCACCTGCCAGTTGTTGCCGATGCCCGGCAGCGCGAAGCGCATCATCTGCGGAAACAGAATGCGGCCGAACACGCGCATGCCGCCCATGCCGTACGCGCTGCCCGCTTCCAGTTGCCCGCGCGGCACGGCGAGAAACGCGCCGCGAAAGGTCTCGGTGAAGTACGCGCCGTAAATGAAGCCGAGCGTCAGCACGCCGGCGGTGAAGGGATCGATGTCGAACTGATCCCAGCCGAAGGAATCGGTGAAGTGGTTCACCGCGATCTGGATGCTGTAGAAGAGCAGCAGCATCAGGACGAGATCGGGCACCGAGCGGATCAGCGTCGTGTAAGCGGTCGCGATGCCGCGCAACGCGCCGTGACGCGAGAGTTTCGCCGAAGCGCCCAGCAATCCGAGCAGCACCGATACCGCGAGAGACAGCACCGCGAGCGCGAGCGTCTCCTTTGCGCCCGCCCAAAGTAGCGGACCGAAGCCGTGCAGGAACAAGTGGCGCCTCCCATGTCTTTCGTTGATCGGAAAGATGCGGAGCGCGTTTTCAGGTCAGCCGCGCTCCGTCGATTGGCGGCGATACTCGCAAGCGGAAATCAATCGCTCAAATGTAATGACACATTTTTGCTGCGTCGCAGCATTCAGCGCGGACGAGCGAAGTCACGGGCAAGGGCTCGCCGTGCAAAGCGGCCCGCGCGCGACAGACAGGAAAACCCGCACGCGCGCGGCGGGCGAAACTTGCATTTTTCTGGTCGCATTTTCGATATACCGCGCGCGCCGGTTTTGCCGCTTCCCCGCGTTTACTCGCTCGCCGTGCCGCGCACGAGCTGCGAGACCTGCCCGTTGGCCATCGCGATTTCCGGGCTTTCCTGCAGCAAGGGCAGGAACTGCTCGGCGAAGGCCGGATCGCGCGTGCCGGCGCTGAACATGTCGACGACTGCCTGCGCGTGGCCGATGCGCGCGTCGGGGGTGGCTTCCTCGTCGTCGAGGACATCGTCGATGGCCGCGATCAGGGTGGAGAACGGCGACAGCCAGCGATACGCCGAACCGTTGATCACGATCTGCAGGAATTCGCCCGGCGACACCGGTCCGAACTCGGCCTCGTGACGCGCGCGCAAATGCGCGAGCACGCTGCGATGAAGCGCCAGCAGCGGATGGCGCGCGTCGCGCAGGAAAGTGGTGGCGGCCTGATCGGTGATCGTCTTCATGGTCGTGCCTCGTCTGGAAACATCCTAAATGAGGACGATTCCGGCCCGATCAAGCGCCGCGCGTCGTGCCCGCGTAGCGGATGAATTCGGCGGCCGTGAGCGGCGCGGAGAACAGCCAGCCTTGCCCGAACTGCGCGCCGCGCGCGTGCAGATACGCGGCCTGCTCCTCGCGCTCGATGCCCTCGGCGATCACCTGGACGTCGAGCGTCGCCGCCATGTCGATGATATGCGAGGCCACGCTGCTCGACGCCGCGTCCTGCCCGATCGTGTCGATGAACGACTTGTCGATCTTCAGCCCGTCGATCTGAAAGTTCTGCAGATGCGACAGACTCGAATAGCCCGTGCCGAAATCGTCGAGATAGACGGCGTGGCCCGCGCGACGGAACGCGCTGATGACCTCCTTGGCGGCGTCGGCGTCGAGAAAGCTGCGCTCGGTCGCCTCGATGCGGATCTGCGCCGGGCGCACACCCTGCCGCGCGAGCGCGGGCCCGAGCACGTCGAGAAAGCGGTGCGTCGTCAGATCGGGAGCGGACAGGTTCACGGACACGTAGTAATCGCCGTAGCGCCTGAGGAAATCGCCGAGTTCCAGAAGCACGGTGTCGAGCACCTGATCGGTGATCGCCTGGATCAGTCCGCGATGCTCCGCGAGCGGAATGAAATGATCGGGCCGCACGATACGGTCGTGATATTTCCAGCGCACCAGCGCTTCGGCGCCGATGCATCGGCGCGTGTCGAGGTCGACGATCGGCTGATACGCGACGATGAACTGATGCCGGCGCACGGCGTCGCTCAACTGGCCGCGCGGCGACAGTCTGCGCACGATGAAGAACGCCGCCCAGCCCGCGAACAGCAGTCCCGCCGCGACGCCGCCGAGCAGCCATCCCCACGGCAGCGCGCGCAAGCGTTGCCGCACGGTCTGATGGGGCGCGCTCACGACGACCGCGAGCGGCATCGACACGGAGCGGCGCACCACGTACGGCGAGCAGTCGCGCACAGGCGGCGCGGTGCGGTAGACGGCGAGGACGGCGGCGGCGTCGGTGGCGGGCGAGGTCGCGATCACGCGGCTCACGTCGGTGTTGATGACGGTGACGGCGCTCGCGGGATCGCTCTCGGCGTCGGTGGCGTCCACATACAACGCGGGGTCGGCTGCGACATAGAAGCCGTCGCGGCCCATGACGAGCGAGAGCTTGCCGCCCGGCAGACGCGCAAGCCCGTACCAGGCCATGACGCCATCGTGCGAGCGCCAGTCGGGCGTGGGCAGCGTGAGGCCGTCGAGCGGGCCGGCGGAGACCGCGCCCAGCAGCGACGAACATTGCCAGCGGCCGTCGCTGTCGTAGGCGCCTGCGTCGCGCACCTGTTCGTGCGTCAGCGCAATGCGCCGCAACGCGCGCAGATACGGCGGCGAGCAGGGCGCCGCTTCCACCTTGCCGATTTCCCCGAGCGCGCCCGACAGGCGCCGCGTGACATCTTCGGCGCGCACGAGCGCGGCATCGGCTACGGTATTGAGGCGTTCGGTCTCGTCATGGAGCTGGTTGCGCTGCGCGAACAAAAAGCCGATCCCCGCCGGCGCCAGCGCAGCAATCACCACGATGACGATCAGAAGCGCCGCCAGCGCCCCACGTTGGTATTTGTTCATTGCGTGTTATGGTCCGCGGCGCGAGGCAGGCTGCTCGCGCGCGCGGTTTTTCTTGCTCCGTGCTTCATGCTGCATGCCCTGCCCGGCGCCCTCGGCCGGCGCCCTCGGCCGGCGCTTTTTTACGGCCTTTTTGCAGGTTCGGACAAACGACTTAGTGTAGGGGGCGCGCATTGCCCGATTCAACGATTTCTTTGACCGAAAACATTGCCTTTTGGTGGTCTTCCGCACGGCCGGCTGGCGGTTTTTTTGCCGGGGGCGCGGCGTGCGAGAATCGGCGCTCCGCAAAGTGCAATTTCCGCCGACCATGACTTCATCGAACCTGAATCGCCCGATCGTGCGCGACGCCGCTCCCGGCGACTTCGACGCCATCGCGCGCATCTATGCGCATTACGTCGAAAACGCGCTCGCGACCTTCGAGGAAATCGCGCCGAGTGTCTCCGAACTGCGCGCACGGCACGCGGCGATCGCGGCGCAGGGACTGCCCTACCTCGTGGCCGAAGTCGACGGCGCGGTGGCGGGCTACACCTATGCATCGACTTACAGGCCGCGCTCGGCTTACCGCCATACGATCGAGGATTCGGTCTATGTCGCCGATGGCTTCGGTGGACGCGGCATCGGCGCAGCGCTCTTGACGGCGCTCATCGACCGATGCGAACGCGGCCCGTGGCGGCAGATGATCGCGGTGATCGGCAACAGCGGCAACGCGGGATCGATCGCGCTGCATGCGCGGCTCGGCTTCGAGCATGTGGGCGTGCTGCGCGACGTCGGTTTCAAGCATGGCCGCTGGGTCGACTCCGTGCTGATGCAGCGCGCGCTCGGCGCGGCTTGCGACATCACGGCGTGACCGCATCCGCTTAACGGCTAAGATTCGACATTTGCCTCTCGCACGACCCAAGCCTTGCCGACTTATACCCTCGCCTCTCCCGTCAGCGCCGAAATCGACATCCGCAAGAGCCGGTTCATCGCGTGGGCGCTACCCGTCGCCGATCGCGATGAAGCCATGCGCGAGCTGGAGCGCCTGCGCGCCGAGCATCCGGGCGCCACCCACGTGTGCTGGGCGCTGCTCGCGGGCGGCCAGTCCGGCATGTCCGACGACGGCGAGCCGTCCGGCACCGCCGGGCGCCCGATTCTCGAAGTGCTGCGGCATCACGAAGTCGACGGGGTGCTGGCGGCGGTCGCGCGCTACTACGGCGGCATCAAGCTGGGCGCGGGCGGACTCGTGCGCGCCTATACCGACGCGATCGCGAGCGCGATGCAACTGGCCGAGCGCGTCGAGCGCATCGAACAGGGGCTGATCGGCGTCGAGGTCGATTACGCCGACGAGGCGCGCGTGCGCCGCTGGATCGAGCAGCACGAGTGCGAACTCGTGCAGAGCGAATACGGCATGACGGTGCGGCTCGTCGTGCGGATGGCCGCCGGCGCACGCGACGCAGCGGCCGCCGAGTTGCGCGATCTCACGAACGGTCGCGCGCGCGTCGAGGTGCGGACGTGACCAACGAGACGCGCGCGTTCGCGATGGTCATCGAACCCGGCGGGCATTTCGTCGCCGTGCGCGAAGGCGCGAGCCTGCTCGAAGCCGCGTTGCAGGCGGGGTTGTCGCTGCCGCGCTCGTGCCGCAACGGCACCTGCCGTGCGTGCATGTGCCGGCTCGTCGATGGCGAGATCGACTATCGCATCGAATGGCCAGGGCTCACAGCCGAGGAAAAGGCCGAAGGCTGGATTTTGCCGTGCGTGGCGCTGGCGCTATCGGACGTGACCATCGAGCAGCCGGAAGCGCGCGAGGCCGAGCCTGCGCCGCGCCCCACGCGATCGCGCGGCTTCTGATCGCGGGTATTCCGGGATTGTCGTCTCGATTCAACGACCTACGATTTGATTCCCGGGTCCGCATACGCACGCTTTCGTACAAAGAGGGTGCAGAGCGGCTCTCAAAAAGTGTACAATTGCGTTTTGCCCTAAATTCTGGCAGGGCCAGATCAACCGAGATTTCAATGACTAAAGTACTGTTGAAAGAGAACGAGCCTTTCGACGTCGCCATGCGTCGTTTTCGCCGTACCGTCGAACGCACGGGCCTGATTCAAGAACTCAAGTCGCGCATGGCTTATGAAAAGCCGACCACCGAGCGCAAGCGCAAGAAAGCTGCTGCTGTTGCTCGCCTGCGCAAGCAGATTCGTCGCGCGCAATTGCCGAAGAAGTTTTATTGATCGATCGCCGGGCCCTGCCCGCGTCGGTTTGAGTCGTTTCGGCATCGCAACCTGAATCCGATCGGGTCGCGGTTTCACGCGGAAGTCGCGTGAAAGCTCGCGGATTCGCGCATATTCGAATGCGCCCCGCCCGGTGATGGCTGGCAAGATCGCACAAAGCCTGCATGAGTGAACGCTCATGCAGGCTTTTCGTGCTTGGAGAGATGAATCGGACTGGATATTTTCGCCGCACATTATCCTCGCATTACAGTTTCGGGAATTCGGACGAGAGCGATGAACGGAAAAGAAGAACCGCGAGCAGAAAAGCAAAAAGCCCGGATATACCGGGCTTTTTGCTTGAAAACTTGGTTGCGGGGGTAGGATTTGAACCTACGACCTTCGGGTTATGAGCCCGACGAGCTGCCAGACTGCTCCACCCCGCGTCTGAAGAATTCAATTATAGATCGGACTATATCCCGGCGTCAAACATTCTTTGCAGTAAATGTCGTGGCCGCCGGCATCCGCTCCGTCACGACGGGTTTGCTCGCCTCCGCCACCGCACGCTGGTGTGCCCGCGACAGTTTCCCGAGCAGCGGCAGCAACACCACGGCGACGGCCGCACCGCCAGCCGCGAGCCAGCCAAGCCCGAAGAACAGTTGCGTGTACAGCGGCAGCGACTGCACCGGGTCGAGATTGCCGGCCGGCATGCGCGCGAAATTGGCGACGACGCTGCCGAGATACTGCGAGACGCCCGTGGCCACGAAATACGCGCCCATCATGAAACCGCTCATGCGGGCGGGCACATAGCGCGCGATCATCGCGAGGCCGAGTCCGGACACGAGCAGCTCGCCAAGCGAATACAGGCCGTAACCCGCCACCATGAACCACGACGACACGCGCCCGTCCACCGCATAACGGCCGCTCAGTCCGAACACGAAGAAGCCGATCGCCACCACGACGAATCCCAGCGCGTATTTCCCCGCCACCGGGATATCGCGTCCGCGTCGCGCCTGTCGCGTGTAGAGCATCGCGAGCAACGGGCTCAGCAGCATGATCCAGATCGGATTGAGCGCCTGGAACTGCGCCGCGCTCCACGTGAACAACGTGGCGCCGCCGATCGAGAACGAAGGATCCACGTTGCGCAGCGCGAACAGCGTGAGGGAGGTCGACATCTGCTGGTAGAACACGAAGAACAGAATGACCTGCAGCGTGAGGATCAGCGCGGCCAGAAGACCGGCGCGTTCGCTGCGATCGCACTTCGTGAGCATGTAGCCGAAGATCGCGAGAATCGCCACGCCCGCCGCGTAGACGCACGCCACGGCCACCGTCTTGTGCTGGAGGATGAAGACCGTCGCCGCCGCCAGCGCCACACTGCCCGCCGCAACCGCGAACGCGAGATTCCAGCGGATCGGCGCATCGTCCGGCGCCGATCCGATATGCGCGAGCGTGCGGCGCATCAGCGCGAAGTTGATCAGCCCGAGCACCATGCCGCCACAACACACGGCGAACGCGGCGTGCCACCCCCAGTGATCCTTGATCCACGGCGTCGCCAGCATCGAGATCGTGGAGCCGATGTTCACGGCCATGTAGTAGATCGTGAAGGCGCTGTCGATGCGCGCGTCGTCGCCCTCGTAGATGCGCCGCACGAGATTCGCCGCGTTCGACTTGAACAGCCCGTTGCCGACGACGATCACGCCGAGCGATGCATACATGAAGCCGAGCGTGTCGACCGGCAGCGCGAGCATCAGATAGCCGAACGCGAGCACCACCGCGCCTGCGGTCATGGTGCGGCGCGCGCCGAGCACCTTGTCGCCGATCCAGCCGCCGATCGACGGCGCCGAGAATACGAGCGCCGTGAACGCGCCCCAGGTGAGATTGGCGTGGTCGTCGGCGAAACCGATCTGGTCGACCATGAACAGCACCAGCAGCGCGGCCATGCCGTAATAGCCAAACCGCTCCCACATTTCGATCAGAAAGACGGTTGTGAACGAGCGCGTCTGCGAGTGGCCGGACGATTGAGTAAGCATCGGAGAAGGTCCTTCAAACAGCGAAACGGTAATCGGCGATTTTCATCTCGCCGATGAAACTCACGGGCGAAATAAACGCGACGCGGATTTCTCGGCGCGTATTCATCGGCAAATTTGTCGGATACGTGCGCGGACGATTATTCGCGAGCAAACCGATGATTATCGCAGATCGGAGACGCGCATCCGCCCAGGCATGCCGGAGGGAATGAAGAAGCGTTGGGAAAACAGCGCGGAGCAGACGCGCGACGCAATGTCGCCGGGCGTGCGGAGAATTGAGCTTTCATCGACCTTCCGTTTTCCGCGTTTCGCCGGGCGTGCGTAACGCGCCTGCGATCGTTGCGGACTTCGATACGCACATCGGGATCGCCAATGCGCGTGACAGTTGATTTAAGCGAATCGCAAGGTTTTTGAGATTCGCGGGTAGCGCATTTTGTTGTTATTTGTATTCGGGGTCACTCGGGAATAGCCCTAAGGACTTAATACGCCGTTATTCGTCATGACGTAATGTGATAATCCGCGCGATTAATTCGCTTTCAACGTCGCGCCGTTACCGTTTCAATTCGCGGGGCGGCGCACGAAAGCCAGCATGACGCCAAAGCCGATCATCAAGGCTCCGCTGACGCGATTGAACCAGGTAAAACCGCGCGCGCCGCGCGAAAGCGAGCCGAGCCGCGCGCCCAGCGCGGCGTAAATGACGATCGCCACGAGTTCGAGCAGCAGAAAGGTCGCGCCGAGAATGGCGAAGCTCGTCGCATAGGCGTCCCGGTCGACGAATTGCGGAAAAAAGGCGGTGAACACGAGAATCGCCTTCGGATTGCCGGCCGCAACCCAGAACTCCTGCTTGGTGAGCCGCGCGAGACTGACGGGCCCGCGCAGCGCGCCCTCTTCCTTCACGACGAGCGATGGCCCGGAGCGGATCAGCTTTACTCCGATCCAGACGAGATACGCGGCGCCCGCCAGCTTGATGACCGTGAACAGCGTCTGCGACGCGAGCAGCAACGCGCCGAGCCCAAGGCCCGCAATGGCGATCATGATCGCGAACGCGACGATCCTGCCCAAGGAAGCCAGCACCGACGCGCGCACGCCGTCGCGCGCGCCGTTCGAAAGAGACAGCACGTTGTTCGGTCCGAACGCCATGTTGATGGCGAAGCACGCAGGAAGGAAAAGCGAGAAGGTCTGGAGCGACATGGGACACCTGCGAGGCGGGCTACGATCAGACCGTCAAAGTTAGCACGTGCGCGGCGTCCCAAGAAGTATCCAAAACCGTATCGGACGATGGCTCAGAAGCGATGCCGGATGCCGGTGCTCAACATCAGCTGGTTGCGTCCGCTCGATGGATCGTTGGTGTTGATCACCGCGGGCGCGCCCGACGAAGCGCGCTGATAGATCGATTCCAGATAGACATCGGTGCGCTTGGAGAGCAGATAGTCGACCTGCAGCGCGCCTTCATGCCAGTGCGCGCCGCCGCCGTTGGTGTAGACGTACATGCCCGATAGCTGAATGGCCGGCGTCAGCTTGTAGATGCCGTTGATTTCGTAGTTGTTGAGCGCGAGCGACGGCATCAGCTCGCCGGTATCGGCATCCGAGACGCCGGTGTTGATCGCCCGCGAGAACGCGCCGCTCAAGGTGAATTCGCCGATCTCGTAGCTCATGCCGACGCCGAACGTGTCCTGCTTCTGCACGTTCGCGTTGAACACCGTGTTGCCGGGACCCGGCAGCACGAGCGCATCGTAGGCGCCGCTGGTCGTGTTGCCGCGTCCGTTGTTGTGCAGATATGCCGCGCCCGCGTTGAAGGAGCCGAGCGAATAGTTCGCGCCGACGCTGTACGCGCGGTTGTTCGAGAACGCGCCTGCCTGATTGGAGAACGCGTATAGGCCGCCGAAGCTGAAGCCGCCATAGTTTCCGCTCGTGTACTTGATCGAGTTCGAGGCAAGAAACGAGTTGTTGGCGTTGTCGTTGTCGAGCAAGTGCGCGAACGCGGTGCCGCCGGCGTTGCCGGTCAGCGTGAAAGTCTGAAAGTAGTCATGGATCGAATCGTACTGCCGGCCGAGCGTGATCGTGCCGAGCGTCTCGGTGCCGATGCCGACGTACATCGGATGATCGTTGAGCCCCTCTCCCGTCGCGACCGACAAACCGCGTTCGAGCCGGAAGATCGCCCGCGCGCCGCCGCCCAGATCTTCGGTGCCCTGCAAGCCCCAGTAGCTGCCATCGATCGTGCCGCTCGTCAGGCGATATTGAGAATGCCCGCCGACGTTGTTGACATACGCGACGCCCGTGTCGAGTTCGCCATAGAGCTGCACCGAGCTTTGCGCCCAGGCCGTCGCGGGCAGGCCGACGAGCGCCACGCATGCCATGCAGAACGATAGCGGACGCGCTGCCGGCGCGCTGGCCAATGCGGTTTCGGAGACCGATGCGGTGCGGACGGATTTCGGGCGACGCGGCATGAAGGCCTCTCCTGTTGTTATTCGACTTGGGCAAGATTGTCAGTTTTGCGAACGCGCTTGTCAGTCGAAAATACGCACACGCGCGCTTCTGTGTCCTGGAACCAACGAACGACCGTTTTTCATTTGCGCTCATCTTGCCGGAGCCGCGCGTTTGAGCGTAGCCGACGCGCCGCCGGCCTTGCCGCTAAAATCGAGACGACTTCAGCCACCCCGATTCGATCCCATGTCAGACAACATTCGCGCCATCGTGACCGGCCATACACGCGGGCTCGGCGCCGCGCTCGCGACGAGCCTGCTCGACCACGGCGCCGAAGTGCTCGCGATCTCGCGCCAGCGCAACGCCAGTCTCGTGGCGCGCCATCCGAACCTGCAACAAGTGGAACTCGATCTCGCCGATCTGCCCGGCCTCGGCGAATGGCTGTCCGGCGACACGCTGACGCGCTTCATCGGCGGCGCGCGGCGCGTCATGCTCATCAACAACGCGGGCGTGCTCGCGCCGGTGGGCTCGCTGGCGGATCAGGAACCGGGAGCCATCGCGCGCGCGGTCAGCGTCAATGTCGCCGCGCCGCTGATGCTGTCGGCCGCCGTCGCCGTCGCCGTCGCCGCCGCCGGTGCGAACGCGACGGATACGCGCATCGTCCATATTTCGAGCGGCGCGGCGCGCAACGCGTATCCCGGATGGAGTCTCTACTGTGCGACCAAGGCTGCGCTCGATCAGCACGCCCGCGCGGTCGCGCTCGACGGCAATCGCGGATTGCGCATCTGCAGCATTGCACCGGGCGTAGTGGACACCGACATGCAGGCGGAGATTCGCGGTATCGAACTCGAGCGCTTTCCGCTACGCGAGCGCTTCGACGCGCTCAAGCGCGACGGACAGCTCGCCACGCCCGAGGAATCGGCGCGCAAGGTGATCGATCATCTGCTGAGCGATAGGTTCGGCGAGGCGCCGACCGCCGACGTCCGCGAACTGGGCTGACTGCCGAATCGCGCGTTCAGGCGGCAGCCGCATCCGCGCGCGCCGAATCGAGCGCCGCGCGCGAAAGCCCGTCTGCCCAGCCGTTGCGAGCACGCGGAATCCACTGCAGCCGCACATCTCCGATCCGCTCGATGAGCGCCCGGGCGCGCGCCGCGTGATGCGTGAGCGAGCGGATGCCCGAGCCGGCGACCGCGCTCATATCGTCGATGACGACGCGGCTGTCGCCATGAATCACGATATCTCGCGCGCCCTCGCTCAGCGCCGCCTCCAGCACCGCGATGAGCGCGGGATATTCCGCGGCGCTGCTATCACCGTGACCCACGGCCGCGCTGATCTCGACCGTCTCGCCGAGCGGCCCGGTCAACACGCCGCCAATGCCGAGCCGCCCGGGATTTGGCAGCGCTGAGCCATCGAACCAGGCGCGCCATGCGCTCGTATCGCCGGGCGTTTCTCGTCGTTTCGCTTCGCTTGCCCGTTCGGCGCGCCGGATTGTGCGCTCGCGCTGCGCTTCGGCGTGCGTCGCCTGCTTCACGCGCCGCGCCTCGACCAACGCGCGCAAGGACTGCCCGCCTGCCGCCTTTTCGAGTGTCCTGGCGAGCGCCGCGTGTTCGGAGATCGCCGCGCCTTTCGCGAGCCTGCGGCTCAGCATGCGCTCTCTTCTGGTCGCGACGGCGAGCAATTCCTCGAGAGCGATCATGGTCGGCGGATGGCGTGAACGAACTCCGAGCTTAGCAGAGGCTCGTGCCGCTTCATGGGTACGACCGTTGCTGAACGAACGGCGAAGGGAAAGACGCACGGCGCGTGTCCCTCGTCAACAGCCAAGGAGCGATCATGAGTCAATCAATGGAGCCGTCCGCGGGCGGCGCGAAGATCGTCGGCAAGGGCGCCGAAACGGCGGCGGGCCCGGGCCCCGACGTGATGGCCGCGAGCACGCTCGACGGCAATTCCGTGATGAGCAGCGACGGCCACGATGTCGGCTCGCTCAAGGAAATCATGCTCGACGTGGGTAGCGGGCGCATTGCTTACGCGGTGCTGTCGAGCGGCGGCTTTCTCGGCATCGGCGACAAGCTGCTCGCCGTGCCGTGGAGCGCGCTCACGCTGGACACGGACAACCGCTGCTTCCGCATCGACGCGAGCGCCGAGCAGGTGCGCAATTCGCCGGGATTCGACAAGGACGCGTGGCCGTCGATGGCCGATCGCGTCTGGGCCAGCACGGTGCATCAGCACTATGGCCGCGAGCCATACTGGGCGAACGACCGCGCCAGCGACGTGAGCGCGACCGGCGCGATCCCGCCCGGCGGCGTGGATGCGCCCGAGTCGGGCGGCGTCAAGCTATGACGATGTGGAATGCGGCGGCCGGACGGCGACCTGAATGTGCGCTACGCGCGGTCAATCGAACGGACGCTCGCCGACCTGAACGTCGATGCCTTCGGTCTCGCCCATCAGCGTGCGCAGCACATCGCCCGCGAATTCCTCGATGGCGAAGTGCCATTCGAGGGAGCCGACCGGGAAGTCGTTCGGACTGCACTTGCCCTGCGCGCGACGGATCGCGCCCACGGAGACGCTCAGCGCGCGAGCGTGCTGGAAGTGCGGGTCGTCCGAGTCGAGGAACGGGAATTGATCTTTATCCATGACACCTTTAACGGTCCCGGCGAACGAAACTTTAGCCCCGTGCCGGCGACGCAATCGTTTGCGTGCGCATGTGCTCGATGACATCATGCAGCCCTATCGAAATCTTGCCGGTAACTCAGGCGTCGAATCGTTCGACATCCTGCGCGACGGCATCAAGGTCCGCTTCGTGAGCGGGGGGACGTATTTATATGACTATCGCGTGACGGGGCGCACGCGAGTAGAAGCAATGAAACAGCTTGCTCGCGCCGGGCGCGGACTCAGCACGTACATTTCACAGTCCGGCGCGGCGTATGCCGAGCGAATCGACTAGCTGCTCGAGCGAGGGATTTTACGCGATATCTGAAACTTTTCTTCGGATGATTCCGCCAGTTCTGTCTAGCGCACGGATGGCAGATGCGGGACGTTCTCGCTGAAGGCCGCATTCAGTTGATGAAATTGACGCTGCAACTTGTTCAGTTGCACCTGGACGGAGACGCGCCGTCCTTCGAGTTGCGCCAATTCCTTGCGGACTTCCTGTTGCCTCGCCGCGACTTCCTGATCTTGCGAGCTGCCACGCTGAATATCGACGCGCATGCGCTCGACCTGCGCCTCCGATTCGGCCGCGGCCCGCAAGAGTTGCTCGTTCTGTGCTTCGAGATGCGCGCGACGCATCTCGCCTTCGGCCAGCCGCATCGCCTGTTCGATGAAGTGGCGGAACGCCGGCTCGGCGGTGTCCACGTCACCGGCCTTGAGCACGCGCCATACAGCGTCGTCGTGATGAAGCACCGCGTAGTAGGTCAGTTCGCGCGGATGAAACAGCAAACTCACCGAATATGCGAAGCTTTGAAACGTGCGGAAGGTGGTGAGCGCCCCCTGTTGTAGCAGCCACTCGACCTCGGCGATGGGCGCCGCCTGCAGCGCCTGCCCTCCCGCATGCGCCAGCGAAGCCGCTGCAGGACGCAGAGGCGTCACGCGCATGACGGGTCCGCGCGCAGGCCGGGTGAGGCTCGGGATGCCGGTTTCCTGGGATACGTCCTCGGAGCCGGCTTCGGCTTCTGAGGAGGCGTCCGACACGGCGAAGGCAACCGGGTTGTTTGCGTTCTGGCGCACGAGAAACGACGGGGCGCTATCGAGCAAGGTGCCCTTTCTGCTCAGCAAGCTTTTCACTGTAACTCCCTGGCGGGTATTCGTCCTGAATCAGCGATCATCCAGAAGACGTTGTGGTTATCGGAAACGGCCGTTTCGCGCAGCGCGAATTATCGGAAAAGTCAGCTTCGGTTGTTCCGGATCACGAACCACGCCAGCTCGTTCTTCCTCGAATAAGCAGTCGAATTCAGTATAGGCGAGACATCCGGCCTTTCAATCGCGCCGAAAAACAAGCAACGTGCAAATAGGGGAATAAATGGACGCGGCATAAAGGCGAAATGAAGCTGCGTTCGGATTCACGAATGGCGATAAAACGCCTGCGTGCCACTCATGCGCATCTTCTCCATTTGCGCGGAACGCGCCTTGGACATCAAGGCAACCATGCGCATGATGCGAATTCCCTGGATGCCGCACGCCAGTCCCGGCGTGGTGGAAACGCGCGATTCCAGGGTACCCATCGCGCCGTATAGATCGACGATGGGCGCGGGTAGCGCGTTTCGAATCGCTTCTGCCGGCTCCGCGCCGGGCGCAGGAATCACGCTCTCGAAATAGTCGCGAAGAATCGCCGGTGTTTCGAAACCCTGAACACCTTCGCTCCGGTTATGAAAAAAGTCATAAACCGATTCGAGATGTTCTACCGATGTCCCTTCAACATGCCGGGCAATCGCCGCGCATCTCTGCAATTTCCAGTTTTCGCGCTGGCTCATCGCGGCGATCAAATCGGCGATGCGCGCGCGCAATTCCGCTTCGCGACGCGCAAGCAGTGCGCGCACCATATGCGCTTCTTCTTCCGACTGCTCGGGAAGACGATCGCGCCACTCCAATAAATCATTCAGTGTGATCGACATGAAAAACACTCCGCAGCGTTCAGCCTGGTGAGCGGGATTCCGGAAAAATTCGGATCGTTTGGATCGCGAATCGAAATAGAACTGCCGCTCTTCACGCCCGTTGGATATGCTATCCGTTTATTGGCAATTTGGCCGCGAATAAGACATAAATAAGGACTGTCCTATCCTTGCGCCCCTCCGGCACGTTCGATGCTGACAGAGCTGTAAGCGGCGCCTGTGACGCCGGCCTCAAGGAGACGGATATGAGCATTACCACGATGATCGCGGGAGCGTTCCTCGCACTCGCCAGCACCGCAACGCTTGCGCAGGAAATGTCGCGCGATCAGATGATGCAGCATCCGCAGCAGATGCAACCGGGCCGCAACGAGCCGATGCCGAGTCCGCGCACCGGAGACTCGTCGCAGGGCGGCGTGCAGTCCGGCACGTCGGGCAGCGGCACGCTCATGCAAAAGCGGGAGCAAGGCATGGCGCCGGGGCAGTCTCAAGGTTCGCCACAGGGTTCTCAAGCAACCGGCACGATGAAACAGTGATTTCCGCGAGAATCTGCGCTGCATGAACGCCGGCCGCGCGCCGGCGTTCATGTGTTCAGCACACGCTGTTCATCGCGAACGACAATCACTTCCTCAGCACGGTGACGGACACGAATCACTCGAATGGCATTGACACTCCGAACCAGTTTTTCGTGTTCGTGGCCGGATGCAAATGGCCGCGACGATCACGAGCACGGAAAGTAACGTCGCAGTCTTGTGTGCTTGTCCACAGAATCGGTGGACAAGCATGTAGATAACCTGCGAGCCCCACGCCCATTCCGTTGATGTGCAAGACGTTTTCAAGAGCGATCACGAAACGACGAAACGCGCCCGCGCATAAACCGTATATACTGTTTTCTCCACCCACGACAGGAGAAAACGGATGAGCACCCCTCAAGTCAAGGCGCCCACCAAGAAGGCGTTCCATTTCCCGAAGAGCGCCAACGGCGAGACTCAGGCGCCCGCGAAGACCACTCCGAAGACCACCCCGAAGAACGGCGCGAAAAAGACGGAAGCGCGCACGGCCACCACGTCAGCAACGAAGACGAAGGCGCCCGCCACGACGCCGAAAAACACGAAGAAGACATCGCCGAAAGCTCCGGGCGCAAAGCTCGCCGCCAAGGCGCCCGCCGTGGAAGCCACCGCCACGGACGTCAAAAGCACAGTGAAGCCCGACACGAAAGCCGCAGCCAAGCCCGACACGAAGGCCAGGCGCGCGAAGAAGGAAAGCCCGAAGAAGGAAAAGGTCGTGCGCGACAGCTTCACGATGCCCAAATCGGATTACGCTAAGATCGCGTCGCTCAAGGACAAATGTCAGAAGAGCGGCCTGCGCGTGAAGAAGAGCGAGCTGCTGCGCGCCGCCCTGACGATGCTCGATGCCGCGCCGGAAAAGCGTCTCGTCGAAGCGATCAAGGCGTTGGAAACGGTCAAGACCGGCCGTCCGGCGAACGCCTGAGCGTCAGCTGAACCTCCCGTCGCATGCGCTCAGAAGGAGTTGCGGAAGACCCAGTAGAGTGCGGCTGCCAGCGCGATCGACGCGGGTAACGTCAGCACCCATGCGAGCACGAGGCTGCGCACGGTGTTCCACTGCAGCCCCGAGCCGTTGGCCGCCATCGTTCCGGCGACGCCCGATGACAGCACGTGCGTCGTCGAAACCGGCAGGCCGTAGGCATCGGCCGCGCCGATCGTCACCATCGCGACCAGCTCCGCCGAGGCGCCCTGCCCGTACGTCAGATGCTGCTTGCCGATCTTCTCGCCCACCGTCACGACGATGCGCTTCCAGCCGACCATCGTGCCGAGCCCGAGCGCGATCGCCACGGCTACCTTCACCCATGTCGGGATGAACTTGGTCGCGTGGTCGAGCTGCTTCTTGTAGTTGTCGATCACCGCGCGGTCCGCAGGCGCGAAGACCGGCGCGTTCGCCTTCTCCATCAGACGGATCGCTTCCGAGACGAGGTACATGTTGTTGCGCACGTTGTCGACGAGATTCTGCGGCACCGCCGCGAGCGATCCCGACGCGCTCACCTGGTTTCCGATCAGGTCGGTCAGTTGTTTCACGGCGGGCAAGGTCGCGGTCGAAAGCTGGCGCGTGCGCACATAGGACTGCGTGTCCTCGCGCGGATCGGCCGATGGTGGCGCGTTATTCGTGTATTTCGCGAACACGCCCGACGCCTCATGCGCGACCGCGATAAAGTTCTGCGACTCGGCCGGAGTGACCGCCTTGTTCAGCGCATAGGCGGTGGGCACGGTGCCGATCAGGATCAGCATGATGAGGCCCATGCCCTTCTGCCCGTCGTTCGAGCCGTGAGCGAACGACACGCCCGTGCATGTGAGGATCAGCAGCGCACGAATCCAGAACGGCGGCGGATGATTCTTCTTCGGTTCCCTGTAAAGCGCGGGCACGCGCACGAGCGCCTTCAGCAGCAGCAACAGCAGCCCGGCGAAGATGAAGCCGACGATCGGCGAGAACAGCAGGGACTTGCCCACACCGGCCGCCTGCGACCAGTCGACCCCGCTCGTGCCGTTCGGCCCGCGCATCAGCTGGTTCATCAGGCCGACGCCGATGATCGAGCCGATCAGCGTATGCGAGCTCGACGACGGCAAGCTGAAGTACCACGTCGCGAGATTCCAGATGATCGCGGCGATCAGCAGTGCAAAGACCATCGCGAAGCCCGCGCTGGTGCCCACTTGCAGGATCAGTTCGACGGGCAGCAATTGCAGGATGCCGAACGCCACCGCGCCGCTCGACACCAGCACGCCGAGGAAATTCCACGCGCCGGACCACATCACCGCCATGTTCGGCGTGAGCGAGTGCGTGTAGATGACCGTGGCCACCGCGTTCGCGGTGTCGTGGAAGCCGTTGACGAATTCGAAGCCGAGCGCGATCAGCAGCGCGAGGCCGAGCAGAAAGTAAGGGAGTGCTGAACTCAGGCGGACGGATTCCAGATCGGATGCGAGATGCAGTCCGACATAACCGGCGCCGCCGAGAATGATGAGCAAGAAAACGAGGAGCCTGGTGCGGCGAGTGCGCTCGCTTACGCCGCTCTGCTGGGGAAATGCAATATCCGGCATGATCGCCTCGCGCGCTTACCGTGGCGCTGCCAGCATACGTTTCGCCGATGGGGTCGATTGTGAATCTTTTGTGTCAATCGAACCCTGTTTTTCCGACGCCGCGCGCCTTGCGACGCATGTGAAAGCGGCAAGAACGTTTTCATCGAATTTTCCCTGCATTGTCACGGCCGTGACATTTGCGCTGTCTATTTTTCCGCCAGCAGCCATTCGACCACCGGACGAGACCGCCGGCGCGACACGCAGCCCTGAACGACAAAAAGTCGTGCGTTATAGGCACATACCGAGACGATGACACTGAACTTCGATCCGGCGCTCGTACGCAAGAGCCTCGGCAGTTCGCTCAGCCGGCAGTTCGCCGCGACGCGCACGCGCGTCTCCGATCCCTTCTCGCTTCGCGATCAGCCGGTCGCGGATGCATTCGTCATGCTGACGGCTCCGCTCGCGATCGAAGCGTTCGCGCACGCCGAGCAGATGGCCGGACGGGCCGACGCCGGATCGCTCGAACAGTTGCGCTCGACGCTGTGTCGTCTGCGCGCGCTGTGGTGGGCTTTCGAACCGCTGCTCGACGAGAAAGAGGCGCGCGTCGTGCGCAAGCGCTTCAAGCGTCTCGCGAATATCGCCGGCGAGCCGCATGAAATCGACGCCGCCTGCGACCTGCTTACGCGCGCGCCCGAGGACCGCGCGGGCCTCGCGCTGGTCGTGCGTACGCTTCGGCAGGAACGGCGCGAGGCGTCGGCTGTCAGTTGCGTGACGATCCGCAAGGCGCACATCGACGTGCTGCTGCGTCGCGCCCTCGCCGACGCGCGCCGCCGGCTCGAAGCGCGCGGCAAGGAGTGCACCGTCGAAGAACTGGCGCACCAGCGCGTCTCGCTCGCCGACGATCTGCTCAGCAAGCGGGAACATCGCGCCGCGAGATTGAAGCGCGTGGACATGAAGACATTGCGCGGCCTCGATGAAGCGGCAACCAGGCTGCAATGTCTGCTCGAATTTTTCGCGCCGGTTCTGGAGCGCGGGCACACGCATTCGATCGCCCATCTGTGCGCGGCGCAGGCGGTGCTCGGCCGGCTCGGCGACGTGCTCGCCAGCGAGGCCGCCCTGCGGCGCGTGGCGCCGGCGCTCGACGACAAGCACGCGATCGATGAAGCGGTGCGTTGGCTCAACAAGGAAAAGCGCGACGAATCGCGTGAGGCGCTCAGGCATTTGCGTTCGCTGCCTCACGCCATCTGACGCGTTCGCGGCGTCGTGCGGCGGCCCCCTTTTGTCCATCTCCGTGCAGCGGTCCCGCTCCCTGCGTCGGGTGGGCACATTCGTGCGGGTTTCATGGACGACGACCCGCCGGCATCCTGAGCGCATGGAAGTCGCACACCGCGACGCCTTCATCGATACCCGCAAAGGGAGTTCGCCATGTACTTCGGGGCGCTCGTCACACAGACGCTCAATGATCAGGAAAACGCCACTTGGCAACGCGACATGGAGGCATCGTGCGTCACCACGACGGGACGCTGGCGCGCGTTCTGGCGCGGTCTCGCGAAACTGTTCGCATGAACGCAGCGGGAATTGAACGGAGTTGTGCGGCGCGGAATTCGGATTTATCCGTGAACCGACCGGTAGACGAGCGCGCATATCGCGACTAATCCGATTCCCTTTCCGTGCTCATCGACTATTCTTGTGAATGTCGTAAGAGGTGGGTTGCATGGGCCGCTGAGCCCTGCCATGTGCGCGAGTTTATCGAGCATTATTAGAGGCGCAGACAAACCGTGGCGCCCACTACTCTTACGACATCTCCCCCCCTCCCTCGGCAGTTTCCCTTTTTTGTTCATCCAGACGGCGCGCATCGATTTGCGTAGCAATCCAAACTTGATTCTTTGCGGGAAACTGGCGAATCGCTGAACGAATCGGCGATGCGTTTTGGACCTTAGGAAAAGGACGAAAACGCTGCCGTTGCAATCCGGTCCAAGCGTTATTCGACATTTGAGACACGCAGCTTTCGCGTGTCCCTGGAGGCCAGCGCGAATTCGACCACCGCGTGCACGACGCTTGCGCGAAAAAGAAAAAGCCCTTGAAGATCAAGGGCTTGAAATTCTGGCGGAGAGAGGGTCCGCCAACAAAGCACAAAAGCGAACAATCGCGAACTATGAGCAAGCTATTTATCAAAAGGAGTTGGGGAATTTTGTTGTTTGAATTCATTCGTTCATGTACGCTCCAATTCACGAATCTATGGCGGGTTCAATGGCGGGTTATGGAGGGTATGTGCCGAAAGTAGCGAAAGAGCTTGGCGCACTGGCCGTATCGCGCCTGAAAGAGCTGGGAACCTATCCGGTTGGCAAAGTGGCGGGGCTTTATCTGCAAGTCTCTTCGCCAACGGCGCGTTCATGGATCCTGCGTGTGAAGATTGGTGACAAGCGTCGCGAGATCGGGCTAGGTGCGTACCCAGCGATTAGCCTGAAGGAGGCCCACGAACGCGCGCAGGCTGAGCGCGACAAGATCCGGGCTGGCGTCGATCCTATCCTTGAGCGCAAGGCGGCTGAGAGCGCGCTACGCGCCGCACAGATCTCCGAGATCACATTCGCAGAAGCAGCGAAGCAGTTCATCGGCTCCCGCGCGCACGGCTGGAAGAACGCAAAGCACGGCGATCAATGGCGCAACACCATCGCGGAATACGCCGAGCCGGTCCTCGGCAAGATCCTCGTTCGCCATATCACGCGCGAGCACGTGCTCCAAGTGCTTGAGCCGATTTGGACGACGAAGACCGAAACAGCTTCCCGAGTGCGTGGCCGCATCGAGAATATCCTCGACTGGGCTCGCGTTAAGGGCTATCGCTCAGGCGAGAATCCAGCGCTGTGGCGCGGTAATCTGGATCACTTGTTGGCGAAACCTTCGACGGTGGCGACCGTGCGCCATCACCTTGCACTGCCCTATCAGGAAATGGGCGTCTTCATGAAGGCGCTGCGCGCGATTGATGCGACCGGCTCGCGATGCCTTGAGTTCACCATCCTGACCTCGGCGCGCTCAGGAGAGGCCCGCGCCGCACGCTGGTCGGAATTTGATTTGGATGCCGGTATCTGGCGCGTCCCTGCCGAGCGCATGAAGTTGAAGAAGGAGCATCGCGTTCCTCTACCCAAGACGGCGATCGACCTACTGCGCGCCCTACCACAACCCGCAGACGATGACCGAACTGGACTGGTTTTCCCGAGTCCACGCGGCAAAGTGCTCAGCGACATGACGTTGCTGATGATTGTGCGCCGTCTTGGCGTCGCAGCCACGCCCCACGGTATGCGCTCGACGTTTAAGGATTGGGCAACCGAACTCACCAATCATCCGCGCGAACTCATCGAGGTCGCGCTCGCGCACGTTCCAGGGGACGCAAGTGAAATGGCTTACTGGCGTGGCGATGTTCTCGAACGGCGTCGCCAACTTATGACCGATTGGGCCACGTACATAGGTGTTGTCCGGACGTCCAACAGTGAGTTGCCTTTCGCCGCGAATCGCGGCTGATACCACCACAATATTCAGACAAATGGATGAACTTGACCTGTTCCGGATCGCCGATACATATACGCTGACCGTCGCGGCGGCACTGATAGTCGGAGTAAAGCCGAGTCGTATTCGTCGGCCCAACCGACAGACGATACGGCGTTTCCATCTTGCGCGCCTAGAACGGAAAGATGCGGGTGCTGACGAGATCGATGACGCGCCGGACGCCTTCAATGCGGCGCTACAGTCACTCACGCATGCGGTTGAACGTGGTTCGCTTCCCGCAACAAAGTGCTATCGGGGTGTCGATCCCGACATACTCATCGAATTGTCTCTTATACACGAGCACAAAGATGGAGTCGAGATCGTCGGCGAGATCGATCTGAGCAAAACGACTGTAGCCGCCGACGACCTGAAGAGTTGGCTCTCGTCGCGCGGAGTGAAGTCTGGATTTTTCTTCCCGGAGTCGAGCCAGACGCCCGCATATCTCGACCGGAACCATGCGCGTTTCTCCCCAAAACTCGCCGCCGCAGTAAAGGTCTGGCTCGCGATGGAGGACGAGAATCTGCGTCGATCGCGAGGCGTAGTCGCGGCGATCAAGAGCTGGCTCAAATCGCGGTACGACGAACTTGAACTATTCCACGAACAGGACTCTACGAAGAACGGCGTCAAGGTCAAGGCCAGAGAAATGAACAATACGGCGATCGAAGAAATTTCAAAGGTGGCGAATTGGCGACCGAAGGGAGGGGCGGTTAGAACCCCCGGCGAATAAGCCACCCACCCAACCGAACAAGCCACCCATCCCACCTGAGCCTTGCTGGACTTGGGTCTTGCGCGTCTGGTAGACCTATCCGCCCGTCTGCCTACCTTCCGGGGTGGGTGAGTTTTTTGCAAGCCACCCACCTGTCAAACGTGCACCGACATTGTGATCATCCGCTCAACGATCAATTTCGAACGGAGAAGAACAATGTCGATGAAATCAATGGCGATAGTTCGTGGAGGAACGAAGCGCCCGGCATCAGCAGCAGAATACATCGGCGTCGGCATGACCAAGCTCTGGGATTTGGTAAAGAACGACCCGGACTTCCCGACGCCCTTCAAACTTGGCGAGCGCACGACACTCTTTTACACGACCGAACTCGATGAATACCTGGCGAGCAAGGCCAATGCGCAGCGGAAGGTTGCATGAACGCACGCACGATCGGCAACCTCATGACGCCCTGGATGGCTGACCTTGTGTCCCGTCGCGCCGATTTCGCTCGCGCGATCCGTGCTTTGAACGATGCCCTAGCCGCAGACGACTCGCGCGGCAAAGACGTTGCGGCGGACGCGAACAGCAACGGTATTGCAGACGATGTGCGCCAGTCCACGTTCGACGGCGATGAAGTTCACGTGGAAGTCGTCATTCATGATCCGCGTGTTTGTGCGCTCATCACCCGTCTTAATGAGGCGCTCTATCAAGACTTCCTGAATCAGGAGATTCCGTTCACGTCGAATCAGGCCGACAAGGATGAACTGACGCGCCCTTTGTGCCACTCGCTTAAGGTCTTCATCCAGATCGCAAGTGCTGGCAAGGTGAAAGCATCGTGATTGTCGCACCTGACTTCCCGGACCACTGGAAGACGCGCATGCTGGTAGACCTTCTCGGTGGCGATGAGGTAGCGCCTGTGTACGTCATTCGTCTCTGGGCGCATTGTCAGCAGCGCCGCACTTCCGTTTTCGATTCTCTTCCGACTGCAGCGCTGCGTGCGATCTGCCGCTATGTCGGTGACGCACAGGCGTTCGAGAACGCGCTCTTAGACGCCGGATTCATTTCGCGCATCGATTCCAAGCTCACGGTGACAGGATGGGACGAATACAACGCTTCGTTGCTCGCGAACTGGGCAAACGGGGCCAAGGGTGGACGCCCCAAGAAGGCCGACCCGGAGCCGACGGACAACCCGCCGGAAACCCATGGGTTACCCATGGGCAAGCCGTCGCAAACCCATGGAAAACCCACGGCAAATCCGCGTGAAACCCATCGCGAACCGATAAGAGAGGATAAGACTAGAGAAGAATCTAAAACCTTAACCAACACTGACGTGTTGGTTGTCGCCAGCAATGCTGACGACCAACTCGCCGCCGACTCTCCTGCTCGTCCGAAGGATGCCCTTCCCGACTGCCCGCACCAGAAACTCATCGGCTTGTACGCGGAGCGTTTGGCCGAACTTCCCCAGCCGCGCATCTGGGAAGGCGAACGCCAGAAGTCGATGCGCGCACGCTGGCGGTGGGTCCTGACGGCGAAGAAGCCTGACGGCACGCGGTACGCGACCGATGAGCAGTCGGCGCTGGATTACTTCAGCCGCTTCTTCTGGTACGTCAGCGAGAGCGACTTCCTGACGGGACGTAACGGTAAGTGGACTGGCTGTGACCTTGCCTGGCTCATGAAGTCCGAAAACTTTAACAAGGTGATTCAAGGCAATTACCAAAACAAGAGTGCCGCCTGATTCAAAATGGCGCAGCAAGGCAGGAAATCGGGCGCTGGCTGGTCTGGAATTGGTCGGGCAATGGGTAGGTGTGGTTCCGAGGGTTCATCAAGGCCGCAGCGGGCTCTTAGACAGATTCAAGAAAGTTCATGGTTCAGTATAACTAATCTATTTCCAAGGAAAAACAATGGACATGCAACGCGCTGTGCCTCATGCGGTCGAGGCCGAACAATCTGTCATCGGCGGGCTACTGCTCGACGGCGACGCGATCGACCGCATCGGCGATCTGCGCGCTGAGCATTTTTTCCGCGCCGACCATCGCGCGATCTTCGCCCAGGTGGTCGAGTTGATCTCGTCCGGCGCTGGCGCGGATACGATCACCGTCTTTGAGCGCCTGCAAGCGCAAGGCCGCGCTGCAGACGTCGGCGGACTGGCGTACCTGAACGAACTCGTGCAGAACACGCCGAGTTCGGCGAACATCGCGCGCTACGCCGAGATCGTCCGCGACCGCGCGCAGAAGCGTGGCCTGCTGTCGGTGGCATCGGAAATTCGGGATTCCGTCGGGGCAGCGCCGGAAAGCGCCGATGTGCTGATCGACCGGGCATCCGCAAAGCTTGAGGCGCTCGGCGAAGCCACGGTCAAGCGTGAGCCGAAGCTTGCCGCCAAAGGGTTGGCTGACCACATCAACGTGATCGACAAGCGGTCGCGAGGTGCTGAACGAGTGATTAGCACCGGGCTGGACGCAATCGACAAGCAACTGAACGGCGGGCTTCGGCCCGGATGGCTGGTGATTCTCGCCGCGCGCCCGGGCATGGGGAAGACTGCCTTGGCGCTCAACGTCGCGACGCACGTTGCCGCCGACCACAGCGCGCTCTTCCTGTCGATGGAAATGCCGGAATCGGAAATCCACGACCGGAACATCGCCTCGCTCGGTCGGCTTCCGCTTGATACGGTGATGTTGGCTCCGGAAGACGACAAAGAGTTTTGGAACCGCGTCACTGCGGCGGCGATGAAGGTCAAGGATCTGAACTTGCACATCGACGACCAAGCGGCCCTGCGGATGCTCGACGTGCGCTCGAAAGCGCGCCTCGTGAAGCGAAAGGCCGGACTCGACTTGATCGTGATCGATTACCTTCAGCTGATGACCGGCGACGGCGCGAACCGCAACGCCGAGATCGAAGGCATCTCGCGCGGCCTCAAGGCGTTGGCGAAGGAATTGAACGTTGCGATCATCGCACTCGCGCAGCTCAACCGGAAGGTCGAGGAACGTGCAAATCGCCTGCCGATGCTTTCCGATCTTCGCGATTCGGGATCTATCGAACAGGACGCGGATGCAGTGCTTTTTATCCACCGCGAAGAAATCTCGAACCCGAATTGCGAAGCGCAGTTTCACGGCTTCGCGCAACTGCGCGTCGCCAAGTTCCGCCATGGACGCATCGGCGACATTCCGCTGACGTATCGCGGCGAGTTCATGCGTTTCGAGAACCACGCGGGCGCATGGCCTACGGCAATTGTTACGAAGACATCCCGCAAGCGGGGTTTTGATTGAACCGCAGCATACCTCCAACCAAGAAAAAAACAGGGACACGCAACACGACATAAGTGCAAAAGGTCATCCAATTCCCGTCGCCCGAACGTTCGCCGAGGCAACCGCGGCCAGCGCAACGATTTCGCGGGTTGCCACCCGCGCCGAACCACAACGAAAGAGGCTCAACTATGAAGTTTTTCGCATACCAATCCCTGCCGACCGACCCGAAGGCCCGCCAAGATGCGCTCTGCGTAGCAATGTCACATTACATTGAAATCCTCAATGAAAATTGCAGCAAGATCGACGCCCTTGCGCAGGCGGGCATGTTCTATCTACGTGGCAATGAGGCGCGCGGGAACGACGGTGATGCAGTCTCGCATGGCCTGTTTTCGACCATCAGCGATTGCACGGCAGACGGCACGCTTGACGAGTTGCGCAAAACGATCGAAGTGATGAAGGGCGAGTTCAAGGCAATCCAAAACCAGACTCCCAGCGACCAGGTTGCCTCGCGCGCCAAGTAGCTGCAACCGTCGCCCCGCCGTCATGGAACACGGGCGGCGTGGCAGGAAATTTCGCGCTGGATGTCGTCGGCGCGCTGCATGGAACCAATCAAATGCCAGACGAATCGATCGGATCAATCCGTCCGCCGCGATCTGCGCAGCGTGTGTATCCATGAGCATGGGCACGCTGCCGTTGCGTGGCATTTCGGCATTCCGGGTCGAGTGACCATCTTTGAGAACGAGAACGGATCGGCGAAAGGGGAACTGTTCTTTGGGCTATTTCACGCGCTACCGGAACGGAACCTCACAATCCCATCGCATGATCGGGCTGGTAGGGATTGTCGCCGAAGCGCTTGACGATGACCCAAGCTACGAAGGCTGGTTTCTCATTGGCTCAATCGAATTTGGTATCGAGAAACTATCCGACACGGGACCCGAGATGGCGGGCGACTTCAGCGAAGCAGACATTGACGAGTGCCTGTCTCTGCTTAGAACACTATGGCCTTCGGTAGAGTTGGCGGCAACGTTGGAAGGCAAGTCTTTTCTCGCTAGCCTGGAGGGTTGAGACATGCGGAGGCGCGGTAAGGCAGAAAATCCCTCGGTGGCTGGCACAGAAAAGGACGGGAAATAGTCCGTAGCTGCTTCACTGTCGAAGCCCTCTTAAAGCCCTATAACCAGTCCTACGAGCAGTTCAAAGTTTTAGGATTACTAAATTCATTAGGAAAGCATGTCCAACACAGAAAACGCAAAGCGCGCCGCCGTGCGTGCATTAAACCGGGTACGCGGCATCCGCGCCACTGTCGAAGAGCGCGACCGCCTATATCGCGCCGCGCCGTCCGACGCGCCGGGCGATGTGCTCGAGCGCCTACGGGCGAATGCGAAGGTCCGCGCCGCCGTGCTGAAGGAGTTGAACCGATGAGCAAGAAGGAGCCCCGCAAGAGTAGTACGCTCGCCGAGCGCACGGAAGCCCGCACACGCCGCTTTTTTGCCAAGGCCGGTATCTTGCGCATTCCGGCGAGCGTCATCGCATTGAACATCGAGCGCGCAGAGCAGCGTGCCGCCCGGAAGGCCGAAGAGCGGGCCGAAGAGCTTCGCGCTCGGTATGCCAATCATATGAGCGTAACCGCCGCTGCATCGGAACTTGGCATCCCGCGTGATCGCTTGTTCACGGTCCTGCGGCGTGAAGGCTGGCTGTACCGCGACCACACCCGCAAATGGAAGGCGACGGATAAGGCTGTTTCCGATGGTTGGATCGTCATGCGCGGTCGCGAGGCTGTCGCATGGCCACAACTGACGCCAGCCGGTCGCGCGGAGATTGAGCGACGCCTTGGCACGAGCGGGAACAACGAAAGCGCTGAGTAGCGCGCCGACCATCGTGCGAGCTTCGGCCTGTTCACGCGCGACGGGGGATACAACGGACGCCTCAATCCTTGCCCGGCCCTGCGCCGGGCTTTTTGTATCGGGTCGGCAAGGCCCCGGTGCGGCCCGTCGATATCGGCGATGGCGGCGCGCACTTCGTCCGGCGTGGCGTCCGCCTGGCCCATCACCTAGGTGAGATAGTCGCGGCGCATTCTCTCATCGCGCAGGAAGTCAACCACGTCCCATAGTCGCGGCGGCCCGCCCCCGCCCCATTCAATCGGGCGCGTCACGGGTTTTCTCTTAGCACGTGTTCCGCGAGATAGGTTCACAGTGTCTCATTCATGCGGGTTTGTCAGCCGTCGCGCGGAAGCATCGCCGCAGCGTCTGTATCGGAACCTAGACGATGCTCGGCACAAAATCCATACAGCTTGAATCCCGCACGTCTGCGCCCGCATGAACGGCGACCTCGAACGCATCGTCACCGAGCGTGCTGACAAACAACCTGAAATCGCGCAAAGCCAAGCCGCTTAAGGCGCGCAAGGGAATCTGATGAAGAGCGCGACCGAATTTTCTTACGCCATACGCGCGCGGGCGCGCGCCCGCGCACGCGAGTACTTGCCTGGACACATCGCCGCATGGATTCTCGTGTGGACAAGTGGAAAACGCGAGACCGGTTGCGTCGCAACGAATGCGAGCATGAAGCCTCATTCATACACGGATAGGACGGAACCGACCCAATGAACTCGATCGCGATCACAACCCTTCTGGCCGACGACGAAGACGCGCTGCGCACGTTCTTCGATACCGCCCGCCGCCCCGACATTGCGCGCGCCGCCCGTGATCTGGCGGAAGCCCACCGCGCCGCCGCCGCCGCGCTTGAACCGGCGGTCCTGATCGCGCGCGCGTTTCAGGCTGGCCAATCGACTGACGGGCTTCTTGGGGCATTGCGCCACGCGGCTTCGCAAGTACATGAAGCCGCGAGCCTGTCGCGCGACGAAATCAGGGCGCTCAAGGAGTTCACCGCGCAACATCGCGAGAAGCACTCTGAAGCCTTGCGCCAATCTAGTTCCGCGATGTTGGGTCTCGAAGCTTCCGCGATTCCGCGTCTTGAGAAACGGATCGCCCGCTACGAAGCGGACCGCAAGGAACATCGCGAACGCCTTATCGAGGCTGGCATTCATTCGTCAGATGTTGATCGCGCCGGGCTGATTCGCCCGCGCCCCGAAGACCGCGACGAATGGATTGCCGAGTTTGACGCGGCCCGCGCGCGCGTCGAACGCCTTCGCGCGTTCTCGGCGTCCGGACCGTTGTATGACGCGAGCCATCTACTAGACGGCGACTTGCACCAAGTCGTCTAGGAGGGCGTCGAATGTCGCGACACTTGACGCCCGTCGAATGGCTGGGGATCGAGGAGCGCTACCGCAGTGGCGCACCCGCGAAGACTTTGGCGTTCGAATACGGCGTCGCCCCAAACACGATCCGCAAGCGGGCGTCCCGTGAATCGTGGCGTACGCGCGACGGCAGCAAGCCCGCGTCCGCGCTTGACCGACTTGAACATCTGACGGCGCGGCTCGAACGCCTTGCCGTCGCACTTGAGGAAGTCCGCAAAACGATATGAGCGAGAAACAGACCAAGGCCATCGAAGGCAATGAACGGGGCTTGACCGATGCACAGCGCGAAATCGCTTTGCGAAAGCCGCTTACGCGCTTCAAGCGCAACCGCAGCGAGCCCGCCGAACTCGAAGCCCTGCGCCACAAGTTGATACAGGCCCGCGTCATGCAAGGCATAACGGCTATCGAAGCGGCGGAAAAATTCGGCTACGCGAACTCGTCGCAGCTCTCGCAGATCGAGTCCGGCGTACGTCCGACGCCGAGCGATTGGAAGTTTCTTCGCCAAGCTGCGGAAGTCTACGCCGTCTCGACTGACTGGCTGTTGGGCCTGAGCCCGAACATGGAACAGGACGCGCGGGTTATCCGCGAACACGCCTTGCTGCGCGGGTCGGAAAGCATCGTTCGCGGATTCATCGCACAGATGGCCGAGGCCATCATTCAGACGGCCCGGCAAACGAACGTGGTCGAAGAGGAACTGGTCCGCGTGCTGGAAGACGTGGAAACGGTGACCGCGCGGTTCGAAACGTTCGCCGCGCGCTCCGATTTCGAAGACATGCCGGGCGGCGCGCCGATTCTCGCCGCCGTCAAGCGCCTTGCGGCCGGCGTCGCGCCGTTGCGCGCGAAGCTGGAAAAGCTACAGGCAATCGAAGCCGCCATCAACGAACTGAAGACCGGAAACGCGATCGCGCCGCAGCGCTTCGTCGAATTCTTCGAACAACGCGACGAGGAATCGCCCCGCGCCGTGGCAGCTTGCTTCGCGGATACGTAATTTGTGTCACTGCCGTCGCTCGTGTCCATCAAGCACGCCGCACATGCGTCGAGGGAGGCGGAATCCTGAGTCAGAAGGGTAACTTGGCCGCGCGGCGCGCATTCGCTGAGCCATCGTGGACCCGTCGCGTCCGTTGGACGGTCATGAGTTGGGGAGGCCGTTCATTCGCCCGCCTTAGCGCGGGCTTTTTCGAGTCGCGAAACCGCGCCGCGATGCAAACGGCGAATTGTGAAGGCCATCCAACGATGTGCAGCAGCTTCTGCACTGACGAGCGCCTAACGCCCTGAGTTGCAGATCTTCAGCGCGAGACACCCCGAACTCGACTACTTCGGAGCATAAACGCGGATGCGCGTGGCCTACCTCGGCCTGATGGCCATCGGCCGCACGCGACCCCGGAGCCGCCGTTCGCTCAGTCGAAGAGCGAGGGGCGGTTATCCGGGGGATTTCCGCCATCCCCGCCCTTGCCAGGAACATAGAATTCTCTTGGGCGATCGCTTAATCGGTTCGCGCCTGTAGTGACAGATCCAGTCTGAACCATGGCGTCACTTCGGATCGTCGCCGTAGTTGTTGCTGCCTTTTTGACCGTCTTGCGCCAGGAAAACGAGATTCACGAGAGGCAAAAGAAGCCACCAGCCGGAACGGCCCGTATCGTGAAGGCGGCGGACACCGACCGCGATACTCGGTAGCAGCAGAGCAAGGCTGTAGAGCGTGCTCGGTCCGTCGCCCAGTCGCAAAAGCCCTTCGACGAAGCCCACCACGAACGCGAGCAGGATGTAGAACAATGTGAAGAACCAATACTCCTTGCGTCGCGCGCGACCGGCGAACACGGCGTACTTCTTGATCGCGATGACGAACCAGCCGAAGCCGCTCGTCTGGGTCACCGTGTTCTTCGTCACCTGAGTCGACAGTTGTGGCGCGCCACAGCCCGGGCAGCTAGGTGCGCTCGTGTGAAGCTGCTTGCCGCAGCCGAAACAACTCATCATGCTCATGATTAACCTCGTTCGAAATTATTCAACGCTTCTATTAATCGTTTGCTGCATAGCCGCAGATACAATCGATATCGGCACTCATCGCCAAGGGCTTTAGGCAACGCTTCGGACATTTCCGCTTGCATCCCTGAAGGGTCGGTAGAAACGATGAACCGCCGCGCGCAGCATCTCGGCGTCTCCCTCGCTATCGCCGTAGGCGTGTGTCACGAAGTCCGCAAGCGGCTTACCGAGAAGCGCTTCGATGCGATGCACCTTTTCGGCCGCCCGGCAGTTCGCCCCTTGCATGCGGCCCGTGGTATGCGCGCCGGCGCGTTCGATACGCGTGCAAAGCAGATCGTCGAAACCGAGATCGCGAGCAATGTGCTCCAGATACAGATCGAGCGATGCACTCACCATGATCAGCCGATGCCCGCGCTCGCGATGCCAGCGAATGCGCTCGAGCGCGGCAGGCCGATACCACTTCGGCACCGTCTTCGCATACGCGCGTCCGACGGCTTCGAGACGCGCACAGTCCGCGCCGGTGAACAGCCGTGCAAGCAGGCGCGCCTTGAAGCGGTCGCGGCTGGACAACCCGGCGTAGACCACCAGCGCATGCGCGCCCAACGACGCGAACGCGGCGCTCACGCGCGTCGTCCCAAAGGCTTCGAACAGGTAAGGCGCGAAGGTGTCTTTCGTCGTGATGGTGCCGTCGAAATCGAAAAGTGCGAGGGTCTTCGTCGTCATCAGGCCTCGACCATCTGAACGATTGCAAGACGTCCGCCGTCGCCTCGGGCAAAGAGAATCTGCTGGTCGTGCTTGAGTTCGATCTTTCCACCGATCGGAATGTCCGTCTTGTTCGCGACATCGCGAAGATCGGCCAGACGCTCGTTCACGAGCCACCATTTGTTCTCGTGAAACACGAAGTAACCCACGCGCGATTTCTGATCGCCGCTCAGGCGCTCGTTCGGCACGATCAGGTTGTTCGCGTGCCACCAGAACAGCGACTGCCCGGTCCAGACCATCAGGCGATGGTTGTCACTACGGAAGCTGCCTTCCTTGCGCGAGGAGTACAGGTTCAGCACCGGCAGCTTGCCTTTGAAAGCCGTATTGCAGAACGGACATTTGGGCTTCGTCGAACTGTCGAACACGTACCACTTTTGTTCGCACGCGGCGTTCTGGCACGGCTGAACCAGATCGACGGTTTTGACGAGCGCGGTTTCCCAGTCGCTGGCGGACGGCCGCTTCGACGGATCATGAAGACCGTCGACGAATGCCTCCTTGAAGCACTTGGCGAGATACGGGCCGGTGATCATGTAGGGCAGCTTGTCGGTGTCGGCCCACGGCAACTCGGAAGGCTTCGCGTTCTTCGTGCGGATGCGATTGCTCGCGTCGGTCGGATTCTCGACGAACAGCGCGCGTTCGCCCATCATGAGCGCTTCGTCGCGCTGCTCGTCCTGCATATCGTGCACCTTGCCGCCGCGCAACGGATGCCGGTACAGCAGATACATGTAGATCAACACGGCGAGCGCGTGCAAATCGGTCTCGCGCCGCGGCAGTGAACGCTGCGGATCGTTCTTCGCCAGATGCGTGGTCTTCACGACTTCCGGCGCGATGAAGTCCGGCGTTCCCACGACATCAGGCGGATATTTTCCGGGCACGACGAGGCCGTCGAGATCGATCACGCACGCACCGCCGCGCGATGGATTCACCAGCACGTTCTTATAGGAAAGGTCGGAATGCGCGAGCCCGGCGAAATGGAGCCGGCGCGTCGCGCGAGCCAGCAGGACGCACATTTTCAGATGCGTGAGCCAGTCGCCGAGTTCGCGCGGATCGACGAAGCGATTGCGCAGACTCGACGCCGCGAACCACTTGCCTTCTTTCTCCTTGCCCTTGATGCCGAGGCTGTCGTTGTTCTTCGAGCCGTGCTCGAAAAAGAATTCCTTGGCATAGACCGGAACCACGACGCCGAGCCGTCCTTCGTGTTCGAGCATGCCGCTCGGCCAGCAAAGCAGGTTCTTCCAGTAGTCGCCGCCGACGTTGTTGAAGATGCTCTCCCGGTATTTGCCGGTGATCATCTGCAAGCGGTCTTTGGCCTGCGCGTCTTGCTTGTCACGATAGAAGCCCACGACGTACGACTTGTCCGGCGCGAAGTACACGTCCTTCATCCCGCCTTGCGCGATGATCTCGTCGACGAACTCAACATCCTTTCCGTCGATCGTTTTGCATTTGACGACTTTGCTCATGCCAATCCCCACAATGTTCTCTCAGCGTGCCAGCGTGTGCGCGCAAAGCGCCCGCACCGCCGGACTCGCGTAAGTCGCGGCCGCTCACGCGATCACCACAGTAGGGTGATCGTTCGGTCGTCGTGATGTCCCTGCCTGAAAAAGTGCAGCCAATCGACCAGTGCGACCGCCGGATCGTCCGACTTGAGCGACGGCTCAATGTCCTGCCACAGCGCACCCCATTTGGCCGGATCGGCGAGACCATTGTCCGTTTCGAAGTAAGGGTCCGACACGCCATCGGTCATCAGGACGATCGCGGGCAGATCGCCGTATCGTCCGATGCTCACGCGCTTGGCGAAGCTCTCGGCCAGCGTGGCGCGATCCAGGAAGCGCGTCTGACCGGCGAACTCGCCGCCATCGGGCGTGCCCATCAGCTTGACGGTGCCGGTCGACCAATACGCCGCGATCGCGCCATCGCCCATCCAGAACGTCGCCAGGAAGGTGTTCCCGCCGTCCCGTTTGATGGCGGCGGCAAGCAGCGTGGTCGCATAGCTGCGGACCGGCGCGCCGCGCTCGCCCGCGGCCTGCTCGATGCCCTGAACGGCCAGCGTCGCCATGCGGTGGAAGCAGTAATGAAACTCCGTGCCGAAGGCGATGGCCGAATTGGCGTCCCACGTCGCGATCAGGCCATTTACCTTCGCGCCGAATTCGCCTTCGAGGTCATCGACCAGCGCGCGGCCCGCCGTCTGGACCGCGATGCGCGAGCCTTCGCGCGAAAACTCCGCGCTGCCCGCGCCGTCCGCGACGATGAGCACGTTCCAGCCGTTGTTCAGTGTCGACGCCATGAAGAAATCGTCGTCGCGAAACGTGCCGCCGTGCTCGTGCGATCGGCCGCGCCGGCTTGCCGCGACCATCCTGAAGCCATCGCCTTCGATGAGCTGTTGCGCCAGATGCGGCTTCTGATAAGGCAACGCCGGGTCCGGCTCGACGACCTTCCACAGCGAGCGCGGATCGGGATTCGACGTGAGACGGCACTCGCCGGTTTGACGCGACGCGTGCCCCGGATAACGCCACTGCAGCGGCAGAACGAAATCGCCCGCCAGGGCCGGCACACCGGTGACGTGTTGGGTCGCCATCTCGAAACTAAGGCCGAAACCTTGAGGGACCGCAATGTCGAGCACTTCCAATTCGCGCCCCGCGCTGTCCTTGCCTTCGATCTTCGCGGTGTAATACGTGCCGACCTTGCAGTTCGCGAGCACGAAGCGCGTGTGCGGAGTCGTAGCCGGGATCGCAGATGCGGACGGCGCGACGCGATCGGGCGGCGTTGCAGGCTTGTTTATCGATACCTGCATCGGCGATGGCGCAGGCGAAACCGGCGTGGTCGGCACGGCGACAGGCGCAGCGGGCATGGGCGCTGCAGGTGTTATGACTTGCTCCGGCGCGGGTGTTTGCGCTTCGGGCGCGGCCGGGCATTCGGGCTTCGCTTCGGCCTGCTGTACGGGTTGCGCTGCTTCAGGTTGCACGACGTCGCGCGGTGCGGTGTCTGCCGGGCCGGTCGTCGCCGCGCCGGAATCGTTCGGGGAAGGTTGCATCGGGTCGAGTTTGGTTATCGACGGCAGAGCGAAAGGCGTTGCGGTCGGCTCCGCTTTCGGCTCGATTGAAAGGGGGCTGGCCTGAGCTTTTTCGGCGATTTCGCCGGCTTGCACGGCAGGAATGTCGCTCGCGCACGGGCGATGAACTTTCGCCCTTCTATAAAGCTCCATCGCGAAGTTCAGCACAAGGTCACAGGCTTCGTCGGATTTGGCAAAGCTTTGGATATGAGCCTTCGCGAAGGTTGGCATGCGCAACGAGCCGAAAGTGCCGTTGCCACTCAGAATGCCATCGACCAGCAATTCCACTGCCGGGGCGGTGCGCGCTCTCAGGTCCGCGTTAGCGGACCACTTCGATTTCTCGCTCACCGTATCACCCCTGTCCACGCCGCACATCGAAGCCGCCATCACCGTCCGACGATCCATAGCCGAAGAAGACATCCTTCGCGCACCACGGACAACGCACCTCGCCCGGCGCACCCAGGCACATCAACTTGCCGCACGCACAGGCGGCGAATGCCGTCGTGTTGCCGCAATGCGGGCAGCTCGGCGAGCCGTACAGCATCGACGTGTTGACCGTGGCATCGGCCGCGTTCGGATCGGTCCATTCGAAGTAATCCGCGCCGATGGGATAGCAGCCCGTCAGCCGATAGCCGGATACTTCGAAAGCGAAGTCGCGCGTGTTGACGGCGCTGGATTCACGGTCGTACTTGATCAGATAGGGCTCGCTGCTATTCTGGCAGCGACCCACCAGCGTCACGCACGTTTCGTCGCCCGCAGGCACGGCCTCCTTGACGACGTGGAGAATTTTGTCGTCAAGGATGGGCAAGGCATCGGCCTTCGCGCCGTCGCCGACACTCTTGCTCTGCGCGACGACGGACGACGACACCCATCGCACGAATTTCGTGAACGCTTCTTCCTGCGTGTCATCGAAGACGAGCGCGTGGCCGGTCAATTCCTTCAGCACCGACAGGTCCGCGTTGCCGCCGATTCCCACCGCGATCAGCGTCGCGCGATGCGCGTAATCCGCGTTCCAGCGCGAAATTGCCGCGCGATAGCGGTCGGTGGGACGACCATCGGTAAAGAGATAGACGATGGGCTTCCAGTCGCCCTTCCTATCGGCTGTCGTCCGCACGACGGAGCGGTCCATCGTGTCCATGAGCGTGATCAGCGCGGCGCCGAGCGCCGTGCCGCCGCCGAGCGGCAGCTTCGGCGGATAAAACGACACAACTTCCACCAGCGGCACGATGGTCTTCGCGATACCGGCGAACGCCACCACCGACACATGCACGGTTTCGAGCGCGTGCGGATCGGTCCGCAGCGCGCGCACGATCGACTGTAGCCCGGCTTCCATTTTTCTGATCTTGTCCCCCGCCATCGATTCCGAGCAATCCAGAACGAAGAACACAGGCAATCTGCGCATCGAGTCTCTCCTGATGCTTTGCGCTATTCGAGAAGCTGACCACGGATACGGGCCGCGCCGTTGCGCGCCGCCGCCGATGCCTCCGTGGACGGATTTAGAGAACCAGCTGGACCTCGGGCGGAGGCGGCGGCAACGACACTTGTCCGTTCATGCCCGCACTGCTCGAACCGACCGCGACCGACGCCGACACCCACTTGAAGAAACCGGAGAATGCCGATGCATCCATCGTGTCGAGCACGATGACGCGATCCGTCAGTTCCCGAAGCACATCATGTTTTGCCTTGGGACCAGCCGCGCAAGCAATGATGGAACCGAAGTTGCGCGCCTTGACCTCGGTGACCGCCTCGCGGAAAGCGTGGAGATCGGAAGGGCTGCCGTCCGTCATGACGAACAGCAGCGGTCGCCAGTCGCCCTTGCTGGCGGCCGTCGTCTTCCTGACGTCGCGATCGACGCGTTCGATCAGCAGCTCCAGCGCCGCGCCCATGAACGTGGCGCCCGCGTCCGGTGCGGTGATCTCGCCGAGACTCACGTCGTCGAGCGGGGTCAGCGGCAGATACTCGCGTGCCTCGATATCGAACGTGATGATGGAAAGATGCACACTCTCCAGCGCGTAAGGGTCTTGCCGAAGCGCACCGATCATCGCCTGCAAACCCACGTTCACCGAGATGATGGGTTCGCCGCGCATGGAACCGGACGTGTCGAGAAGAATGTAGACAGGAAGTCGCCTGCTCATGGATTCGCTTTTCTCCGGTCGATCTCAGAGGTAACGCTTGAGCCAGGTCACGAACGTGTCAGACTGCTCCGGGCTGCCGATGGCGTTGAACTTCCAGCCGTTCGACTCGCGCACCAGTTCGGCGAACAGCATCGAACGGCAATCGGTGAAGGCCGCGCCGCCCGACAGATCGAAGCGAACCATTTCCTTGCTCTTGCCGTCTTCCGCTCGAATGTAGGCATTCGCGACCTTGCCGAAGTTCTGCTCGCGCTTTTCGCCTTCGTAGATCTGCACGACGAACACGATCTTGCTGAACGTGTCCGGCAGATCGTTGAGCTTGACGATGATCTGCTCGTCGTCGCCGTCGCCCGCGCCCGTACGGTTGTCGCCCGTGAGCCAAATGGTGCCCGACGTGTGACGCATATTGTTGAAGAACACGACATCGCCGCCGACGAGCGTCGGGCGCCCGTTCTTCTGATCGCCGAGGTGATGGATCTTACCGTCGTCGTAGCATAGGAACGCGACGACATCGAGGTCGTACTCTTCCGGCTTCTTGCCGAACAGACCGCCGAGAAAGCCGCCTTTCTGTTCGTTGATATCCCAGCCGAGCCCGATGGTGACCATCGACAGGTCATACTCGTTCTTCTTCAGGCTGACGCCTTGGCCTTTTTTAAGGGTGATCGCCATTGTCTTGACCTCTTTACAGCACCACGTTGACTTCGGGCGGCGGCGGCGGGAGATCGCCGAGACCGCTGACTTCTTTCTGTTGATCGATCTTCTGGCTGCCCGTCGACACCGACGCGGACACCCACTTGAAGAACGCCTTGATCGTGCTCGAATCCGCCGTGTCGAGCGACACGACGACTTCCGTGATCTGCTTGAGCACGTTGGTGTCCGCGCCGTGACCCGCCGCGCACGCGACGATCACGCCGGTGCGAACCTTGCGAAGCTTGTCGAGGCCGCGCGACCAGTCGTCTGTCGGCACGCCATCGGTCATGATGAACACGAGCGGCTTCCAGTCGCCCTTGACTTCCGCCGTGGTCTTGTTCACTTCGGCTTCGATGCGCGTGGCCAGAAGGCCGAGCGCTTCGCCGAGCGCGGTCGTGCCACTGGCCGCGATGTTCGGCGTCTGGAACGCCGAAAGTTCCGTCAGCGGCACGGCCTGACGCGCGGAACTGTCGAACGTGATCACGGACAGGTATGCCGTTTCGAGCGCATATGGGTCCTGGCGCAACGTCGACACGAGAATCTGCACGCCGTTCTTCAGCGCCTCGATGGGCTCGCCGCTCATCGAACCGGAGACGTCGAGCAGCAAATAAACCGGAAGTCTTCTCATTTTTATGCCTCTATATATTCAATGTTTCCAAGGACGCCGCCGCTCAGGCGACCTGCACGCCAAAATGGCCGCACAGGGACTCGAGACCGCCCGCGTAGCCCTGGCCGACCGCCTTGAATTTCCATTCGTCGTTGTGGCGATAGACCTCCCCGAAGATCATCGCGGTTTCGGTGCTGTAGTCTTCCGACAGATCGAAGCGCGCGATTTCCACGTCGTTGTCGAGGTTCACGATGCGCATGAACGCGCCCGACACCTGACCGAAGTTCTGACGGCGCGCTTCCGCATCGTCGATGGTCACGCACACCACGACGCGCTTGACGTGATTCGGCACGAGCGTCAGATCGATCTTCAGCGCCTCGTCGTCGCCCTCGCCCGCGCCCGTGCGGTTGTCGCCCGTGTGTTCAACCGAGCCGCACCGCGAGCTGAGCTGGTTGTAGAAGATGAAGTCTTCATCGCCGCGCACCTTGCCGTTCTCGCCGACCATGAATGCGCTGGCGTCGAGATCGTAGTCTTCGCCGTCCGTCGCACGGGCTTCCCAGCCCAGACCGACGAGGATGCGAGTCAGCGAAGGCGCGGTCTTCGACAGCGAGACGTTGCCGCCTTTCGATAGAGAAACTGCCATGAGTCTTCCTTGCAACAATGTGAGAATTGGACGGAAAGCGGGTTAGCCTGCTTCCGCGTTTGAGTCGCGGTGGTTCTTGCGATGGATGAGCGACGACGCCATAGCCGCGACGATGAAACCGACGCCGATCAGGCCGGTCACCACTTCGCTGACGTGCCACACGATGCTCCCGAGCATGATCAGGGCGAGCGCGCCGATTGCGTAATGCGCGCCGTGCTCCAAAAAGACGTATTCGTCGAGCGTGCCCTTTTCGACCAGATACACGGTCAGGGAACGAACGAACATGGCGCCGATGGCGAGGCCGAGCATGATGATGACGACATCGCGCGTAATGGCGAACGCGCCGATGACGCCATCGAACGAGAACGACGCATCCAGCACTTCGAGGTACAGAAAGCCCATCACGCCGGCGCGTTTTGCCACACGGCCCACGGCTTCGCCCTCTTCGTCGTCTTCGAAGAAATTACCCAAACTGTCGACCAGCGCATACAGAAAAATGCCGCCCACGCCGCCTACCAGCACGGTGACGCGCGTCGCCGCATCGATGGGGAAAAATGCCTGGATGAGAAGCAGAATGGCCAGCGCGCAGATCGTGCCCGCCGAGCCGAACTTGCCGAGACAGGTGAGTTTCGCCTCCAGCGCGCCGAGCCAGTGCAGGTCCTTCTCGTCATCGAACAGGAAGGACGCGAACACCAGAAACAGAAAGATGCCCCCGAAGGCCGCGATGCCTGCATGCGCGCCGCTCAGATACGCCGCGTATTGCTCAGGCGCCAGCAGCGCCATGCTCGCAACATCGACGAGACCCTGACCGGTGGCCACGGCAACGACAAGAATCGGGAACAGCAAACGCATGCCGAACACGGCGACGAATATGCCGACGGTCAGAAAGAGCCGGCGCCATTTGGCGTCCATATCCTTGAGGATGGACGCGTTGACCACGGCATTGTCGAACGAAAGGCTGATTTCCATCACGCCGAGCAAAAGAACAAGTGCGATGGCCGGAATTCCGTTACCCGTTGATGTCTGCCCCCAAAAAAACGCAAGGCAAACGCAAGCAATGGTGAAGAAGAGTGAGTAGCGAAAGTGACGCATCAGAAGCACCAGAAATGGATCAGTAAGGTCGACACATTGCCCGCCGACCGCCCGTTGACGCCCATACAGCTATCGGCGCCGTTTTAATTGGACGCTGAAATCGGGGCGCACTCAGTAGCGTTATCGGCTAGGAAAGGGAAATCTTTAGCTGCAAGTAAGCAGAATGTGTCAGTTGTGTAATCGCAACACTTTTGAGGTGCCTGCGCGAGCACCAAAGCAAGCGGTATTCAACGAACTCGGAGACTCAATGAATTCAACTAGAAGTCTCCAAAGGCGATTGAAGGCCCACGCCATCGGAAGCGGGAGAGGCGATCGCACTGTGCCTTTACGACGATCGGGGAGCGAGTGCAGCGAGATCGGTCTTGCTTCGCATATTTGCCGTGGGAGCAACACGCGAACCTACGATTGGATGCACGCACATACACTCTCCCACAACCTTGCGAACCGACAACCTTGGTTCTTGGCCGTGGCATTGAATCCGACAAACAGATGGATGATCGTTGCTTCCAACTGACGCTAGTATCCGACGGGAGGTCGCGAGGCATCGAGGGACCGCTCATGAAGCGAAGAGGAAGCTGAGCTTTTCAACACAATCAACGCCACGCAGAAGAAACTCCCGAAGGCGCTCATCGAAACAAACAGGGGCGACATCATTAACGCTGGCGAGGTCTCATATCTGCAAATGATCAGGCGGGGAGCTTTTAATCTGTGCCGGGACTCAGTTTGGGGGCAGCCAGTTGACGGAAAGGAGCAAGTCAATATGACGGGGGTCTTGGAGCATATGAAGGATTACGTCGCTCCACGTCGAATATTTTCCCTGAAACACTGCTGAACCGGCTGCGACAGTGCGGGACGGGAACATGCGCCCGACGCCGATGCCGCGAAGCGCGTTCTAAGCAGGCCGGGCGCGCGCATCGTCACCGCACAAGCCGCTGGGACGACACCTTCATCGTGGGCCCCTCGAGGCCGACCCATGCGGTCGGTTGGGCGCCGAATCAAGCTGAAGGCGCATAGTCGTAGGATGCGAACTCCTCTGGCGCGAAGACGGTAAATCCCCCAGTTCGGGTAATGTGGAACGGTTGACTTCCTCCGGTCAGCCCAGCAAGTGCGAGGTACGGCGTTCCTAGCTGTTCGAGCCTTGCTTTTTGCTGCTCGCCCGCTCGCATCGCTTCTACCCATAATTTGCGCATGGGCTTCGGCCACATGCGGTTTACTGGAAAACAAAGTCCACGGTCCAATCTTATGAAAGCGAATCCCGCCTTTTCACACCATTGTCCGGAATCAAACTGAAACTGAAAGTGCAGTCGTTCGTTATCGGATTCAATGTGCCGCCAGCAGATGTATAGCCCCTTCAATTGGCAATCGTTAATGAAAAGACCGTCTGGCCCAGTGAAGGCATCGATAATAGGTTTCAAGCAATTGTCGATATCTGCTTTCGCGTCAGTCTCATAACGACTCTTCGCAGGCGTAAGCCATGTGACATCCAGCACAAGTTGACCTGTCAAGATGAAATGAAACCTAGACAATGGTCTTTTAATTGTTGCAATGTACGCGTCGCGAACACTTTGCTTCGATTGAACCGAAACTGGGGCACCTGGAATCTCGATCTCCATCTTGCCGAATGGTGACGGTGCCTCGCCAGTGTTTGCTGCATTAATTGCGTCAATCAGTTCCTCATGCATATGTGGTTCAAGCCAGCCTATTGTTCGAGTGACGATAACGCCGGCATCAGTGCAAACGAGTCGGAAGCGTCGGATGGTGACTTTTATTATGCTGCCGCTTCTTATGCACAAGGATTGTAGCTTCCCCGGATAACTCGGCCAAGTCGGTCAACCATGCGATGCCGATATCCTAGCACCCCCAATCCGCCAGGGGCAAAGGACTGCCCTTGGCCGCCTATCGTCTGATGTGGTCGGCCGTACCCGACCCATTTGAGCCGCTCGGTCCAACGTCCCCGCAACGGAAGTTTCCCAGGGTGCGCTTGTCTTTAAACGCTATGGTCGCTGGTCTTGAACGCTCGCCGGGGTGAATCTGCCGCTCAATAAGCTCATCCGGGGATAGTAGGCCGTTATCGCCCCCGGATTTAACTTACGGAGTCGACAGCGGACAGCCAATTGTTAAGTCCGCTAATCACAGCCTCTGCAACTCTACCTGGCTGGGCCCCCGGACCAATAGGCCACCCGATTCGAGTGGCTTCTACTCGGCCGACGTTGACAACACTTGGTCGTGGAAAGCCCGATTCCGAAATGAAGCCCAAAAGGGCGCATCGTTCGCAGTCGAAGGCTGTCGCAAACGCGACGATCTGATTAAAGTCGTTGCGATTCCAGTCTGGACCAAAGAGTTTATATTTGACGTCGGCAATAGCAATACGGTCTCCGAAGACGATATCAGGGTTGATCGAAATCCCTGAATCTCCGAGTAACTGACGGCGTTTCTCCACGCTGATCGACGGCATTCCTTCGGCGATGATGGTTCGCAACCCGTCCTCAATGATCTCAGGGGTTCGGATCAGGAATGACGTGCCTTGCGTGTGTCCGTCTGATAGAGAAACTCCGCAACCATCGAGAATCAGACGGGCTAATCCGAGCGGACGGATATAAGTTTTCAATAAGCGGTCCGGCTTAAGTCGACGATCAGCCTGGCGTAGCGCTCCCACGCCATCCATTCGATATACGAGGCGCCGGGAGCGCTTCGCGACCTCAGCGGATACTTTATCGAGGCGTGCGACTCGTTCGCAAGTTGCTCGAATAATCCGGTTAAATGGGGTGTCGATCGATAGATCGTCGAAACGGCACGAAGCAATCGGACGTCCCTTCATGACTTCGATGGCGGTGAGAAGCGGTATAAGTTGACCCCGAACTTCTCCGCATTCCTCGAAAACCTCTAGGTAGTCGCAACGTAATCCTAGAGAGAGGAGACGTTCAGTCGCATCGAGGTACCACCGGCATAGGATTTCCAAGAACTCAAATCCTGGTTCAAGCGATGCGGTCTCGATTGATAATCGGGGAGCGAATTCGGATCTTGATGCGATGAAGATGAAGTGCTCCCAGGGGATCTTCGGTCGCACATGGATTTGGCGTTGGCCGATCTGAACAACCCCGATGACCTCCCGAAAGGTCACTTCATATCTATCATCCATCGCTCGTCGAACATCGACGACAGAGCGCGTCTCCGGTGGTTGCCTATCTCCCCACCAAGGTTGGGTCGACGCCAGTTCTCGCCCAATTTCGGAGAGCAGCGCTGCTTCGACTTCGCTGATCTTCAAAATCGATGGCTTGGACTCAACGAGTTCCAGTTTATGCAGCATTTGCGTCCGGCCAGAAGCGCTCCAGGCTGAACTCTCGGGCGAGTTCGGGTTGATCAAAGAAAAACTCTTCGATCAAGGGAAAAACGCGGCGTGTCCAGATTTTCCGAAGAGTTTCAATCCCCATCTCCGACCGCATGAAGAACGCGTGACCAATTGTATGATGCCTATCCAACTCAGTGGTCAACATCTGGTTGAGCCGCACGAACCCATCGACCAGACCCGATATCGATGAGCGGCCATTTTCATAGTGTTTGCGTAGGATCTCTGGATCTGGACCCAGCTCAAAGACATCAAATCGGCGGCGTAAGGCGACATCGATCGATCGGATGCTGCGGTCAGCGGTGTTCATCGTGGCGATAAATCGCAGGTTGGCCGGAAGACGGAAGTCTCCAGAGTATTGAAGGCGAACCGGTTGTTGGCGATACTCGAACAGAAACATCAGCTCGCCGAGGACTTTGGGCAGATTGGCTCGGTTCGCTTCATCGATTAGGATCACGTAGTCTTGAGCGGAGTCGTCTATGTCGCCGCAGTTTCTCATCTCCTCGACACAATCGAGGACCAGACCATTTGTAACTTCAAACGAAATGTTGCCTCCTCGTGTTACGGGCCGAAGTCCTTCCATGAAGGATTCGTACGTATAGCTCGGATGAAATTGAATGAAGCGAATCTGTTGCTGATTGCCACGGGTCAGGTAGTGCGCAAGCGCGCGGGCAACCCACGTCTTGCTAGTTCCCGGAGGGCCAGCGAGGACGATCTGCGGCGTGTCACCTCGTAACGCTGTGATCATTTCTTGTAGAACTTGGCTCGACAAGCCGGTCTGCTGTACCAGCCACGCCAGGGAAGGTTCGGGCAATGGGTCAGGATTCGAAGACGTAGTTGTTTTCTCCTCGCGATCGCACACGTAGCCAAACGTATTTTGGTTTAATAGGCTCTCTGGTGTTGAGAGGCCTGGTGAAATATCAAAACTTGATACGTTTGCCGGAGGATCAAGAATTTCGAGACTGTCGATCCGCAGCCACGTCTTAAAGATTTTGGATTGCTCTTCGCCAAGACGGGTTTTGCCACACCAGGTTTCATCGGTGAGCTCTGGCCAAGGGGATTCGATCCCGATGTTTCCGCGGCTAGTTTTGAATTCAGCGACGCGGATTCGGGCGCCCAGGCGGCCGTTTCCAACATAAGCATACAAATTGAAGGGTACCGACAACCTAGGTAGCGCCTCATCTTTGATCGGGAAACTCCACCAAGATGCCCAGCCTCCGTTAGCTTCGATCTTCTGTTTGATCCCTGCGGCTTCAGCGCGCACTTGACGCCAGGTTCCAACAAGCGCCAAAGGCTGTCGATCTCGCTTCGGTTGCGTATCCGGTTCTCGCGTCATTACATACGCGTCGTAGCTTTCCAGAAGTATGCTGAGATCGGCTAGCAGCTCGGCTTCAGCAGGCATCGAATCGAAATCGTAATGCTTCGCGGCGATTGTTGAAGCTTCGTAGAGCTTCCCAAGTTTGCTTTCGGTATGCAGGTTAGTTTTACCCGAGAGATCGAAGCCTTGGGCAGTGAGCCCAGCACACTGAAGGCGGATTTTCCCGGCCTGCTGCTCAAGGACTTCCTCCGCCTGGGCGCCGAAGTCCTTTTGAGCTTGAGTTACACCTTGAGCAAGTTTCAGGTAGAGGCCCTTTCCGCCTTCTTCAAACAAATAGACGATGTAGGTGCCAGCCTGAGTGGTTTCTGTCTCGCGCTTATCGAGCAACGAGATCCAGGGGATCGTTGCCCAGTTACCTTTCCCGTATGATGCCACCACCCTGATGTTCGGATGATCGCTGACCGCCGAAGATGACTGAAGGATGCGGCGGGCTTCACCGAAGAATTCCTTGATCTCATGGTTGCCGGCAAACTCTATCGACTTACGAGCGTCTTCATACCGTTCGAGGATCAGCCTGAATGCCGAATCCAGGGTGATCTGCCGAAACCGGATAACCTCGAAGTCACGCTGGTTTAGATACGCGTTGCTTTCAGGGCCGCCTGAGAATTTATTGACAGGTAGTCCAGTCGCGAGCGAAATTATCTTCTTTGGCGGGTAGAGCCTTCCTTCGTGCCTGAGCGCCCAGACTTGTGCGCCGTTGTTCTGCCAATCGCGCCACTCCTCGGAAGGAAGAAGCGTAGCGTCGAACTCGTTAATTGCCTCGAGAAGCTTGCTTCTTTCGACCTGCGGTATTGCCATTTCAAGACTCTCTTGTTCTTGTCGGGTCCCCATGGGATCCGCTCGAGCGATCATTATGTAACTGAGTTCGTTGGCTGAAAAGGTCAGCGCGCGAAAAACTCTGCCTTGGCCGAGATTAACGGCCGAACTCACAGAAACTTGACACCGAATGAGCCAACCAGGAGAGGCGACGTTCGGTTCAACTTGCCCACCGGCTCCGTGGTCTCATGCCGTCTTGAAGGCAGTGAAATTTATTACCCTGCTGGAAGTTGGAAGATCAGATACACGAATTTCTCGGCGGGACTAATGAGCTCAAGGCGACCGATCTGACGTCGTCGCTCATCAAAGTGCTCGCGCCGGGTCATCAGTCACCATACAAACATACGGAAACTAACCGCACGAGGTTAGCGTCCGGAGATACATTGAGTGTCGCGGCGAATAGCGGGCCGTTTTCCGGGCAAAGCCGTCATTTGTAAGTCCGATTGATAATGTGCGTCAACCGGCCGCACTTGGCCGGACCCTGTAGATCGCGAGGTATGCGCGCAAGACCCCTTGGTGCGGCCGCGCCGTATCCGCTTCTGAGTGAAAGCAAAATGCGAGCAGATTCGACGCCGCGCGGGCTGTTGCGCCCGGCCTGCTACCCTATAGCCGATACCCCGCACTTTGCAGCGTTCTAACTGCCCGTACCACCTAAACGGAGCCGAAGTGCGTTTACCAGAGCGTTGCAGGTGCGCAGCAGCCATGCGAGCTGCTCGGCATCTCGCGCAGCCCCTTCTCCTTGCGCTTCGAACTGAACGACGAGACGCCCTGCCTCCCTTTCCGCATCATGCCCTCCGCTGACGTTGAATCGAATCGGCTGCCCGACTTCCTGTTCTAGGGCCGCCTGGTCCTCAACGAGTGCTTGCAACGCTTCTCGCCCGTCTGCGCCAAGGAACTTGACGAAGAGGCCCGCCGTCGACGGCTGCTCCCGGTAGGCGACGAGCCCTTGGACGGGGCCAGGAAGGTCTAGTCGCACGAAGTTGTTCGTGCCGTGGCGAGGCGGCGTCTGATCCGGATGGTCGAACTTCACCTGCTCGATAAATTTGTCCCAGAACGCGCGATTGAGGAGCTTCGACGCGCTAACGGCCTTCGGTTGAGGCGTGGATTCCTGCGCCGGCGCCACTTCATCAACCGGAGCTGCGCGCTCAAGCGGCACGCCGTCAGGACGCACAAGAACTTCCCGTTGCACGACTTCAGTGCGTAACGGCACGGACGGCACGAGCAGCGTGCGCCCATCAGCATCGCGATACGTGCGGATTTCAACGAGCGCGAGTTGGGACAGCACGCCGCCGTGTGTGGCGAGCAGGCGACGCAAGGCCTGCAAGTCGCTACGAACGCCGTCACCGGCGATCGCGCAAAGGAAGTCACCGCGCTCGAGCGAGCGGTTGACAGAGTCGACGAATGCTCCCTCGTCCAGTTCCGGATGCGCGGCCTTGACCGCGGCGAACATCGGATTCTCGCCGGTCAGGCCGCGGGCCGTCTTCAGACGCGCCTCCAGGTCGGAGTATGTCCACTCGGAAAGCAACGACGCGTATTCGAACAGTTGCGCAATGACCTCGCGGCGCGCTTCGGGGTTGCGCCACAACTTGCACTCGATGAGCACCAGTCGGCCGGTCGCCGAAACGCCCAGGATGTCGAGGAAGACGCTCGAGGAACCATAACGCAGGGGAAGCTCGCGGCAGACCGGTACGAAGCTTTCGCCGTGGCCGAACATCTCGGTCATGGGCAGCAACGAGGGAAGCTCAAAAATCCGCTCTTGCAGCCAACGCTCGTTGTGACCGTTCCCGGCGGTCAACGCGACTGGCTGAAATGCTGCGGGCGGGTTGAAGGTCTGCTCGTCGTAAAGGTAAATGGTCATGCGCGGGTCTCGTGGTTCGAAGCCGCCCTGCGTCCAGGCCTGCGCGGGCGGATGTTATAGACGCCGCGATTGTACGATTCCGCCGTTACGTCTTCTTGCGCGTCGTGCTGCTGTCCGAATTCCGACCCATTGAGACGGTCGACATGTTGCGGCCGTGCGGCGAGTTTCGGAGTACAGCGGCCGTTCGCGTGGCGAATTCGCTGGCAAGTTCTCGGCAAATTATTCACTGGCTCACGAAAGTCCCTGGGGAAGCAATGATCCCCAGATCACCGGCGGGCCGCCGGCTACAACACGAAAGCGCCAGCGATGACACGAATTTCACTGCTGCGGCTAACTCAAGTTTCCCAACGCCCCGCCGTAAAAACAAGGAGGAAAGCTATCTAGAACGGTGGCTCATTCTCCGATGGGCCTTGCAAGTTTAGAAATAACGTCCAATGAGGCGAGGCGAATGTTTTTCTAACGACGACTCAATTGAATTCAACGATAATCATCAAACAGTAGCGGTAGTAGCCACGCCAAGGCTCAAACGACAACCACAAGAGCATTCACAAAAATATGAAATTCAAAGTCATTTCCCGTTCATCGGGGCCTATTCAAACAGACAAAGACACCGTCTATCTCGAGATAGACAACTGGAACGACTACTCGTTTGTTACGATGTTCCATATGTATTATCGCGACTTAGCTGGAGCAAGAGTCGAAGTGGGCGCGGTGAAGATAGGGTTCAAAGGACAAACGACCGAACAGTCCACACACTCCAAATTACTCTCCGAGTTTCCGGCCCTTGACGAAAATTATTTTTCATTGGGTCAGGATGTAGATTTCTATCGCAGGTTGGGCAGTCTTCCCGATGGATACGGCATCCAAATTCTGAAGGCCCTACGGGACATAGTGTGCCATCCCGAAATAATCGACGAGATTCGGGATGAAAGCGTATTTAGAATTTCACTTTTGCGCGAGGTCACCCTCTCTCTTGTCAGGGGGCAGTATTTGCGCGCCTTCACTGGGGCTGCGGAACTTACGGATTTTGACTTCCGATTTACTAGGCCCGAGTCCGAAGAAATGGGCAGCATCTCTCTGGAATTCTCAGTGAGCGTCGGCTCGATTCCGAGCACCAATATCCACGCTGTAATCGGAAGAAACGGCGTCGGCAAAACGACATTGCTAAATGGGATGATCGACGCAATTACTAAGCGCCCGAATGCCTCTAAGTTCATCAATCTGAGGTCCGCTTTCGATAGCGAGATCGAAGTTGACTATTTCAGCAGCCTCGTTTCTGTTTCATTCAGTGCGTTTGACCCGTTCACCCCTCCTGAAGAGCAACCAGATCCGTCAAAAGGTACTTGCTATTTTTATATCGGGTTGAAGGACCGCACATCCCCTGACCAGCATCGCACTATTTCCGATCTTCGGGCAGACTGCGTGAAATCGCTCGCCGGATGCTTTAGAAACGAGGGAAAAACCAAACGTTGGCTCAAAGCCATCGAAAAACTTGGGTCCGATGAGAATTTTGACGCTATGAAGTTAGCGCAACTTCAGTCTGCCTATCTAAGTGTACGGGAAAGGAGGAATAGCGAGCAATCTGACTCCTTGAGTTTCCTGGAACAATATTCCGACGAAGTAGACAAATATTTATCCCGCATGAGCTCCGGTCATGCAATCGTTTTGCTCACGATTACACGTCTTGTTGAAACGGTCCAAGAAAAGACGTTGGTCCTCCTCGACGAGCCTGAAAGCCATCTTCACCCCCCACTACTATCGGCATTCGTGCGCGCCCTCTCCGACCTGCTTCATGATCAGAACGGCGTCGCAATCATCGCTACACATTCACCAGTCGTTTTGCAGGAAATCCCGCGCTCGTGCGCTTGGAAAATCTATAGAGTTCGTAAGGAAGTATCAGTGGCTCGCCCGAAAATTGAGACGTTCGCAGAGAACGTAGGAATGTTAACGAGTGAGATCTTCAGTCTAGAAGTGGCGCGATCTGGATTCCACGCCATGCTCGAGGCATCCGTCCGAGGGGGATTTTCATTCGACGAGATACTCAAGCAATATGACAATCAACTCGGCTTGGAAGGCAGAGCGATCCTCGCGGCTCTCATTGCGGAACGTGACGGGGGATCCACGAAATGATGCGTTTGAATAAGCCGCAGCGCGACTTCGGAGCGACTTTAGACGAATGCATTGCGGGAATCACCGGAAACAATGCATTCAAGAAGAAGATGATCGCTTCCAAGCCTGACTTGGTTCATGCAGGAACTGCCTACATCGCGGCCGGCAGCGCCGGAGAACTCTACGCCATTGCACCAATCTCAACCGCGATCAAGGATCCAATTGTCGTCGGAACCTTGGTCAAATCGGAACTTGTGAACTTATACGAATACTACTTTCGCAATGAAGAGAAGGAATCGAGAGCAACCTACGACAAGTTATTAAATTCGGCACACGAACAGTGTCCGTTTTGCGGAGGAATTGGGACGCCTAGAAATTTAGATCATTTCTTACCGAAGGCGCATTTCCCCCAATTCTCCACCTTTCCTCAGAATCTGGTTCCGTCGTGCCGCGATTGTAATATGGACGGCAAAGCGGTAGCTTTCGCCACGCGAGCGGAAGATCAGCTTATCCAGCCTTATGTCGATCATGATCGATTCTTCACGACACAATGGATTTTCGCCAAGTGCGTTCTTGACTCCTCTAACAGACCAGTTTCAATTCACTATTACGTCAACCCTCCACAGGAATGGGACCAAGTTCACAAGGATAGAGTCCAAAAACACTTTGATGACTTCGGGTTAGCAAAACGCTTTTCTGTCAAAGCCGCGCAGTTGCTGGCAACAACATTAGCCCAAATCGCTAGCCTGACGAATTTGAGGCTTTCCAACTCAGCGATCCGTACTGCATTGCTGATTCCCGGCATCAACAATGCGCCCTTCATCAACCATTGGCAGAGAGGCATGTTCGAAGCACTGCACGACTATCTTCATTAGAGCCTCCGACACGACCAAGAACGGACATTGCTGTTCCAACGCGCCGGATGTTCATTTCCTTCGATTTCCCAAGCTTTAGTCCAGTCTGTTTGCCCCTTCACGAAGAGTCACGGACGACATTTTCGCCAATGTGCGAAAAACAAGCAGTCGCGGATCAAGGGTAGGTAGTCGGGCCTGAATAATTCGTTTTGCGTGGTACCGGTACTCATGCGGCGAAGGGCTGTGCAGCTGAGCGTTCGAGTAAAGCGAGAAGCACAAGGGCGCAATAAAGCCGCAGCTTTCTGAGGATCATGCGCAGGTTGTGGCCCGCGCCGCACAGCACCGCGTGAATTGCGTCGCCGACTGCGCCTTTGAGCCAATTCCGGTCGAGTTTTCCATCCGCCTTCATGTGGCCGATGGCGGGCTCGATCGCACTGCGCCTTCGGATCATCGCTCGCAGCCCGCGCGTGATACCGCGCCTCAATCCCGGGTGATAGATCTTTACGCCGTCGACAGCCACTCCCTTGTAGCCACGATCAACGATGGCGACTTCCGGCTTCACGTCGCTCAGGATCGCTGCCTGCTCCAATGCCTCGGCCAGCGTGTGGCCGTCGTAGGGATTTCCGGGCATCGAGCGAGCGCCGACCACGAGCCCCTCCTTGTGGGTCGTCGTGATCGACACTTTCACGCCGAACTCGTAGGGCTTGCGTGCCTTACCTTTGGCCAGACATTCGACTTCCGGGGCGTGCAGTGCGTACAGCTTGTTCTTGTCCTTCTGCTGTTGCGACAGAATTCGTTTGGTGCGGCCAATCAACTCTTGCAACGCGCCTTGGCTGCTATCGCTTGTCGAACTGAGTTGGCGTTCGACGTCACGCATGACGCGGCCAACGCGCGAACGCAACGTGCGCAACGCCTTCTTGATGCGCTTGTATTGCTTGGCGTGTGCGTAACGGCTGATTTGGCTCGCCAGGTGTGGCGCTTCGCGGTTGTAGTTCTGCCGCAACTTCAGACCGTGGCGGGCCGCAGCTTTCACCAGATGTTCACGACACCGCTCGAGCAGACGCGAATCGGTTGGATGGGCAATCGCTTTTTCCATCACCGTCGTGTCGACGATCACCCGTTTCGTGCTCGAGGCTTTGATCACGCCCGCGCGCTTGGCTGCCTCGATCGTTTCGGCCAGCAATTCTTCGACACCGGCTTCGCCCAGGCGCTTCCTCCAGCGCGTAAGGCTCGACGGGTCGATCGGCGGCTCAGTCTGCAGATACGTCTCGCCCGTGAAGACCTGCCAATACGGGTTCTCCACCCATTGCCACACGACCTCTTCGTCCGACAGGTCAAACGCATGTTGAAGATACAACAGACCAGCGATCAGTCGAGGTGAGGTGGCTGGGCGTCCTCTGCTCGAAACGAAGCTCTCACTCATCGACGTGCCTAAGCGGTCCCAGTTGATCAGATCAGCCAGGCCGACTAGCGGATGCTTCAGGTTGATCTGCTCACGCAGCGGATGCCGGAAAAAATCCCCTTCCGTCACTGGCGTCTTTGGACCCATCCGCACCTCGTCAAAAAATGCAGGAATCAAGCGGTAATATGCCTGCTTCCTGCAATTCGCTCAACATGGTTTGCGGCGCAACGCCTTATCGCGTAGGGCTTTGAGGATTGTTCAGGGTCGACTAGGTATCGGACCAACCCGCCGCAGGAATGAGCGCTTTGTCTTGCAACTATTGGCCCGAACCCGGTCCGACAGCGAAAGCTGGTCGCGGTTGGCTTTTGATCGTCCGCCTCAGGCAGCAGACGACCCACTCCGGACAGACGTCTTTCTCCAGACCGGTCAGTCAGCGAAAGTCGAGTTTCGCGAACTGGAGGGCCAGTTAGCGGCCATTGGCGACCTCACCCGATCGGCCATGAGGGGCCAGATGTAGGCGCCCGGACTCGGCGTTCCTTCGTCCGGATCGCGGTCTCAAAACCGGCCTCTCGGAGATTGCTGGAACGTACCGACTAGCGTTTCAGCACTACAATCGCTCTGCAGTTGCATTCTGTGCTTTAAGTGGCGCGAAGCAGCACAGAAAAATGCAACGACGTTCGACAGAACGCCTAATATCAAAGCTGATTCGAGCCCGGGTCACGGGCCTGATCCGAGATTCTTTTGCATCGGACTCCAGTCCAGACAACGTGCCAGATCGGGAGGTTTCGAAAAAAAATGAAGCGCTTTTCTTTTGTGGCTGCCATTGCTGTGGGAACTCTCGTCTGTAATGTATCCACGCGCGCGGACGTACAAAAATCGCTCGATTTGATTAGAGACTTCGCGTCTTCGCTTTGTGGATCGGTCGAAACAAAAGGAAAGGCGGAAGCATGGGACACATCGGCAGAAGCAAAGGCCAGTCTAAACGGTGTTGTCAAAAAACTGGCTGACCTAGGCGCGACCGCTGCAACGAAATACACACATAGCTCTTATGAGGGGCTGCTTCAAACAGATATTGGAAAAATAATTGAGAAACAAGGTGACTGTCGTCTTGAGGTTTTTCGAGAACTAAAAGACAAACTTCTACCCGGAGCGCCGATTCAATCGACTACGACCGAAATGTCTGCGTCAAATGCTCGTAACGGGTCCAGTGAAGAAACACATAGCGCGTCGCGATTAGTGCTAGGTGGATTCGGAAGATCAATAGACGCTTTGCAGAGTCAAGGTATCGATTTCAAAATTCGGAAAGAGCAAAGCACTAACGGCAAGTTTGTCACCTATACTCAGTCCATCTACGGCCGACAATTTGAAGTCACTCAGAACCTGGACTCGGCAGGGAATACTGGACTGGCTCTAGCCAAGTCGACTTTGGTCCAATCCACCAAGAGAAAAGACCTTATTGGCGAAACAATGTCCACTGCAGGCGACAGTGACAATGCGATCTACAATTTGTGTTCACAAGATTCGCTCGACCGATATTTGAAGCTGTTTACGAAAGACTATGGATTACCAAATGATGTCAAGGAGTGGGCGCGAACGGAACACGAGAGTGATGATTCAAGTTCCCGGAAGGCCTATGAGGGCGGTGCTAGCTGGAGGTTCACGGATAATAGTCGGCTTGTTCTCCGCATACGTGAGCTTTCGACATTCAAGGACGACGGGAATTACGAGAGGTGGGGACACTCCTGTTCCGTACAAATATGTGCGGTCCCGATCGGGCAGGCCGCGTGTTTTACGGTTCCGGGCTTGGCGTTGTGAAAAACTAGAGATTCAATGAGACGTTTTACTTCGCGATACAGGTGGTGTGGTCCCCATGCGACCGCTCGACTCTGATCCCGGCCCTTGCATCTCGCCGACCGGCAGGTGCGGGTCACCATGAATAGGTTTACATAGCAACCCATTGTGGTCTGTCGGCTTTCGCGAGAGCCGCCGCTCGCAATCGTCAACAGATGGCCTGCCCCGATGCGGCAACAGCGATAATACGGCCAGTGACGTACGCCCGTGCGAATCGGGCGCCCGACTCAATGTATTAAGGCGCGGAAGTCTTTCTGTGATTGAAACTGCGAAAACTGCTTGTCATTAGCAATGGTGGTTTTGAAGCTTGGGTCGATATCGATGAGGTGCTTTAGGACGTCGATCGATTCCTGACGACTGCCGGCTGCCCAAAGGGCAAGTGCTAGATTGTAATAACCCCAGACGTACTTCGGGTCAATCCGTACTGACTCTCTAAGGTTATTCACCGCCTCTGTGGTATTCCCCTTCTTCAACATCGCATACCCAAGGAAGTTGTAAACCGCGGCGTCTTTGGGGCCTGACCGGAGCGCCAAGCTGTAGGCCTCTATTGCATCGTCGATCCTTCCGGCTTGTGCGCTTGCAATCCCAGATCGAACATATTGTTCGGGGGGCAGCACTGCTACAGCCTGTGGGGAATTCTCCACGGCATGGCGTAGCTTCCCTTCCTTGTCTTCGATCAGATGCGTATTGATGAGGAACTCGAGATTCTTGACAGCGTCGTCTTGGTTGCCTGTCGCCACCGCCTTCAGAATTAGCGATGATTCTAGCTTTGATTTCTCGAGTGCTAGATTGGAAAAGCCTTGGAGGAGCGCTCCAATAACGGCTCCGACGATTGCAGTCGCACTTGCGATAACGGCTGCCCTTATTGGTGTCAGGTTTGCGGCGCGATGTGTTGCGATTTCGCTTTCCTGGACGATTAATTCGCGCTCCTTTAGATCGAGTTCGCGCTTTCGCGCATCCATTTCCGCACGAAGTCGGTCACGTTCGATATCGAGTTTCAGCAACTCGACGTCCGAATTTAGCTTCGACGGACTCGGGCCAACCTCAGGAGTTGTCATGCTCTAATACCCCTTAGATGTATCCAGAAGCGCTTTACGCGTCCGTCACGAATCCTGCAACCCGCCAACTTTTCGGGTTAGACGAGTTAGCCGAACTTGTAATGTGGCAGACCGATCTAGACTCCGCAACTGTCGACGATCCGAACCGCAGTGTCTAACGGCCGATGGTGACCGGGTTGAGGCAGTGCCACCGGTAATTTGCTCCCCGGAAACCGGCCATTGAGCGGAGGCGAAACGTGACCTTGGCTATTCAAATTGGATGGCGACCTCGACCGGCGGCTCGTGGCCGACCTCTGTCCGACGATTTTCGACGGCGCTTATCACCCGGCGTATGGATGAGTAATGGATGCTCGGTAGACAAACGACCGCAACGCCGCGAAAACCGATGGAAATCGCCCGTAACGAGAGTGGGCCAAGCGACTTCTGGAGGCGCACACATTGCAGTCGCGCCCTGCCCGTTTCGTGGACGATAGGGTCGTTTAGACGCAAATAGGCTTAAGCGCTGGCGAGGTCTCAGGCGAGTGCGGGTTAAGACGAGTCTGGCGAATCGCCGGCAGGACGACCTGCTTCGCGACACTCACGATTAAGGCGGGGTGTTTGGCGGGTAACCGGGCTACGCGTGGCCAGAAGCCTTGTTACATAACGCTCCATGGCGGAGAGAGGGGGATTCGAACCCCCGATAGGTTTTACCCTATACACGCTTTCCAGGCGTGCGACTTAAACCGCTCATCCATCTCTCCGGAAGACCGCGATTATACCAAGTTCCCGCGACTGCGCCAGCCCCTACGGATGACGTATGTAATCGACCAGCGCGCGCGTATACGCATCGGGCTTGCGATCGAAAAGACTCACCGCGATCGCCACCGCGAATCCCGCCGGCACGCCGAACACGCCCGAGCTGATCGGCTCGATGCCGAACCAGCGCGCACCCGCGAAGCCTGTCAGTTGCATGAAAAACGGATACGTCGAAACGATGTAGTACACGCACACGACCAGCCCCGCGATCATTCCCGCCACGACGCCCCGCTTCGTCGTGCGTTTCCAGAACACGCCCAGAACGAGCGCCGGGAACAGACTCGAGGCCGCCAGCGAAAAAGCCGCGCCCACCAGAAACAGAATGTTCCCCGCGTTGAGCGACGCCACGTACGAGGCGAGCAGCGCCACGCCGAGCAGCAGAATCTTCGAGATGGTCACGCGCCGCTGGCTGGTCGCGCGGCGATCGACCATGCAGTAATAGACATCGTGCGACAGCGCATTGGCGATCGTGAGCAGCAGGCCATCCGCCGTCGAGAGCGCCGCCGCCAGCGCCCCCGCCGCGATCAGTCCTGAAATCACGTAGGGCAGTCCGGCGATCTCGGGCGCCGCGAGCACGACCATGTCAGGCTGCATCTGGATGCCGGCCCAGCGCACGATGCCATCGCCATTCACGTCGCTGATGCGGATCAGATACGGCTCCACGCGCCGCCATTGCATGACCCACTGCGGCAGATCCGCGAAGCGATGGCCGACCAGCCCCGTCAGAATCTCGTGCTTGATCAGCACCGCGAGCACCGGCACCGTCAGGTAGAACAGCGCGACGAAGAACAGCGTCCAGCCGACCGAGCGCCGCGCCGAGGCCACGGAGGTCGTCGTGTTATAGCGCGTGAGGATGTGCGGCAGGCTCGCCGTGCCGATGGAAAGACACAATAGCAGCGACAGAAAATTCAACTGATGCACGCGCGGACTCTCGTCGCCTTCCGAGCCGGGCGCGAAGGCTTCGGTCATCGGCACGGGCGGGGCGACGCGTTCGGTCAGCACATCGCGTTCGCGCGTCCATTTGACCTGCGCATCGGCGGGATCGCGCGGGAATGCGGCGAGTTCGCGCTCGCGCTCGTTGATCTCGCGCAGCGGCCCGTTATGACGCCGCAATTCGGCGATCTCGTCGACGAGACGCGCGTGTTCGTCGCGGAACGACTGCGGCAAGGCATCGATGCGCTGCTGCATGCGCGCTGCCTGACGCTGATAATCGGCGCGCACGCGCGCTTCGTCGGGCGACACGGCGACCGCGCGCTCGAGCGCTTCGACCCGCTCCATCACGCGGCCGTAGTTGAGTTGCGGAAACCAGCCGAGCCCTTCGCGATGCGCGATCATCGACACGGGAATCAGCATCGCGCTGATCAGGATGATGTACTGCGCGACCTGCGTCCATGTGACCGCGCGCATGCCGCCGAGGAACGAACACACGAGAATGCCCGCGAGTCCGCAAAAGATGCCGATCGAAAACTCGATGCCGATGAACCTCGACGCGATCAGCCCGATGCCCTGGATCTGCGCGACCAGATACACGAACGAGCAGAGAATCGCCGCGATGGCCGCGAGTGCGCGCACCAGATTGCTGGAGAAGCGCGTGCCGAGAAAGTCGGGAATCGTGTAGCGCGCGAGCTTGCGCACGTAAGGCGCAAGCAGGAAGGCGACGAGACAGTAGCCGCCCGTCCAGCCCATCACGTAGGCGAGGCCGTCGTAGCCGCTCGCGTAAATGGAGCCCGCGAGACCGATGAACGACGCGGCCGAGAGCCAGTCTGCGGCGGTCGCCATGCCGTTGAACGCGGACGGCACGCGCCGCCCCGCAACGTAGTATTCGACGAGATCCGATGTGCGCGACAACAGGCCGATGACCGCGTACACCGCGATCGGCACGAACAGGAACACGTAGCCGATCCACATGCCCGGCCCGGTGGTGCGCTCGATGCGTTCCATCAGAAAGATGAACAGCAGGAAGCCCAACGTATAGAGCGCGTACGAGAGGATCAGCCGGTTGGTGAGTTTCATTGCGCGTCGAACATGCGAACGTCCTGCTGCTGCGACTCGTCGGCGCTCACGCTCGCGGCGGCGCGCGACAGGCGCGCATCGGCGAACTGCATCAGCACGATATAGACGAGGATCAGCGCGACGTAGACCAGAATCGCACCCTGCGCGCCGAAGTAGAACGGCAGCGGAAAGCCCGCGACGCGCACGTGCTCGAAGCGCTGCGCGAACAGCGGCAGGCCGAACGAGACGACGAAGCCGATCGTCATCAGCACGGCGATGAGCGCGAGATTGAAGCGCCAGTAGCGCGAATGCGCGCGCGCCATCGCCGCCGGAACGGGCGGTGGCGCGCGCGGTGTCGAGGTGGAAGAATCGGCCGATGAAGACATGCGGTCTTTTAACAAAACCGCGTGGCATCGGCAATCAGGAAAGACCGCCGCCTTTTGCGGGCGGCGGCTAATCGAGGCTCAGCGCGCCTCGCCGAGCTGATCGAGAATCGCGGGATTCTCCAGCGTGGAGACGTCCTGTGTGATCTCTTCGCCCTTCGCGAGGGAGCGCAACAGGCGGCGCATGATCTTGCCCGAGCGCGTCTTCGGCAGATTTTCGCCGAAGCGGATGTCCTTCGGCTTCGCGATCGGGCCGATTTCCTTGCCGACCCAGTTGCGCAGTTCGGTGGCGATTTGCTTGGCCTCATCGCCTTCGGGACGCGCGCGCTTCAGCACGACGAACGCGACCACGGCTTCACCGGTGGTGTCGTCCGGACGGCCGACCACCGCCGCTTCCGCGACCATCGGATTCGAGACGAGCGCCGACTCGATTTCCATCGTGCCGAGGCGGTGGCCCGAGACGTTCAGCACGTCGTCGATGCGGCCCATGATCGTGAAGTAGCCGGTTTCCTTGTCGCGCACAGCGCCATCGCCGGCGAGATACAGCTTGCCGCCGAGTTCTTCCGGGAAATAGCTGGTCTGATAGCGCTTCGGGTCGCCCCACACATTGCGCAGCATCGACGGCCAAGGGCGCTTGACGACCAGAATGCCGCCCTGCCCGTTCGGCACGTCCTGGCCGGTTTCATCGACGACCGCGGCCATGATGCCCGGCAGCGGCAACGTGCAGGAACCCGGCACCAGCGGCGTCGCGCCCGGCAGCGGCGTGATCATGTGACCGCCGGTTTCGGTCTGCCACCAGGTATCGACGATCGGGCACTGACCACGGCCGACGTTCTCGTGATACCACATCCACGCTTCCGGATTGATCGGCTCGCCGACCGTGCCGAGAATGCGCAGCGTGGAGAGATCGAAGCTCTTCGGATGCACTTTCGCATCCGCTTCCGATGCCTTGATGAGCGAGCGGATGGCCGTCGGCGCGGTGTAGAAAATCGTGACCTTGTGACGGTCGATCATCTCCCAGAAACGGCCCGCGTGCGGGAACGTGGGCACACCTTCGAACACCACCTGCGTCGCGCCGATGGCCAGCGGACCATACGCGATATAGCTATGCCCCGTGATCCAGCCGATATCCGCCGTGCACCAGAAGATGTCGCCGGGCTTCATGTCGAAGGTCCACTTCATGGTCTGCGCGGCCCACAACAGCGTGCCCGCCGTGCTGTGCTGCACGCCCTTCGGCTTGCCCGTCGAACCGGACGTATACAAAATGAACAGCGGATGCTCCGCGCTCACCCACTCCGGCTCGCATTGGTTCGACTCGTTCTCGACGATCTCGTGAAGCCACAGATCGCGGCCTTCGGTCCACGCGACCTTGCCGCCCGTGCGCTGGTAGACGATCACGTCCTTGACCTTCTCGCAGCCGCCCGCGGCGAGCGCGTCGTCGGCGATGCTCTTCAACGGCAGCGCCTTGCCGCCGCGCATTTGCTCGTCGGCGGTGATGAGCGCGACCGCGCCGACATCGACCAGACGTTCATTGAGCGACTTCGACGAGAAGCCGCCGAACACGACCGAGTGCGTCGCGCCAATGCGCACGCAGGCCTGCATCGCGACCACGCCTTCCACCGACATCGGCAGATAGATGACGACGCGATCGCCCTTCTTCACGCCGCGCTTCTTGAGAGCGTTGGCGAGGCGGCTGACTCGGTCGAGCAAGTCCTGATAAGTGACGTTGGTGACGGTGCCGTCGTCGGCTTCGAAGATGATCGCGTTGTCGTTGCCGCGTCCCGCTTCGACGTGACGGTCCAGACAGTTGTACGAGGCGTTGAGCTCGCCGTCCTCGAACCAGGTATAGAACGGCGCCTTCGATTCATCCAGCACCTTGCTGAACGGCTTGTGCCAGGAGAGCATTTCCCGGGCGATGCGCGCCCAAAAACCTTCGTAGTCGCTTTCCGCTTCCGCGACGAGCGCCTTGTAGGCTTCCATGCCGGAGATTGCCGCACCCGCCGAGGCCTTGGCTTGCGGCGGGAACACACGTTTTTCCTGAAGAACCGATTCGATCGCAGACATCGACAACCTCTCCTGATGGTGTTTCCGAAATCCGGCGGCGCGCGCGTCGCTGAGTGGGCCGCGCGCGCCGCATGTTATGTGATTCGAGCGCGTGGAACGCGTGGCGTTCCCTGGCCCGAACTTGTCTCCATAGTGACCGCGCCGTAGCGGCGCGGAAGATGTCACGGCACATTCTCCTGCCGGTGACATCCCGCATCGAGTTCAAGATAAGCCGCCCAACTTACCCGCTTCTTACGTACCCGCGTCAACTGGCACGGGGTATACACGGAGTCCATGTGGCTTCTACAATGCGACCCCACAATCGTAACTGAACTCGTCGGGCCTCGTCGGACCGTTTCCCAGCTTGAATCGCTACGCCTGTCTTTTGATCGCGGCCATGTTGCTCGTCGGGAGCAACGTCGGCATCGGCAAATCGATCGTCGCCTCCGTTCCCGTGCCGCTCTTCGCGCTGTCGCGCTTCGTCATCGCGCTCGTGGTGCTGGGTCCGCTGCTGCGTCCGTCGAAAATGCGGCGCGTGGCGCGCGGCGAATGGCTCAATCTCTTTCTGCAGGCGTTCTTCGGCACCTTCGGCTTCACGCTGTTGATGCTGAACGGCGTCGCGCGCACGAGCGCAGTCGCGGCCGGCGTCATCACGAGCACGATTCCGGCGACCGTCGCCCTGTTCGCGTGGATCTTCCTGAAGGAGAAGCCGGGCGGGCGCGCGCTCGCGTCGATCGGCCTCGCGATCGCGGGCGTATTGGTCATCAATGTCGCGCAGAGCGGCGGCGAAGGCGGCATGGGCTCGCTCACGGGCAACCTGATGGTGCTCGGCGCGGTGTGCTGCGAATCGCTCTATGTGATTCTCTCGCGCCGGCTCACGCGGACGCTCTCCGCCATCGATATCTGCGCGTACACGCACGGCATCGGTTTTCTGCTGATGCTTCCGCTCGGCGCGGGTTCGCTGACAGGCTTCGATTGGGCCAGCGTCGACGCCGGCACCTGGACGCTGCTCGTCTGGTACGGACTTTCGGCGAGCATCTTTTCGTTCTGGCTGTGGATGAAAGGCATTCGCCACGTCGACGGCAGTCTCGCCGGCGTGTTCTGCGCCGTGCTGCCGGTCGCGGCCGCCGTCTATGGCATCGCATTTCTCGGCGAGCGGCCGACGCTCGCGCATGGCGTCGCGCTCGCCTGCGTGGTGGCGGGAATCGCGCTCGCGAGCCTGCGTCCGCGCGCCGCGGGCACGGTGTCGGGCGAAAGCGGTGCTTAGGGACCACCTTAGGATCGGCTGAGAATTGCGTCAGTGCTTTCCGAAAGCTTTCGGCAAGACTGCCGGGCGACGCGCTACAATACCGGGCTTTCCCTGACCGCGAACGCGCGCCGACGCGCGTTCGCCGGCGCATCGCAGTGTGGTTCGTCATATTCGCCCGCCATCATCTCCGGTCCGATTCGCTCGACTGAAAAGCCGCCCATGTCCGCTCCGAAGCCCATCCCCTCGCCCGCTCAGCCCCGCACGATGAAAGCGCTGCCCAGACTCATCTTCATGAGCCGCTGGCTGCAGGTGCCGCTCTATCTCGGTCTGATCGTCGCGCAAGGCGTTTATGTGGTGCTGTTCCTGAAGGAAGTCTGGCACCTCGTCACGCACTCGATGACGCTCGACGAAACCAACATCATGCTCGTCGTGCTCGGCCTGATCGATGTGGTGATGATCTCGAACCTGCTCATCATGGTGATCGTCGGCGGCTATGAGACCTTCGTGTCGCGCCTGGGCGTGGAAGGCCATCCCGACGAGCCCGAATGGCTCGATCACGTCAACGCGGGCGTGCTGAAAGTGAAGCTTTCGATGGCGCTGATCAGCATCTCCTCGATCCATCTGCTGAAAACCTTCATCAACCCCGACCAGCACACGTTCCACGCCGTGCTGTGGCAGGTGATCATCCACGTTGCGTTCCTCGTCTCCGCGCTGATCATGGCGTTCGTCGACCGGCTGACCACGCATACGCATCCGAAGCATTTTCATAGCGAAACCCTCGCGCCCCGCAGCGCGCTGGACTGAAGCGTCGCCCAGAACGCCCACACCTAATTTCGTCCCCCAGAGCCTCAAGCCATGACCGTCATCAAGCAGGAAGATCTGATTCAGAGCATCGCGGATTCGCTGCAATACATCAGCTATTACCATCCGCTCGACTATATCCAGGCGCTCGGCCGCGCTTACGAGCTCGAAGAGAGCCCGGCGGCGAAAGACGCGATCGCACAGATTCTGACCAACAGCCGCATGTGCGCCGAAGGCAAGCGTCCGATCTGCCAGGACACCGGCATCGTCACGGTATTCGTGAAGGTCGGCATGGACGTGCGCTGGGACGGTGCAACGATGTCCGTCACCGACATGATCAACGAAGGCGTGCGTCGCGGTTACCTGAACCCGGACAACGTACTGCGCGCGTCGATCGTGAGCCCGCCCGAAGGCGGCCGCAAGAACACCAAGGACAATACGCCGGCCGTGATCCACTACGAGATCGTGCCGGGCGACAAGGTCGATGTTCAGGTCGCGGCGAAGGGCGGCGGCTCGGAGAACAAGTCGAAGTTCGCGATGCTGAACCCGTCCGATTCGATCGTCGACTGGATTCTCAAGACCGTGCCGACGATGGGCGCGGGCTGGTGCCCGCCGGGCATGCTCGGCATCGGCATCGGCGGCACGGCTGAAAAGGCGATGGTCATGGCGAAGGAATCGCTGATGGACCCGATCGACATTCAGGACGTCATCGCGCGCGGCCCGCAGGACTGGATCGAGGAACTGCGCGTCGAGCTGCACGAGAAGGTGAACGCGCTCGGCATCGGCGCGCAAGGTCTCGGCGGTCTGGCGACCGTGCTCGACGTGAAGATCATGGCGGCGCCCACGCACGCGGCGTCGAAGCCGATCGCGATCATCCCGAACTGCGCGGCCACGCGCCACGCGCACTTCACGCTCGACGGCTCGGGCGCCGCGAAGCTCGAAGCGCCGCCGCTCGACGCATGGCCCAAGGTCACATGGCAGCCGAACACGGAGACGAGCAAGCGGGTCGATCTGAACACGCTGACGCCGGAAGAAGTCGCATCGTGGAAGCCGGGCCAGACGCTGCTGCTCTCCGGCAAGATGCTCACGGGCCGCGACGCCGCGCACAAGCGCATCGCCGACATGCTGGCCAAGGGCGAAAAGCTGCCGGTCGATTTCACTAACCGCGTGATTTACTATGTCGGCCCGGTCGATCCGGTGCGCGACGAAGCCGTCGGCCCGGCAGGCCCGACCACGGCCACGCGCATGGACAAGTTCACCGAGATGATGCTCGCTCAAACCGGCCTGATCTCGATGATCGGCAAGGCCGAACGCGGTCCGGTCGCGATCGAGGCGATCAAGAATCACAAGGCCGCCTATCTGATGGCAGTGGGCGGAGCAGCGTATCTCGTGTCGAAGGCGATCCGCGAAGCGAAGGTGCTCGCATTCGAGGACCTCGGGATGGAAGCCATCTACGAGTTCGACGTCCAGGACATGCCTGTGACGGTCGCCGTCGATTCGAGCGGCATTTCGGTCCACAAGACGGGCCCCGCCGAATGGCAGGCGAAGATCGGCAAAATTCCGGTCGCGACGGTCTGATAGCCGATCGGCGGCGGATTCGTGCCGCCGACGTATGACGGGAGCCGGGCATTTCGCCCGGCTCTTTTCATTGAAACGCCGCCAACGCGAAAGGTTTTCATTCTCAGTTTTGTCTGAAACAAAAAATTTCTTCTCAACCTTGGCATAGGCATGTCAACGGTTTATCTTTGCTCAGTGCCCCACGTTACAAAAAAGGAACAACCATGCAAGGCGACGCAAAAGTCATCGAATACCTGAACGCGCAGTTGAAGAACGAGCTGACCGCGATCAATCAATACTTCCTGCACGCCCGGATGTATCAGCATTGGGGCCTCGAAAAGCTCAACAAGCACGAGTACGACGAATCGATCGGCGAAATGAAGCACGCCGACTGGCTGATCCAGCGCGTGTTCATGCTCGACGGCCTGCCGAATCTGCAGGACCTGCACAAGCTGCTGATCGGCGAGGAAACCAAGGAAATCCTCGAGTGCGATCTGAAGCTCGAGCAGATTTCGCAGTCCACCTGCAAGGAAGCGATCGCTTATTGCGAGACCGTGCGCGATTACGTCTCGCGCGAGATCTTCGAGAAGATTCTCCACGACACCGAAGAGCACATCGACTGGCTGGAAACGCAACTGGATCTGATCGACAAGGTCGGCATCCAGAACTACCAGCAAACCATGATGGGCGATCACGAGTAACTGGATGTCCGCAGGCTTGTCGCCTTCCCTCGTGCCGAACGAGCGTGCCGCGTCGAACGCGAGCGCGCCGGTCGGCATTTTCGATTCCGGTCTCGGCGGTCTGTCGGTGCTGCGCGCCGTGCGCGCGCTGTTGCCGCGCGAGCGCCTGATCTACGTCGCCGACTCGCTGCACGCGCCCTACGGCGAGCGCGACGACGACTTTATCGTCGACCGGACGATGGCGATCGGCGAATGGCTGGTCGGACAGGGTGCGAAGGCGCTCGTCGTCGCGTGCAATACGGCGACTGCGCAGTCCATCGCGCTCGTGCGCGAGCGCCTGCCGATTCCGCTCGTCGGCGTCGAGCCAGGCGTGAAGCCGGCGGCGGCCGTGTCGAGGTCGCGCGTGGTCGGCGTGCTCGCCACGGCGGTCACGCTGCGCTCCGCGCGCTTCCAGTCGCTGCTCGAACGCTACGCGGGCGATTGCCGCTTCATCTGTCAGGCGGGGCACGGGCTGGTGCAGGCGGTCGAGCGCTGCGACACGTCCTCGCCCGCGCTGATGGCGCTGCTCGAAAGCTACCTCGCGCCGATGCTAGGCGCCGGCGCCGACACGCTCGTGCTCGGCTGCACGCACTACCCTTTCCTCGACCGCGCAATCCGCGACATCGCCGGCGAACGACTGCAGATCGTCGATACGAGTGTCGCCATCGCGCGGCAGCTCTACCGTCTGCTGGATGCGCATGCGCTAAAAAACGACAGCGCGCCGCCCGAAAACCTCCCGCGCTTCTGCTCCACCGCCGACGGCGAATCGCAACGCCAGCTCGCCGCGTCGCTCCTTCAACTCGATGCGCCTGTCGAGCACGTCGACATCCCCTCACGCCGCACGCGCCTCGCGGAACCCGACATCGTCTGAGGGTTTCTCTCGCAAAAGCCGCTGGGCGGCGCGCGCTTTCCCCCGCCAGACAAGGCTCCTAGCAATAAACCCGCTAACTTGCGTGCTCTGTTACAAAAAACACGGAGCCCCGCTTGCAAACGCGGCAATGTCGAATGATAATAATTCGCATTAACGCTAACTATCGCGAACGATCATGATTGTCTGTGTCTGCAAATCAGTGTCCGACCGAAAGATCCGAGCCGCCATTGCCGAAGGAGCGGATTCCTTCGACGAACTGCAATTCGAGCTCGGCGTCGCGCTGTGCTGCGGCAAATGTGAAGAAAGCGTTCGCGACGTCATGGCGCAAAGCGGCGTGTGTGCGTCGCGCTGCGGGGTCCAGCAGCACGAACACGTGGCGCCGCTTACGTTCTACGAGCGTCAGGCTGCCTGAAGCAGTCCGCGCGGCCTTCGCGCCGCGCTAAACCGGCGGCATGCGCTGTATCCGGCCGCGCCGCCCGGTCGCATGATCGCCCCCCCGCAAGCCAGGTTACCTTCGAACTTCCGGTCACTCTAGCCAGCCGCCAACCCTTGATCCCAGGAGGGAAAAATGGAATTGCTGATTGGTTTCGTGACCACCCTGTTTATCTCCCTGCTTATCTTCCGAAAATGACGTCGTCTGGTTTTCTTCTTGTCGAGTCCGCGCAGTCGTTTAAGCTGGGAAGATGCCTGGTCAGCGGGCAACCACGCAGCGTCGCAAGCAGCCAATAACAATGCAGTCTCCGACCACCACTCCCGCCGCTTTCCGAACGGCGCCGCCATCGAACGCGAATCCGCGCGTAATCGCGGCCTGCGCCGCCGTCGTCGTTCTTCATGCCGTGTTGCTCGGCGTCGCGATGAACATGCGCCACGAGCCGCCGCCGCGCCCGATCGAAGCCAAGTCGATCACTGCTCAGTTGATCAGCGAGACGCCGCAGCCCGCGCCGCAACCGGTCTCGGTCGAAACGCCGCCGCAGCCCAAGCCGGTGCCACAGCCGGTTCCGAAGCCGCAGCCCAAGCCGAAGGTGAAACCCAAGGTCGAGCCGAAGCCCACGCCGATGCCGGTGACCGAAGCGCCGTCGCAGATCGCCGCGCCCGCGCCGGAACCGACGCCGCCTGCTCCGGCGCAGCCCGCTCCGCCGCCCGCCGCCGCGCCTGCGATCGGCAAGCCGAGCATGGATCTGGCCGCGCCGAAGAATGTCGCGCACCTCAGCTGCAACATTGCGCAGCCAGACTATCCGGCAATGGCCAAGCGACGAGGCGAAACGGGCACGTCCATCGTGCGGCTGACCGTCGGGCTGTCCGGCAAGATCGAAAACGTCACGCTGCAGAAGAGCAGCGGCTCGTCGCGCCTGGATGACGCGGCGCTCGACGCGGTGCGCGGCAGCGCTTGCAGCCCGTACAAGGAAAATGGCGAAGCGATTCGTGCGACCGCCACGGTGCCATTCGTATTCAGTCTGAACGACTGACCGGTTTATCTAGATACAAGGAAGGAAAGAGAAATGGAAAACTACGGGATCGCGCACGTCTGGGCGCAAGGCGACTTCGTCACACGGGGCATCGCGCTCGCGCTCGTCATCATGTCGGTGCTTTCATGGACCGTGATCATCGTGAAGGCGTGGAATGTCGTGCGCCTGAAGCGCCTGACCAAGAACGCCGAACAAGCCTTCTGGCATTCGGACGATTTCAACGACGGCATCAAGAAGCTCGGCAGCCAGTCGTCGAGTCCGGCCGACAACCCGTTTCTCGCGCTCGCGCTCGCGGGCCAGGAAGCCGCCGACCATCATCACCAGACGCAACCGCATCTGCACGACCGCATGGACGTGTCGGACTGGATCACGCGCTGCCTGAAAGACGTCATGGACGAAGGCGTCGGCCGCATGCAGTCGGGTCTCGCGATCCTCGCATCGATCGGTTCGACCTCGCCGTTCGTCGGCCTGTTCGGCACGGTATGGGGCATTTATCACGCGCTGCTGACCATTGGCGCGACGGGCCAGACGTCGATCGATCAGGTCGCGGGCCCGGTCGGCGAGTCGCTGATCATGACCGCGTTCGGCCTGTTCGTCGCGATTCCGGCGGTGCTCGGCTACAACGCGCTCACCCGTGCGAACAAGGGCATCGTCACGAAGCTGAACCGCTTCGCGCACGGCCTGCACGCGTTCTTCGTCACGGGTTCGAAGCTCTCGTCGACCAAGCGCGCCTCGAACGGCTCCACCGATAGCCTGCGTCTCGCGACGCGCGCGTCGTAAGTCCGGGAGGTTCGCAATGGCCATGAGCCCATTCGCCGGCGATGAAGACGACGGCATGATGAGCGAAATCAACATGACGCCGCTGGTCGACGTCATGCTGGTGCTGCTGATCATCTTCCTCGTCACGATTCCGGCAATGCATCACGCGGTGAAGATCGACCTGCCCCACGCGAGCAGCGCGCCGCAGGACGAAAAGCCCGCGCACGTCAACATCGCGATTCAGGCTGACGGCACCACTCTCTGGGACGATCAGCCCGTCGATGAAGCGACGCTCAATGCGCGCATCGCGCAGGCCGCGCAGCAGAATCCGCAGCCGGAGATTCATCTGCGCGCCGATCGCAAGGTGGCGTACGAGAAAGTCGCCGATCTGATGTCGGCGGCGCAGTCGGGCGGATTGACGAAGATCGGTTTCGTCACCGAGCCGAAGAGCGGGAAGTAATCAGCGTTTCACGAACAGAAAAAGCGCCGCCAAAGTAAAAGGCCTTCATCGTCAGATGAAGGCCTTTTTTCGTGCGCACTCGGCGCATTCGGGTGAGACGGTCACTGCGGATTCGAATAGCCAGAATCAGAAGTTCCGCCACATGCAGCAGCCGTGGTCGACACGGACAGTGCAATCAACCCTATCAGGCTAACTATCAGAGCAGCCGTCAGTTTTCGCATAAGGAGCTCCTTAGCGAAGGAGACTTCAATATACCGCCGCGAATTTCGGCGATCAATTGAATCTGTCCATCGCAAACGCGCGCTTCAATGTCATAAACCAATGACAAACGAAAAAGCGTTCAAACCGTTTCGCGTTCGGGCTTTTCGTGAACAGGACATTCTCCGGGAAAGCGCTGGCCGCTACCGATCGACTCGACGAGAAAATCGACGAAAGCGCGCACTGCAGGGACCATGCCTTGACGCGAAAGAAAAACCGCATAGAGTTGCGGCGACGGAAACGTCCAGCCCGGCATGACCGGCGACAACTGTCCGCTACGCAAGGGCGCGCCGTACATCATCTCGGGCAGCGCCGCTATGCCGACGCCGCGCATCACGGCCTCGCGGATCATCGAGAGGTCGGCCGTGACGAGGCGTGGCTCGTGTTCGAACTCGTGGCGCGTGCCGTCCGGCGCGATCAGCCGATAAACGTGACGCCCGTCCGATGACGGCATGTCGATGGTGTCGTATTGCTTGAGGTCGGCGGGCGTCATCGGCGGCGCGTTCGACTTGAGCAGCGAGGGCGCCGCCACCAGCATCTGCTCCGTGCGCCACAGCGGCCGCGCGACCACGTTCGAGCTCGCGGGCGGCTCCGAGCGCACGCGCAGCGCGACATCGATCGCGTCCTCGAACAGGTCGACGACCCGATTCGTCACGCGCAGCACCACGCGCACTTCGGGATAACGATCCATGAAATCGGGCATCACGGCGGACAGAAACGTCTGCGCAATGGTGACCGGCACGCTCACGCGCACCGTGCCGCGCGGCGAGTCGCGCAGACTCTGCACGACGTTGACGGCGGCCTGAGCTTCGGCGAGCATCGCCTGGCAATGATGGTAGAAGAGCTGGCCCGCCTCGGTCAGCGCGAGCTTGCGCGTGGAGCGTTGCAGCAGGCGCACGCCGAGCGACGCCTCCAGCTCCGACACGCGCCGCGACAGCCGCGACTTCGAAATGCCGAGCACGCGCTCGGCGGCCGAAAATCCGCCGTGTTCGACGACGTGCGAGAAATACATCAGATCGTTCAGGTCATGCGAGTCGGCTTTCATGTCGTCGTGAGACTCGGAAGTGCGCGTTGATGTGTTCGTTATCGCCAGCGGGACAATCCATTGCGCCGGGACGTCTTTTATCGCCAAAATCGGTCCATATAATAGCTCTGTGTTTCAGATTTATCGCTATTCCCTTATTTTTCGCATCCGCAACGCGAGGCAAAAATGGCCACCAGCCGCAGTATCGAACGCATCATTCCGGCGACCCGCACCGTCGAAGGCGGCGGTTTCGTCGTGCATCGTCCGTTTCCGACCCGTCTTCTGATGGATTTCGACCCGTTTCTTCTACTCGATGAAATGGGTCCCGCCGACTACGCGCCCGGCGAGGCGAAAGGCGCGCCCGATCATCCGCATCGCGGCTTCGAGACCGTCACTTACATGCTCGAAGGCGAGTTCGGTCACAAGGATTCGGCGGGTCATTCGGGCACGCTGCGCCCTGGCGACGTGCAATGGATGACCGCCGGCGCGGGCGTCGTGCATAGCGAAATGCCGGCGGAGGAATTCACGCGCCGTGGCGGCCGCGTGCACGGGCTCCAGTTGTGGGTGAATCTGCCGCAGCGCGACAAGATGATCGCGCCGCACTATCAGGAGATTCCGTCGGCGCAGATTCCGGTCGCGACGAGCGAAGACGGCAAGGTGAGCGTGAAGGTCATCGCGGGCGAAGCGCTCGGCGTGAAGGCCGCGATCGAGACGCGCACGCCGATCCTGTATCAGCACTTTTCGCTCAAGCCGGGCGCGAAGATCGAGTTGAACGTGCCGCGTGATTATCGGGTGTTCGCGTATCCGCTGTCGGGCGCGGCGCTGTACGGGCCGCAAAACCAGCCGGTGCGCGCCCAGCAAATGGTGATTTTCCGCGACGACAGTGACACGATCTCGCTCGCCGCCGGCGATGAGCCAGTCGAACTGCTGTTGATCGGTGGCGTGCCGTTGAAGGAGCCGGTGGTGCGTTACGGCCCGTTCGTCATGAACACCGAGGAGGAGATCCGCCAGGCCGTGGTCGATTATCAGGCGGGCCGCATGGGCGCGATCACGCACTAGCGCCTTACCCATCGGCGCTCTCGCTTGCGGGGGCGGCCGGCGAATCCGGTGAAACGGCGCGGCGAGAATGGTCACATTGAGTCACAATGACCGTTCCGTCCGCGCCGTTTTGGCATTCTCCCGCATCCAATCACAGGAGCAGCGCATGGCAGCACCCAACGTGACCGCCCAGATCGGCAGTCTCGAATATCAGGCCCGTCTCAGCGACGGTACGCACACCTGGCTCGCGGACGAACCCGCCAGCGTCGGCGGTGGCGACACCGGGCCGGAGCCCGCGTCGCTGTTGTTGTCGAGCCTCGGCGCTTGCACCTCGATCACGCTCAAGATGTATGCGAAGCGCAAGGAGTGGCCGTTGGAAGGCGTGCACGTCGAACTGTCGATGACAAGCACGGCCGGAGGCACGAACATCGAGCGCCGCATCACGCTCGAAGGCGCTCTCTCCACCGAGCAGCGGGAACGGCTCTTGCAAATTGCCAATGCCTGCCCGATGCACAAGGTCCTGTCCGGCGCGATTCACATCGATTCCGGGCTCACGCCGCAGTAATGCATCGCGGGCACCCCGAACGTCCAAGGAAACAGTCGTCTTGAATTTCGAACACCTGATCCAGATCAACGATCCGCTCAATCCGCTCGTCGAGTCGCTGACCCGCGAGGAGCTTTGGGAAGGACTCGTCCTGCGCGCCGAGCAGCCGCAATTGTTCGTGCTGGGCCTGGATAGCTGCAACATCCTCTCGCGCGACGGCGACACGATGGAGCGCGAGCTCCACTACGGCCAGGCCACCGTGCGCGATCGCGTGACGCTCACGCCGGGCGCGAGCGTGCGCTACGACATACTGCCGACCGCCGAGTATGTCGGCGGTTCGCTCACGATGGCGATCGAGCAGCCCGACGCGTTGCAGCTCTTCCTGCGCTTCACCTACAGCACCACACTGCCGGAAAACGCCAATCCGACGCCCGATGAGCATCAGACGCAGGAGATCGTGAAGTCGGCCTATCGCGAGTCGGATATCGATACTGTGCGGCTGATCCGCCAGTTCGTGCACGGCCGCAAGGACCAAAGTCCGCTGCACTGAGCTTCCCCGCGATGCGGTAGCGGATGCTTTGCCGCCGCATCGAGCACGGCTATCAAAAGTTTTGTTTCAATCGAAAAGTCTGTTTGCAAATAGGAATAATTATCATTTACTATAGACCCATCGAATCAACGAACGCACACTTTCCGACATGACCGACACGCTGCGATCCTCCACGCTCAGGCTGCGCCGCCCGGCTGTCCGCGACGCCGCAATCACCCGGCCCAAGGCGACCACCGTCACGACGGTGCATGTCGCGCAAGCGGCGGAAAGCAGCGGCGAGCGTTCGCTGCGAAGCGATGCGCTGCTTCAAGGCCGCAGCCACGTGAGCATCGTGCATAACGGGGAGACCTATCAGTTGCGCGCGACGCGTCTGGGCAAGCTGATCCTGACGAAGTAAGCGGCAAGCAGCAGCAAGAACAGCAGCACGTACCGGGTATTGTGGGGACCACCTCGCCAAGAGGTGTTTGGCCTTAGCCAGCGAGGACGACTTGCACGCGAGAATTTAGACCCCTTCGTGCAAACACCAGCCAGTCGTCGATAGCAAGCGAAGCCGCTTTTTTTGGTTCCCGCGTTTTGCAGTGTGCTTGACGGGCAAGCCACGCAAATGAAGACAAAAGAGAACGGCACGCTTTCGAACGAAGGCGTGCCGTTTTTGTTTCGCTGCGACGAACGATCAGACGTTCTCGATACCCAGCGCCGCGATGCCCGCTTTCGCGATCTGCGCGTCCTGCTCCGACTTCACACCCGATACGCCTACCGCCCCGACGATATCCGCGCCGACGAAGATCGGCACGCCGCCTTCGAGCATCGCGGTCATGGGCGCAGAGAGGAAGGCCGTGCGGCCCTGCTTGATGATGTCTTCATAGACCTTGGTCTCGCGGCGGCCGAGCACGGCGGTGCGCGCCTTGCCCGTGGCCATTTCGGCGGTGCTCGCGCCCGCTCCTTCCAGGCGATGCAGATGCAGCAGGTGTCCGCCATCGTCGACGATCGCGATCGTCACGTTCCAGCTGTGTTCCTTCGCATGCGCTTCCGCGGCGGCCGCCACGGCCTTGACGTCGTCGTCGGTCAATACGGGTTTGGTTCTCACATCAGCTCTCGTTGAACGGTTTATCGGGTGAAACCCCAGAACATCAGGTACCACGCGCTGTCCGCGACGGCCAGCGCAGCGACAAACCATACCATCGTGAGCAAGCGCGGAACAAGCGCCGATGCATAGCGGCTCGTCACGCGCCACGCCAGCCACGCGCTCCACAGATTCGCGGCCGCGAGCAGACCGAGACGCAGACCAGGCACCCACCACAGCGGCAACTGCTCGGCGCGCAGCAGCGAAACCGTCGTTGCCGAAAGCCCCAGGAACACGCCGACGCCCGCGATCGGAATCAGCGCGAGCGTGAGGTGATGCAGACGCGTCGTATCGAACTTGCCGAGCATGCGCGCGCCCGTGGCGAGCAGCGCGAGCAGTGCCGTGCCATAGACGATCCCGGTCACGACGATGTAGCCGATCACCATGGTGCCATCGAGCCACGAGAACACGTCGTTCTGCTCGGGGTAATGCGTGAACAGGAACCACGGCGCGGTGGTATCGAGCGGCCAGAGAATGTTTTGGTCGATCAGCCAGCCGGCCAGATACTGCTTGAGGTCGACGAACCAGGTGCTCACGGTCCAGTGGAACGCGCCGATGGCGATGCCGAGCAGCCCGTACAGGATGAGCGCGGTGTCCCACGGGTTCGCGGCCTTGTCGCCGAGCTTCACGACCTCTTCCGACGGCGAGCGCCACGTGAGCGCGATGGCGTCGCGATGGCCGCTGCATCGGCCGCACATGTGGCAGTCCTGCGCGCCCTTCATGTTGCGCAGCGGCACGAGCGGCGCGCAATTGATCGGAATCACGCGATGGCCGTGCTCGCCCTTGGTATAGGAACGGCGCCAGGCGTCTTCATTGACCTTGAAGTGGAACGGCGCGAGCCGCGCGAGCAGCGAGAACACACCATTCACCGGGCACAGATACTTGCACCACACACGCTTCTCGCGGCCATACAGCACGCCGATGATCATCGCGCCGACGGTCGATCCGCCGAGCACGAGCAGCACCGCCTTCGGATACTGATAGACGCTGACCATCTGGCCGTAGATGGTCGTGAGACCGAAGGCGACGAACGGCCATCCGCCCCAGCGCATCCAGCGCGGAATCGCCCAGCCGCGGCCGAACTTGCTGGCGAACTCCGAGAGCGCGCCTTCGGGACACAGCACGCCGCACCAGACGCGGCCGAGCATGACCATCGAGAGCAGCACGAAGGGCCACCATATGCCCCAGAACACGAACTGCGCCGCGAGCGTGAGGTTGTTCCACAGATGCGCGGAGCCATCGGGCAGCGGCATCACGGCGGGGACGATGATCAGAAACGCATACACGGCAACGACGACCCACTGAATCATGCGGATCGCGCTGCCGTGCCGTTGCATCCATTGACCGGCTTGCTGAAGCCGGCCAGGTCGGGCGAGGACAGAACTCATGCTGGACGGCTTGCGGCCTTTTGTTTTTGCGCCATCTGATGATTCGAACGACGCAGCAGAAGATAAATGAAGATCCAGTACACCGCGTAGGCCACGAGATTCATGCCCGCCGGATGCGCGCGATAACCCGTGAGTGTAGCGACGAGGGAGCCGAAGGTGCTCGAATCATCCAGCAGCCACGACGAATTCCAGACCTGATTCACGATGACCGGCAGCACTTCCATGTCGATCAGCTTGTCGACGCCGGTTTCGAACAGACCCGCCGCGAGGAACAGCAGCATGATTTCGGTGACGCGGAAGAACGAGCGCCACGAGAAAATCTTGCCGCCGAGTTGCAGGATGTAGAACGTCAGCAGCGCCAGACCGAAGCCGAGAATGATCGCGACGTACTGCGACGCGTCCACGTGCCCCGACTGGCCGAAGCCGACGCCGTAAAGGAACACGGCCGTCTCGCTGCCTTCACGCGCGATCGCCAGCGCGACCAGCACCGCGATGCCCCACCAGTGTCCGTCCTGCGTGCTCTTCTGCAGCGAGGTTTCCATGTCGCGCTTGAGCGTGCGGCCGTGACGCTTCATCCACAGGACCATCTGCACGATCAGCACGCAGGCGATCAGCACCATCGCGGTCTGGAAGTAATCCTGCGCGTTGCCCGAGAGCACTTCGGTGAAGCCGATCAGCGCGGCGCCCAGCGCCACCGCCGCGAGCAGGCCGATGCCGACGCCGGCCCACAGATAAGGCAGGCCGCGGCGCGCCTGATGATCTCCGTTCTTCAGCCACGCGTAGAGAATGCCGACGACGAGCAACGCCTCGACGCTCTCCCGCCACACGATGAAAAGTACCTGCCCCATACCAAACCTCCAGCAATTCCACTTCCACAGGCCGCGCGCGATGCGAACCGCCACGCGGCGCGTCCGTTACTTCGCGACGATCACGCCCTGCGCGCTCTGATGAAAGTCGTCGAAGAACTTGTATTCACCCGGATCGAGCGGCGCGATCACGACGAACGAATCGGCGCCGGGAGCCAGCACCTTCTCCTTGCGCAACTGCACGCTTTCGAACTCGGCGGCGCCCTTGCCGATGTTGTGCACCTCGATCTTGATGCGCTGCCCCGCCGGCACTTCGATGCGCGCGGGGTTGAGCTTGCCGTCGTTCATTTCCAGCTTGAACGTCGGCAGGTCGGCAGCGTGTGCGATCCCGGAGGCGAACACGGCGAGCGCGAGCGCGGCCACCTGCTTATTCAGTTTCATGCGAACGTCCTGAGAAAAACGCGCCCGGTCCGGGATGCCGGGCGCGATACACCATCACGCGCGCGGTCAGTAACCGCCCTTCTTGCCGATGCCCGCGAACGGGAAGTCGTATTCGATCGTGAACGGCTTGAACCACGGACCCACGCCCGTTTCCTTGTCGGTGTGACGGCCGAACGCCATGTGGCCTTCCTGCGTCGGCGGCGAGATGTGCAGCTTCAGGTGATATTTGCCCGGGCCGAACAGCTTCACGTTGTCGCCATAGTGCGGGCCGTCGTTCGCGACCATCGGCATCAGGTCGCCCTTGACGGTCTGCGTCGTGCCGACCTTCGAGAGCTCGTACGTGATGTTCAGATACGGCATCCAGTCGCCTTCGGCGAAACCGGTCGGGTTGTTCTTGACAGCGTGGATGTCTGCCTCGAGGTGGATATCCGAATCCGACGCCTTGCGCATCATGCCTTCCGGCGCCATCGTGATCGGCTGGAGATAGACCGCGCCGGTTTCCATGCCGCCCTCGATATGCTGCTTGCCGATCGGATATTCCGCGGCGGAGGCTGCCATCATCGCCGTCAGACCGGCAGCGGCGACGAGGCCGCGCATCAACGTTGAACCCATACGAACTCCTTGTTGTTATCGACTGGCGCGCGTGCCACGCGAGCCTTGCCACTGGATTGCCACTGAAGTGCCGAACCGGCGCAGCCGGGGGCGAAACCCTCTCATCGGAATGACCGGACCCGCGTTCTGGCGAAGCAGCGTTTGCACGACACCGTGAACGTTAATACGAACCATTCTCAATGTTCGTCAGTTTAGCATCGATCGAAACCCGGAACAATTTGAGCGAGCTTACAAACCTAGGTGCGGTAAGGGTTTTCGCTGGATAGGCGCATGCCGCGCCCGAACAAAAAAGCGCGGCAAACCATGCGATTCGCCGCGCCTTTCGAATAAATCCTTCTAAATTTATTACATAAATCTTACTTACCGCCGATGCCGCTCACGTGATCGCCGACGTTCGCGCCGAACACGCGCTGTCGCAAAAGCGCCAATTGGTCGCGGGTCTGAGCCGCCTTTTCGAATTCGAGATTCTTGGCGTGGTCCATCATCTGCTTTTCGAGGCGCTTGATTTCCTTGGCGATCTGCTTCTCGGACATATCCTCGAACTTCGCGCGCGCCTGCGCTTCCTTCAGTTCGGCGCGGGCCTCGTCGGCGTTGTACACGCCGTCGATGATGTCCTTGATGCGCTTCTCCACCCCGCGCGGCGTGATGCCCATCTTCTCGTTGTGCGCGATCTGCTTGTCGCGGCGCCGCTCGGTTTCGCCGATGGCGCGCTTCATCGAGTCGGTCATGTTGTCGGCGTAGAGAATCGCCTTGCCGTTCACGTTACGCGCCGCCCGTCCGATGGTCTGAATCAGCGAGCGCTCCGCGCGCAGGAAGCCTTCCTTGTCGGCGTCGAGAATGGCTACGAGCGAGACTTCCGGAATGTCCAGACCCTCGCGCAGCAGGTTGATGCCGACGAGCACGTCGAAAGTGCCGAGCCGCAGGTCGCGGATGATTTCCACGCGCTCGACCGTGTCGATGTCGCTATGCAGATAGCGCACCTTCACGCCGTGGTCCGCAAGGAACTCGGTCAGCTGCTCGGCCATGCGCTTGGTGAGCGTGGTGACAAGCACGCGCTCGTGCACCGCCACGCGCGCGTTGATTTCCGAAAGCACGTCGTCCACCTGAGAGCGCGCCGGGCGCACCTCGATCTCAGGATCGACGAGACCGGTCGGACGCACGAGCTGCTCGGCGACCTGCCCCGCTTTGCCCTTCTCGTAGTCGGCGGGCGTCGCGGAGACGAATACGGCCTGGCGCATCTTGCGCTCGAATTCGTTGAACTTGAGCGGCCGGTTATCCAGCGCGCACGGCAGGCGGAAACCGTAATCGACGAGATTTTCCTTGCGCGCACGGTCGCCGTTGTACATGCCGTTCAACTGTCCGATCAGCACGTGCGATTCGTCCAGCAGCATGATCGCGTCGGGCGGCAGATAGTCGACGAGCGTCGGCGGCGGCTCGCCGGGCATTGCGCCCGAGAAGTGCCGCGAATAATTCTCGATGCCCTTGCAGAAGCCGAGCTCCTGAAGCATTTCCAGATCGAAGCGGGTGCGCTGCTCCAGCCGCTGCGCTTCGACCAGCTTGCCTTCCGCGTAGAAGAATTCGAGCCGGTCGCGCAGTTCGGTCTTGATCGCCTCGACGGCGCGCATCACGGTGTCGCGCGGCGTCACGTAATGCGACGACGGATACACGGTGAAGCGCGGAATCTTGTTGCGCACGCGGCCGGTGAGCGGGTCGAACAGATGCATGGCTTCGACTTCGTCGTCGAACAGCTCGACGCGCACCGCCATTTCCGCGTGCTCCGCCGGAAAAATGTCGATGGTGTCGCCGCGCACACGGAACGTGCCGCGCGAAAAATCGGCTTCGTTGCGCGTGTACTGCATGGCGATCAGCCGCGCGATGACGTCGCGCTGGCCGAGCTTGTCTCCGGTGCGCAGCGTGAGAATCATGCGGTGATATTCGGACGGGTTACCGATACCGTAGATCGCGGAAACCGTCGCGACGATCACCACGTCGCGGCGCTCCAGCAGGCTCTTGGTGGCCGAAAGCCGCATCTGCTCGATGTGATCGTTGATCGACGAATCCTTCTCGATGAACAGATCGCGCTGCGGCACGTACGCTTCCGGCTGGTAGTAGTCGTAGTACGAGACGAAGTACTCGACCGCGTTGCGCGGAAAGAACTCGCGAAACTCGGCGTAGAGCTGCGCGGCGAGCGTCTTGTTCGGCGCGAAGACGATCGCCGGGCGGCCGAGACGGGCGATCACGTTGGCCATCGTGAAGGTCTTGCCCGAGCCGGTCACCCCGAGCAGCGTCTGGAACGACAGACCGTCCTCGACGCCGTCGACGAGCTTGGCGATGGCTTCGGGCTGATCGCCCGCTGGCGCATACGGCTGATAGAGCTGGAACGGCGAGCCTTCGAACGTGGCGAATTTCGATTCGTCCAGTTCTTCGGTGGATTCGATGAGAGTATCGGACATGAGAACCTGAAGACCTGAGTCAACGCCTGCGCAAACAGTTATTCTAGCGGCTGCCGAAAAACGCGCGCGGCTCGGCGGATGGACGCGGCTGGCCGCGCGAAGAGCGTCGCCCACGCGCCGCTTCGATTCGAGATTGGGACCGCCCGGCCGATCTCAAGCGCGCGTCTTGCGGCCCTTTTTGCGTTCGCCGCGCAGTATCGGTCGAAATGACGCCTGCACGAAAAACACGCATCTTCGCCCGGCGGCGGCGAAAAAGCCCGCCCGGATTCGCTACAATGTGCGACTGGGCTCGACGGCGGGCCGCGCATGTCCGCGAACCGGTGCGCATCGGATCAAAAGTCCGCACCCCAAACCGCCGAAACGCCACGCTCCGCACTTCCCGCCGCTTCACAGCGCAACTCCGCCGCACCGTCTTTTTCTCACTGCCGATAGATCATGTCTCTTTTCTCTGCCGTCGAACTCGCTCCCCGCGACCCGATCCTGGGCCTGAACGAAGCCTTCAACGCCGATACGCGCACGACCAAAGTCAATCTGGGCGTCGGTGTGTACACCAACGAGGAAGGCAAGATTCCGCTCCTGCGCGCCGTGCGCGAGGCCGAGAAGGCACGCGTCGACGCCGCCCTGCCGCGCGGTTATCTGCCGATCGACGGCATCGCCGCGTATGACTCCGCCGTGCAAAAACTCCTGCTCGGCGACGACTCGCCGCTCATCGCCGCGGGCCGCGTGGTGACGGCGCAGGCGCTCGGCGGCACCGGCGCGCTCAAGATCGGCGCGGATTTCCTGAAGCGCGTGAATCCCGACGCGAAGGTCGCGATCAGCGATCCGAGCTGGGAAAACCATCGCGCGCTCTTCGAAGGCGCCGGTTTCGAAGTCGTCAACTACCCGTATTACGACGCCGCCACGCACGGCGTGAACTTCGACGGCATGCTCGCGGCGCTCAACAGCTATGCGGCGGGCACGATCGTCGTGCTGCACGCTTGCTGCCACAACCCGACCGGCGTCGACCTGTCGGACGAACAATGGAAGCAGATCGTCGAGGTGGTCAAGGCGCGCAATCTGGTGCCGTTCCTCGACATGGCGTATCAGGGCTTCGCGGAAAACATCGATGCGGATTCGGCTGCCGTGCGCCTGTTCGCGGCATCGGAACTCAACGTGTTCGTGTCGTCGTCGTTCTCGAAGTCGTTCTCGCTGTACGGCGAGCGCGTCGGCGCGCTGTCGATCATCACGACGAACAAGGAAGAGTCGGGCCGCGTGCTGTCGCAACTGAAGCGCGTGATCCGCACCAACTACTCCAACCCGCCGACGCATGGCGGCTCGATCGTCGCGGCCGTGCTGGCGTCGCCGGAACTGCGCGCGACCTGGGAGCAGGAACTCGGCGAAATGCGCGACCGCATCCGCGCGATGCGCAATGGTCTGGTCGAGCGCCTGAAGGCGAGCGGCGTCGACCGCGATTTCTCGTTCGTCAACAAGCAGCGCGGCATGTTCTCGTACTCGGGGCTGACGGCGGCGCAAGTGGACCGTCTGCGCGAAGAGTTCGGCATCTACGCCGTGAGCACCGGCCGCATCTGCGTGGCCGCGCTCAACACGCGCAACCTCGACGTGGTCGCCAACGCGGTCGCGGCTGTGCTGAAGTAAGCCGTCCCGGCCCGCCGGCCAAACAAAAATGGCGCCCTTGCGGGGCGCCATTTTTTTGCGCGTCGAACGACGCTCAGACGCTCACTCAGCGTGTTTGTAACTGCTCAGAGCGTCTTTTGCGCAGGGATGGCAGCGGGCGCCGCTTCGTCGTTATCGACGAAGCCGAGCGAGATGGCGCGCGCCAGTTCCGCGCTCACGCCCGCCACGCCAGCCGGCTCGCGACGCACAGCGGAATTGCCGCCCTCGCCCGCGTGCATGCAGAACGCCAGAGCGATCGGCAACAGGATGGCGACGGGCCAGTAGGTCGATATTGTCTTTTTCATCGGACTGCCTTCGGTTCGGTATGCCGTTGCGGGTTACAGAACGTTAAACCCACTGACGGACAGTTCGAATCTTACGGAATCGTCCCGATCTTAAAAAGCCGTTGAAAAGCAAAGGATTGTTGCATCCGCGACAACATGAGTCATCTGCACCGATGGCTCGGGATGTGTCGAAACGGCGCCTTCCCGTCATAAAGCCTTACAAAGTTGTCGGGGACATCACGCCTGCATTGTTGTCTTATTCAATATCGATTCAACTGTTCTTTTCACGATCATGAAATCCGCAGTCGCTGGTCTGTTCATCGCATCGTCCGCCGCGTTGCTCGGCGGCTGTGCCGCTTATCCTGATGGCTCCGCCTATGGCGGCGGCTATCCGGCCGTCTATGACGATCCAGGTTACGGATATTACGGTGGTCCGCCGGTCGTTCAGCCGGGCGTCGTCATCGGGGGCGGCTACTACGGCGGCGGCCCTGCCTACTATGGCGGCCCCGGCCGATATTGGGATGACGGTCCCGGCTGGCGTCGCCCGCCTCCGGGCGGATGGCACAACGGCCCGCCTCCGGGGGGCTGGCACGGCGGGCAGCAGAACGGGGGACATGGCGGACCGCCGCCGCAGGCCGGTGGTGGTGGGGGGCGTCCGGGAGGCCCGCCGCCGCAGGCTGGCGGCGGTCATCCGCCTGCGCAGGCGGGCGGCGGCGCACCTTTGCCGCGTGCCGTGGGCGGTCAGCCGCCGGGACCGAATCGCGCACCGCCGCCATCCGCTAACGGTGGAAACGGCGGCAACCGCGGCGGCGGCGATTCGCGCGGCTTCATCGGCCGTTATGGCGGTTGAGACAAGCGGTCGGGGATCGCAACCAGAAAAAGGCCGTGCCGGAGTCGAATCCGGCACGGCCTTTTGACATTCCACTGATGCGACTCAACCCAGATGCGAGTGCTGCGCCTTGTACAACTCCCTGAAGGTGCGTCCGACCGGCGCGGGCATGTCGCGCGTGCCCGTCCAGCCAGCACCGAACGGCAGCCGCGAGATCGCCCTCCTGTCGCCGCCCATGCGTTCGAGCACACGCACGGCGAGCTTCGTGAACAGCGCATACGCGACCGGCCGCTTCGCCAGATAGCCCCAGAAAGCGAGCGCGATGCGCTCCCCGCGCGGACGCAGACGCCGCTCCACCTGTTTTTCGCGCAGCTTGCGCAGCAGATCCGACAGCGGAATGCCAACCGGGCACACGCTGTTGCATTCACCGCAGAGCGTCGCGGCCTGCGGCAGATCCAGCGCCCGGTCGATGCCCACATAAGCCGGCGTGAGCACCGACCCCATCGGCCCCGGATATACCCAGCCATACGCATGCCCGCCGATCTTCTGATAGACCGGGCAATGATTCATGCACGCCCCGCAGCGGATACAGCGCAGCATCTCCTGAAACTCGCCGCCGATGAGTCCGGTGCGCCCGCCATCGACCAGCACGAAATACATGTGCTCGGGGCCGTCCGTTTCGTCCGGCGCACGCGGCCCGGTCAGCAGCGAAAAATAGTTCGAGATGGTCTGCCCCGTGGCCGAGCGCGGCAGCAGGCGCATCGCGGTCGCGAGGTCTTCCAGCGTCGGCAGCACCTTTTCGATGCCCGTCACCGCAACATGCACGCGCGGCATGACCGTGCACATGCCTTCGTTGCCCTCGTTGGTCACGACGGCGACCGATCCCGTCTCCGCGATGATGAAGTTGCCGCCCGTCACGCCCATGTCCGCCGACATGAAATGCGGTCGCAGCATCTCGCGCGCCTCGTGCGTCATTTCGGGGATGTCGGTCAGGCGCGGCCGGTTGTGCGTCTTCGCGAAGAGATCGGCGATCTCGTCCTTATCCTTGTGCACGACCGGCGCGATGATGTGGCTCGGCGGCTCGTTGTCGTTGATCTGCAGGATGTATTCGCCGAGATCGGTCTCGATGGACTGCACGCCCATCTCGCCGAGCACGCGGTTCAGTTGCATCTCCTCCGACACCATGGACTTGGTCTTGATGACCTTTTTGACATCGTGCTTGCGCGCGATGTCGGCCACGAGCCGCGCCGCGTCCTGCGTCGATTCCGCGTAGAGCACGGTGGCGCCGCGCCGCGTCGCTTCGCGCTCGAAGGTTTCGAGCCAGACATCGAGATTCTCGAGCGCGCGGTTGCGGCGCTCCTTGAGCGCGGCGCGCGTCGCCTCGAAGTCGATGTCGCGCACCGCGCTCGCCCGCGCGCTCACGAACTTGGTCGAGAGCTTCGTGAGGTTCCGCTGCAGGCGCTCGTCGGCGAGCTTGTTGCCCGCGCGCGCCTTGAAGTGCATCGTCTGGACTTGCATGTGATCGCCCTCCTTACGATGCCGTGCGCGGCACGTCGCCCGCGAGCACCTGCGCGATATGCAGAACGCGTGTCGTCGTGTCGCCGGTGCGGCGCAAGCGGCCTTCGATGTTCAGCATGCAGCCAAGATCACCGAGCACGACCGTGTCCGACCCGCTCGCCTTGATGTTGGCGCACTTCTCGTCGACGATCGCGGTCGAGATATCCCCGTACTTCACCGCGAAAGTGCCGCCGAAGCCGCAGCAATGCTCGCAGCCGGCCATCTCGGTCACCGCCACGCCGGCTTGCGACAGCAACTCGCGCGGCTGCGATTTCACACCGAGCTCGCGCAGGCCCGAGCAGGAATCGTGATACGTCACCATGCCGTCGAACGCGCCGGGCTCCATGCGCGCCTTCGCGACCGTCACGAGGAAATCGGTCAGTTCGAATACGCGCGGCTGCAGGCGCGCGAAGCGGTTCATCAACTGGGGATCGTCACGAAAGAGATCGCCGTAGTGCGCGCGGATCATGCCGCCGCAGGAACCCGAGGGCACGACCACGTAATCGAACTCCTCGAACTCGCGCAGCGTTTTTTCGGCGAGATCGCGGGCGAGCGGCCGGTCGCCCGAGTTGTAGGCTGGCTGGCCGCAGCAGGTCTGCGAAGGCGGCACGACGACTTCAAAGCCGGCGCGCTCGATCAGCTTGATGACCGAGAAGCCGATCTCGGGGCGCATCATGTCGACGAGACACGTGACGAATAGTCCGACTCGCATGTGGAGCGTTTCCTGTTTTGTAGAAGTGATTGAACGCAGGCCGATTATCCGCGAAAACGCCCGGCGCACAGCGCGCGAGCGAAACGCATGCGTTCTCTGCTTCTAAGCAGCGTTCGCTTTTTCACGATACGAGATACAATGGCCGTTCCGCTGTTTGACGCATCAACCGATTTTTCACGATGAGCGACACGAACCCGGAATCCAAAACGTCCATTCAGGTTATCGAGCGCATGATGCGTCTCCTCGACGCCCTTGCCGACCACACCGACCCTGTCAGCCTGAAAGAGCTCGCCCAGAGCACGGACCTGCATCCGTCCACGGCGCATCGCATCCTGAACGACATGGTGCTGTGCCGTGTCGTGGACCGGTCCGATCCCGGCACCTATCGGCTGGGCATGCGGTTGCTCGAACTCGGCAATCTCGTGAAGGCGCGCCTTTCCGTGCGCGAAGCCGCGATGCCGCCAATGCGCGAGCTGCATCGTCAGACCGGGCAGACCGTCAACCTCTCCGTGCGGCAAGGCGATGAGATCGTCTATATCGAGCGCGCGTATTCGGAGCGTTCGGGCATGCAGGTCGTGCGCGCGATAGGCGGACGGGCGCCCTTGCATCTGACTTCGGTCGGCAAGCTCTTTCTCGCCGCCGACGAAGCGTCGCGGGTGCGCGCGTACGCCATGCGCACGGGTCTTTCGGGCCACACGCAGAACAGCATCACCGATCTCGCCAAGCTCGAGCGTGAGTTGTCGCTGGTTCGTCAGCAGGCCTGCGCGCGCGACAACGAGGAACTCGAACTCGGCGTGCGCTGTATCGCGGCAGGCATTTATGACGACACCGGACGGCTGGTGGCCGGCCTGTCGCTTTCCGCGCCGGCAGACCGCCTGCAGGACGCCTGGCTCAAGCAACTGAGCCACACGGCGCTCGAAATCTCGCAATCGCTGGGCTATCACCCGGAACAGGCAGCCGCCGACGCGCAGCCGGCACAGCACGCGCATCGCTGAAATCGCGCGGCAAAAACTAAAAAGGGATTCGTCTTTCGACGAATCCCTTTTTTCTGCTGGCTACGGAATCAGCGCTTACGGATTCGCGCCGCCGCCCATGTCGGCGCTCATGATGTGCGGCTCGCCCAGCGTGTCGAGATACGAACGCAGACGGCCGGCATCGGCGAAGCGCGAGTACTTGCCGTAGGAGTCGAGCAGGACGATCACGACCGGACGGCCATTCACGTTGGCCTGCATGACGAGGCATTCGCCCGCTTCGTTGATGAAGCCCGTCTTCTGCAGACCGATGTCCCACGACGCGTTGCGGATCAGCGCATTCGTGCTGTTGTAGGCCAGATTGCGCTTGCCGGTGAAGACATCGTAGCTGCGATCGGTCGAGAACTTGCGGATCAGCGGATATTGATACGCCGCGTTGACCATCTTCACGAGGTCCCGCGCGCTCGACACGTTCTGGCTCGTCAGGCCGGTGGAATTCTCGAAGTGCGTGTCGGACATGCCGAGCGACTTCGCCTTCGCGTTCATCGCGGCGATGAACGCCGGGCGACCGCCCGGGTAATAACGCGACAGTGCCGCCGCCGCGCGATTTTCCGAAGCCATCAGCGCGATATGCAGCATGTCCTCGCGATTCAGCGTCGAGCCGACCGCCAGACGCGAGCCGGTGAACTTCTCGTAGTCGCGATCTTCGTCGGTGACGGTGAGCTCGTCGGTGAGCGGCATGTGCGAATCGAGCGCGACCATGGCCGTCATCAGCTTGGTGATGGACGCGATCGGCACGACGGCGCGCGAGTTCTTGTCGAAGAGCGTTTCGGAGGTGTTCTGGTCGACCACATAGGCGACGCTCGAGCGCAGCGCGAGGCTGTCGGGCGTGTCATGCAGACCGAACGCCTGGCCGACCGAAGGCGAGCGCGGCTGGAACGCGACCGCATGTACCGACGCGCGGCGCGCGTGCGGCTCCATGCGATACGCGACGCGGCGCTTGCGCGACGCGCGGGGTGCATCTTCGTCGTCATCGGCAGCGGCGACCTTTGCTGCTTTCGCGGGCTTCGGCGCCTTCAATGACGTCTTCGCGACGCGCGCGGGTTTTTCGGTCTTGGCGCTGGACTTTGCGACTTTCTTTTCGGACTTGGTGGCGGTGGCGGTCTTTGCGAGGGCTTCAGCCGGAGCCGCTGCGAAGGACGTCGCTACTGCGATGGAGACGGCAATGGACAATGCGGAGCGCACCGCCACGCCATGCACCACCTTCAACGACGAAAACATTTCGGTTTTCATTAGTGTTCTGTTGGGCGGCTGGAGGGTACCGCCAAGTGTAGTGAAGCTACGAAATTTAAGCAATATTAAGCACTTATCGGAACTCGTTAATCCGAGTTGTAAGCCGCGATTGCTCAACGCTGATCAAGAACGCGCCCCGATCGGAAAAAACGATCGCATCGGCGAAACAGTTCTGCCAATAGCGCGCTTTTCTACACGACGTCAAACGCTCTATCGGCAAAAATTTCCACGACTTTAGTCGGGCTGGTGGGCCAGAACAGACAAACTGCGGGAGTTTCGGATCGGGAATGGTATCGCTCGGACCTCGTGAGGACACGCGGCGAATCGGGCAGACGAAATGTTAACGTTTCTTCAACAATTTGGTGTACGGCCACATCCTAAAAATAAGACGGACTTGAGACCCTTCTTGTTTTTGCACCGCCGCAGGACCGGGGCCAGCACCGGCGGCGAAACATCAAATGGTCATCTGAGCGTGCTTTCATCGGCATCGGAAGGCTGCGCGGCCACGTCCCGAAGCCTTGTCGAGCCTCGCGACCGAGGGTTTTCACGGACCGCTTTGCAGCCTTACCAAAGAGCAAATAAGTCTTTGTTTAAAAAGCATTTTGCTCGATTTGTGCGGCGCACAAAAAGTGCTTGACATCCATCGGAATATCGCTAAAATTGGTTCTCATGTTGCGACGCACCAATCGCGGTTGCACTAACCGGCCAGGTTGATCGCGCCGGAATCTACCCAAACCACGACCCGCATCTGATGGGTCGGCCTTAGGAGCCTGAGATGACGCTGTTGACCCCCGAGCAAATCGCCGCTGCACAGAAAGCCAACTTCGACACGCTGTTCGGTCTGACGAACAAGGCGTTCGAAGGCGTCGAAAAGCTGGTCGAACTGAACCTGCAAGTCGTCAAGTCGACGCTGGCAGAAAGCCAGGAAAACGCACAGCGCGCGCTGTCGGTGAAGGACGCGCAAGAACTGCTCGCGCTGCAAGCCAGCCTGACGCAGCCGGTCGCTGAAAAGGTGCTGTCGTACGGCCGTCACCTGTATGAAATCGCATCGGCCACGCAAGCCGAATTCGCCCGCGTCGCGGAAGCGCAGTACGAAGAGCAGAACCGCAAGGTGCAAACGCTCGTCGACAACGTCGCCAAGAACGCACCGGCTGGTTCGGAAACCGCCGTCGCCGTGATGAAGTCGGCTATCACCGCCGCCAACACGACCTACGAAACGGTTCACAAGGCAACGAAGCAAGCTGTCGAAATCGCTGAAAGCAACTTCAACGCCGCCGCCACGGCTGCGACGAAGGCCGCTACGCAAGCGACCGAGCAAGCTTCGCGCGTCGCCAAGAAGTCGGTTGCCTAAGTTTGCTTCCGGACTCCGGTCCGGTTGAAGCAGCACGATTCACGAAGAACCCGGCCATCGCGCCGGGTTTTTTGTCGTCCGGCGTTTGCGGTTTGCCCTTCGCCGCTCGCGCCGCGCCAGTAAAATGTATGGTCAGCCGTCCCTTTGCACCCTCAAACTGTGACCTTAGATAAAGGGTTTGCGCGAATGTATCCGGGCTCAAATGGGCGCGGATCGAGCGCCCGGCCCTCGATAAGGAGCCGCACCCGACTGTCCTTAAAAGAGGCTCAGTCTCGTGAAGACTGGATCTATTGTCAGGTTTTCAGTCGGGCTGTGAGCCGTTTATCTTCATCACAGGTCAGTGATCGCAAAAGCAGGCAGGAAGATAGGTAGTTCAAGCGATAGCCGGTTGCGCCCGGTACTCGCCACCTTTGGCCAGAATCGCCCAAACGATTCTGGCCATTTTGTTGGCAAGCGCGCAAGCGACGACATTGCTGTGGCGGCGCTGCAGTAGCGCCTGCAACCAGCGGCCTAAGGCATCCGTTCGCCGTTCGGCGTAACGCATCACGGCGCGCGCACCCTGCGCGTGCAAGAAAAAACAATGCTTGCCGAGATCGATGCCGATGAGCGTGGCGTTTGCCATGGCGGCCTCCCGAAAAAGGAAATGGCCCGATTAGCGTAAGCCGATCGGGCCATTTCGGACAGGCTGACCATCTCTTCAAAGGCGCGCTCCCGTGAAGGAGCGCGCCTTTTGCGCTTCAGTCAGTGCGCGAGCTTACTTCTTGCGTTGCGGCGGCAGATCCGTGCACACGCCTTCGTAAAGCTCCGCCGCCATGCCGACCGATTCACCGAGCGTCGGATGCGGATGGATCGTCTTGCCGATGTCGGTGGCATCCGCGCCCATCTCGATCGCGAGACACACTTCGCTGATCAGATCGCCCGCATTCAGACCGACGATGCCGCCGCCGATCACGCGATGCGTCTCTTCGTCGAAGATGAGCTTGGTGAAGCCTTCGTCGCGACCGTTGGCGATCGCGCGGCCCGACGCCGCCCACGGGAACACAGCCTTGCCGAACTTGATGCCTTCGGCCTTGCACTGCTCTTCCGTCTTGCCGGCCCAGGCCACTTCCGGATCCGTGTAAGCGACGGACGGAATCTGCAGCGCGTCGAAGTACGCCTTTTCGCCGTGAGCCGCTTCCGCCGCCACATGACCTTCGTGCACGGCCTTGTGCGCGAGCATCGGCTGGCCGACGAGATCGCCGATCGCGAAGATGTGCGGCACGTTGGTGCGCATCTGCTTGTCGACGTTGATGAAGCCGCGCTCCGTCACCGCGACGCCCGCCTTGTCCGCACCGATCTTGCCGCCATTCGGGCTGCGGCCGACGGCGAGCAGCACGAGGTCGTAGCGCTGCGGCTCGGCCGGCGCCTTCTCGCCCTCGAACGTGACGTAGATGCCGTCTTCCTTCGCTTCGGCCTTGGTCGTCTTGGTCTTGAGCATGACGTTCGTGAAGCGCTTGGAGTTGAACTTCTCCCAAACCTTCACGAGATCGCGATCCGCGCCTTGCATCAGACCGTCGAGCATTTCGACGACATCGATATCCGCGCCGAGCGTCGAATAGACCGTCGCCATTTCCAGGCCGATGATGCCGCCGCCCACCACGAGCATGCGCTTGGGCAACTGACGCAGTTCCAGCGCGCCGGTCGAATCGACGACACGCGGATCATCCGGGAAGAACGGCAGCTTCACCGACTGCGAACCCGCCGCGATGATCGCCTGCTTGAACTTCACGACCTTTTTGCCGTCCGGACCGTTCACTTCCATATGGTTCGGATCAACAAACGTGCCGACGCCCGTCACGACCTGAACCTTGCGCGCCTTCGCCATGCCCGCGAGACCGCCGGTCAGCTTCTTGACGACGCCTTCCTTGAAGCCGCGCAGCTTGTCCAGATCGACCTTCGGCTCGCCGAAGCTGATGCCGTGCGACGCAAGCGCTGCCGCTTCATCGATGACGAGCGCAGTGTGCAGCAATGCCTTCGACGGAATGCAGCCGACGTTAAGACACACGCCGCCCAGCGTCGAATAGCGTTCGACGAGCACGGTCTTCATGCCGAGGTCCGCCGCGCGGAACGCCGCCGAATAACCGCCGGGGCCGGCGCCCAGCACGAGCATGTCGCATTCGACGTCCGCCGAACCGGAATAGCTGCCGGCTTGCGGCGCGGGCGTCGGCGCGGCCGCCGCCGGAGCGGCTTTCTGAGGCGCGGGCGCAGCGGCAGTAGCAGCCGCACCGCCTTCCAGCGTCAGAACGAGCGTGCCCTCCGAAACCGTGTCGCCCACCTTCAGCTTCACTTCCTTCACCGTGCCGGCGGCGGGCGAAGGCACGTCCATCGTGGCCTTGTCCGATTCGAGCGTGATGAGCGACTGCTCCTTCTCGACCTTGTCGCCCGGCTTCACGTGCACTTCGATGACCGGAATGTCCTTGAAGTCGCCGATGTCCGGCACCTTCACGTCCTGCACGGCGCCGCCGGCAGCGGGAGCCGCAGCCGGTGCGGGCGCGGCGGCGGGAACAGCAGCCGGCGACGGCGCGGCAGCCGCGCCGCCGCTTTCGATCATCGCGATGACGGTCCCTTGCGAGACCTTGTCGCCGACCTTGACCTTCAGTTCCTTGATGGTGCCTGCCACATCGGCCGGCACTTCCATCGTCGCCTTGTCGGTTTCGAGCGTGATGACGCCCTGTTCCTTTTCGATGCTGTCGCCGGCCTTGATATGGACTTCGATGACATCGACATCGGAGAAGTCGCCGATGTCGGGTACTTTTAGTTCGACGAGACTCATGTTGTCCCCTAAGAGATATGCGGATGGAACCGGCCTCTTGCGATCGACCGGTTCCGCCGTCGGGCGGGATCGCGCGTCCGGACCCGAAGGTCCGCACGCGCGTCACGATCAAAGAATGACGCGACGGAAATCCGCCAGAATCGCCGACAGATAAGCGTTGAAGCGCGCGGCAGCCGCACCGTCGATGACGCGATGGTCATACGACAGCGACATCGGCAGCGTGAGGCGCGGCACGAACTGCTTGCCGTCCCACACCGGCTTCTGATAGCCGCGCGACAGGCCGAGAATCGCGACTTCGGGCGCGTTGATGATCGGCGTGAAGTGCGTGCCGCCGATACCGCCCAGCGACGAGATCGAGAAGCAGCCGCCCTGCATCTGATCGGGCTTCAGCTTGCCGTCACGCGCGAGCTTCGACAGCTCCGCCATTTCCTTGGCGATATCGACGAGGCCCTTCTTGTCCGCGTCGCGGATCACCGGAACGACGAGGCCGTTCGGCGTGTCGGCTGCGAAACCGATGTGGTAGTACTGCTTGAAGACCAGCGTGTCGCCGTCCAGGCTCGCGTTGAAGTCCGGGAACTTCTTGAGCGCCGAGACCACGGCCTTGATGACGAACGCGAGCATCGTGAACTTCACGCCTGCCTTCTCGTTCTCCTTGTTCAGCTTGACGCGCAGTTCTTCCAGCTCGGTGATGTCCGCTTCGTCGTTGTTCGTGACGTGCGGGATCATCACCCAGTTGCGATGCAGGTTCGCGCCCGAGATCTTCTTGATGCGCGACAGCGGCTTCGGCTCGACGGGGCCGAACTTCGTGAAGTCGATCTTCGGCCACGGCAGCAGACCCAGTTCGCCGCCACCGCCGCCGGCCGGAGCCGCCGCCGCGGGCGCCGCGCCCTGACCCGACATGACGCCCTTCACGAACGCGGTAATGTCGCCTTGCGTGATGCGGCCCTTCGGACCCGAGCCGCGCACGCGCGAAACATCGACGCCCAGATCGCGCGCGAACTTGCGCACCGAAGGCGACGCGTGGCTCGAGGTGCGCGTGCCGTCGCCTGCCGGCATGGCGGGCGCCTGCGCGAGCGCGGAAGCCGGTTCCTTCGTCGGCGCGGGTTTGCTCGGCGCGTCGGACGGCACTTCGACCTGCTTCGGCGCTTCCTGCTTCGCGGCGGGCGCCGCGGCTGCGCCGCCGTCGCCGCCTTCCAGCACGAGGATCAGCGTGCCTTCGGAGACCGTGTCGCCGACCTTGACCTTCAGTTCCTTGACCGTGCCCGATGCGGGCGAAGGCACGTCCATCGTCGCCTTGTCGGATTCGAGCGTGACGAGCGACTGTTCCTTCTCGACGCGGTCGCCCACCTTCACGGCGATCTCGATGACCGGAATGTCCTTGAAGTCGCCGATGTCCGGCACCTTCACTTCGACCGCGCCGCCGCCCGAGGCCGCCGCGGGAGCGGGCGCGGCGGCCGGTGCGGGAGCCGCCGCCGGAGCGGCTGCGGGCGCGGCAGCGGCGCCGCCGCCTTCCAGCACCACGATCAACGTGCCTTCCGACACGTTATCGCCGACCTTGACCTTGACTTCCTTCACGACGCCCGCTGCCGAACTCGGCACGTCCATCGTGGCTTTATCGGATTCGAGCGTGACCAGCGACTGCTCGGGTTCCACGGTGTCACCCACCTTGACCAGCACCTCGATCACGGGGATGTCCTTGAAATCGCCGATGTCCGGCACTTTGACTTCGATCGCTTGACTCATTATTAGTGTCTCCTGGGTTGCACGCGGGCCTCCTTCCGCTTCGGAAAGAGGCCGCGTCACAACACACGGGGGCGATGCCTTTAGACGGTCATCGGGTTGGGTTTGGACGGGTCGAGGTTGTACTTCTTGATCGCCTCGGCGACCACCTTGCGCTCGATCGTGCCTTCGTCGGCCAGCGCGTTGAGCGCGGCCAGCGTGACCCAGTAGCGGTCGACTTCGAAGAAGTGGCGCAGCGCTTCACGCGTATCCGAACGGCCGTAGCCGTCGGTGCCGAGCACCACGAACTTCTGCGGCACGAACGCGCGGATCTGATCGGTCAGCGCCCGGATGTAGTCGGTCGATGCGATCACCGGACCCTTCGCGCCCGTGAGCAGCTTCGTGACGTGCGCCACACGCTTCTCTTCCGTCGGGTGCAGCAGGTTGTAACGCTCGACCGCCTGACCTTCGCGGGCCAGCTCGGTGAAGCTCGGCACGCTCCAGAGATCGGCGGTGACGCCCCAGTCGTTCTTCAGCAGCTCGGCGGCGGCGATCACTTCGTTGAAGATCGTGCCCGCGCCCATCAGCTGGACGTGCGCCTTGCCTGCCGCGTCGGCCTTCTTGAACGAGTACATGCCCTTGATGATGTCCGAAGCAACGGCATCGCCTTGCGGGATCGCCGGATGCTCGTAGTTCTCGTTCATCACCGTGATGTAGTAGTACACGTCCTCCTGATCCGCGACCATGCGGCGCAGGCCGTCCTGCATGATGACCGCGAGTTCGTAGCCGAAGGTCGGGTCGTAGCTCACGCAGTTCGGAACCGATGCGGCCCACAGGAGCGAGTGGCCGTCTTCGTGCTGCAGACCTTCGCCGTTGAGGGTCGTACGGCCCGCGGTACCGCCCAGCAGGAAGCCGCGCGAACGCATGTCGCCCGCCGCCCACGCCAGATCGCCGATGCGCTGGAAGCCGAACATCGAGTAGAAGATGTAGAACGGGATCATGATCTCGCCGTGCGTCGAATACGACGTCGCGGCCGCGATCCAGTCACACATGCCACCGGCTTCGTTGATGCCTTCCTGCAGAATCTGGCCGCTCTCCGATTCCTTGTAGAACATGAGCTGGTCGGAGTCTTCCGGAATGTACTTCTGACCGTCCTGATTCCAGATACCGATCTGGCGGAACAGGCCTTCCATGCCGAAAGTGCGCGACTCGTCCGGGACGATCGGCACGATACGCTTGCCGAGCGCCTTGTCCTTCAGCAGGATGTTGAGAATCCGCACGAAGGACATCGTCGTGGAGATTTCGCGGCCTTCGCCCGTGCCCTTCAGCAGCGGCTCGAACGCGGAGAGCGCTGGCACCGGCAGCGATTCCGCCTTCTCGCGGCGCGCCGGCAGATAGCCGCCCAGGTCCATGCGCTTCTGACGCATGTACTCGAGTTCCTTCGAGCCTTCCTCGAACGTGAGATACGGCACGTCGCCGATCTGCTCGTCGGTGATCGGCAGGCGGAACTGGTCGCGGAACTTCTTCAGCGTGTCGATCGGCAGCTTCTTCTGCTGGTGCGTGATGTTCATCGCCTGGCCGTGCTCGCCCATGCCATAGCCCTTGATGGTCTTGGCGAGGATGACGGTCGGCGCGCCCTTCGTCTTGGTCGCGGCGGAGAACGCGGCGTAGATCTTGTGCGGATCGTGGCCGCCGCGATTCAGGTTCCAGATGTCGTCATCGGACCAGTCGGAGACCAGCGCCTTGAGTTCCGGCGTGTTGAAGAAGTGCTCGCGCACGAACGCGCCCGACTCCGACTTGTACGTCTGGTATTCGCCGTCGACCACGTCCATCATGCGGCGCATCAGCGCGCCGCTCTTGTCGCGTGCGAACAGCGCATCCCAGCGGCTGCCCCAGATCACCTTGATGACGTTCCATCCTGCGCCACGGAATTCGCTTTCGAGTTCCTGGATGATCTTGCCGTTGCCGCGCACCGGGCCGTCCAGACGCTGCAGGTTGCAGTTGATGACGAACACGAGGTTGTCCAGACGCTCGCGGCCGGCCATGCCGATCGCGCCGAGCGATTCCGGCTCGTCCGTCTCGCCGTCGCCGAGGAACGCCCAGACCTTGCGGCCTTCCGTCTTGGCGATGCCGCGCGCTTCCATGTACTTCATGAAACGCGCCTGATAGATCGCCATGATCGGGCCGAGACCCATCGACACGGTCGGGAACTGCCAGAAATCCGGCATCAGCCACGGATGCGGATACGACGAGATGCCCTCGCCGCCCACTTCCTGGCGGAAGTTGTTCAGTTGCTTCTCGGTCAGGCGGCCGAGCAGGAACGCGCGCGAGTACACGCCCGGCGACGAGTGGCCCTGCACGAACACGAGATCGCCGCCGTGTTCTTTCGACGGCGCGTGCCAGAAATGGTTGAAGCCGACGTCATAGAGGGTCGCGGCCGATGCGAACGAAGCGATGTGGCCGCCGACGTTCGTGTCCTTGCCCGCGCGCAGCACCATCGCAATGGCGTTCCAGCGCGTGTACGAGCGGATGCGGTGTTCGACGTCCTGATCGCCCGGAATCTTCGCCTGCGCGGCGACGGGGATCGTGTTGATGTACGGCGTGTTCGCCGAGAACGGCAGGTGCTCGCCATGTACACGAGCGAATTCAATCTGTTTCTCGATCAGGTAGTGCGCGCGATTCGGACCGACCGCGGAAATCACGCCGTCGAGCGCGTCGAGCCACTCGGCGGTTTCCTGAGGATCGTCGTCCTTGGCGTTGGCGACATATTTGAGAACTTCGTCGGGTACAGCGGACATGCTCGTCTCCTGATGTGAGGAACACTCTCTGAGGACCGCCGGCGCACGCCCGTGCGAGACGCACGGAAAGGCGGGCACTGGCCGCGTGCCGGCAATTCTAAAGAGGGTCCAGACCATGACGCAAGGAATTTTTCAAATCATGAGAGTTGATCTCATAATGCGAAAAATTGCTGCAACGCACCGTCCGATAACAATTTTTTGTTCAGATGTTTCTCCTCCCTTTCCCGCAATAGAGCGTTCTTTACCGTCTTTTTACGCCAATTAACAATCAGGTGCTGCGTTACAATCGCATCCATGTTGACCGAACGGCTGATCAAACGCTCGGCGAGGTCCGCGCGCAAGCCGACCGACGCCTCGCCCTCTCGCTGGCACCACGGACCGTGGTGGTCGAACTCCTATTTACTCACGCCGCTCATTTCGATCCTGGTATTCCTGGTCGTCATGAGCCTGATCCTCTGGAGCCTGAACCGGCGCGAGCAGCAGCAGCAGGAAGACACGCTTTACCGGAATGTCGCGTGGGCGCAGCAGCAAATCCGCTTGTCCATGACAGGCGCGCAGGAGCAGATCCAGGCGCTCGCGCGCGACATAGCGAGCGGCCACGGCGACCCGCAAACCTTCCAGACCTCGTCCACCGACATCATGCAGGGGCATCCCGAGATCCTCTACATGAACTGGTACACAAGCGAGCATAAACCTCGCTGGCCGAATACCCCGCTGCCCGTGCTCGGCTCGCGTCTGGCCAAGCCCAACGACACCCAGATGGACGAGGCCGTGCAGGCCGCTTTCGACGAGGCGCGCACCACCCGTCGCCAAGTCTACTCGCCGCTGCTCTACGACGACCTCGGCAATGGCTACATCACGCTTCAGACGCCGGTGTTCCGCGACCGCGAGTTTCTCGGCTCGATCGCGGCGGTGTTCTCGATCGAAGGCATCCTGAAGCACGACATTCCCAGCGAGTTGTCGGCGAAATACAAGATTTCCATCACCGATCTGAACAACCGGGAACTCGCGACCACGTCGAGCCGTCCGCGTCTGCCGCGCGACATGTTCTACGACCTGCCGCTTGATCCGCCGGGACAAGGCCTGTCGGTGCGCGTGTATTCGTATCCGCAACTCACGAACTTCACCAATAACACGCTCGTGTGGCTCGTGGCCGGTTTGTCGTGCTTCGTGCTGTGGAGTTTGTGGAGCCTCTGGAAACACACGCGCCAGCGCTTCGAAGCGCAACAGGCGCTGTACGCCGAAGCATTTTTCCGCCGCGCGATGGAAAACTCCGTGCTGATCGGCATGCGCGTGCTCGACATGCATGGCCGCATCACGCACGTGAATCCGGCGTTCTGCCGCATGACGGGCTGGGACGAAAGCGATCTGGTCGGCAAGAACGCGCCGTTCCCGTACTGGCCGCGCGATGCGTATCCCGAGATGCAGCGTCAGCTCGACATGACCTTGCGCGGCAAGGCGCCCTCTTCCGGCTTCGAATTGCGCGTGCGCCGCAAGGACGGTTCGTTCTTCCACGCGCGCCTGTACGTGTCGCCGCTGATCGACAGCTCGGGCCGCCAGACCGGCTGGATGTCGTCGATGACCGACATCACGGAACCCAAGCGCGCGCGCGAAGAACTCGCCGCCGCGCACGAACGCTTCACCACTGTTCTCGAAAGCCTCGACGCCGCCGTTTCCGTGCTCGCCGCAGACGAAGCCGAACTGCTGTTCGCGAACCGCTATTACCGGCATCTGTTCGGCATTCGTCCGGACGGCCATCTGGAACTCGCGGGCGCCGCGTTCGACGGCAGCTCGCAAAGCTCGTCCGACACCATCGACATGGTCGATACCTACGCGGGCCTGCCCGCCACTGCGCTCACCGAAAGCTCGGCGGACGCGCAGGAGGTGTACGTCGAAGGCATCCAGAAGTGGTTCGAGGTGCGGCGCCAGTACATCCAATGGGTCGACGGCCATCTCGCGCAGATGCAGATCGCGACCGACATCACGCAGCGCAAGCAGGCCCAGGAACTCGCGCATCAGCAGGAAGAAAAGCTGCAGTTCACCAGCCGCCTGATGACGATGGGCGAAATGGCCTCGTCCCTCGCGCACGAGCTGAATCAGCCGCTCGCCGCGATCAACAATTACTGCTCGGGCTGCGTCGCGCTGGTGAAATCCGGGCGCATGACGCAGGAAACGCTGCTTCCCGTGCTGGAAAAAACCGCCCAGCAGGCGGTGCGCGCCGGCATGATCATCAAGCGCATCCGCGAGTTCGTGAAGCGCAGCGAGCCCAAGCGCCAGGCGACGCGCGTCGCGGATATCGTCGCGGACGCGGTCGGTCTCGCCGAGATCGAGGCGCGCAAACGCAAGATCCGTATCGTCACCGAGATCCGCTCGCGCATGCCGGTGATCTACGTCGATCCGGTTTTGATCGAACAAGTGTTGGTCAACCTGTTGAAAAATGCCGCCGAGGCAATGCATGATGCGAAACCACATGCTGTCGATCCGGTGATACGCGTAGTCGTGCAGCGCACGGATAGCAGCTTCGTTTGCATCAGCGTGGTCGATCAGGGCCCGGGCGTCGACGAAGCCACCGCCGAGCGCCTCTTCGAACCGTTTTACAGCACCAAGTCCGACGGCATGGGCATGGGGCTGAACATCTGCCGCTCGATCATCGAATCGCATCGCGGAAGACTTTGGGTGGTCAACAACGTCGAGCCGGACGGCCACGTGACCGGCGCGACCTTCCACTGCAGCCTGCCGATCGGCGCGGTGGACGGTTCGGGCACGAGCGGCGACACGCACGACGAACATACGAGACAACAAACAGTTACGGGAGAACTATGAGCACAGTCACCACTCAGGAAACCGTCTTCGTCGTCGATGATGACGAAGCCGTGCGTGATTCTTTGCGCTGGCTGCTCGAGGCGAACGGCTATCGCGTGCAGTGTTTTTCGAGCGCCGAGTCCTTCCTCGACGTGTATCTGCCGATCGCGCACTCGGGCGCCATCGCCTGCCTGATCCTCGACGTGCGCATGGCCGGCATGACCGGTCTCGAACTGCAGGAAAAGCTGATCGCCGAAAACTCGCTGCTGCCGATCATCTTCGTGACGGGTCACGGCGATGTGCCGATGGCCGTCTCGACCATGAAGAAAGGCGCGATGGACTTCATCGAAAAGCCCTTCGACGAAGCCGAACTGCGCAAGCTCGTCGAGCGCATGCTCGAGAAGGCGCGCAGCGAGAGCACCAGCGTGCAGCAGCAGCGCGCCGCGGCCGAGCGCCTGGGCAAGCTGACGGCTCGCGAGCATCAGGTGCTGGAGCGCATCATCGCGGGGCGTCTGAACAAGCAGATCGCCGACGATCTCGGCATCAGCATCAAGACGGTGGAAGCGCATCGCGCGAACATCATGGAGAAGCTCTCCGTGAACACCGTCGCGGATCTGCTGCGTCTCGCGCTCTCGAACAAGCCCCAGCAGTAAGCGTTTCACCCTTCTTCGCGGCCGGCATCGTCATGTCGGCCGCGTCTGTTCCGGCGCGCTCCCGTGCGAGCGCGTCCGCGTCTTCTCCCCGCCGAAAGTCCCGTTGTCTGCCGAATGGAAAAGTGATATTGGCTGAATCACGCCCGCTAGCGGCCTGATCCTTCGCTTCAATCCTGCAACGCGCAACGGTCTTGAGCAACGTCTTGCACGGGGGACTCGATGTCGAAACGAATTCGTATCACTGGTTCGCGCATCGGCACACTGAGGGCGATTGCGGTCGCCGTCACGCTCGCCGCGATGCCGCTTCTGTCATTCCAGCCGGCTCGCGCGCAGACGCAGTCCGCCGCGCCCGCGGGTCAAAAGCTCACGAATGAGCAACTCGATTCGCTGACCGCGCCCATCGCGCTCTATCCCGACGCGCTGCTCGCGCAGGTGCTGATGGCGGCAACCTATCCGCACGACGTCGAGCAGGCCGCGCAGTGGTCGCAGCAGAACCCGAACATCAAGGGCGACGATGCCGTGAAGGCAGTGCAGTCGCAGCCGTGGGACCCGAGCGTGCAGTCGCTCGTCGCCTTCCCGCAGGCGCTCGCCACGATGGCGTCCAAGATCGACTGGACGACGCAACTCGGCAACGCGTTCATCGCGCAACCGAGCGACGTGATGGATTCCGTGCAGCGACTGCGCCGCGCCGCGCAGAGCGCCGGCAATCTCAAGAGCACCGAGCAGCAGAAGGTGGTGGTTCAGCAGGCGCCCAGCACCAGTACCACGACGATCCAGATCGAGCCGGCCAACCCGCAGGTGGTCTACGTGCCGACCTATAACCCGACCGTGGTGTACGGCGCGTGGCCGTATCCGGCTTATCCGCCGGTCTATGTGCCGCCGCCGCCCGGTTATGCGATCGCCAGCGGTTTCGCGACCGGCCTCGCCTTCGGCGCGGGTATTGCGGTGGCCAATTCACTGTGGGGCAACTGCGACTGGAATCACGGCAATGTGAACGTCAACGTGAACCGTTACAACAACATCAACGTGAACAATCGTCTGAATGCGAACAGCAACAACGTCAACTGGAATCGCAACGACCCGCAGTTCAATCGCAACAACGTGAATCGCAACAACGTGGCCAACCGGCAGAACACGTTGAACAATCAGAACCTCGCCGCCAATCGCGATCAGTTCCGCGGCCGCGATCAGGAGCGCGCGCAGGCCGCTCAGACCTTGCAGCAGCGTACCGGCCAGAACATGAATCAGCCGGCGAACCAGCGCGTGCAGAACATGCGTCAGGGCGGCGCTCAAAACAGCCTGAACAACGCGAACCTGAATCAGCGCGCGCAAAACGTGAATCGCGATAACGCTCTGCGCGGGGCCGGCGACGGCAACGCCTCGCGCCAGGACCTCCAGCGTGGACAGCAGAGCCGGGAGTCGTTCCAGAATCAGCAGCCGAACCGGATGGGCGCGAACGGCGGCGGCGTGCAGCACGGCGGCAATGCGGGCGGCGGCCTCGGCGCGGGCGGCGGCGGCGTGCAGCGCGGAGGTGGCGGCTTCGGCGGCGGTGGTGGCGGCGGTGGGGGCTTCCATGGCGGCGGTGGCGGCGGCGGATTCCATCGCCGTTGAGGAATCCATCCATCGTTCAGCGCCTTTCATGCGGCGCACGCCCGATTCAGGAGCCAGAGATGACCCAGCATCAACCGAACAAGAAAATCTCGCGCCGCGCGATCGTCGCGGCGCTCGCGGCGGCCGCGCTGTCGCTGACGGCGTCGCTCGCGCAGGCGCAAGCCGTTTATCAGACGCCCGAAGCCGCGGCGCAGGCGCTCACCGACGCCATCGCCAGCAACGACGAAACGGCGCTCGCAAAAGTGCTCGGCCGCGACCATGAGCGCTACGTCCCGACCGGCAGCATCGGCGAGGAGGATATTTATCAGTATCTCGGCGCGTGGGCGCAGGGCCATCGCATTGTCGAGGACGAAAAGCCGCTCAACGGGCATCAGAGCGCGCACATCGAAGCGGGCACGAGCGGCTGGACGCTGCCCATTCCGCTCGTGAAGGGGCCCCAGGGCTGGCGCTTCGACATGGCCGCCGCGCGCGACGAGTTGCAGACGCGGCGCATCGGCCGCAACGAGCGCTCGGTGATGCAGGTCGCCCTCGCCTACGTCGACGCGCAGAACGACTACTACAAGCTCACGAACCACTACGGGCAGCGCTTCGTCAGCACGCCCGGCACGCACGACGGTCTCTACTGGGCCACGGCGCCGGGCGAACCGGACAGCCCGCTCGGCCCGCTCGCGGCGGCGATGCCGAACAAGGCGACGGCGACCGGCGGCTTCTACGGCTATCACTACCGGATTCTGACGGCTCAGGGACCGCAGGCGAACGGCGGCGCGAAGAACTACATGCGGAACGGAAAGCTGACCGGCGGCTTCGGCCTCGTCGCGTGGCCGGCAAAGTACGGCGAGACCGGCGTGATGTCCTTCATGACCGACCAGAACGGTCAGATCTACGAGAAGAACCTCGGGCCGCAATCGGCCTCCGTGGCTTCCGCGATCAAGTCGTTCAATCCCGACTCGTCATGGAAACCCGTTTCGCCCTGAGGCGAACCCGGGTGCGGTGATCGACGCATTCCGCTCGGACGCGGCGCGGGTCCTGGCGAGGCCTGCGCCGCGTTTCGTTGCCGGTTCGTCGAGCGGCCGGAAAACGCACAACCCCTTCGGGCGGTATAATTTCGCCCTTTCCGATGGCGTAAAAACGCCAAAACACGACGCGCAGCGCCAGCCCGCGGCATTCGAACGCCGGGCCAATCGAAGCGACTGCCGCACCCAGCCGTACCCCTCGCCCATCCTCGACCGATTCGCCATGACTGCCCAACTCATCGACGGCAACGCCCTCTCCAAGACCCTTCGCGCCGATGTCGCCACGCGCGCCGCCGCCCTCACCGCCCGTGGCCACAAGGCGGGACTCGCCGTCGTGCTGGTCGGCGACAACCCCGCGAGCGAAGTCTACGTGCGCAACAAGGTGAAGGCCTGCCAGGACAACGGCCTGCACTCGGTGATGGACCGCTTCCCCGCGACGCTCTCGGAAGGCGAATTGCTCGCGCACATCGCGAAGCTCAATGCCGATGCGTCGATCCACGGCATTCTGGTGCAACTGCCGCTGCCGGCGCATATCGACAGCCACAAGGTGATCGAGGCGATCGCGCCTGAGAAGGACGTCGATGGCTTTCACGTCGCCAACGCCGGCGCGCTGCTGACCGGCAAGCCGCTGTTCCGCCCGTGCACGCCCTATGGCGTCATGAAAATGTTCGAGGCGCACGATATCGGCCTGAAGGGTGCGAACGCGGTGGTGATCGGCCGCTCGAACATCGTCGGCAAGCCGATGGCGCTCTTGCTGCTCGAAGCCGGCGCGACCGTCACGATCTGCCACAGCAAGACGCGCGATCTCGCGAAGCACACGCGCGACGCCGATGTGATCGTCGCCGCCGTCGGCCGCCGCAATATTCTCACCGCCGACATGGTGAAGCCGGGCGCGACCGTGATCGACGTCGGCATGAACCGCAACGACGAAGGCAAACTGTGCGGCGACGTCGATTTCGCGGGCGTGCAGGAAGTCGCCGGCTACATCACGCCGGTGCCGGGCGGCGTTGGCCCGATGACCATCACGATGCTGCTAGTCAACACCATCGAGGCGGCCGAGCGCGCGGCGCAGGGCTGAACCCTCGCGTTTCGTGATTCATGGCCGTCCCGGAGCGCGCGCGCATCACGCGTAGAATGAGGCGAACCCGGATTCCAGTCGGCGTTCCAATCGGCGTGGTTGAAACAATCCATTGGATTCAGCCATTGCATCCCCATTTAAATGGGCATTGGGTCAGCAAGCCAGTATCAGCAATCCAGAGTCGCGCGCGCCGTGAGCGCCGCGCTTCATCGCACACGAGAACGGGAGAGCCATGAGCGAAACCACCGCAGCCCCGACGGCCACGTCGACCAATAACCCACTTCTCGATTTTTCCGATCTGCCGCGCTTCGGCGAGATCAGGCCCGAGCACGTCACGCCCGCGCTCGATGTGCTGCTCGCCGATGCGAAAGCCGCCGTCGACCGCGCCAGCGCGCCGGACACGCCCGCGACGTGGCAGGACGTCGTCGAGGGGCTCGAGCAGGAATCTGAGAAGCTTTCGCGCGCCTGGGGCGTGATCGGCCATCTGAACGCCGTCGCCGATACCCCGGAACTGCGCGCCGCTCACGCCGAAAACCTGCCGCGCGTCACGGAGTTCTCCGCGAGCGTCGGCCAGAATCTCGCGCTCTACGAGAAGTACAAGGCGATTGCCGCCGGACCGGAATTCGCCGGCTTGTCCGCCGAGCGCAAGAAAATCCTCGAAAATTCGCTGCGCGATTTCCGTCTGTCGGGCGCTGAACTGCCCGAGGATCGCAAGCCGCGTTTCGCGCAGTTGCAGGAAGAACAGGCGGCGCTCGCCAAGGCGTTCTCCGATCACGTGCTCGATTCGACCAACGCCTACGCGTACATCGTCACGCAGCAAGGCGAGCTGGCCGGACTGCCGGACGACGTCGTCGAAGCGGCGCATGAAGCCGCGCAGCGTGACGGCAAGGAAGGCTGGAAGTTCACGCTGCATTTCCCGTCGTATTTCCCGGTGCTGCAGTATTCGGAGCATCGTCCGATGCGCGAGGCGATGTATCGCGCGTATGTCACGCGCGCGTCCGAACTCGGCGAAACCTACGGCGACGGCAAGACCGAATGGGACAACACGGCGAACGTCGTCGAAAACCTGAAGCTGCGCGATGAAGAAGCGAAGACGCTCGGCTATCAGAACTTCGCGGAAGTGTCGCTCGCGCCGAAGATGGCGGAGTCTCCCGCGCAGGTCATCGCGTTTCTCGAAGATCTCGCCAGGCGCGCCCGCCCCTACGCGGAAAACGACTGGATGGAGCTGCGCGCGTTCGCCGCGACCGAGCTCGGCATGCCCGAGTTGCAGCCGTGGGACATCGCTTATGCGGCCGAGAAGCTGCGTCAGAAGCGTTATTCGTTCTCCGAGAACGAAGTGAAGCAGTATTTCCCGCAGGAAGCCGTGCTGAAAGGCCTGTTCAAGGTCACCGAAACGCTCTTCAACGTCTCGATCCGCCGCGACGAAGCCGCCGTGTGGAATCCGGACGTGCGCTTCTTCCGCGTCGAAAACAAGGACGGCACGCTGGTCGCGCAGTTCTATCTCGATCTCTACGCGCGCGAAGGCAAACGCGGTGGCGCGTGGATGGACGACGCGCGCTCGCGCCACAAGCGCGGCGAAGGCGGCGTGCAGACGCCGGTCGCGTATCTCACCTGCAACTTCTCCGCGCCGGTCGGCGGCAAGCCCGCGTGCTTCACGCACGATGAAGTCATCACGTTGTTCCACGAGTTCGGGCACGGCCTGCATCACATGCTCACGCGCGTGGACGAGCTCGGCGTCTCGGGCATCAACGGCGTGGAATGGGATGCGGTCGAACTGCCGTCGCAGTTCATGGAGAACTTCTGCTGGGAGTGGGACGTGTTGACCGACATGTCCGCGCACGTCGAGACCGGCGCGCCGCTGCCGCGCGAACTGTTCGACAAGATGCTGGCCGCGAAGAACTTCCAGAGCGGTCTCGGCACGCTGCGCCAGATCGTCTTTTCGATGTTCGATATGGTGCTGCATACGTCCTACGATCCGTCGAACGCGACGCAGAACGTGAACGACCTCGCACGCGCGATCAACGAGAAGTTCCACGTGATCCCGCAAGCGCCGTTCTCGCGCTGGCCGAACACGTTCAGCCATATCTTCGCGGGCGGATATGCGGCGGGTTACTACAGCTACAAGTGGGCCGAAGTGTTGTCAGCCGACGCCTACGCCGCATTCGAGGAAGCCGCGAAAGCCGGCAACGGCTCGGTGCTGGATGCGAGCACGGGCACGCGCTATCGCCGCGAGATTCTCGAGGTGGGCGGCAGCCGCCCGGCGATGGAATCGTTCAAGGCGTTCCGCGGCCGCGAGCCGGACATCGACGCGCTGCTGCGTCATAACGGCATGTCGGGCCAGGCGTTGCACTGAGCCATCTCTCGCATCGTTTGAAAAAACCCCGGTCCGCAAGGACCGGGGTTTTTTATCGCCGGTCGATGCGGAAATCCACTTGCGATGGCCGCCCTTCCAGCGCGAGCGTCGCGCGCACGGCGGGGCTTCGGCTGATGACCTTGCCGCGCCGCACGACCGCCGTGCGCGCCGCGCGCAGACGGATCGCTTCGATCGGATCGCGCGCATCGAGCACGACGCAGTCCGCGTGGCAGCCCACCTCGATGCCATAACCTTCCAGCCCGAGAATGCGCGCGGGGTTCTTCGTCACCGCGTCGAAGCACGCGCGCATTGCATCGACGCCCGTCATCTGCGCGACGTGCAAGCCCATGTGCGCGACTTCGAGCATGTCGCCGGAGCCGAGGCTGTACCACGGGTCCATCACGCAATCGTGGCCGAACGCGACGGTCACGCCCGCCGCCATCAGTTCCGGCACGCGCGTCATGCCGCGCCGCTTCGGATAAGTGTCCGAGCGCCCCTGCAGCGTGATGTTGATGAGCGGATTGGCGATCGCGGATACGCCCGCCTCGCGCATCAGCGGAATGAGCTTGCTGACGTAGTAGTTGTCCATCGAATGCATGGACGTGAGATGCGAGCCGGTGACGCGCCCTTGCAGCCCGAGCCGATGCGTTTCCGCCGCGAGCGTTTCGATGTGGCGCGAGAGCGGATCGTCGGACTCGTCGCAGTGCATGTCCACGCGCAAACCCTGCTCCGCCGCGTATTCGCACAGCAGCTTCACCGATAAGGCGCCGTCCGCCATGGTGCGCTCGAAGTGCGGAATGCCGCCGACGACATCGACGCCCATCGCGATCGCGCGCTTCAGGTTCTCGAACGCGCTCGCGTGACGCAGCACGCCGTCCTGCGGAAACGCGACGAGTTGCAGATCCAGATACGGCTTCACGCGGCGTTTCACTTCGAGCAGGGCTTCGACTGCGAGCAGACGCGGATCGCAGACATCGACATGCGAGCGGATCGCGAGCAGCCCGCGCGCTACGGCCCAGTCGCAGTACTGCAACGCGCGCTGGACGAGCGCCTCCTGCGTAAGTTCGGGCTTCAGTTCGCCCCAGAGCGCGATGCCTTCGAGCAGCGTGCCCGACGCATTCACGCGCGGCAGGCCGTAGGAGAGCGTCGCGTCCATGTGGAAGTGGGCATCGACGAAAGGCGCGGTGACGAGCGCGCCGTTCGCATCGATTTCCTCGCGCGCGGTGGCCGCGAGATGCGGCTCGATCGCGGCGATGCGCCCCGCCTCCATGCCGATATCGACAAGCTCGCGCGCGTCCACGAGCGCCGCGCGGCGAATGATCAAATCCATGTGCGAAACCTCCGTCCCGGGCAGTTCGTTCGATTGTATCGGGACAGTAATCGAGTGCGTGGCTTTCGGATTTTCAGCGTTTGAGCCGTTCGAGCAGCGTCGCTTTCACGCCGGGCCACTCGTCGTCGATGATCGAAAAGCGCACTGAATTGCGCTTGCGGCCGTCAGGCATGATCCGTTCGTGCCGCACGATGCCTTCCTGCGTCGCGCCGATGCGCAGTATCGCCGCGCGAGATTTTTCGTTGAGCTCGTCGGTGGTGAATTGCACGCGCACGCATTGCATCGACTCGAACGCGTGCGCGAGCAGCAGATACTTCGCTTCGGTGTTGATGCCCGTGCGCTGCGTCGATGCCGCGAGCCACGTATGGCCGATCTCGAGCTTGCGGTTCACGCGGTCTATTTTCCAGAAGCGCGTGCTGCCAACGACCCGCCCGTCACCCGCCCGCGCGATCACGAACGGCATGACCGTGCCCGCGTCGCGTCCGGCGAGCGCGGTGTCGATATAACGATCGACCGTGTCTTCGTTTGGCACGACGGTTACGCGCAGATTCCAGAGTTCGCCGTCGGCGGCGGCGTCGAGCAAGGCGGCGCGGTCTTCGCGTTGCAGCGGGCGAAGCAGCACGCGCTCGCCGGTGAGAGTCGGTTGGCTCATCGTCGGTTTGCGGGTTTTGCTTGAGCCGACATCATAAAGCGCGGCGCTTACACACGCCTGCACAAGGCGTCACCTTTCACGTCGCGCCCGTTCCATGCTCGGCCGCCTTCGATTCGAGTTCGTCGTCAGGCGGCACGTCTTGCGGCGGCGAATCGTTCGCGGGCAGCGTGAACCAGAAGCGCGCGCCGAGCACGCGAGCGTTCGCGTCCTCGCGATTCTCGACGCCGATCTGCCCGCCGTGCGCCTCGACGATCGCCCGGCAGATCGCGAGACCCAGCCCGATGCCCGGTTGCGCCGATTCCTTCTCGCCGCGCGTGAACTTGTCGAAGAGGCGGCTTTGCATGCCGGGCGGCACGCCGGGGCCTTCATCGTCGATGCACACGCGCACGAAGCGCGCATTGCCGTCGTGTTCCAGCGCGGCGCCGATCCGGATCGGCGTGTCGGGCGGCGTGTACTTCGCCGCGTTCTCGAGCAGGTTGGCGAAGAGACGCTCCATCAGCACGGCGTCGAGTTGCAGCAGCGGAAGATCGGGCGGCACGCGCACCTGCACGGCGCGGCCCGCGAGCACGCGGCGCGAGGCGGCAAGCGCCGCGCCCACGGTTTCCTCGAGCATCGACCATTGACGATTCAGGCGAATCGCGCCCGCCTGCAGGCGCGCCATGTCGAGCAGATTCGTGACGAGCCCGCTCATGCGTAGCGCTTCCTCGTGGATCGCGTGAACCAGCTCGTGCGACGATTCCAAGTCGCCGCCAGCAATCCGCGCCTGCTCCTCCAGCACCGACGCAAAGCCGACGATCGACGTCAGCGGCGTGCGCAGATCGTGCGAGATGGCGGACAGAAGCGAATTGCGCAGCCGCTCCGACTCCATGTTGACGAGCGCGTCCTGCGCGATCTCGACGTAATGCACGCGCTCGAGCGCGAGCGCGATCTGCGACGCGAAGGTTTCGATCATGCGGCGCTGCTCGGGCACCGCGAGTTCGGCTTCGCGTTCCGTTGCGAGCGCGAGCACGCCGCGCGTGCGCATGGGCGCCTTGAGCGGCAGATAGAGCGCCTGGCTCGCGGGCAGCGTTTCGGTGCCGCGGCCGGCGGGCTTCTGCTGGTCGTAGACCCATTGCGCGATATCGAGATCGAGGCGCGCGGCGTCGAGCGTCGTGTCGGGGTTCGGCTCGCCCACTTTCTGGCGCACTTTTTCGGCGGCGTCGGGCAGCAGCATCGCGACCTTCGCCTGAAATATTTCGGCGACGTGCCGCGTGCCGATCTCGATGATCTGCTCGGTCATCAGCGCGGCGGCGAGTTCCTTGGTCATCGCGTACATGGCGCCGGTGCGGCGTTCGCGTTGCGATGCGATACGCGCCTCGCGCCTGAGACTCGACGTCAGATGGCTGATCGTGAGCGAAGTCAGCAGCATCACGACGAAGGTCAGCAGATATTGCGTGTCCGTCACGGAGAACGACAGCTCGGGCGGCACGAAGAAGAAATCGAACGCGGCGACGGAGAGAAACGACAGCATCACGCCCGGCCCGCGACCGAGCCGCACGGCGGCGAAGATCACGCCGAGCAGATAGAGCATGACGAGGTTCGTGATCGCGAACCGGTGCGCGGCGAGCATATCCGCGACGAGCGTGATGCCCGCGCCGATCGCGAGCGCCTGGAGATACGCGCGTGGCGATGAATGCACGCCGTCGCGCCAGGTGCCGAAGGCGTCCGCGAGCGTGCGGCGTGCGGCGTCGCGCGTGCCGGTTGCGACCAGCGTGACATCGATATCCGAGCCCTGGCGGATGATGCGTTCGCTCACGGGACGCTCGATCAGCCGGCGCCATCCGATGCCTGGCGTCGCGCCCGCCACGAGCTTCGACACGTTGCGCACGTGCGCGTAGTCGATGAGCGTCGCGGCGGCATCGGCGCCGTCGAGCGTGACGGTTTCCGCGCCGAGTTCGGAGGCGAGCTTGAGCGCATCGAGCGTGCGTTTTCGGATGTCGTCGGAGAGGCATTGCAGCTTCGGCGTTTCGACATAGACCGCGAGCCAGTCGGCCTTGAGCGCGGCGGCCAGGCGCGCAGCGGCGCGCACGAGCGTCGCGCTTTCCGGCCCTGGCCCGATGCAGGCGATCAGCCGCTCGCGCGCGCGCCAGATGCGTTCGATCGACTGATCGGCGCGGTATTCGCGCATTTGCGCATCGACTCGGTCGGCGGTGCGGCGCAGCGCGAGTTCGCGTAGCGCGATCAGATTGCCTTTGCGGAAGAAGTTGCGCACTGCGTGTTCTGCTTGCTGCGGCAGATAGACCTTGCCTTCGCGCAGGCGGTCGAGCAGCTCCTCGGGCGGCAGATCGACGAGCGTGACTTCATCGGCGAGGTCGAAGATGCGGTCGGGCACTGTCTCCCACACGCGGATGCCCGTGATGCGGCCGACGATGTCGTTCAGGCTTTCGAGATGCTGGACGTTGACGGTCGTGTAGACGTCGATGCCGGCGTCGAGCAGTTCCTGCACGTCCTGCCAGCGTTTCATATGACGCGAGCCTTGCACGTTCGAATGCGCGAGCTCGTCGATGACGATGAGTTGAGGCTTTCTTTGCAGCGCGGCGTCGAGGTCGAACTCGGCGAGCAGCCGGTTGCGGTATTCGATGCGCGCGGGCGGAAGGATTTCGAGGCCTTCGAGCAGGGCCAGGGTTTCTTTCCGGCCATGCGTTTCGACTACGCCGATGGCCGTTTCCACGTCCTCGTCGCTGCGGCGGCGTGCGGCTTGCAGCATCGCGTAGGTCTTGCCTACGCCGGCGGAGGCGCCGAAGAATATCTTCAGCTTGCCGCGCTGGCGTTTTTCTTCCTCGCGGTGGAGTTTGTCGAGGAGTTCTTCGGGGGTTGGGCGGGGCATGGTTTGGTTTCTGCTGGCGCTTGGTGGGTCCTATTGGGTGGGCTTTACGTGAAATCCTGTGTTCAGGATTTCACGAGAACCGAATCGATCGAACATCGAAGCCTAGCGCCCAACGATCTGATCCAAAGCCAAATTCAATTTAAGCACATTAACCCGAGGCTCTCCGAGCAAGCCGAACTGCCGTCCGGAGGTCGCCTGCGCGACGAGCGATTCAACATCGGGAATAGCCATCCCCCGAGCCTTGGCGACACGCTCCACCTGATAAGCCGCCGCCGCCGGACTAATCTCCGGATCGAGCCCGCTTCCGGAGGAAGTCACAAGGTCCACCGGCACCGCCGCCACATTCCCCGCGTCGGCATCATGCAGCGCCGTCAAACGCACTTTGACCTCATCCACGAGTGCGGGATTCGTCGGCCCGAGATTCGAGCCGCCCGAATTGGCCGCGTTATACGGATTCGGCGTCGTCGCCGACAAGCGCCCCCAGAAATACCTCGGCGCATCGAACTGCTGACCGATGATCTCCGACCCGACCACATGCCCATCTCGCTCGATCAAGCTCCCATTCGCCTGATGCGAAAACGCCGCCTGCCCGATGGCAGTGACAACCGCCGGATAAACCACACCAGTGACAACGGTCAACGCGACGAACAACACCAGCAACGGACGCAAAAAACTCTTCATGATGATTAACTCCAGCCAAGCGCGGTAATAGCCATATCGATCAGCTTGATGAACGGAAACGGCAAAAGAATGCCGCCCAGCCCGTAAATCAGCAGGTTCCTGCGCAACAGCGACGCAGCGCCCAGCGCGCGATACTTCACGCCTTTCAGCGCCAGCGGAATCAGAAACACGATGATCAGCGCGTTGAAAATCACCGCCGACAGAATCGCCGACGAAGGCGACGCCAGATGCATCACGTCCAGCACGCGCAATTGCGGATAAGTCGTCGCGAACGCCGCCGGAATGATCGCGAAATACTTGGCGACATCGTTGGCGATGGAGAAGGTCGTCAGCGAGCCCCGCGTCATCAGCATCTGCTTGCCGATCTCGACGATCTCGATGAGCTTCGTCGGGTTCGAATCCAGATCGACCATGTTGCCCGCTTCCTTCGCGGCCTGCGTGCCCGTGTTCATCGCCACCGCAACGTCCGCCTGCGCGAGCGCGGGCGCGTCGTTGGTGCCGTCGCCGGTCATCGCCACCAGCCGCCCCTGCGCCTGATGCTCGCGGATCGTCGTGAGCTTCGCCTCGGGCGTCGCTTCGGCGAGGAAATCATCGACGCCAGCCTCCGCCGCGATCGCCGCCGCCGTGAGCCGGTTGTCGCCCGTCACCATCACCGTCTTGATGCCCATCTTGCGCAGCTCCGCGAAACGCTCGCGAATGCCGCCCTTCACGATGTCCTTCAGCTCGATCACCCCCAGCGCGCGCGTCGCTTCATTCACGCGTTCCGCGACCACCAGCGGTGTGCTGCCGCGACGCGCGATGTCATCGACCGCGTTTTGCACGTCCTGCGGAAAGCGCCCGCCGTGTTCCTCGACATACTTCTTCACCGCTTGCGCCGCGCCCTTGCGAATCTCGCGATTGGGCAGATCCACGCCGCTCATGCGCGATTGCGCGGAGAACGCGAGGAAGTTCGCGCCCATCGTCGCCATGTCGCGCTCGCGAATGTTGAAGCGCTGCTTCGCCAGCACGACGATGCTGCGGCCTTCCGGCGTCTCGTCCGCAAGCGAAGCGAGTTGCGCCGCATCGGCCAGATCGCGTTCGGCGATGCCCGGCGCCGCCACGAACGACGACGCCTGACGATTGCCCAGCGTGATCGTGCCGGTCTTGTCGAGCAGCAAAACGTCGACGTCGCCCGCCGCTTCGACCGCGCGGCCCGAGGTCGCGATCACGTTCGCCTGCATCATGCGGCTCATGCCCGCAACGCCGATCGCGGACAGCAAGCCGCCGATGGTCGTCGGAATCAGACACACCAGAAGCGCGACGAGCGCGGTGATCGTGACGACATGGCCCTGCTTCGCCGCATCGACCGCGAACATCGAGAACGGCAGCAGCGTGGCGGTGGCGAACAGCAGCACGAGCGTAAGCGCGACCAGGAGGATCGTCAGCGCGATCTCGTTGGGCGTCTTCTGACGCTTCGCGCCTTCGACCATCGCGATCATGCGGTCGAGAAACGCCTCGCCCGGATTCACCGACACGCGCATCACGATCCAGTCCGACAGCACCCGCGTGCCACCCGTCACCGACGAGAAATCGCCGCCCGACTCGCGAATCACCGGCGCGGATTCGCCCGTGATCGCGGATTCGTCGACGGATGCGACGCCGTCGATCACTTCGCCATCGGCCGGAATCACGTCGCCCGCTTCGACGAGCACGACATCGTCGCGACGCAGATCGGTGGATGTCGTGATGCGGATCGGCGACTTCGGATGCGGCTCATTGAGTTTCTTCGCCATCACGTTGTGCTTCGCCTGACGCAGCGACGCCGCCTGCGCCTTCGAACGCCCTTCCGCGAGCGCCTCCGCGAAGTTGGCGAAGAGCACCGTGAACCACAGCCACAGCGCAATCGCGAGGATGAAGCCCGCGGGGGCTTCGGCCTGGCCGGCGAGCGCGGCGATCCACAGCACCGTCGTCAGAATGCTGCCGACGTAGACGCAGAACATCACTGGATTACGCAACTGCGTGCGCGGCGCGAGCTTCTTGAACGAGTCGATGATCGCGGGTCTGACGAGCGAGGGATCGAACATCGAACGCGCCGCCGTGCGCGCCTGCCCGAGATTCTCCGGACGATGCAGCGGCGTTTGAGTTTGTTGAGTCATGCTGTCCTCGAATTCAATGAGCCGCGATCATGCCGAGATGCTCGACGATCGGACCGAGCGCGAGCGCCGGCACATAAGTGAGCGCGCCGACGAGCAAAAGCGTGCCGAGCAGCAGCACCACGAAAAGCGGTCCATGCGTGGGCAGCGTGCCGGCCGTGACGGCGAGGCGCTTCTTGGCGGCGAGCGAACCCGCGATGGCAAGCACCGGTATGAGCGAGCCGAAACGGCCGAACCACATCGCGATGCCGAGCATCGAGTTATAGAACGGCGTGTTCACCGAAAGGCCCGCGAACGCGCTGCCGTTGTTGTTGGCGGCGGAACTGAACGCATAGAGGATCTCGGAGAAGCCGTGCGCGCCGGGATTCGCGATGCCCGCGGTGCCCGCCGTCGTCAGCACGGCGATCGACGTCCCCGCGAGAACAAGCAAAGGCGTGAGCAGAATGACGATCGACACCATCTTCATCTCGAACGACTCGATCTTCTTGCCGACGTATTCGGGCGTGCGGCCGATCATCAGGCCCGCGACGAACACCGCGAGCAGCGCGAACGCGAGCATGCCGTAGAGACCCGAGCCGACGCCGCCGAAGATCACTTCGCCGAGCTGGATCAGCAGCAGCGGCACGAGGCCGCCGAGCGGCGTCAGCGAATCGTGCATGTTGTTGACCGCGCCGCACGAAGCCGATGTTGTCGCGACCGTGAAGATGCCCGACTGCGCGATGCCGAAGCGGGTTTCCTTGCCCTCCATGTTGCCGCCCGCCTGCAATGCGGAGGCGTGGGTATCGACATGCTGCGACCTGAACACGGGATTGCCCGCCTGCTCCGCCGATATCTCGCCGACACACGCGACCGCGAACGCAATGGTCATCGCGGCGAGCACGGCGTAGCCCTGCCGCCCGTCGCCGACGGTGCGGCCGAACACCACGCACAGCGCCGCGGGAATGATCAGCATCGCGAGCATCTGCATGAAGTTCGACAGGGGCGTCGGGTTCTCATACGGATGCGCGGAGTTCGCGTTGAAGAAGCCGCCGCCGTTGGTGCCCAGCATCTTGATCGCTTCCTGCGAGGCGACCGGGCCCATCGGCAGCGTTTGCTTGTCGGCTTTCACGTCCTGCATCACGGGATTGCCCTTCGCATCCTTGATGGCGTTGCCTTGCGCGTCGGTCTTCGGCGTCTGATACGTCGTGGCTTGCAGCGTCGGCACGTCCTGATAGGCCTTGAAGTTCTGGATCGCGCCCTGGCTCACGAAGACCAGCGCGAACACGACGGCGAGCGGCGCGAGGACATACAGCGTCGTGCGCGTCAGATCAACCCAGAAGTTGCCGATGGTCTGCGCGCTATGCCGCTTGAAGCCGCGAATCAGCGCGATGACCACGGCGATGCCGGTCGCCGCCGAGAGGAAGTTCTGCACGGTGAGGCCGAGCATCTGCGCGAGATAGCCGAGCGCGCTTTCGCCGCCGTAGTCCTGCCAGTTCGTGTTGGTCACGAAGCTGACGGCGGTGTTGAACGCGGCATCGGGCGTCATGCCGGCGAAGCCTTGCGGATTGGCGGGCAGCATGCCTTGCAGGCGCAGCAGCGCGTAAAGAAACAACGCGCCGAGCAGGTTGAAGAGCAGCACCGCGAGTGCGTAGTGCTTCCATGACATTTCGGCATCGGGATCGACACCGGCGATGCGATACAGCATCGCTTCGACCGGCCGCCCGACCTTGCGCACAACCACCGAAGTGCCGTCGAGCACGTTGCTCATGTAGCGCCCGAGCGGAATCGCGAGCGCGATGAGCACGACGATGAACATCGCCGTCTGCAGAAAAGTGTTGGCGTTCATTCGAGATCCTCCGCACGAAGAAGCGCGTACACGAGGTAGACGAGAAGCAGCAGCGTAGCCGCCGCCGCGAGCAGCATCATCCAGTCGTTCATGGGCGGCCTCCCGGCGCGCGGCGGCTCAGTCGCTCGCAGCCACGCGTGAGCGCCACGCAAAGCCCCCAGAAAAGGACGATGCCGGCGAGGTAAAGCAGGTCCATTGTCTTGTTCTCCCCTTGTGCGATTCAGGACAAGGTGGAGTGTGGAGATTTGCGCGTAAAGGGCGGGAAAAGAGTGGCGGGCCGGATATAAAAATCGCGTAAATGCGAGCAGCCGCCCGCGCGCGACGATGGTCGCGGCTCCGATAGAATCGAGCCTTCAGCGCACGGCTGCGCTCCACGAAGAACACAGGCTCGTATGAAAATCGCCACCTGGAACGTCAATTCCCTCAAAGTCCGCCAGCAGCACGTCATCGACTGGCTCGCGACCTCGCAGGTCGATGTCCTGTGTCTGCAAGAGCTGAAAATGCCGGACGAGAAATTCCCGCGCGCCGAGCTCGAAGCCGCCGGCTACAAAAGCTGGTTCGCGGGACAGAAGACGTACAACGGCGTCGGCATTCTGGTGCGGGCGGACGCCGGCCATGAAGTCGATGAAATCAACGTAGTGCGCAACATCCCCGGTTTCGAGGACTTGCAGCAGCGCGTGATCGCCGCGACGGTGAGCGGCGTGCGCATCATCTCGGCGTATTTCCCGAACGGACAGGCGCCCGGCTCCGAGAAATTCGCCTACAAGATGCGCTGGCTGGACGCGCTGCGCGAATGGCTGCGCGAGGACATGGCGCGGCATCCGAAGCTCGCGCTGTGCGGCGATTACAACATCGCGCCGGATGACCGCGACGTGCACGACCCGAAAGCGTGGGAAGGACAGAATCTCGTGTCGCCGGAAGAGCGCGCGCACTTCGTGAAGCTCATCGAACTCGGTCTCACCGATGCCTTCCGCAAGTTCGAGCAGCCCGAAAAGCTCTTCACGTGGTGGGATTACCGGATGATGGCGTTTCGCCGCAACGCGGGGCTGCGCATCGATCACATCCTGTTGTCGGCGGAACTCGCGGCGGCCTGCACCGCATGCGAAGTCGACAAGGTGCCGCGCAAATGGGATCAGCCGTCCGATCACACGCCGGTGACGGTGACCATCGGCTGAGCCCGGTGCTTCAGAACATCACGCGTCGAGATGCAGTTCCTGAATCTTGCGCGTGATCGTGTTGCGGCCGATACCCAGCCGCTCCGCCGCCTCCACCTTGCGACCGCGCGTGAAATCGAGCGCTTCACGAATGACCGCGGCTTCGAAACGGCGCGCAAGTTCGTCCATCACATCGGCTGAATTCTCACGCAGCAGGCGCGCGACTTCGGTGCGCAAGCCGTTCTCCCAGATGCTCGCGACCACCGGCGTGGCTGCCACCGGCGATGACCCAGCGCCGTTCAGGACGACAGGCGTCGCAGCGACCGCGCCATCGGTCGACACCGCGATGCTCTCCGGCGTGTACTCCTGACGCGGCGTGAGATCCGGAGGCAAGTCCTTCTGCTCGATCACCTGCGCGGGCGCCATCACCGTGAGCCAGTTGCAGAGGTTTTCGAGCTGACGCACGTTGCCGGGAAACGGCAGCGACGCGAGATACGCGATCGCATCGTCCGACACGCGCTTGGGCTCGACACCCAGATCGCGGGCGCTCTTCTGCAGGAAATGCCGCGTGAGCAGCGGAATATCTTCACTGCGCTCGCGCAACGCGGGCAAACGCAGGCGAATCACGTTCAGGCGGTGATACAAGTCCTCTCGAAACAAGCCTTGGCGCACGCGCGATTCGAGGTTCTGATGCGTCGCCGCTATCACGCGCACATTCGCCTTCAACGGATTGTGACCGCCCACGCGATAGAACTGTCCATCCGACAACACGCGCAGCAAACGCGTCTGCAGATCGAACGGCATATCGCCGATTTCATCGAGGAACAGCGTGCCGTTTTCCGCCTGCTCGAAACGACCCTGGCGCATCGCCTGCGCGCCGGTGAACGCGCCGCGCTCGTGGCCGAACAGTTCGGACTCCAGCAGATCCTTCGGGATCGCCGCAGTGTTCAGCGCGATGAAGGGACCGTTCGCGCGTGGGCTATGTCGGTGCAAGGCGCGCGCGACAAGCTCCTTTCCGGTGCCTGATTCGCCCGTGATGAGCACGGTCGCCGCGGAATGCGACAGACGGCCGATCGCGCGGAACATGTCCTGCATCGCGGGCGCCTGCCCGAGCATCTCCGGCGTTTCGGTCACGCGTTCGTCATACGCCGCTTCGCCGCGCATGCTTTCGTCGACGGCGCGGCGGATCAGTTCGACGGCCTTGTCGACATCGAACGGCTTGGCGAGATATTCGAACGCGCCGCCCTGGAACGCCGCCACGGCGCTGTCCAGATCCGAGAACGCGGTCATGATGATGACGGGCAAGCCCGGCAGGCGCTCGCGCACGGTCTGCAGGAGTTCGAGTCCGGAGCCACCCGGCATGCGGATGTCGGAGACGAGCACCTGCGGGCTTTCGCCTTCGAGCGCGGCTAACGCATCGCGCACGCCGGAAAAGCTGCGCGTGGTGAAGTTCTCTCGTGCGAGCGCCTTTTCCAGCACCCAGCGGATGGATTGGTCGTCGTCTACTATCCAGATCGGCTTCATATCGTTCGGCGAGAAGTCTTCGTGTGGTTCGGTGTGAGCCCGTCGAAACGGTCAGGCGTCAAAGCGTGTGTGCAACGTTCTTGGCGTGAAGTCGCTGGTCGATCCCGATTCGATTCTCGATCAGTTCTCAAAAGGCAGGAGGATGGCGAATTCGGTGCAGCCCGGCCTGCTCTCCACTTCGATCAGGCCATCGTGCTGATGGACGAACGATTGTGCGAGCGTGAGACCGAGACCGCTGCCGTCTTCCCGCCCCGACACGAGCGGAAAGAAGATCCGGTCACGAATCTCTTCCGGGATACCGGGACCGTTGTCAGTGATATGCAAGTCCAATGCCAGTTTGTGAAGCTTCTTGCCGATCGTCACCTTGCGCGCGATGCGCGTGCGCAGTTCGATCTTGGCATCGCCTTGTGAAATGCGTTCCTTCAGCGCTTCAGCCGCGTTGCGCACGATATTCAACAACGTCTGGATCAACTGTTCCTTGTCGCCGCGCAAGTCGGGCACGCTCACGTCGTAATCGCGCTCGATGGTGAGGCCGCGCGGAAACTCCGCGAGAATCACCGCGCGCACGCGCTCGCACACTTCGTGGATGTTCACGTCGCCAACGATATGCGGATGCCGGTGCGGCTCCAGCAGGCGATCGACCAGCGTCTGCAAGCGATCCGATTCCTTGATGATCACCTGCGTGTATTCGCGCAATTCGTCGCGTTCGCGAGCGCCGAGCTCGAATTCGAGCAATTGCGCCGCACCGCGAATGCCGCCGAGCGGATTCTTGATTTCGTGCGCGAGATTGCGGATCAACTGCTTGTTGACCGCGGTGAGATCGTGGATGCGCTCTTCGCGATCCGTGCGCAGATGGCGCTCGTTCTCGAACAGTTCGAGCAGCACGTAATCGGCGGCCGCTTCCAGATAACCGACGATCGCATGCACGTGAACCGACTCGCGCCCGGGACGTTCGAGCACCGCGTCGAGCCGCGTCGCGTTGAAGCGGTTCTCCGCGATCGATGCGACCGTGCTCGCGAGTTCCTCCGCATTGGCGAAGAGCTCGGGCCAGTTCATCTGCATCAGTTGCTTGCGCGACATCTCGAGCATCGCCTCCGCCGATGGATTCGCATACGCGATCCGCAGCGTGCGCATGTCCAGAACGAGCACGTTCGTGGGCAGCGCTTCGAATCCCGGCAGGAGTCCGCTCGCGGCGAGTTGCGCGTCGTCGGAGAGCGCGTCGGCGTGGCCTTTGCGCGCCTTGATCAGATTCTTGAGCACCATCGTGCAATGATTGAGGTCGTTCGTGACACCGATCTTCTTCTCGATTCGTGATGGCGCGGCGATTAAAAAAGGGACGGCGCGCCGTCCCTTTTTCGTCACCGCATGGCATGCGCCGCGCGCTTCATCGAACTGCTCACGACGAAACGCGCTTCGGTCATGCTGCTTACAGCGAGTAGTACATTTCGAACTCGATCGGATGCACCGACTGACGATAACGCTGCAACTCCTGCGTCTTCAGTTCGATGTAAGCGTCGAGCATCGAATCCGTGAACACGCCGCCGCGCGTCAGGAACTCGCGATCCGCGTCGAGCGCGTCGAGTGCCTGGTCGAGGCCCGCGCACACGGTCGGGATCTTCTTGTCTTCTTCCGGCGGCAGGTCGTACAGATTCTTGTCCGCGGCTTCGCCCGGATGAATCTTGTTCTGCACGCCGTCGAGACCCGCCATCATCAGCGCGGAGAAGCACAGGTACGGATTCGCCAGCGGATCCGGGAAGCGCGTTTCGATACGGCGGCCCTTCGGGTTGCTCACGTGCGGAATACGGATCGATGCCGAACGGTTGCGAGCCGAATAAGCCAGCTTGACCGGCGCTTCGAAGTGCGGCACGAGACGCTTGTACGAGTTCGTACCCGGGTTCGTGATCGCATTCAGCGCGCGTGCGTGCTTGATGATGCCGCCGATGTAGAACAGCGCGAATTCCGACAGGCCGGCGTAGCCGTTGCCCGCGAACAGGTTCTGGCCGTCTTTCCAGATCGACTGGTGAACGTGCATGCCCGAACCGTTGTCGCCGACGATCGGCTTCGGCATGAAGGTCGCCGTCTTGCCATACGTGTGCGCCACGTTATGGATGATGTACTTCATCTGCTGCAGCCAGTCCGCGCGCTGCACCAGCGTCGAGAACTTGGTGCCGATTTCGTTCTGGCCCTGGCCCGCCACTTCGTGGTGGTGCACTTCGACCGGAATGCCGATCTGCTCGAGCAGCAGACACATTTCCGAGCGGATGTCCTGGAACGTATCGACCGGTGCGACCGGGAAGTAGCCGCCCTTCGTGCCCGGACGGTGACCGGTGTTGCCGCCTTCGAATTCCTTCGCCGACGACCACGGCGCTTCTTCCGAGCCGATCTTCACGAACGTGCCCGACTGATCCGTGTTCCACTGGACCGAGTCGAAAATAAAGAATTCCGGCTCCGGACCGAAGAACGCGGTGTCGCCCAGGCCCGAGCTCTTGAGATAGGCTTCGGCGCGCTTGGCGAGCGAACGCGGGTCGCGCTCGTAGCCCTTGCCGTCGGCCGGCTCGACCACGTCGCAGGAGAGAACCAGCGTCGACTCTTCGAAGAACGGGTCGATGAAGGCGGTGTTCGCGTCCGGCACGAGCAGCATGTCCGACGCTTCGATGCCCTTCCAGCCAGCGATGGACGAACCGTCGAAAGCGTGGCCGCTTTCAAACTTGTCCTCGTCGAAGTGCGAAACCGGCACGGAAACGTGTTGTTCTTTGCCGCGCGTGTCGGTGAAGCGGAAGTCGACGAACTTGACGTCCTCGTCCTTGACGAGTTGCATGACGTCGGCCACGGATTTACTCATTACCTATCTCCTGATTAACAAAAGTCGGCGAATCGCTTCGCCGCCCCGACCAATCCTGTACATCGATTCAATCGAGGATGGAAAAGCAGCTTCCGTGCCAAGCGCACCAACTTTGCGCTAAGCGCTTGAAGCAGCGCGCGTTTTGGTGAACGGACCGCGCCACGCGAGCCCGTGTTCCGCTCATCATTCAAATTCATTCGCACCATATCGGTGCACGCCTGAAGTCAGGCTATTCTTCAAGCACCTCTTGTGTGCATCGACACGAATATGCACCAATTCAGAGCATATGCCTGTTGTCCAAATGCAGAAGATGCCCGCTCCGCGCACCACGCTAAAATGATTCTTTGCGCCTGAACGGAGACCAATGCGCCATGAGCACGCTTGAACAACTGTACAGCCAGGCCGCCGGCCGCGCCGCCCAGAACAATCTGACCTACGCGGGCGCGTTCTCGCCGGCAGAAGCATTTGAACTTCTCCAGCTCGATCCGCGTGCCCGCCTGATCGACGTTCGCACGCGCGCGGAGCTCGACTGGGTGGGCCGCCCCGCGATCGACGGCGCGCAGTACGCGCACATCGAATGGATCCGCTATCCCGGCTCGGTGCCGAACGCCGAGTTTATCGAACAATTGCGACAGGTCGCCACCCCGGATACGCCGGTCGTGTTTCTGTGCCGCAGCGCCGCGCGCTCGAAGCTCGCGGCGGTCGCGGCTCAGAAGGAAGGTTACGCCCAGGCGTATGACCTGCTCGAAGGTTTCGAAGGCGACAAGGATGGACATGGGCATCGGAAAACGGTCGCGGGATGGTGTTTTCGCGGGTTGCCGTGGGTCGGGGCTTGAGCGGCGTTAGTTTCGATCCGGCGCGTCGAGCAACGCCCGCACGCGCCTGACCCTTTCCTCATCCACCGCCGCCAGTCCTTTTCCATCGACTCGCAAGCCCGAGCCGAAATGCACCGCCTGCACACCCGTCGATGCGACGAACGGCGCGACGGCGTCTACGGTCAGTCCCGCGCCCGCCAGGACCGTGCAGCGCGAGCCCTGCGCCATTTCGACTAGCTTCGCGATCGTTCCTTCGGCCTCCAGCACCGAAGGTTTGCCGCCCGACGTCAGCACGTTCGTAACCGAATCGAATTGCAGCAGCGTTTCGAACGATGTGAACAGATCGCGCGCTTCATCGAACGCGCGATGGAAAGTGATCTGCAAGCCGTCCGCCGCGTCGATCACGCGGGCGAGGCCTTCGGTATCGAGCGATCCATCCGCGCGCAGCATGCCGATGACGATCGCGTTCGCGCCCGTCTTCGCGATCGCCCGGACGTCGCGCAGCATGACCGCGTAGTCGTCGGCATCGTAGACGAACGAGCGGCTGTGCGGCCGCACGATCACGTTCACGGGAATCCGCACCGCGCCCACCACCGATTCGATCAACCCGATGCTCGGCGTCAACCCGCCCTCGCCCATCGCGGTGATCAGTTCCAGCCGGTTCGCGCCGCCGCGTTCCGCTGCGCGCGCGTCGGAAACCGTTGTAGCGATGACTTCGAGCAGCGTCATTTCGCTTCCTCCGGCGGCACTTCCACGACCTCGCCGCCCAGCGCGATCACACCTTCTCGAAGCACCTCGAACGCGGCGTTCGCGCTCGCCGGATCGCCCTTCACGCCCAGATCGATGTGCGAGCGCGCGTAGAGCGCCCCGCGCGCCGCGTCGCCGACGCTCGGCAGGCTGAACGCGCGCACGCCTTCGAAATCGCGCTCGATCGCCACCATCAGCGGCGTGATGCGCGATTCGGGAAGGCCGAACACCAGCAGCGAGCGCTCGACATGCGGCGTTGCATGATGCAGATGGGCGTACTTTGTGTCGAGCACCCATTCGATCATCGGCCATGCCATGACCGGAAAACCCGGCACGAAGTGATGATCGCCGACCGAAAAGCCCGGAATCTTGTTGTAGCTGTTCGGAATGATCCCCGCGCCCTGCGGAAACGTGCCCATGTTCAGCCGATGCAGATTCTCCGGCGATTCCAGCTCGACCGGTTTCCCCGCGTCCGCCGCCGTATCGCGAATGCGCGCGCGGATCAGCTCGGCGGCTTCCGGATGCAGCTCCAGCGGCACGCCCAGCGCTTTCGCCGCGCATTGACGCGTGTGGTCGTCGGGCGTCGCGCCGATGCCGCCGGTCGAAAACACGATATCGCCCGATGCGAACGTGCGCGCGAGCGTCGCGGTGATGCGCGCGGGATCGTCGCCCACGTACTCGGCCCAGTCGAGCGAGAGCCCGCGCGCGCCCAGCAATTCGATGATTTTCGGCAAATGCTTGTCGGTCCGGCGGCCGGACAGGATCTCGTCGCCGATGATGATGACGCCAATGCCCATGAATGCCCCTTTTTATTCGATCGACCGGCGGATCAGGATTCGACCGTGATCGCCGGATAATGCGGCTCGTTCGCGCGCAAGCGCTCGAGCGCGTGGAGACAGTAATGCGCGAACCAGAGCGCGGAAAACACAAGGATGAACGCATACGCCCAGATCGTCACCGCCGCGACGACGGGGAACAGCGGCAGCAGCCACACGGACCATGCCCAGAGCATCGTCGGAACGGAGCTGAGCAGGCCGCTCACGATGCCGATCGCGAGCAGCGGCCAGCGCGCATCGCGCACGATCGCACGGCGTTCTTCCGCGCTGGCGTGCAAGGCGAGCGCGTCGTAGGTCATCACGCGATACGTGAGCCAGCCCCACAGCAACGGCGGAATGAGCGCGAAGAACGGCGGAATCAGCCACAAAGGCAGCGTCACGACGAGCAGCACGAGACACACGACGGTCGTCACGACCGAATGCCCGAGACTGCCGTACCACGAGCCGCCGCGCCGCTCTTCCAGCGACGAATAGTGTCCCTTCGGCTGGCGCGTGAGCAGCTTGATGACGCCCGGCATGGACAGCGTCGCGATCAGCAGCAGCACCGTCACCACGATCAGCGGCACCGTCATGATGACGACGAGAAACGGCGCGATTACCGCATGCAGCGACGCGAAGCCGACAGCGTCGAAAAGACGGTACATCGCGGAGGTGAGCGCCCAGCCGTCGAGCCAGCTATTGGCGGCGCCCGTGAGCGTCTGCCAGAAGAACCAGAGGATCGCACCCCAGACGACGGTCGCGACGCCGAACGGCATCAGCGTCAGCCAGAGCATGCGCGGGTGGAACACGTTCGCGAGCGCGCGCACGAACGAACGCAGCAAGTCACTCATGCGTGATTCGTCGAAGAAAAGAGGAACCGACAGGATAAACCAGCGCCGGCTGCGGGCGCTGGTCAGCGGGAACAACCGCGGGAACGATCAGACCGCCGCGGAGTTGTCCGACGGCGACGCGCCCGCGCGCCGCGACGCGAGCCGCGCGCCGATGCGCCTGAATGCGAGCCAGTGCTGCTCGAAGAAACCGTCGCCGTAATGCACGGGCTTGACTCCCGGCGCGCCGAGCTGGTCGCGAATGCCCGTGGGCTCGACTGTGCGGTCGAACGAGGCCGAGCGGAACAGGATGTCCCAGAACGAGAACAGCACGCCGAAATTGCAGCCATACGCGGTGCCTTCGTGACCGAAGCCGATCGCGTGATGACGTCGATGAAACGCGGGACTCACGACGATGCGCTCGCCGAGCCAGCCGTAATGAAGGCGGATGTTCGCGTGCTGCAGGCTCTGCATGAAATTCGTGATCGCGACGAGCACGACGAACTGCGACGGCTCCACGCCGATTACGAGCGCGACACACGCGAAAAAGCTCGCCTGCAGGATGTCGTCGAGCAGATGGTTACGGTCGTCGGACCATAGCGACATCTTCTGCTGGCTGTGATGCACCGCGTGCAATTCCCACCAGATGCCGACGCGATGCTCGAGCCGGTGATACCAGTAACCGGCGAAATCCAGAATCAGCAGATAGATGACGAACGTGACGAGCGGCTGCGTCGTCACGCCCGGCCACAGGTTGTCGATCTCCAGATTCGGCACGCTGTGGACACGCAGCCAGCTTTGCAGCGAATCGAAAATCGGCTGAAACGTGAAGAAGAAAAACAGATTGAGGATGCCGAGCTTGACGAGCCACGTGTAGAGCACGTCTACGCGCACGCCCTTGCGATCCTTCCATTCTTCCGCGGGGCGAAACGCTTCGAGCGGACGCAGGATCGCGTACATCGCGAGGACTTCCAGCACGCCCACGATCACCCAGTAGAGCGCGTCATAGGTGTCCTCGTCGTAATCCATCATGCCGATCTTGAACAGCAGCGGCTGGACCACGTCCACATACAACATGGTCTGCAACCAGGAAACGAGACCGTCGAGCGACGAAAGAATGGAATGAAACATGGTGCTCCGTGATGCGTGCGGCCGCCACAGCGCGCGGCCCTGCCTCAATCGTAGTACAGGGCGCGAAGTCGCGCCCTCTTACCCTGCTTATGCGCCATTCGGCGAGGTCACCGGCGCACGGTTGAAGAAGTAGATCCCGTGCGGCGAACGGCCCACCTTGATGGTTTCGATCAGCTTACGATTTGCAAGGTCGATCACGCCGACATGCTTCGCGAAGCGGAACGTAACCCACAGATACTTCTTGTCGGCGGAAAGTTCCATATCGTCCGGGCCCGGCAGCAGGCCGGTGATGTCACCGACGTTCGTGAGCGTGTCCTCGTCGATGATGCTGATCGTGTTCGCCACGCGATTCGAGACCAGCACGTGCTTGCCGTCGACCATCGAGCGGAAGTTGTGCGCGCCCTTGCCCGTCGTGATGGTCTTGATGACCTTCTGGTTGCGCCAGTCGACGACCGCGACATAATCCGCGCCCGTCATGCCGACGAGCAGATATTTGTCGCCCGGCGTGAGCCACACGCCCGCCGGCACCTTGCCGACCTTCATCTTCCATTTCACGGTCTGCGTCGGCAGGTCGATCGCGGCGATTTCGCCGGAGACTTGCAGCGAGATAAAGGCCGTCGAGCTGTCGTTCGTGAACGCGATATGGCTCGGCATGGTCGCGAGCGGCAGGCGCTTGGCGACGGAGAGGTTCTTGCCGTCGAAGTGATAGATATCGAGGCGGTCCAGGCGCAGGCCCGTGGACACGAACCACTTCTTGTCCGGCGAGAAGCCGATTTGATACGGATCCTCGATGTCCTGCACCCAGCGCTGGAATGCGCCGGTTTTCGGATCGACGAACATCAGATTGTTCGACACCGAATTCGCGACGATCAGCGACGACGCATCCGGCGTCGGCATCAGGTGATGCGGTTCCTTGCCGGTCGGCACGGTGCCGACGACCTGGCGGGTGTTTTCGTCGATCAGGCTCAGCGTGGCTTCCGCGGAGTTCAGGACGATGACGTTATTGGCAAACGCCGCGGTAGCGACGAGCGCGGCGCCGGTGGCGAGCGCGGCGCGTGCGGCGGCCGCGCGGAAGCGGCCGGAACTGAGAATATTGCGCATGAAAAATTGGCTTCGGAAGGCAGGCGTCATTGTAGAACGTTTGCCCGGCGCGCCGCGTTGACCGGCTGCGGCTTTTTGCGCAACTCGCTGCGTCGGCGCAAGAAACCGCGATTTTCGGGCGATTCCGATTCTTACGGTCACTTTCAGCGCTGCATCGATTCCCAGACTTTGTACAGACGCTTGACGGAAACCGGCATCGGCGTGCGAAGTTCCTGCGCGAACAGCGACACGCGCAATTCCTCCAGCAGCCAGCGATATTCGCCGAGCCGCGCATCCGCGACGCCGCCGCGCTGCGACATCGCCCGCTGATAGTGCAGCGCGAGCGGTTGCAGTTCCGCGAGCAGGCGCGCGTCGCGGGCGGGATCGGCTTTGAGCTTGTCGATGCGCAGGCCGATTCCCTTCAGATAACGCGGAAAATGCGCGAGCTGGCCGTAAGGCGTGTCGATCACGAAGCGCTTTCCGATCAGTGCGTTCAACTGCGCCAGCAGATCGGCATAGGCCGATGCGAACGATTTCGCCTGTGCAAGCTTTTTCGCGAGCGAAGCGTATTCCGCGAGGATCGCGCCAACCAGACGCGCGATTTCATTCGCGAGCAGCGTGAGGCGCCCTTTCGCGGCGTCGCGGCGGGCGTGGAAACTGGCGTCGTCGTCGGGCAGCGGGTCTTGCAGGCACGCGCGATCCAGCGCCGTTTCCACGATCTGGTCGCGCAACTCGTCGGCGGTGCCGAGCGCCATGAACTGCATCGACATTTCGCGCAGGCCCGGCAGGTTCTTTTCCAGATAGCGGATCGGTTCGCGCAACTGCAGCGCGAACAGCCGCCGCAAGCCCGCGCGATGGATGCGCGCCGCTTCCTCGGGCGAATCGAACACTTCGACGTCGCAGTGCGTGCCGCGATCGACCAGCGCCGGATACCCGAACAGCGTCTGCCCGCGCCGACGGATTTCGAGCAACTCGGGCAGCTTGCCGAAATTCCAGGTCGTGAGGTTCTCGTAGAGCGCGGTGCCTTCGCCGGATGACTGCTGCTGCGCGGTCGGCGCGTCGGTGTCGCCGGAGAGCGCATCGAACGCGGCGGCGGACGTCAGCTTCTGAAACTGCTGCTGCGCCTGTCCGCCGAGCTCCGCGCGCAGTTGCGCGAGATTGCGGCCCATCGCGAGCTGACGGCCGTGCTCGTCGATCACCTTGAAGTTCATGAACAGATGCGCCGGCAGCGTTTCCAGCTTGAAATCCGCGCTTTTCACGGCGATCTGCGTCTGCTCGCGAATGTCGACGATAAGCGTTTCGACCAAAGCGCCTGCGCCGAACTTGGGTCCTGAGTGACGCCCCGCGAAACCCGCCGCATATTCCGGCAGCGGCACGACGTGTCGGCGCAGCTTCTGCGGCAACGACTTCAGCAGCAGTTGCGTCTTCTCCTTGATCATGCCCGGCACGAGCCATTCGATACGGCGCGCGTCGATCTGATTCAGGCCGTAGAGCGGCACTTGCAACGTCACGCCATCGCGCGGAGCGCCCGGTTCGAAGTGATACGTCAGCGACATCTCGATGCCCGACATCGTCATGCGCTTCGGGAACAGGTCGGTCGTGACGCCGGCGGCTTCATGGCGCATCAGGTCGTCGCGCGACAGGAACAGCAGCTTCTCGTTGCCCGCTTTCTTCTGCTCGTCCCGATACCAGCGCTCGAACGCCGCGCCCGTCCACATGCCTTCGGGAATCAGAGAATCGTAGAAAGCGTGGATGAGTTCGTCGTCGACCAGCACGTCCTGACGGCGCGACTTGTGCTCCAGTTGCTCGATGTCGGCGACCAGCTTGCGGTTGTGCGCGAAGAACGGCAGGCGCGTGTCGAATTCGCCTTCCACCAGCGCGCCGCGAATGAACAATTCGCGCGCGTATTTCGGGTCCTGCTTGCCGAAGGACACGCGCCGGCGCGCATAAACCGTCAGACCGTACAGCGTCGCGCGCTCGTAGGCAACGACCTGCGCGGCCTTCTTCTCCCAATGCGCATCCGAAAGCGAGCTCTTCAGCAAATGCGCGCCCACCGTTTCGAGCCATTCCGGCTCGATTTTCGCGATCGTGCGCGCGTACAGCCGGCTCGTTTCGACGAGTTCGCCCGCCATCACCCAGCGCCCCGCTTTCTTCAGCAGCGCGGAACCGGGCCACAGATGGAACTTGATGCCGCGCGCGCCGAGATAATGCGGCTCGTCATCGGCTTTCAGGCCGACGTTGCCGAGCAGACCGGTCAACAGCGACAGATGCACCTGCTCGAAAGTCGCATCGGATTCGTTCAGACGCCAGCCGTGTTCGCGCACGACCGTCAGCAATTGCGAATGCACGTCGCGCCATTCGCGCAGACGCAGTTGCGACAGGAAGTTCGCGCGGCATGCATCGGCGAGCTGCTTGTTCGACTTCTTGTGCGCGACGGCTTCCTCGAACCACTTCCAGATGCGCGTCCATTGCAGGAATTCGGAGCGCTCGTCGACGAACTGCCGATGCGCCTGATCCGCCTGCTCCTGCGCCTCAATCGGCCGGTCGCGCGGATCCTGCACCGACACCGCCGACGCGATGATCAGCACTTCCTTCAACGCGTGATGATCGCGCGCGGCGAGAATCATCCGGCCGACGCGCGGATCGAGCGGCAGGCGCGCCAGCTCGCGGCCGAGCGGCGTGAGCGCGTTGTCGTCGTCGACGGCGCCGAGTTCGTTGAGCAGCTGATAGCCGTCCGCAATCGCGCGGCCTGGCGGCGGCTCGATGAACGGAAACGTTTCGATCGCCGTCAGATGCAGCGACTTCATCCGCAAAATCACCGCCGCGAGAGACGAGCGCAGGATTTCCGGATCGGTGAAGCGCGGCCGCGACTGGAAATCGGGCTCGTCGTAGAGACGGATGCACACGCCGTCCGCGACGCGTCCGCAACGGCCCGCCCGCTGATTCGCCGCCGCCTGCGACACCGGCTCGATCTGCAACTGCTCGACCTTGTTGCGATACGAATAGCGCTTCACGCGCGCGCTGCCGGTATCGACGACGTAACGAATGCCCGGCACCGTCAGGGACGTTTCCGCGACGTTGGTCGCGAGCACGATGCGCCGCGCGTTCGACGGCCGGAACACGCGCTCCTGCTCCTGTGCGCTCAGGCGTGCGAACAGCGGCAGAATTTCCGTATGCGGCGGATGATGCTTGCGCAGCGCTTCGGCGGCGTCGCGGATTTCGCGCTCGCCGGGCAGGAACACGAGCACGTCGCCGGAGCCGACGCGGCACAGTTCATCGACGGCATCGACGATGCCTTCCATCAGATCCCGATCCGATTTGCGGTCGTTTCGTTTCGGCAGCGTGCCTTGCGCGGACTTCACCGCGACGCTTTCCTCTTCGATCGGCCGATAGCGCAGTTCCACCGGATACAGCCGCCCGCTCACCTCGATCACCGGGGCGGGCTTGTCCTCGCTTCCGAAATGACGCGCGAATCGCTCGGCGTCGATGGTCGCGGAGGTGACGATCAGCTTCAGGTCCGGGCGCTTCGGCAGGATTTCCTTCAGGTAGCCAAGCAGAAAGTCGATGTTGAGGCTGCGCTCGTGCGCCTCGTCGATGATGATCGTGTCGTACGCTTTCAGCAGCGGATCGGTCTGCGTTTCGGCAAGCAGGATGCCGTCGGTCATCAGCTTGACGGACGCGCCCGGCGCGAGATTGTCCGTGAAGCGCACCTTGTAGCCGACGACTTCGCCGAACGGCGTGCCGAGCTCTTCCGCGATGCGCCGGCCCGTTGCCGACGCGGCGATGCGGCGCGGCTGCGTATGACCGATCAGGCCGCTGCCGCCCGCCCCGAGGCCGCGCCCGAGCGCGAGACAGATTTTCGGAAGCTGCGTGGTCTTGCCCGAACCGGTTTCGCCGCTGACGATCACGACCTGATGCGCCGCGATCGCGCGTGCGATTTCCTCGCGCCGGCCGGAAACGGGCAGCGCTTCGGGGAAGGTGATCGGCGGGATCGGGTTCGGCGTGACGATGCGCGGTTCGCGCGGCGGGCGCGGGGGGCGTTGGTCGCGGGGTTCGCGTGCTGCACGAACGTCGGGCGCGCGCTCGGCGGCGGGCGCGGGCCGCTCGTCGTGGCGTTCGGTGCGTCGAGGTTCGGGTTTGCGTGTTTCGCGTGGCTCACGTGATTCGAGTGATTCGCGCGCTTCGGGCCGTGGCCGCTCTTTCCGTCGCTCGTCGCGCTGCGGCCCGGTCTTGCGTGTTTCGGCCGGCTTCGCCCGCGTCGCGTTCGACGGACGATTTGCGGACTCGCTTCGCCCTTCCTCGGGTTTCTCGTCGCGCTGTTCCTCGCGTCTCGGCTGGAGCTTTGCTCGCACCGGCGCTGGCGTCCCGGCTTCGGACCGCGGCGCGCGCGTGGGCGCGAAATCCGACTTCGGCGCCGCCTCACGCGGCTTCTGCGGAACTTGCTGGGCCTTCTGCGGAACTTGCTGCGGCTTCTGCGCAACTTGCTGCACCTTCACCGCCGATGCCACGGCCGGTTTCGCCCCACCAGAATTCGAACGCTCCCCGCCCTTCTGCTGCGCCGCGCCCGCAAACCGCCGCGCGGCGAGTTCCTTCTTGCTCAGACCGGCATCGGAATCGGCGGACGCGCCCGTTCCCTCCCGCGCATCGCGCCGAAGATTTTCACGCAGTTGTCGCAACTGCTCCTGAGTATCGAGGGATGGATCGGCGGACTGAGCCTTGCCCGACTGACCGGGACGCGAGGGACGAGAAACATTCGGCATAGCGTCGCATTATAATCCCGGGATGAATTCCCAAACCGACCTCACGATGAGCACACAGGCGGCATCGCAACCGGCTCCGGCGGAGCCCGAAGCGCCGAATCTCCACGCCCAGTTCGTCGACTGGATGCGTTCCGTCGCGCCTTATATTCACGCGTTCCGAAACAAGACCTTCGTGGTCGCGTTCGGCGGCGAGCTGGTGCAGGAAGGACGCCTGAACGCGCTCGTGCAGGATGTCGGCCTGCTGCACGCCATGGGCATCCACGTCGTGCTGGTGCACGGCTCGCGGCCGCAGCTCGACGAGCAACTGAGCCTGCACGGCGTCGAATCGTCGTTCTCGCACGGATTGCGCATCACCGACGCCCGCGCGCTCGAATCCGCGAAGGAAGCCGCCGGCGAAGTGCGCCTAGACATCGAGGCCGCGATCAGCCAGGGCTTGCCGAACACGCCGATGGCGCACGCGCACATCAGCGTGGTGTCGGGCAACTTCGTGACCGCGCGGCCGGTCGGCATTCTCGATGGCGTCGATTTCCAGCATACGGGCGTCGTGCGCAAGATCGACGGCGACTCCATCCGCCAGTCGCTCGCGTCGAACAAGCTGGTGCTGCTCTCGTCGCTCGGCTTCTCGCCGACGGGCGAGGCCTTCAATTTGTCGATGGAAGATGTCGCGTCCGCCGCCGCGATCGCGTTGCGCGCCGACAAGATCATTTTCGTCACCGAAATCGACGGCTTCGCCGACACGGAAGGCGAACTGATCCGCGAAATGTCGCTGGACGACGCGTATCGCCTGCAGGAAAGCGGCGAGCTGCAAGGCGACACCGCGTTCTATCTGAAGCACACGGTGCGCGCGTGCCGGGGCGGCGTCGCGCGTGGCCACATCATTCCTTACGCGCTCGACGGCAGCGTGCTGCTCGAGCTGTTCCTGCACGACGGCGTCGGCACGATGATCTCGTACGAGAATCTCGAAAGCCTGCGCGAGGCGACACCGGACGACGTCGGCGGCATTCTCACCCTGATCGAGCCGCTCGAAACCGACGGCACGCTCGTGCGACGCGGGCGTCACCAGATCGAGCGCGATATCGACCATTTCTCGGTCATCGAGCACGATGGCGTCTTGTTCGGCTGCGCGGCGCTGTATCCGTATACGCAGGAGCGCATCGGCGAGATGGCGTGTCTGACGGTCGCGCCCGAAGCACAAGGTTCCGGCGACGGCGAGCGGCTCCTGAAACGCATCGAGCAGCGCGCCCGTGCGCGCGGCCTCACACGCATTTTCGTGCTGACGACGCGCACCGAGCACTGGTTCCTGAAACGCGGCTTCGTGAAGGTGACCGTCGACGACCTGCCCGAGGATCGCCGCCGCCTCTACAACTGGCAGCGCAAGTCGCTCGTGCTGATGAAGCAGCTCTGAACATGAATCACCGGCGCGAGGACAATCGCGCCAGCGTCCCCCGACACAGGAGAAACACATAATGGCCCGAATGATTCAATGCGCGAAGCTCGGCAAGGAAGCCGAAGGACTGGACTTTCCGCCGCTGCCGGGCGAACTCGGCAAGCGCATCTACGAAACGATCTCGAAGGAAGCATGGCAAGGCTGGCTCAAGCAGCAGACCATGCTCATCAACGAGAATCGCCTGAACATGGCCGACCCGCGCGCGCGCCAGTACCTCATCAAGCAGACGGAAAAGTACTTCTTCGGCGAAGGCGCCGATACGGCTTCGGGTTACGTGCCGCCGCAAAGCTGAACTCGGCGTTATCCAGACTGCAAAAACCGGCCCAGGTGGCCGGTTTTTTTGTGCCCGCACGGTCGCAAAATGTTCCGATTGGACCATCAGACGATTCCGCCTTGATTCGCCGCAATCCCAGGCCAGATAAGGGATACAGGCTGACCGGCAAGCCCGCCCGGATCGGCCGGTTTGCACATCGTCTGTCATCGTGTTATTATCTTGCTCGTTATCAACAGCAACTCACCATCATTCGCGCGCACAAGTCCGGCGCAATGTGTTTCGGACCAAGCGTGGTAGTGACAGTTTTCATACAAAGAGGCGCGTCGGTTTTTCAGCTGGTTTTGCCAGACTCACGCCGGCCTTTTTCGTCTCAGGTTGTTTTTTCGCCGACGTCGCGGCCCACCCGCGGCAGTTCAGTTCCCCGCTGAATTCGCCGTCCGCACGTCAAATTCGTTTGTTTCACCCCGAGTGCAATTTCGCGACCCACCGCGAGGCACCGGCACCGCGCTTGCTGCATTTTCTTCAGCATCTGCTTCATTCGATGCTGCGCGGAGCCATTGGCGGCCGTTTCGACTCGTTCGATGCAAGCGGCGCCGTCGCGAAACTGCACTGTCCCGGCAATACGCGTCGTCTTTCGATGGCGCGCCCGAAGCTCCTCGCGGGCTCTCGGGATCGAATACGGAGTCTTTCGAAATATGTCTTCTCATCACGAGGGCCTTTGGCGCACACGCGATTCATCGAGTCAGAAGTCCGATCTAACCATCGACGACATCACCATCGTCGATCAGTCCCTGCTCAAGCGCGCCGTCGGCGCGATGGCCATCGGTAATGCAATGGAGTGGTTCGATTTCGGCGTGTACAGCTACATCGCCGTGACGCTCGGGAAAGTGTTTTTCCCTTCGAGCAGCCCGGCCGCGCAGTTGCTGGCGACCTTCGGCACGTTCGCCGCCGCTTTCCTGGTGCGCCCGCTCGGTGGCATGGTGTTCGGCCCGCTCGGCGACCGCATCGGCCGCAAGCGCGTGCTCGCCATGACCATGATCATGATGGCGCTCGGCACCTTCGCGATCGGCCTGATTCCGAGCTACGCGACCATCGGCGTGATGGCGCCGGTGCTGCTGCTCGTCGCGCGTCTCGTGCAGGGCTTCTCCACGGGCGGCGAGTACGGCGGTGCGGCGACCTTCATCGCCGAATTCTCGCCGGACAAGAAGCGCGGCTTCATGTCGAGCTTCCTCGAGTTCGGCACGCTGGTGGGCTACGTGCTCGGCGCGGGCGTCGTCGCGGTGTTGACCGCAGTGATGTCGGAGAGCTCGCTGCTGTCCTGGGGCTGGCGCATTCCGTTCATGATCGCGGGTCCGCTCGGCCTGATCGGTCTGTATATCCGGATGAAGCTCGAAGAAACGCCGGCGTTCCAGCGCGAAGCCGAGAAGGCCGAAGCCGTGTCGCACGAGACGACCAAGGAGCAGTTCCGCGAGACGCTGCTTCAGCAATGGAAGCCGCTGCTGCAATGCGTGGGTCTCGTGCTGATCTTCAACGTGACCGACTACATGGCGCTGTCGTATCTGCCGAGCTATCTGTCGGCGACGCTCAAGTTCAACGAGACGCACGGCCTCTTCATCGTGCTGGTCGTGATGGTGCTGATGATGCCGCTGACGCTGCTCGCCGGGCGTCTCTCGGATGCGATCGGCCGCAAGCCGGTGATGCTCGCGGGTTGTATCGGCTTGCTGGTGCTGTCGATTCCGGCGCTCACGCTGATCCGGGTGGGCACGATCCCGTCGATTTTCGCGGGCATGATGATTCTCGGCGCGCTGCTCTCGACCTTCACGGGCGTGATGCCGTCGTCGCTGCCGGCCCTCTTCCCGACGAAGATCCGTTACGGCGCGCTCGCGATCGGCTTCAACGTGTCGGTTTCGCTGTTCGGCGGCACGACGCCGCTCGTCACGGCATGGCTCGTCGATTCGACTGGCAACCTGATGATGCCCGCGTACTATCTGATGGGCGCGTCGCTGATCGGCATCGTGTCGGTGCTGGCGCTGCACGAGACGGCGAAGAAGCCGCTGAAGGGCTCGCCGCCGTCGGTGGCGTCGAAGTCGGAGGCGCACGCGATCCTGCGTGGTCATCGCGAAGCCGCCGAGATGGACGACACGTTCCCCGAAGGCACGGTGCGCGCGTAAGCGTTCTGCTGTAGAGGAGTGAATGGAAGGGCCGGTGCTCGAAACGCCGGCCCTTTTTCTATTGCACGAGCGGAACGATGCGCGCGTCGATCTTGCCTTCGCCGATATCGAGCAGCGCCAGCGTGATCGGCAATCTGAAGCGACGCGGACCCGCGCTGCCAGGATTCACGAACAGCACGCTGCCGCGCCGTTCGATCAGCGGCTTGTGCGAGTGTCCGGTCACGACGACATCGACGCCGTCGAGTTGCTTCGGTGCATCGGCGATATCGTGGACGACATGAAACGTCACGCCGCCGAGCTCGATGCGCGCGTGCTCGGGCAAACGAACGACGTCTTCGCCGATATCGTTGTTGCCGCGCACGACCGTGAGCGGCGCCAGCGGCGCGAGCGCATCGAGCACGTCGCGTTTGCAGATATCGCCCGCATGGATGATGTGCGCGCAACCGTGCAATGCGGCGAGCGCTTCGGGGCGCACGAGATTGTGGGTATCGGAGATTAGGCCGATGCGCATCACGCTTCTTCGTTCATGAGGATGCGCTCGATGCGGCGATCCGGCACGAGCCACACGGCCGCGACGAGCGCGTAGATGGTCGCGGCGATCCACGGCTGCCAGAACGACACGGCGATCGCGGTGAGATAGAGCACGACGGACAGCTTGCCCTTGCGATCGGCGCCGACCGCGCGTTCGAGCGTGGAGTTTTCTCCGTGCATCGAAATGAGCGTGCGCGTGAGGATGTACCAGGCGACCGCGGTCATGAAGAGCACGAAGCCGTAACAGGCGGTCGGCACGGGGCTCAGATGGTTTTCGCCCATCCAGTTCGTGGTGAACGGAAACAGCGAGAGCCAGAACAGCAGATGCAGATTGGCCCACAGCACGGGGCCGTTCACGCGCCGCACGGCGTGACACAGATGATGGTGATTGTTCCAGTAGATGCCGACATAGATGAAGCTCAGCACATACGCGCAGAACACCGGCAAAAGCGGCCCGAGCGCGGTGAAATCCGCGCCGTGCGGCACTTTCAGTTCCAGCACCATGATCGTGATGATGATGGCGATGACGCCATCGCTGAATGCTTCGAGCCGTGTTTTGCCCATCGGGGGTCCTTGTGCCTGAATCGGTGCCGCCGATTATGAGCGAGCGTCGAAATCTTGTCGAACAGCTTGCATTGGCGCGCACGGCGCGCTTCTGATGCCTGCCGGCGCAATGGTAGAATCGCGTCCGCCCTTGCCGGGGTGATGAAATTGGTAAACATAGCGGACTTAAAATCCGCCGCCTCACGGCTTGCCGGTTCGAGTCCGGTCCCCGGCACCATAGTGGCGCTTGATGATCTTCAGCCGCCACCGCCGCGCGGCGCCCTACGGCCGGATGCCCCAGCGGCCCCGATACCCGCCGCGCTCGCCGACCACGCGCATCGTCGCGCACCTTTCCGTCCACCACACATGCAAACTGACTACGTGGCGAAAGACACGTCCGGCATCGCCAGCAAGGTTTATTTCGGTTTCGCGGCGGTCGTCATCCTGTATGCGCTCGGCCTTTCGTTCTCCACGCTGCGCCAGAGCTATTCCTTCTGGCTCGACGAGCTGTTCTCCGTCACGGCCAGCGATCAGAGTCTGCATTCGATGTTCACGCTGATTCTGTCCGACGTTCATCCGCCGCTCTATCAACTGGTCCTGAAACTCTGGATCGCGCTGTTCGGCGACAGCGACATCGCCACGCGCTCACTCAGTTGGTGCGCGGCGCTGATCGCGATTCTGCCGGTGTATCGAACATGTCTTCCGATGGGAAAATCCTGTGCGATCACCGCGGTTCTGCTGCTGACCACGAGCACGCTATTCGGCTTCTATGGGAACGAAACGCGCGCCTATGCGTTCCTGATGATGTGGTCCGCATTCGCGTATCAGCGCTTTTCGGACGTGGATGAAACACGTCGCCCGAGCGCGTTCTTGCTGAATTGCTTGATTCTTTCGCTGGTCCATTATTTCGGGCTTCTTTTCGCCTGGGTTCTGCTTCTGATCTCGGCATGGACCTTCAGACGCAACAAGGCATCGCTCGCGGCGCTCGCGCTGACGTTCGCGCTCACCTGCGTCTGGCCGGTCTTTCACGTGATGCTCGGCACGGTTTCGTCGAAGGCCAACGGCAACTTCTGGATTCACATCAACGGCGCGCTGGAAACGCTTTCGACCGCCGCTTTCAGCCTCTTTCCGATTTACGGAACGCTGGCCGGCATCGTTCTCGTCGCGTGGCTGCTGGTGATCCTGGCCTCGACCTTCGCGTCTGCCACGCTACGCGCGAGCCGCGACCCGCTCGTGCTCAACGCCCGAAAAACCGTCCTCGCGATCCTGGGATTTCTGGCGCTGTTGTGCATCGTCGATCATTTCACGCCGATGTCCACGCGCCGCAATTACATCGTCCTGCTGCCGCCGGCGTGCGTGCTGGCGGCGCACACCATTCACCTCGTGCGCACGTGGAGCCCGAGACTCGCCGCGCCGATGTTTGCACTGGCGCTCGCTTGCGGCATCGCGAGCACCGGCTACGTCGCGAGCGCGCTGAACGAGAAGACTCACCCGGTCGAGGACTGGCAAGGCGCGGCTCAGTACATCGTCGATCACGACGCCAACATGAACGTGTACTTCGTGACGAACAGCTACGCGAACACCTGGCGCATGCTGACGTCCACGTTCTATCTGAACAAGCTGAGCGGCGGCAGGATCAACGCGAAGCCGCTCGTTCCGGGCGAGACCCGGATTACCGCGCCCGCGCTGATCTTCGTCGCGCATTTTCCGTTCGGCGAACAGTTCTTGAACGCGATGAAGGCAGCCGGCGCCACGCAGCGCTTCCCGGCCGGGCCGTTCAATGATGTCGTGGCATCGGTATTTCGTGTCGATGCGCCCGCTTCCGATGGCAAGTAGGCGGCATCGGGCGCCCGGATTTCCATGCTGTAACATGCTGGCCGAGAAAGCGGTCTCGTCGTGGCGGCAAACCGCTCGCGCCACGGAAACACATCATCCTGAAGGTCATGAACACAAATCGTCCTGGCTATGAACGCCAAATCGGCGTGACGATTGCGGGCGCCGTCATCCTGCTGGCCGCGCTCGCGTACTTCTTCCATCTCTACACGTCGATCTGGCGTTACACGATGGACGATTCGTTCATATCGTTCCGGTACGCGCGCAACATGGTCGAGGGGCATGGATTGCGCTTCAACCCGACCGATCCGCAGCCAAACGAAGGATTCACGAGCGTGCTTTGGCTGCTCGCCATGGCGCCTGCGTTCTTTACGTCGCTGCCAGCCGAGATCTATGCCAAGGGCGTGAACCTCTGCTTCGTCCTGTTGACGGCCGCGCTCATTGGCCTGTCCATTGCGAGATCGATCGAAACGACGCGCTCCACGTCCCTCGCGCGTCTGTTGCCGTGGATCGGCGCAAGCGCCTGGCTGTGCTTCTATCCGGTCACGGTGCTGTCGGTGTCGGGCATGGAAACGGCGATGTCGGCGCTGCTCGTCGCACTCGGCGCTTACCAGGTTCTCAAATTCGAGCGCGGCGTGACGCCGCGCTCGGGCGCTCTCTTCGCCCTCACGTTGCTGGCCATGGGTCTGGCGCGGCCGGACCTGAACCTGCTCGCGGTCATCATGTGCGCAAGCGTAGTTCTCACCGCCGCGAGCAAGGAAGAAAAATCGATTCTGCTTCGCGCCGGGCTTTCGTATGTCCTGGCCGGCGCGTTGTATTTCATTTGGCGCTGGTGGTATTTCGCGAGCTTTCTGCCTCTGCCTTTCTACATCAAGGGAACAGGGGCCGGATTCCAGGGCCTGCCGAACGTCGTCGCGTTCCTGAAGGAACCGCTGATCGCGCTGAGCGTGCTGGTCTCGCTGGCGTCGACCGGTAGACGTCGGGGCTTGTTCATCGGTGCAATCGCGCACATGCTGTTTTTCACGAAGCCGGAACACCTGATGGGCGAAGGTCACCGCTTCCTGATGCCGATCGTGCCCATCCTGCTTGTCGTCATGATGAGCACGGCCGCGCGGGTCTTGCAGCCGCGCGCGCTCAGCATCGGCGCGCCGATGCTGGCGTGTCTGGCGATCGTGCTGAGCCTCGCCTCCGTCAAGCCAAGCGAGATGGCATTCATGAATACCTACGCCCACGCGCTCGAATCGACCTATGGCGCGATCGGCGAGGGCCTGAAAAAGGAAAAGGCTCAGGGCGTAGTGGCTGTGAGTTCGGTGGGGCTGATCTCGTACACGTCCAACTGGTCCGTGATCGACATGTTTGGATTGTGCAACTCGACAATCGCGAAGCATCCGGAAGAGCGGCTCGCCGTCACTTTCGGAGCGAGTCCGGAATACATCATTCTCGTCTCCTCCAGCAAGGACAAGTACACGCCCTACATCTCGCAACACCGCAGTGACTTCAACCAGCAGATCTTCGATACGGCCATCGCGCGACAGTATCGGATCGACCGGGTCGAGGAGTTTTTTCCGGGGTTTTATCTGTTCGTGCTGAAGCGGTAAGGCGCAGCCTGCACGTGTGACAAGGAGGACGGCATCGCAGCCTGACCGCGAGCCGGCACCGGCCTCACACCGCACTCAACAACCGCTCCGCATCCCGTACCGCATCGAGCAGCGCCTCGATGGCGGTATCGCGGTCGAGCAGGCACAGGTGCTCGATATCGAAAGGCAATGCGTCCACGCCGACGAATCGCACCGTGCCCCCGAAGCAGTCGCGCGTTCTGCCGCGGCGAACCGACGCGATGTAGTTCGGGGTGACATAGAGCGCAACGGGCATCATGACGGCCTCCGCGACGGGCTGGTGCGGCCGGTTTCATCCGGTCGATGGCCAAAAGTCTAGCCGTGCCCGCCACCGCACAGCACCCGCTTCACGCGGGGAGCCGCTCCCCCACCGACGGAGCCCCCCGCTACACCGAATGCCCAAGCACCCGCGCGACGTAATGCCGTCCCCACGCCTCCCCATGCGCGATGGCCTCGGCGACCGTCTCGAACGGACCGTGATCGCCGGTCATCTCGCCGGAGTCGTCGGCGAGCTTCGAGCCATGCACCGGCTTCTGGTCGATGCGGGTCACGCGCACGCGAATCGCGTAACCCTCGGGCGGCGCGCCGTCCGCGTCTTCGTCGGCGACGGCGGGATCGGCTGCGGCCGCGCGCGGTCTCGGCACGGCCCGCATGGCGAGCAGGTAGTCGCCTACTTCGATGTCCTTCTGCATGGCGGTCGTCTCCATCGATCGAAACGCGCTCGGCAAATGCCAATGCCGATTTTGCTACCGCATCGCGCGGTAAAACAAGCTACCGCGCGGCGCGCGCGGCCCGCCGCGATGCTCTACAGTGATGCACTGCGGCGAACATGTTATAAAGTTTCGCCCCGACCTTCTTCACGTTCCGATGCGCCAGCCGCATCGGGCATCGACCGAATTACCCGATGAACCCTCGCATCCGCGCCTGTCTGCCGTTCCTGCTCTCGATTCCGCTCGCCTGGCTCGGCGGCTGCACGTCCTATTACAAGAACGTCGAGGCCTGCAAGGAGAAGGTCCGCGCCGATTACCCCGACGCCGCGAGCGCGCCGCTGAAAATCACCGGCTCCGGCGCGAGTTATCATGGCTCGCGGGTCGTCGTGCACGGCGTGATCACCAACCCGCCCAAGCCGCCCGCCGACAAGCCGGCCCGGGTGCCCGCTGCGGCCGAATGCACCTTCGCCCAGGAGTCGATGACGGGGTTCCAGTGGCTCGTGCCCGCGAAGCTCGCGCCCAAGCCGAAAACCGACGACGACGAGTAACGACAACAAGTCATACCGAAACCCGCCGCGTCGAGGAGACATACGCGCATGCTGCTCGCCCAGATCAGCGATCTGCACATCACGCCGCCGGGCACGCTCGCGTACGGCCGCGTCGATACGGCCGCTTTCCTCGCCCGCGCCATCGATGCGCTCAATGCGCTGGATCCGCGCCCCGACGCCGTGCTCGTCACGGGCGATCTGGTCGACGCGGGCGGCATCGACGAATACCGCCATCTGCGCAGCTTCCTCGACCGTCTGCATATGCCGTGGCGGCTGCTGGTCGGCAACCACGACGACCGCGACCATTTCCGCGCCGTGTTCGCCGACCGTCCCGAGCTGGCGGGCGACAGCTTCGTGCAATACGCGTTCGACGCGGGCGCCGTCCGCGTGATCGCGCTCGACACGCTCGATCCCGGCTCCGGAGCGGGACGCCTCTGCGCCGCGCGCCTCGCGTGGCTCGAAGCCGAACTCGAGGCGTGCCGGGACCGGCCGGTCCTCATCGGCATGCATCATCCGCCGATCAGGTGCGGCATCGGCTTCATGGACGACATTCGCCTGGCCCCGGAGGACAGCCGCGCGCTCGACGCTCTCGTGCGGCGTCATCCGAACGTCGAGCGGATCGTGTGCGGCCACGTGCATCGCGCGATCAGCAGCCGCTTCGGCGGCACCGTCGTGTGGTGTGCGCCATCGACCGCGCACCAGGTCGCGCTGCAACTGAAACCCGATGGCCCGGAAGCGCTGGTCATGGAGCCGCCCGCGTTCGGGCTGCATCTCTGGCAGGCGGACACGGGACTCATCACGCACTGCGTGAGCGTCGATCAGGGCGGTGGCCCGCAGCCGTTCTGAAATCTGCCATTCGGCATCGTCTTTCCGAGACTCGCGAATCGCCGGCAGTCGGGTGGCGCTTCATCGCGCATCGCGTTGTAATTTTCTGTGCCAACTTGATTGCCCGCCCTCGAAAGCCTCTCCGCTTGCCGTAGATTTAGGACGCGCATAGGAATCGTCTGACTAAAGCGCGTCAACCGATAAACCGGAGAGACTATGAAAACGGCAATGAAGCAAGCGGGCCTGCTTGCCTTGCTCACCACCGCCTGTTCCATCGCCCATGCCAGTTGGGATTGCCGCACGTCGCAGCGGATGGCGCATGCAGACTTCCGATAGCTGGACCGGCTCGGACAAGCTGGCGCATTTCGCGGCGTCCACGCCGTTCGGCGCGCTCGGCGCCTATTTCACGCGCGACACGGCGCATCCGGTCGTCTACGGGACGTTGATCGGTACTGCGCCCGGTCTCGCGAAGGAAATCTTCGACGGCACGTGTCCGTCGGCTGGCTTCTCCTACAAGGACCTGACCGCCGACGTGCTCGGCGCGCTCGTGGGCGCATCGCTCGCGCACTGGGCGATCACCTATCATCGCGACTCGCGCGGTACGCTTGTCGGGCTCGCCTACAGCGACCGGTTCTGAGCGCCGGCATGGCGCGCGTGCCTTGCGTATGATTTCGGACTGGCCGCGAGCGGCCCGCACCGAACCTTCCGACGACGCCACGAGCCTATGTCCGCACCGTCCCGAGACTCTTCCTCCACGCACGATCACGACCGTCATCCGCACTACTCGCGCGGCACGCTTTGGCTGCTCGCGACCATCGCGGGCGTGTCGGTCGCGAACATCTACTTCAACCAGCCTCTGCTCGGCGACTTTCGCGCGAGCTTTCCGGAGAGCGCCTGGCTGATCGGCGCCGTGCCCGCCTCGACCCAGCTCGGCTACGCGCTCGGCATGCTCCTGCTCGCGCCGCTCGGCGACCGCTTCGACCGGCGGCTTTTGATCCTGCTGCAACTCGCGGCGCTCGGCGTGTCGCTGATCTTCGCCGCGAGCGCGCCTTCGCTCGTCGTGCTGATCGCGGCGAGCCTCGCGATCGGCGTCGTCTCGACGATCGCGCAGCAGGCCGTGCCCTTCTCCGCCGAACTCGCGCCCGCCGCCGAGCGTGGCCACGCAGTCGGCACCGTGATGAGCGGGCTGTTGCTGGGCATTCTGCTCGCACGCACGGTGTCGGGCTTCGTCGCGCAGTATCTGGGCTGGCGCGCGGTGTTCTACGCATCCGTGCTCGCGACGGTCGCGCTGGCGGCGATCGTGATCGCGCGGCTGCCGAAGAGCCGGCCGACCTCCACGCTGCCCTACGGCAAGCTGCTCGGCACGATGTGGCATCTCGCCGTGGAAAATCCCGCGCTCCGCGAAGCCGCGACGACCGGCGGCGCGCTGTTCGCCGCGTTCAGCATCTTCTGGTCGGTGCTTACGCTACTGCTCGCGGGCGAGCCGTTTCATATGGGACCGCAGGCGGCGGGACTGTTCGGCATCGTCGGCGCGGCGGGGGCGCTCGCGGCGCCGCTCGCGGGCAAATCCGCCGACAGGCGCGGGCCGCGCGCCGTGATCTCGCTGTGCATCGGGCTGGTCGCGGTGTCCTTCGTCGTGTTCGCGTTTTCGGCGCGGAGCATCGCGGGGCTGGTCGTCGGCGTGATCGTGCTGGATGTCGGCGTGCAGGCCGCGCAGATTTCCAACCAGTCGCGCATCTACGCGCTCAAGCCCGAGGCGCGCAGCCGGGTCAATACCGTGTACATGGTCGCGTATTTCATCGGCGGGGCGCTCGGGTCGGCGCTCGCGTCGCTCGCATGGCACGCGCTCGGCTGGACCGGAGTGTGTCTCGCCGGCCTCGCGGCGACGGGACTCGCGGCCTTCAGCCACTGGCGCGGCGGGCGGCGCTGATCAGATGCGCTCGCGCGCGTAGTCGTGGAGCGCGTCGAGCACGCGGTCGAATTCGAGCGATTTGTCGAAGAAGCGGTGCACGCCGTACTGGCGGCAGCGCTCGCGGTAAGCCGGCAGCGCGTGATTGGTCAGCACCGCGACGAATGCGCCGCGCAGGCGTCCCGCGTCGCCGCTTTCCCTGAGCCATGCGAGCACGTCGATGCCCGAGCCGCGCTTGAGTTGCAGATCGACGATCACCGCGTCGAACGCCTGCGAGGACAACAGCGCGATGGCCTCCGCGGGCGCATCGGCGAAAGCGGTCACACGCCAGGGCCCGAGCGCGTCGATCGCCTCGGTCAGGCTGCGGCGGATGAGCGGCGAATCCTCGATCAGCAGCACGGCCAGCGGCGCGCGTTGCGGCGCCGCCTGCCCTGCTCGATCGTCGGTGGTCGTGTGATTGCCCACGTCGGGCGTCCTCCTGTGCAGCACGGCGCTTGCCGAACGGCGGCCGCACGACGCGCCGCTATTCGATCAGCCCGTTCTTGATCGCGTAATAGGTGAGGTCCGCGTTATTCGCCAGCCGCATTTTTTCCAGCACGCGCGCGCGATAGGTGCTCACGGTCTTCACCGACAAATGCAGCTCCTGCGCGATTTCCGTCGGAATCTGGCCGCCCGCGAGCTTGCAGAAAATCTGAAACTCGCGCTCCGACAGCAGTTCGTGCGGGCGCTCCGCCGCGGGCCTGTCGAGCTTGTCCGCAAGCGCGTCCGCGATGAACTCGGACAGATAGCGATGCCCGCGCGCCACGGTGCGGATCGCGCGCACGATCTCGTCGGGCGCGGCGTCCTTGTTGAGATAGCCGTTCGCGCCCGCCTTGAGCAGGTTGATCGCGTACTGGCTCTCCGGAAAGCCCGAGAGCATCAGCACGCCCTGCTCCGGCCGAATCTGCTTGATGACGCGCAAGGTGTCGACGCCGTTCTTGTCCGGCATCGCGATGTCGAGCAGGACGACGTCGAAGGCCTGCTCGCGCACCCGCGCGATGGCTTCGTCGCCGGTCGCGGCCTCGGCGGCCACTTCCATGTCGGGCTCGTCCGCGACGAACTGCCGGAACCCGCTGCGCACGATCGCGTGATCGTCGGCTATCAGGACTCGAATCATTCGCGTGGTCCGCGCTACCGGACGTTCTTGTAGTAATGGATCGGCCATGTGATGAGCGCGCGGGACCGCAACGGCTCAGGGCAGCCCCGCGTCGTCGCCGCCTTTAGCCGTTACGGCCTTGCAGCAGGTCGGCCATGTCGTCGGCGTGCTCTTCCTCGACCGCCAGAATCTCCTCGAAGATGCGCCGGGTCGTGACATCCTTGTCGCCGAGATAGCGAATGATCTCGCGATATGTATCGATCGCGATGCGCTCCGCGATCAGGTTCTCGCGGATCATGTCGATCAGATCCTTGCCTTCGCTGTACTCGGAATGCGAGCGCGACGAGAGCCCGTCGGGCGCGAAGTTCGGCGCGCCGCCCAGTTGCACGATGCGCTCGGCGAGCGTGTCGGCGTGCTGCTGCTCTTCGGTCGCGTGCTCGAGGAATTCCTGCGCGACGGCTTCCGAGTGAATGCCCTTCGCCATGAAGTAGTGACGCTTGTAACGCAGCGTGCACACGATCTCCGTGGCGAGCGAATCGTTGAGCAGCTTCAGCACGGTCTCGCGGTCGGCGCCGTAGCCGGTGGTCACCGCGCCCTCGTCCATGTGTTGCCGCGCATCGGCGCGAATCTTCTCCACATCGAGGACGAAAGCGTCCTGGGACTGAGTCGGCGCGGCTTTTACAGCAGACGATTTGGACATTTGAATCGCTCCTCTGATGAATGTTTGACGGTCGCTGGAGCAGGCCGGTGCGCGCTTTGCGCCGCGCGCATAGAGCCCTGCTATCCAATCAGGCATGCCGATGCATGCGGCATGCCTGGTCCGTCAAAAATACCGCGCGACGGGCGGATGACCCGCGCGCGGCCCGATGGATCACGGCTTGCACCGATTGTCGAAGACGGCGTCCATCACGTTCGGATCACGCCGAGCAGCAAGGTGACCACGAAGACGACGAGAAAAATGAAGAAAAGGATTTTCGCGATTTCCGCCGCGCCGGCCGCGATGCCGGTGAAGCCGAACACGGCCGCGATGATCGCGATGACGAAGAAGACGGCAGCGTAATGAAGCATGGGACCTCCTTCATGAGTGTTATTGGAACCGCGCGCGACGACGCGGGAAGACGTGCGTGAACTCTTACGGAGCGTCGCTAATCGATGGCCTTTTTCGTGATGACGAAGCCCAGCACCAGAAACACGACGCACAGGATCAGGAACAGCACGAACAGGAATTTGGCGATCGCGGCGGCGCCGGCGGCGATGCCCGTGAAGCCCAGCAAGCCGGCAATCACGGCCACGATCGCAAAAAACAATGCCCACTTCAGCATGATCATTCCCCGTAGGAGTGGATGACGGAACCATGCTAGTCATGCCCGGCGCGGCGCGCATTCGGGCAGGCTCCTTTTTTGCTGTGGGAATCCACCGACACCCGCTTTCAAAACGGCTTCGATCCACGCCATGAGTCACGTCCCGCTTCCTCACCTCGTCATCGCCGACGATGACGACACGCCGCCGCCCGCCGCTTCGTCCGCGCAGGCGCCCACCAGCCTCGCGCGCCGCGCCGCGCGGCTGAACGAATGGATGCGCCGCTACAGCTGGGCGGTCGCGATGACTGTGGCGATCGTCATCACAGTGGGTGGTCTGGTGGTCCTGGAATCGGGGCGCATGCGGATTGCATCGGAATACGAAACCGCGCTCGACGCCAAGGGCGCGACGGCGCAACTTTCGATGCTCGCCGCCGATATCGCCACCCTCACCGCCGACGAGCGCGGCTTCGCGCTCGGGGCGGACAGCGCATATCGGACGCACTTCGGCGAGACGGCGGAGCGCGTGCGGCGCACGCTGGCCTCGCTGGACGCGTACTACCGGCGCATCGGCGACGACACCGCGCTCGCGAGCTTCGCCCAGATCCGCGCCGCCGCAGACGATGAAATCGCGCAGGGCGCCGCGCGGCTCGCCGATCTGGCGCAGCATCCCGACGCCGATTCCGCCGCCCGCGAACACGCACTGTCGCTGCCGCCTCCGGACACGAGCGCGACGCTCGATGCCGCGCTCTCGCTGCTGCGGCTGAACGAGGAGCAGCGCGCCCAGCAAGCGCTCGACGCGAGCCGCGCCGATCAGCGCATCTCGACGCTGTGCGTGGGCGCGTTGTGCGCGCTCAACATCGTGCTGTTCCTGCTGCTGTTCCGCAATCTCGGCATTCAGCTCGACAAGCAGGCGCGCGTGCAGAAGGCGCTCATCACGCAGCAGGAAGAGCTCGATCAGCTCGTGTTCGCGCGCACGCGCCAGCTCGAAGCGCTCGCGTGGCACTTGCAGTCGGTGAGCGAAAACGAAAAGACCGAGCTCGCGCGCGAACTGCACGACGAACTCGGCTCGATTCTCACGGCGAGCAAGATGGATGTCGCGTGGGTGCGAGGCAAGCTCCGCGACAGCGAGCCCGCCATGGCCGAAAAACTTGCGCGCGCGCTCGCCCAGCTGGATCAGGGCATCGCGCTCAAGCGCCGCATCATCGAGGACATGCGGCCTACCGTGCTCGCCAACTTCGGGCTGGTGACCGCGCTGCGCTCGCTCGCCGACGAAGCCGCGCAACGCAACGGCTGGAACGTCGAGTTCGCGCTGCCGGACGAGGACGTGAAGCTCGGCGAGGCCATCGAGATCGCGCTCTTTCGCGTCGCGCAGGAGACGCTCACGAACGCGGCGAAGTATGCGCACGCGAGCCGCATCCGCGTGGCGCTCGCGCTCGATGACGAGACCGTGTCGCTTTCCATCGCGGACGACGGCATCGGCATCCGGCCGCAGGATCTCAAGCGCACGCAGACGCACGGGCTCGTTGGGATGCGTCAGCGCGTGTCGGCGCGCGGCGGACGCTTCGACATCGAGCGCGCGAGCCCGCACGGCACGGCGATCAGCGTGTCGATGCCGCGCGAACGCAGTGTCGACGCGCCGCGCGCCGTCCCGCTCGCGTAGGACGATGCCGACACAAAATGCGGATGCCGCCGACAAGAAAATCGCATGCGTGCCTACAGCGTCGGGGCGCCTGCTTTTTTATGATTGGGTACACCGATACGGGTAGGCGTCGAAACGGCGCCCGACGACCAGACACGATGCGCGAACCGAATTCCTGTCACGCATTTCAACTCCAAGGGGATACACATGACTCGACTCATCGCTTTGCTGCTGATCGCCGGCACGGCTGCTCTCGCGGGTTGCAACACCATCTCGGGCGCGGGCCAGGATATCTCGAAGGGCGGTAACGCCATCACGAATTCCGCTGAAGAGCACAAGTAACGTAACAAGTGGAACGCGCCGTCGCCATGCCATGGCGTGGAGTGGCGTGTTTCTGAAGTTGTTCCATAGCGTTGATGTAGTGCCCTGTCGTCCCGCCGCCTTTGTGTGGCGGGATTTTTTTTGCGCGTCCGCTTGTCGGTCCGGCGGGCGCAAAAAAACCGGCCGATGCATCCGGCCGGTTCTTGCTTCGTCAGGCGCGTCGGATCACTGCGTATCTGGCAACTCCAGCGCCGGCTGCTGCGTATTTCCGCCCTGCGCGACCAGCACGCGGATTTTCTCCGGCACCAGTTGCGACACGGCATTCCCCGAAGGCAGCGTCGTCACGAGCCAGTCCGCGTTGTTGACCAGATCGAACGAGGCCGACTTGTAGACCGGCGTTTTCGAACCCGGCAGCGTCGCGATGAGCTGATACGTGCCGCCGGAGACGTAAATCGAATCCTGCGTCGTCGCGGGCACGGCGTTCTTATAGGCGACCCCCGCCATCGTCGGGCTGACGTTGGAGATGCTGGTCCCCGGCGCGACAAGATACAGGTCGAGGTTCGGCGCGTTGGTCGAGGCATTGAAGCCGCGCACCCGCGCGCTTGCCGACAGAAGACCCTTGTCGAACGGATCGTCGATCACGGCGATCGACGGCACGAAACCCGCATCCGGCAGCGCGATCACCGTGTACTCATGCCCTTTCGCCGCGTTCGAGATGCTCGTGTCGGTGGCGAGCTGCGTCGTCGTGTTGACCGCCGCATAGGAGAAGTTGTGCTGCCCCGTATCGATGTTGGCGAAGTTGGTCACCGCCTTGTAGGCGAGGTTCGGCTGCAGGATCTTGCCGTTGTCGTAGAAATCGACGTTCGGACCGCTCGGGATCGCGTGAATGAAGTGAACCTGCGGCTGGGTGACGCCGATTTCCTTCCCCACGTCGTCGGAGCTTCCACCACAGGCGGAGAGCAATGTGGCGACGGCGGCGAGTGCGGCAGCGGTGCGGATGAGCTTCATGATTCCACCTTCCTTTGTTTTGATCGACCACCTCGTTATCCGGGTCTGGACGACCGCGCGTCCGCGTGACTCTCGCGCGCGTTTCGCCGCCGGGCCCGATTCTGTTTCCCTTCCTTGACCCACCGGCTGACGCCATGAAAGAAATTGACGGCGCCGCCGCTGCGGCTAACCGCGTTCAGCAATGAGCATGCCCCGATTCGGTGCGAAACGTTTGCGCGCATCCCGCCGAGCCTTGTCTGACAAGGCTTCTGGATTCGTTAGAGGATTTATTCGACGTACGCCGGCATGCGCGGCGACGACGGCATCGAACGATGCCGCCGTCGCCGGATGAACGCGGTTTTTACAAAAAGAAAGGCAGACTCACGCGAGCCCGCGCCGCCGATAGTCGAACCAGAACGACAACGCGACGGACAGCAGAATGACGACCGTCGAGATAACGGTCCATTGCGTGATGATCTCGCCGAGCAGCAGCGCGCCCAGCAAGACGGCGACGACCGGATTCACGTACAGGCAACTCGTCGCGACGATCGTGCTCGTATTGCGGATCAGGAAGTTGTAGGCGACATACGCGGCCATCGACCCGATCACGACGAGGTAGAGAAACGAAAAGCCCGCGCCGGCGCTCACCTGCGTGAGACGCTCGCCCGACACCAGCGCGATGCCCGTCGCGATCAGTCCGCCCAGTCCGATCTGCAGCGCCGTCGACATCAGCAGGTCGGAGGGTTGCGGCAGACGCGTCGCCAGATGCGCGCCGCCCGCCCAGAAGATCGCGGCGCAGAGAATCGCCAGCGTGCCGAAGGTGGAGCTCGGCGACGGATCGCCATGATTCAGCAGCACGATGCCGACCAGCCCCAGCGCCACCGCGAACCACTCGCCTTTCGCGACGCCGCGTCCGGAGAGCGCCGTGAAGATCGTCGCGAAGAGCGGCACGGTGGCGACCATCACCGCAGCCGTCCCGGTGCCCACGGTGCGCATGCCGTAGGCCATCATCCCGCTCGACAAGCCTTCGAGCAGCGTGCCGACGATCGCCGCGTTGCGCACTTCGCGCGCGCTCGGCCACACCGCACGGCGATGCACGGCGATCGCGAACAGGCCGATGCCCGCGAACAGGTTGCGCAAGCCGCCGAGCATGAGCGGCGGAAACGACTCGAGCGCCAGATGGATGCCGAGATAGGTCGAGCCCCACACCAGATAAACGACGGCCAGCGCGAGCGCGACCTGTCCTTTGAACGAGCGCGGCGCGCGAAACGGAAAGCGGTCAGGAAAGCTGAACGGCAGGCGCGGCGGAGGAAGAGCGGACATGCATCACTCCGCTGCGACGGCCAAAAGCCGGACAAGTGCAAACGATGCCGGGAAATACGCTGCGGCGGAAACCAGACGGAACGACATGGCGGAACGGAGAAGTGCGATTGCGCGTAGGGAGACCGCGTGAGCCTCGGGAAAACCCGGAAGTCGCGGCGACCGCCATTATGCATGTAAGCACTCGGCGGGATCGAAGGATTTTGCGAATGGTTGCCAAGACGCCACGCCGCGGTGTAACGTGTCGGCTGCTAACGCGGGGGTCCTGCGTTGCGCATCGCGATTCTGCCGGATTTGTCGGCCCGGATCGCCTCGCGCGGCGTGGGTGAGAAATACCCTTTGAACCTGATCTGGATAATGCCAGCGCAGGGAAGCGTTCGGGTTCAAGGCTCGCTGCTCCACGCCACTTCTTCCGAACCCGTACCTTTCCATCTCGTTCCTCCCTGTTTAGCTCCTGAATCAGCCGAGCTCGATGGCGTTCGTTCGCGTCGGGCCGGATATAACCGTCCCACACAGGAGAGACAGCATGAATGCCAACCCCAAGTTCCTGTCCGAGAACGCCGTCGTCGATGCCGCTGCCATCGCGCCGCTGCCGAACTCGCGCAAGGTCTATGTCGAAGGCTCGACGCCCGACATCCGCGTGCCGATGCGCGAGATCACGCAGTCGGACACACCCGACGGCTTCGGCGCCGAGAAGAATCCGCCCGTCTACGTGTACGACACCTCGGGCCCGTACACCGATCCGGAGGCGAAAATCGACATCCGCAGCGGCCTGCCCGCGCTGCGCGGCGCGTGGATCGACAAGCGCGGCGACACGGAGGAACTGAGCGGCCTGTCGAGCGACTTCGGCCGCGAGCGCGCAGCCGATCCGAAAACGACCGAACTGCGCTTTCCCGGCCTGCATCGCAAGCCGCGCCGCGCGCTCGACGGCAAGAACGTCTCTCAGATGCACTACGCGCGTCAGGGCATCATCACGCCGGAGATGGAATACATCGCGATTCGCGAAAACCAGCGGCGCGCCGAATATCTCGAAAGCCTGAAGCAAAGCGGACCGAACGGCGAAAAGCTCGCCGCGATGATGGGACGTCAGCATCCGGGACAAGCCTTCGGCGCGGCGGCGTTCGGCAAGGACGCACTGAAGGAAATCACGCCTGAGTTCGTGCGCGAGGAAGTGGCGCGCGGCCGCGCGATCATTCCCGCGAACATCAATCACCCGGAAAGCGAGCCGATGATCATCGGCCGCAACTTCCTCGTGAAGATCAACGCGAACATCGGCAATTCGGCGGTGACGTCCTCCATCGGCGAGGAAGTCGACAAGATGACCTGGGCGATCCGCTGGGGCGGCGACACGGTAATGGATCTGTCGACGGGCAAGCACATCCACGAGACGCGCGAGTGGATCATCCGCAATTCGCCGGTGCCGATCGGCACGGTGCCGATCTATCAGGCGCTGGAAAAGGTCAACGGCAAGGCCGAAGACCTGACCTGGGAAATCTTCCGCGATACGCTCATCGAGCAAGCCGAACAAGGCGTCGACTACTTCACGATCCACGCCGGCGTGCGCCTGCAGTACGTGCCGCTGACCGCCAACCGCATGACGGGCATCGTGTCGCGCGGCGGCTCGATCATGGCGAAGTGGTGCCTCGCGCACCACAAGGAAAGCTTCATCTACGAGCACTTCGAAGACATCTGCGAAATCATGAAGCAATACGATGTCTCGTTCTCGCTCGGCGACGGCCTGCGCCCCGGCTCGATCTACGACGCCAACGACGAAGCGCAGCTCGGCGAACTGAAGACGCTCGGCGAACTGACGCAGATCGCGTGGAAGCACGACGTGCAGGTGATGATCGAAGGCCCCGGCCACGTGCCGATGCAGCTCATCAAGGAGAACATGGACCTGCAGCTGGAATGGTGCGACGAAGCGCCGTTCTACACGCTCGGGCCGCTCACGACGGACATCGCGCCGGGCTACGACCACATCACCTCGGGCATTGGCGCGGCGATGATCGGCTGGTTCGGCACGGCGATGCTCTGCTACGTGACGCCGAAGGAGCACCTGGGCCTGCCGAACAAGGACGACGTCAAGGAAGGCATCATCACCTACAAGCTCGCGGCGCACGCGGCGGATCTCGCGAAGGGTCATCCGGGCGCGCAGGTTCGCGACAACGCGTTGTCCAAGGCGCGCTTTGAATTCCGCTGGGAAGACCAGTTCAATCTCGGCCTCGACCCGGACAAGGCGCGCGAATTCCACGACGAAACCCTGCCGAAGGATTCCGCCAAGGTCGCGCATTTCTGTTCGATGTGCGGCCCGCACTTCTGCTCGATGAAGATCACGCAGGACGTGCGCGACTTCGCGGCCAAACAGGGCGTCAGCGAAACCGAGGCGCTCGCCAAGGGCATGGAAACCAAGGCGATCGAATTCGTGAAGAAGGGCTCGGAGATCTATCAGCCGACATAATGCTTTTTGCGCCTGACAGAAGCCTGTCGCACCTCGCGTGCGGCAGGCTTTTTTTTCCATGGTATCGGGCGCAAACCCCTGTCGCGCCTGGGCGAGCGCCGCCCGCCGGGGGAATCGGGCACCTTTCCTGCTGCTGACAAGGACGAACCGGCGAAAAACAGGGCGGACCCGTTGGTCACCGTCTATCCGGACGCACCGCGCTTCTCATCGCCGCGGCCGAACCGCAGCCGATTCATCTCATCATCGAAATGGAGAGTCGACATGAAAACCATCAGACAGATCGGCGCCGCTGCGATGGTCACTGTGTTTCTGGGAGGACTGACCGCTTGCGGCGACATGACCACGCGACAACGGGATACGGCTATCGGCGCGGGTGTGGGCGCGGCCGGTGGCGCCGTGATTGGCGGCAGCGCGCTGTCGACCCTGGGCGGTGCGGCGGTTGGCGGGGTTATCGGCAATCAGGTCGGGAAGTAGCGAGATCCATCTTTCGAGCGGCGTAGCCGGTGAGGCTTCGCCGCTCCGCACAAGCGGCGTTTCAAATCTGTAACAGAATCGCGCTTTGGTAATGCAAAGTCACATAACGCCCGACGCCAGCACGCACGTCGTGGACTAAGCTGCTCTTAAACGGACCGAGAAGTCCGGCAGTCGCGCGGCGTAAGGAGCAGGCTCATGATTTCCGCACGCATCATCCCCGGACTCCGAACGGCGGCCGCAGTGCTTTCCGGCGCGCTCGTTCTGGGCGCGTGCTACTACCCCTACGGCTATCCTGCGTACCCGCCTTACCCTACCGTTCCCGCAACTTACGCTCAGCGCGAATTCAGCGTCCCGGCCTCCGGGACGGCGGCAGTGCCCACGTCTTCCGCGACGCTGCCGCCTCAGTACGAATATGCGGTCGGCTCGCCCTATTCCAGTTACTACCCGACTTATCCGTATCCCTATCCCTATCCGTACCCGGCGTACTACGGCTATCCGTACTACGGCTATCCTTATTACGGCTACGGCTATCCCGCGGTCTCCTTCGGCTTCGGCTATTGGGGTGGCAGCGGGTGTTGCTGGGGCCACGGATGGCACGGCAACGGGTACCACGGCGGCGGCTGGCATGGCGGCGGCACGTGGCAAGGCGGCGGCGGTTGGCACGGCGGAGGCGGCGCCCACAGCCACTGAGCGCGATGCCTGAGTGTTACGTCCGACGTGACAATCGACGGTTTTTTCGCCCCGCCGTAACAAACCTGCAACATTTTCCGCTCATATATGTGCGTCAGCGCGCGTTCGGGCAAACGTACGCTCGCACACTTTCCTTTTCGGACAAGGACTTGGCGGATTTCGCCAGACAATTGGCACGCTTCTGGCTAAACGTTCCCTCGCTTGCCTTCTTCGTCGCAACTGCGGCTTTCCGTATCGGGGGATCGGACCATGATGGCTTTCGTGTTTTTTCTGCTCTGGATGCTCGCTTCGCTCGGCTTGCTCACCATCTGGGTGTTCCGTCAGACGCCCGCCGCCGGCCGCGACGAGCCCGCGCGCAGCGCCGTCGCGGAAGGCTGAGTCGCGCCGTCACGTCACCCGGCGTGACCCGTGCGCCGTAATGGCCGGGCATTCACGCCTTGACGCGGCGCGTTCGCGCCCTATTCTTATTGTGCGCGTTATGCGTCCGCTTAAGGCGGCGCACGTCTGCTGCTGCAACATCGAACTCCACGCGCATCGCGGCTTCGTTCGTGGCCGCTTCCGCTCATGACCAGAAAAGGGAGACCCGATGTTCCATCAGTTGCTCACTCCTATCGCCGATTCGCTGCTCGCTTCCTTCATCGTCGCCGCGCTGCCGATCATTCTCGTGCTCGTGCTGCTCGGCTGGGCGCGCCGCCCTGCGTGGCAGGCCTCGCTCGCCGGTCTGGTGCTCGGGCTCGCCATCGCGGTGGCGGGCTGGCATTTTCCGATCGGCCTCGCGCTCGACTCGGTCGCGGCCGGCGCGGTGTTCGCGCTCTGGCCGGTCATGTGGATCGTGTTCGCCGCGATCCTGCTCTACAACGTCGCGCAGCGCTCGGGACGCTTCGAGGCATTCCGCCAGTGGATGGTCGATAACCTGCCGAACGACCGGCGCATCGTGCTCGTGGTGATCGGCTTTTCGTTCGGGGCGTTGCTCGAAGGGATCTCGGGCTTCGGCACGCCGATCGCCATCACGAGCTCGCTGCTGATCCTGCTCGGCTTCCCGACGCTCGAAGCGCTCACCTTCACGCTGATCTTCAACACCGCGCCGGTCGCGTTCGGCGCGCTCGGCGTGCCGATCACGGTGCTGGGCGCCGTCACCCACCTGCCGACCGACGCCCTCGCCAAAATGGTCGGCCGCCAGTTGCCGCTCTTCGCGTTCTTCCTGCCGTTCTACGTGATCGGCATCTACGCCGGCTTTCGCAACATGCTGCGCATCTGGCCGGTGCTGCTGGTCTCGGGCGGCGCGTTCGCGCTCACGCAGTTCGTGACCTCGAACTTCATCAGCTATGCGCTGACGGACGTGCTCTCCTCGCTCGTCTCGCTCATCCTGACGATCGCGTTCCTGCGCGTCTGGAAGCCCGCGCCCGATGAACGCTTCGCCGTGAACGTCGACCGGCTCGGCGACACGAAATCGGCTATCCCAGGCGGTCAGGGCTGGCTGCCGTGGATTGTCGTGTCGGTGGTCGTGATCGTGTGGACGGTGCTCAAGATCTTCATGATCGGCGACATCAAGGTCGCCTGGCCGGGTCTCGACAAGGCGGTCTTCATCACGCTGTACAAGCAGCCGTATGGCGCGATCTGGGACTTCCAGCCGCTCGCGACCGGCACGGCGATCCTCGTGGCCTCGATCATCACCGCGCTCATGGTGAAGCTGCCCACGCGCGAATACCGCGCGGCGATCGTCGATACGTGGGTGCAGACGCGCATCGCCATTCTGACCGTTGCGACCATTGTCGGGCTCGCGTATCTGATGAACTATTCGGGCATGAACTACACGCTGGGTCTGGGCGTGGCGTCGGTCGGGGCGTTCTTTCCGCTGGTTTCGGCGTTCCTCGGCTGGGTCGCGGTGTTCCTGTCCGGCAGTGATACTTCGGGCAACGCGCTGTTCGGTAATCTGCAGGTGGTGGCGGCGAACCAGCTCAATCTCAATCCGGTGCTGATGGCGGCGACCAACTCGTCCGGCGGCGTGATGGGCAAGATGATCTCGCCGCAGAACATCTCGACCGGAGTCGCCACGACCGAGTTGAAGGGCAAGGAAGGTCTGGTCTTCGCGCGCACGTTCTGGCATTCGATGCTCCTGACGATCCTGCTCGGCGTGCTCGTTTGGCTGCAGCAAAACGTGCTGACGTGGATGATCCCTCCGCACTGATCTCCCGCTTCTTGCTGTTTCGTTCGGCGGCGCTTTATCGAGACAAACGCGGTGCTAACATGCGCGGACTTTCGATGAGCCTTGCGAAGTCCGCGCCGCCATGTCACCTGCCAACCTGCTGCAACTGATCGTCCTCGCCGCGCTCTGGGGCGCGTCGTTCCTTTTCATTCGCGTGGGCGTCGCCGAGTTCGGCGTCGCGCCGCTGATGGCCTTGCGCGTCGGCATAGGCGCCGTGTTCCTGGTCGCGATGCTGCTGGCGCGTCGCCCGCTCGCCGCCACTGCCGCGACGCTGCGCGCGCGCTGGCCGCAACTGCTGATGGTCGGCATTCTCAACTCGGCCGCGCCGTTCTGCCTGTTCGCCTACGCCGAGCTGACGCTCTCGGCGGGCGCGACTTCCGTCATCAACGCAACGACGCCGCTGTTCGGCGCGCTCGTCGCCTATCTGTGGCTGCGCGACCGTCTGACCGGCGCGCGCACGATCGGCATGGCCATCGGCTTCGCGGGCGTGCTCGTGCTGGTGTGGAACCAGATCGCGCCGGCGCAGCCCGGCGACAGCGCACTCCCAGTGCAAGGCCTGCTCGCGGCGGCCGCGGCGCTCGCCGCATCGGCGCTTTACGGCGTGGCAGGCAACTTCGCGAAGAAATACCTGATGGACGTCGACGCGCTGACCAACGCCGCCGGCAGCATGCTCGGCGCGACGCTCACGCTCGCGCCGATCGCGTTCGCCACCTGGCCCGCCGCGCCGGTTTCCGCTCATGCATGGGGCGCGGTGCTCGCGCTCGGCGTCGGCTGCACGGGCATCGCGTACTTCATTTATTTCCATCTGGTCGCGGTCGCGGGCCCCGCGCGCGCGATGACCGTCACCTTTGTCATTCCGCTGTTCGGCATCCTGTGGGGCGCGCTGTTTCTCGGCGAGCGCGTGTCGCTCGTGATGCTCGCCGGCTGCGCGATCGTGCTCGCGGGCACGGCGCTCGCAACGGGCTTCGTCAGGCGCGTACCGTTTTTAGGACGTCGCAAGCTCGCGCGGTGAACTAGACTTCTTCGGCTGACGAGGCCGGCCGCCTGTGCATCGGTGAAATTGTCCGGACGGACGTTGCGCGCCGCGTCGTGCCGCGTGATCTTTCGCGCTTTTCGCCGGGAGCCGCCATGGGCCTTTCAATGGACAAGATCAGGCACGAGATGATGAAGATGGTGCCGCCCACCCTCTTCTTTTTCGTGTTGCTGCATGCGGTGGTCATCATCCGCGCGCTGATGGTCAAAGGCACCGGCATTTCGCTGCCCACTTCCGTCTCCGTGATCATTGCGTCGCTGATTCTCGGCAAGGCGGTGCTGATCGCCAATATGCTGCCGTTCATCAATCGCTATCCGGACCGGCCGCTGATCTGGAACGTGGTCTGGAAGACGCTGATCTATACGGTCGTCGCCGGAGTGTTTCACTATCTCGAGCGTCTGTTCGACTTCTGGAAGGAAACGCATAGCCTCGCGGCCGCGCATCACGAACTGCTCACGCACATCAACTGGCCGCAGTTCTGGGCGATCCAGATCCTGCTGTTTCTGATGATCGGAAATTACTGCGCGTTCGCCGAACTCGGCCGCGTGATCGGACGTCAGCGGCTCAAATCGTATTTTCTCGGGCCGCTCGCGGACACGCCTCCGAAGTTGCAGGAAGGCTGATTCGCACGTCGCACGTCCTTACTCACCACGCACGGGTCCGCGTCCCGCCTTGATTGCGCCGCGCTTCACCTTGCTCTCGACACGCCGCATCTGCGATCCGCGCGTCGGCTTGGTCGCAATACGCTTGCGCCGCGTGACGCTCACGCTGCGGATCAGTTCGTCGAGCCGCGCGAGCGCGGCGGCGCGGTTCATGTCCTGCGTGCGATATTCCTGCGCCTTGATGACGATCACGCCCTCGCGCGTGACGCGGCTGTCGGCGAGTGCGAGCAATCGCGTCTTGATGTGCTCCGGCAAAGATGACGAGCGGATGTCGAAGCGCAGATGAATCGCGCTCGACACCTTGTTGACGTTCTGACCGCCCGCGCCTTGCGCGCGCACGGCCGTCAGCTCGACTTCGTCCGGTGGCACAGCGAGGCTGTCGGTCACGGTCATTGCCTGGGCTCCTTTGCATATTCCGTACACAACTTTTCGGCAGCATAGCAAACGCCGCGCCGCGCCGAGAACCTGTCCGCCCGGCCGCGGTCCGAAGCCCGTGTGAGTTGAGTTAGACTCGTTCTCGCCTCGTCTCTGGACCCAACGAGCATCAAAACAGGAAGTCGATGCGCTATTCGTTCGAAATCAGGAAGTTCATCTACAGCCAGTATTTCTTTGGCGGCTTGCGTATCGCGCTGGGCGTTTCGCTGCCCGCCGTGCTCATGCTCATCGTGTTTCACAATCGCGAACTCGGTTTCACGATCGCCACCGGCGCGCTCGGCGCGTGCGTCGTCGACATGCCCGGGCCGCTCAGGCACAAGCACAACGAGATGCTCGCGTGCTCGGTGATCGGCTTCTTCGCGGCGCTCGCGACCGGCATCGCGACGGCGCATCCGCTCACGCTGTGGCTGACCATCGTGCCGCTCACCTTCGTGCTTTCGCTGATCGTCGTGTACGGGAACCGCTGGCCGCAGATCAGCTTCGCGACGCTCTTCATGATGATCGTCACGCTCGAGGATCAGTTCACGCCGCTGCAGGCGCTCATCAACGCCTCGTGGATCCTGCTGGGCGGGCTCTGGTACACGTACTGGGCGACGCTCGTGAGCCACCTGCTGGTCTACCGGATCGAGCAGCAGGCGCTCGCCGAGAGCATCTTCAGTTGCGCCGAGTATCTGCTCGCGCGCGCCGAGTTCTACGACGGCGACGCCGATCTCGACGAGTGCTATCGCCGGCTGATCGAAAAGCAGATCGCGGCGGTCGAGCGGCAGGAAGCGGCGCGCGACATCGTACTGCGCAATCTGCCGAAGGTGAAAAGCGGCAAGCTCGACGCGCGGCGCGCGCGGCTCTTCAACCTGTTCATCAACGTGGTGGACCTGCACGAATTTTTCGTCGGCGCGCACACGGATTACCCGCTCGTCCGGAAGACCTTCGCGGGCTCCGACGTGCTCGTTTTCTATCGCGATCTGATGCGCAAGGCGAGCGCGGATCTGGAGGAGATCGGCCTCGCGGTGCTGCAGAACCATGCGGCAGGCAAGTCGATCAGCATGAAGGCCGAGCTTCGCGCGATCGAGTACGAGCTGGAGCAGATGCGCAAGCAAGGTCTGCCGGAGAAGAATCCCGAGGCCTACGCGGCGGCGGCCGCCGTGTTCCGGCGCATGTGGAGCGCGACGCGCCTGATCGACAAGATGCGCCGCCGCACCCGCGACGACGCGAGCGCGACCGAGACCGAGTTGCAGATCGATCACGCGCTGTCGCGCTTCATCTCGAGCCGGCGCGTGTCGTACATGCAGATCTTCTCGAACCTGACGATGGCTTCGCCCAGCTTCCGTCATGCACTGCGGGTGACGATCGCGGTGGGCATCGGCTTCTGGCTCGGGCGTCTGCTGCCGCTCACGAATGCGTACTGGATCGTGATGACCACGGTCATCATCCTGAAACCCGGCTATTCGCTCACCAAGCAGCGCAATACGCAGCGGATCTTCGGCACGGCGATCGGCTGCGCCATGTCGATCGGCCTGATCCTGTTCGTGAAGGAGCCGCATATCCTGCTCATCATGATGTTCGCCTCCATGGTGATGAGCTACAGCCTCCTGCTCTTCAACTATTCGGCGAGCGTCGTGTTCACGTCGTCCTACGTGCTGCTGATGTTCCATCTGCTCGCGCCGGGCAGCATGCGGATCATCGGCGAGCGCGCGATCGACACCGTGGTCGGCTGCGCGATCGCCATCGCGGCCAGCCATCTGTTCCCGTACTGGGAATATCGGCTGATGGGCAAGCTCGTGAAGGACCTGCTCGCCGCGACGCGCAACTATCTCGAAGCGAGCTGGTCGTGGAAGGCGAAACCGGCGTCGCAGGCGGAGAAGGCGCGCGCCGCTTCGGCATCGGCCGTGGAAACGCCCGCCGATCGCGCCGTGTTCGCCGACGCCAACGCGGGCGCGGTGGCGTCGTCATCGTCCGTGCTTGCCGCCGACCCTGTCGCCCGGACCGTGACCGTCACGGCCGACGCGGCCAACGAGCCTTTGACCGGCACGCCGCCGCTTGCGCCGGATCTCGTCGCGGATGCGGCAATGAAGGCCGCGAGCGCGACGGCGCAACGTCTTTCGTCGGTGAGCATCGGCGAGAGTACGGCGGCCACCGCTAGCAAGGGCGCCTCGGCGGCGGCGACCGTCGCGGCCACCGCCCTCGACCGCGACTTCCGTTATCGCCTGGCGCGCAGAAACGTGCATGTCTCGTTCGCCAATCTCGCGCAGGCGTTCCAGCGCATGATGCTCGAACCGCGAGCGCAGCAGAGGTACGTCGCCGAGCTGAACGATCTGCTAGTGCAAAGCCATGTGCTTGCATCGCAGATCACCGCCGCAGCGCCGCTGCTGCAATCGCTGAGCGAAGCTGATGGCCAGCCCTTCGAGCCCGTGCAGCGCACCTTCGGCATCGTGCGCGACAATCTCTTCGGCGCCGAAAGCGAACTGCCCGCGCCGCCGAAGCCCGATGCACCGCCCGCGCACGCCGACGCGCTCAAGGACCTGCGGCACGATCTCGACAAAATGGTGGTCGAAGCCGAGCGCGCGCAGACGCTTCCCGCCGACGTGCTGCACGATCTGAAGCTGCTCGCGCATCAGTGCAAGCAGATGCTGACCGCGTCATCGCTGATCGGCAAGGACGCCGCGCAGATACGCCTGCCGGCGTGACGACGCCCGCTGCGATATGTCTTATTGCGACGCGCCGGCCGCCGGCACGGCGGGCCGCACATCGCTCGCGGCGGACGGCTGCGCGTTCTGCTGATCGAACTCGCGCTTTTCGCGGATCGCGTTGAAGAGAATCGTGCCGATCACGAGCAACACCACGACGACGATGAACACGCTGATGGCGCGGGTCGGATTCTTCTTCGGCTTGTCGTTCGGGCGGCGAGGGTCGTGGTTCATTTGAAAGAGAGCGTGGCGCGATTTCGGGATAGACCCGCCATGGTAACCGGCATGGTTTTCAGTTGGGTTGCGGGAATCGATGCGCATTTCGCGGCACATGGGCGCCCGCCGTTTCGCTGAGCACGCGCCGGCCGCGAAATTCACTGCTGCACCGTCCCGCTTGAACGCGCACCGCCCGAATGACGATACTAATGACGATTCCATGCGCGTCCGATCCCGGCATGGGCTGAAAGGGGCAAAGCCGGGATACCTCGTGACCGGATGCGTTGCGCCGCCCTCCCCGGGCGGCTTTTTCTTTCGGTCGCGGAACGCTCAGGGCTCGAGCGTCGGGCGCACCGGCAGCGCGGTCGAATACTTGATCTGCTCCATCGCGAAGCTGGAACTCACGTCGTACAGCGGCACCGCGCGAATGAGCTGCTTGTACACGCGGTCGTAATCATCGATATCGGATACGACGACGCGCAGCAGATAATCGGTCTCTCCACTCATCCGGTACACCTCGACCACTTCGGGAATGTCGCGCACGGCGCGCGTGAAATCGTCGGCCCAGGTCTGCGTGTGCTGATTGGTGCGCACCGCGACGAACACCGTCGTGCCGACGCCCAGCTTCTTCGGATCGCATAGCGCGACCTGCGCGCGGATCACGCCGGTTTCCTTCAGGCGCTGAACGCGCTTCCAGCACGGCGTCTGCGAGAGATTGACGCGTTGCGCCAGCTCCGCGATGGGCATCGTCACGTCGCTCTGGAGCAATTCGAGCAGTTTGCGGTCGATGAGGTCCATTCCCATGCTGCACCCCTTATAGGAAATTATTCTATTTCTGGATTGTCGAGCGGAATTATATGGAAACTAATTCTGGAGGCAAGCCGGTATAAATGAGTCACATGGACAACAAGAACCCAATGGCTCTTTGACTATGCAACTCGAACATGTCAGCCGCCCGGCGCGGCCCCTTTCCGCGGTTCCAACGGTTTCCCCGGCTTGCGCGACGACTGATTCCGGTGTCACGCGAAGCCCGGCGCTGGAACGGCTCTGCCGCGAAATCGATACGGCCTTCGCCGCCGCGGAAGCTGGCGCTTCGCTCTCGTTCGGTCAACACCTGCGCGCCGCGCTGCAACGCGCGATCGCCGATCCGGGCCTGCTGCGGCCCGACCAGCGCGTGGGCAATCCGCGCAACTATTGCCGGCATCTGCTCGCGGCCGACCCGCTCGGTCGTTACGCGATCGCCGCGCTCGTCTGGGAGCCGGGACAGGCGAGTCCGGTCCACGGGCATCAGACGTGGTGCGGCTATGCGGTGATCGAAGGCGCGCTCTCGGAGACGCTCTATCGCTGGGATATGGGCACGCAGTGCGCGGTCGAGACGCGCAGCCATCCGCGCGCAACGGGCGCCGTCTCCTATGTCGATGCGGGACGCGCCGCGATCCATCAGCTCGGCAATCCCGCCGATGCCGGCGCGCGCGCGGTGTCGCTGCACGTCTACGGCGTCGCGGGCGAACAGATCGCCACGCACGTCAACGATCTGCTCGCCGCATAAGACCTGATCTCCGCTCAGCCCTTCCCCGGCTCCGACGCCGTCGGAATCTGCGGCGGAATCTGCACGGATTGATCCGTCGGCGGTGGCGCGGGACGCGGCTCGTGCGACACGTCGCGCGCCCGTGCGGCCGCGGCGGCGCTCGGCGCCTCACGCGGCAGCTCCGGACCGATCTCCGCTTCCTCGTCCTCTCCCGTTAGCTCCGGTTCGCCGGTCCAGATACGGCGCGCGCGTTCGCGCGCCTCGGCGGCGTCCGCGCCGGGTATCGCGTCGCGGGTCATCTGCACGTGCATCTGCGGCACCGGAATCTCCATGCCGGCTTCGTCCATCTTGCGCTTGATGCGCAGATTGAACGCCCGCGCCACGCTCCATTGCTGCAACGGCCGCGTCTTGATCTGCCCCTTCACGACCATCCAGTTCGGGTCGAACCGGTCCAGCCCCCACACTTCGACCGGCCCGAGCATCTCGCGGCGATAACGGAAGTCGGCCATCAGATCGGCGCCGACTTCACGGATCATCTGCGTCACTTCATCGACATCCGCCGTGAACGGCACGCGCACTTCGAATACCGCATACGCGAAATCGCGCGACAGATTCTTCACCGTCTTGATCTGCGAGAACGGAATCGCGTGGATCGCACCCTGGCCGTCGCGCAGGCGCACGGTACGGATCGTCAGACTTTCCACGATGCCGGCGTGGCCGCCCTCCACCTCGATCGAGTCTCCTACCGAAATGGTGTCCTCGATGATGATGAAAAGCCCCGTGATCAGATCCGCTACCAGCGATTGCGCGCCGAAGCCCACCGCGAGACCGATCACGCCCGCGCCCGCGAGCAGCGGCGTCACGTTAAGACCGAGGTTCGCGGCCGTGACGATCGCGGCGACCGTCAGCAGGAACACGAACACGACGTTGCGCACCAGCGGCAGCATGGTGCGCGCGCGCATGCTCGGGCCACGGCCGCCGCGCCGCGCGGAATCGGGCTTGAGCGCTTCCTGAATGCCGGTGTCGATGAGAATCCAGATCAGCCAGACGACGAAGAACGTCAGCACGATCATCGCGACCGCGTGCGTGATGCCGCGCGCGGCGACGCTCTCCTCCGCCATGCGCGCGAGCGAAAAGCCCCAGAAGCGCGACGACAGTTCGAGGAACGCGAGCCACACGCCGACCACGATCATCGTGCCGACGAATTTGATCAGCCGGCGCACGTAGGCCGACTGCCGGCGCGGCTTGCGCGACTTCGGACGCGTGATGCGCACGACGATCGCGGAGAGAAAGAACCCGATGACGAGCAGCGCGGCGGTCGCTATGGCCATCTGCAGCACGTTTTCCGACGTGCCGATGCCCATGAGCGTCGCCACCACCGAAGCCGATGCGAGCAACAGCAACGGCAACTGCCACAACGAGGCGACCACTTCGAAGGTTTCCGTCGCGGCCTTGCGCGTGTTGCGCTGCTCGAAGGTGCGGCTGCGGATCAGATGCGCGACCGGCCGCTGGAACGCGAGCGCGAAATACGCGGTGAGGCCCGCCGCGCCCATGTTCGCGCAGGTCGAAATGAGGCCGGAGAGATTGGTGCCGAGCTGCTGTGCGACGTCGTAGTTCGCGGCCGCGTCGCCGAGCGCGCCGAACGTGCCGATCAGAAACAGCAGGCGCCGCGCGCGGATGATCAGCAGGTTCACCGCGACGCGCCGGTGCGCCGAGCCGAACAGCGAGAACATGATCAGGCAGATCGCGGAGAACACCGCGCCCGCGACGATTGCGTAGGCAGTGACCATCGCAAGCGTGCGGCCGAGCGAGAGCGGCATGTAGTGCGTAAAGGTCAGCGCCGCGAGGAACGCGAAGAGGTAAGGCGCCACGCGGCGCAGCGTGAAGCGCAGCAGCTCGCCCGTCGTCGGATTCGAATGCAGGCCGGTGTCGATGCCATGGCGCGCCTGCACGCGGCGTTGAATGTAGACCAGCACGAACGCGCACGCGCCCCAGCCCGCGAGCGTCGCGAAGTAATTGAAGAGTGTGCGGCCGAAACTCTCGCGGCTCTGGCTCGTGACGATCGTGAACAGTTCGTTGCCGGCCGCGTTGAAGCGCCCGCCCCAATAGGCGATCGGCGTCTTGCCGCGCTTCACGTCGGCTTCGATGTTGGTGAGCCCCGAGGCGATCGCGCCGAGCAGCCCCGCGTTCTGCGCGATGGTGGCGACCACCGACGGCGGCGCCGATGCCGCCGGCACGCTCGCGCCCGATGCAGCGTCGCCGCTCACCGCAGCCGACGCGGGAACGCCGGCTTCGGCGGCGCGCTTGGCGTCGCGCAAGCGCTTCAACTGGGCGACGAGCGCGGCGCGCTGGCGATCGCTGTCGAGCGTGGAAATGACGTTGTCGAGCGAGCGCAGCATGTCCGCATCGGACACGGCGGGCGCCGAAGCGCCCGACGCGGCATCCGGCGCGGACGCGGGCGCGGCTGGCGCGATCAGCTCCTGAAACGAAGGCAAGGTGAGCGCGGGCGCGGCTTGCGCGACAGGCGCGGCGAGGACGATCGATACGGCGACGGCGGCCAGCACCATCGCCAGCGAGAACGGCCGCCGCCTGAGCAAGACGCCCAAGCGTGCGAGCGCCGCCATCCAGGAGATCGCGACGGCCGCCCACGCCCGGTCATGCGCGGGCTTGCGTGACTTCATAACAGTCTCGATTTCTGAAAGTCCGCCAGTTTAGCGGGTGCGACAGACGGGCCGCCCAAATCGGACGTAACCGAATGTTAAGCGTTCGGTCTTGATTTTTCAGACAAATCGACAGCGAGACCGGTTGCCGGCCGCGCTATTTGTCCATTTCCGTGCGCGCCCCGCTCGTGTCCTCCGAGGGACTCGCAGCCGATGCCCCTGCGTGCGTATTCGACGCGCCGCCTTCCCGCGCTGACCATTCCTGCAGCTTGCGGCCGGCCGACTGGAGGCCCGCGCCGGTCGAGCTCGCGGCATTGCTGATCGCGGCGTTGGTCGCGCTCGCGGCATTGTCGAGATTCGCGCGCGCGGTAGCGGCGACGCTGCTGGCGGACATATCGGGCATCGAGCCGGCGCTGTCGAAATTCTGCTGCGCCGACTGCTTCGCGGCATCGACCTTCTGGCCGACGTAGCTCGCCGCCTGATCGAACTTCTGGCTGGTCTGGCTCGCGATGTTGTTGAATGCGCCGGCGGCCTGTCCTGCGCTCGCGTCGTGCTTTTCGCACGCGGCGAGCGCGCCGAGCGCCGCCAAAGCCAGTGCGATACGGGTCATGGGAGTCATCTGCATGGTGTTACCTTCTACCTGATACGTGCGCGTCACGTGCGGTCCGTCGAAACTGGCGCTCATCATACGCTGCCGGCGCAGGCCCTCACGGAACGCCGCGCGCACTGTCACACGAAAGGCGCAGCGCCGGGCATAGACTGAGCAGCGCGGCGTGCGCCCGCCGCTTCTTTCTAACCACTCACTGACGAGGTTTAGCGATGGCCGCCAAGAAGATTCTGTTCCTCACCGGCGATTTTGCCGAGGACTATGAAACGATGGTTCCATTCCAGGCGCTGCAGGCCGTAGGCCATACGGTCGATGCGGTGTGCCCCGGCAAGAAGCGCGGCGACTACGTGAAGACGGCGATCCACGACTTCGAAGGCGACCAGACCTATACGGAGAAGCCGGGCCATCGCTTCACGCTCAACGCCAGCTTCGACGATATCGACGCGGGCCGTTACGACGCCCTCGCGATCGCCGGCGGGCGCGCGCCCGAATATCTGCGCCTCGATGATCGCGTGCTGGAACTGGTGCGCCATTTCGCGCAGGCGAAAAAGCCCATTGCGGCGGTTTGCCATGGCGCGCAACTGCTCGCCGCGGCGGGCGTGATCGATGGGCGTCGCATCTCGGCATATCCCGCCTGCGCGCCGGAAGTGCGCCTCGCGGGTGCGACCTTCGCCGATATTCCCGTCGACGAGGCTGTCACCGACGCAAACTTCGTCACCGCTCCGGCATGGCCCGCGCATCCCGCGTGGATCAGGCAGTTTCTTGCGCTGCTCGGAACACGCATCGAGCTTTGAAACCTTGCATCACAGGAAAGGCTGGATGCCTTTCGGCGGCATCCAGCGGAGTGCTTCGAGACGGAACCGGCGAAATAGAATTTTTCCTCTACATTTAAGAGACTTCCCGTTTTGGCACGCTGGCGGCTTGAAATATATTGCCGCCTTCCCTGCCCGTTCCAACGTCTCCGCCATGCTCTACATGAACGCCGCCGTCACCCTCGTCGCCGGGCTGATGCTGTTCGAGCCATTCACCCGCGCTCCTGTTTCCCGGTTCACTTCGCCCCGTGTACGCCGCAGCGTGGCGCATCGCGCCTTTTATCAGGCAGCGGCCGCCTTGCTCACGGCGTTGCTGATTGCAACCAACCCGCCGCCGCCCGAGCGAATTTCGCCCCTCGTGGTACTGGGGGTCGCCGCATTGCTGGTTTTGGCGAGCATCTACTGGATCGTGCGCGGCAAGCGCCTGCTCAGACAACGCCGCGTGTTCACCGACCTGCACTGATCTCTTCGCGCGACGCGACGCCGTCGTGCACCTTCACTCGTCTCATCACACCGCTTCCTCGCGCGTGCCTTCCTCGATGACCCGCTGACCCACGTCTCCAAGCGGCGCGTGGTTGATGCAGGTATATTCCCGTCGAAGCATTTCGCGAACGCGCGGACGAAAAAAAAGGCGCTACGTTTCCGTAGCGCCTTAAAAGTTCTAGCCATTCCGAGGGCCGTGCTAGAACCTGAGAGCCTGTCTTCGATCCTTACGCGGAAAGCCATGTGGCACGTCGCTCCGGTTTCGAAATTCGGTTCCATTTTTTCCGGGATCGCTGCCCAAGTCAAGCAAAATTTCACGCTCCGGGCAACTGCCCAAGTTTCGTTCATGCGACATCGATTGCAAAAAAAGTGACATAACTGGTACAGCTTACCGTCAAGGCTTGCATCGCTTGCAAGTTTCAGTTTCTGCGCCTGTAGAATAGTGCTTTCGCCTGTAATCGAAACGATGTTTCACAAAACGAATCCCCATGCAAAATGATCGGTCACAGACCCGGGACCGCGGCCGCGAGAAGGAAGGCGAGGAAGTCACGGCGCTCGCGCGCGGGCTCGACGTGCTGCGCCGGATCGCCGCCGCGGACGCGCCCGTCAGCAATCGCGAACTGACCGACTGGACCGGTATTCCGAAGCCCACGGTATCGCGCATCACGGCGACGCTGGTCGGTGCGGGGTTGCTGCATAGGCTGCCCGACAGCGAGCGCTTCGTGCTGACCGCCGCCGTGCTCGAACTCAGCAACGGATTTTTGCGCAATTTCGACATTCGCGCCCGGGCGCGCCCGTTTCTGATCCGCCTGGCCGAGCGCACGGGACTCTCGGTTCACCTTGCCGTGCGCGATCGTCTTGAGATGGTTGTAATCGATGCCATCCGGCCGCGTTCCGCCGTGCTCGTGTCACGGCTCGAAGTGGGCGGCCGCATGGATTTGAGCCGCACGGCGGTCGGCCGCGCGTATCTCGCGGTGCTGACGGACGCGGATCGGCGGGCGCTCATCGGCAGCCTGCAGACGGCGTCGGGCGACGACTGGCCGTCCATCGCGGGCGGCCTGCAACGCGGCCTCGACGACGCGCTGCGCCTGGGCTTCGCGATTTCGCTGGGAGAATGGCATCACGGATTGAATGCGGTGGCGGCGGGCTTCGTCGGACCATCCGAGGAGCGTTATTCGGTGAACTGCGGCGGGGCCGCGCATCAGTGTCCGCGCGACACGCTGATCGAGGAAGTCGCGCCCGCGCTGCTCGAATGCGTCGAGCGCATCACGCGCGAAATCGGCGGCACGCACGCGAGCACCACCGCGCGCGACGCGGGTTAGACTACGCGGCGTCTCATGTCGCAAAAGCACATCGAAAGCCTGTGCGAGCGTGCGTGTAACCGTCGTAACCAACCGAAAGAATGCCCGGTGGACGCCCCGGGTGCGGGCACGTAGCATCATGCTTCGCGCGCGCCGGGCTGTGCCTGATTCGGCCCGACTTCACGGGCCGGCGTTCCCGCCGCTCTCGAAGGCCTGTCCTTTTCACGGCCTTTCGTTCCGCTCGCGGTTCATGCGCGCGACGCAAAGCATTGCGTTTCCGAACCGCGAACCGCCGCCCGTCCGCGCACCGTACGACTGACTTGAAAGACCCAGCCACCGAACCGATGGACGACCAAAAGAACACTCCCGGGCAAACGCGCCCGACGCCTCCCGCGCCCGCCTATCAACCCGAACAGCGGCGCCGGAGAATCGTGCCGCTCATCGTCGCGATCCTGATCGTCGCTGGGGCGATCGCGTGGTGGCATCCGTGGAGCCGCGGCGGCACCAGCGGCTCGGGTGCGCCGCAGGAAGCGCGTCAGGGCGGACGGCGCGGCGCGCCGAACGCGATGAACCAGCCGCAGCCCGTGCATGTGGCGAGCGTGACGCAGGGCGAGATGCCCGTCGTCATCAATTCGCTGGGCACAGTGACGCCGCTCGCCAATGTCACGGTGAAGACGCAGCTGAACGGCACGCTGATGGAAGTCGCGTTCCAGGAAGGCCAGATGGTCAAGAAAGGCGATCTGCTCGCGCAGATCGATCCGCGTCCGTATGAGATTTCGCTGCGCAACGCGCAAGGCACGCTCGCGCGCGATCAGGCGCTGCTGCAAACCGCCCGCCTCGATTTGCAGCGCTACCAGACGCTGCTCTCGCAGGATTCGATCGCCAAGCAGCAGGTCGACACGCAAGCCTCGCTCGTGAAGCAGTACGAAGGCGCGGTGAAGTCGGACCAGGCGAATGTCGATACCTACAAGCTCGATCTCACCTACGCGCGCATCACGGCGCCAGTGTCGGGACGCGTCGGGCTGCGGCAGGTCGATCCGGGCAACTACGTGACCACCGGCGACACCAACGGTGTCGTCGTCATTACGCAGTTGCAGCCGATCAGCGTGATCTTCACGACCTCCGAGGACAACCTCGCGGCCATTCTCAAGCCCTTGCACGCGGGCACGAAGATGTCGGTCACCGCGTACGATCGCGCGAACACCACGGCGCTCGAATCGGGCTATCTCGAAACCGTCGACAACCAGATCGACACCACCACCGGCACCGTCAAGCTGCGCGCCGCCTTCGACAACAAGGGCGGCATGCTCTTTCCGAATCAGTTCGTGAACACGAAGCTGCTCGTCGATGTCGTCAAGAACGCGACCATCGTGCCGACGCCCGCGGTGCTGAACGGCTCGTCGGGTGCGTTCGTCTATGTTGTGAAGCCGGACAATACGGTGACCGTGCGCAACGTGAAGATCGGTCCGGTCGATGGCGAGCGCACCAGCATCAAATCCGGTTTGCAGGTGGGCGAGCGCGTGGTGATCGACGGCTCCGACCGCGTGAAGGAAGGCGCGAAGATCACGATTCCGGCCGAGAAGGCGAAAGCGGCTTCGGGTGCGTCCGGCGCATCGGCGGCCGTGCCCGCGTCGGCGGCTTCGGGTGCTTCGGGCGCTCGTCACGGCGGGCATCGACATCAGCTACAGCAGTAAGCGCAAGCACTAACGCATGAATCCATCCCGCATTTTTATTCTGCGCCCGGTCGGCACGGCGCTCCTGATGGCGGCGATCATGCTGGTCGGCCTGGTCGCGCTGCGCTTCCTGCCGCTCTCCGCGCTGCCCGCCGTCGACTATCCGACGATCCAGGTCCAGACCTTCTATCCCGGCGCGTCGCCCGACGTGATGACCTCCAGCGTCACCGCGCCGCTGGAAAAGCAGTTCGGACAGATGGCGAGCCTGAACCAGATGTCGTCGCAGAGTTCGGCGGGCGCATCGGTGATTACGTTGCAGTTCTCGCTCGATCTGCCGCTCGATATCGCCGAGCAGGAAGTGCAGGCGGCGATCAACGCGGCGGGCAACCTGCTGCCGTCCGACCTGCCCGCGCCGCCTATCTACGCGAAGGTGAATCCCGCCGACGCGCCCATCATGACGCTCGCGGTCAGCTCGAAGACGCTGCCGCTCACGCAGGTCCAGGATCTCGCCGACACGCGCCTCGCGCAGAAGATTTCCCAGGTGGCGGGCGTGGGTCTCGTGTCGGTGAGCGGCGGCAACCGCCCCGCCGTGCGCATTCAGGCGAACACGCGCGCGCTGGCGTCGTACGGTCTCAACATCGACGACCTGCGCACCACGATTTCCAACCTCAACGTCAACACGCCGAAGGGCAACTTCGACGGCCCGACGCGCGCCTACACGATCAACGCTAACGACCAGTTGACCGACGCCAACGCGTACAAGAGCGCCGTGGTCGCCTATCGCAACGGCCGTCCGGTCATGCTGACGGACGTCGCGACCATCGTCGAAGGTCCGGAGAACACGAAGCTCGGCGCATGGGTCGACTCCACGCCCGCGATCATCCTGAACGTGCAGCGCCAGCCGGGCGCGAACGTCATCGCCGTGGTGGACGGCATCAAGAAGATCCTGCCGCAGTTGCAGCAGTCGCTGCCGGCCGCGCTCGACGTGCGCGTCGTCACCGACCGCACCACGACCATCCGCGCGTCCGTGCGCGACGTGCAGTTCGAACTCGCGCTTTCCGTCGTGCTGGTCGTGCTGGTCATCTATCTGTTTCTGGCGAACGTCTACGCGACCATCATTCCGAGCTTGTCCGTGCCGCTCTCGCTGGTCGGCACGCTCGCGGTCATGTATTTGTGCGGCTTCTCGCTCGACAACCTCTCGCTAATGGCGCTGACCATCGCGACCGGCTTCGTCGTCGACGACGCCATCGTGATGATCGAGAACATCGCGCGCTACGTGGAGGAAGGCGAGTCGCCGCTCGAAGCTGCGCTCAAGGGCTCGAAGCAGATCGGCTTCACCATCATCTCGCTGACGGTTTCGCTGATCGCGGTGCTGATCCCGCTACTCTTCATGGGCGATGTCGTCGGGCGCCTGTTCCACGAATTCGCAATCACGCTCGCGGTGACCATCGTGATTTCGGCGGTGGTCTCGCTCACGCTCGTGCCGATGATGTGCGCGAAGCTCCTGCGCCACACGCCGCCGAAGGAAAGCAAGCGCTTCGAGGCGCGCGCGCACCAGTTCATCGATTACGTGATCGGGCGTTACGCGGTCGCGCTGAACTGGGTGCTGGCGCGGCAGCATGCGACGCTGTTCGTGTTCGTGCTCACGCTCGCGCTCACCGCGGTCCTGTACGTGTACATTCCGAAAGGCTTCTTCCCGGTGCAGGACACGGGCGTGATCCAGGCGATCACGCAGGCGCCGCAAGCGGCGTCGTACAAGGCCGTGGCCGACCAGCAGCAGGCGCTCGCGGCGAAGATCCTGACGAACCCGGACGTGGAGAGCCTGACTTCCTTCGTCGGCGTGGATGGCAGCAACATCACGCTCAACAGCGGGCGCATGCTCATCAACCTGAAACCGCGCGACGACCGCAGCAACTCGTCGAGCGACATCATCCGCACGATCCAGAGCGAAGTCGCGGACATTCCCGGCATCAAGCTGTACATGCAGCCGGTGCAGGATCTGACGATCGACTCCACGGTCAGCCCGACGCAGTATCAGTTCATGCTGACGGACCCGAATCCGTCCGAGTTCGCGGAATGGGTGCCGAAGCTGGTTGAGCGCCTGCAGCACGCGCCGGTGCTGACGGACGTCGCGACCGACCTGCAGCAGAACGGCCAGTCGGTGTACATCGAGATCGACCGGGCGACGGCGGCGCGCTTCGGCATCACGCCCGCGACGGTCGACAACGCGCTCTATGACGCGTTCGGCCAGCGCATCATCTCGACGATCTTCACGCAGTCGAACCAGTACCGCGTGATTCTCGAAGCCGAACCCACCGACGCGCACTACAGCGAAACGCTGAATGGCATCTATCTGCCCTCCTCCACCGCGAGCAACGGTCAGGTGCCGCTTTCGGCCATCGCGAAGTTCCACGAGCGCGCGGCGCCGCTGCTCGTCACGCATCTGGGCCAGTTCCCCGCGACGACGGTGTCCTTCAACCTCGCCAAGGGTGCATCGCTTGGCGAGGCGGTGAAGGTGATCGAGCAGGCGAAGCAGGAAATCGGCTTGCCCGCGTCGTTCCAGATCCGCTATCAGGGCGCGGCGCTCGCGTTCCAGTCGTCGCTGTCGAACGAACTGTTCCTGATCCTCGCGGCCATCGTCACGATGTATATCGTGCTGGGCGTGCTGTACGAGAGCTTCATCCATCCGATCACGATTCTCTCGACGCTGCCCTCCGCGGGCGTCGGCGCGCTGCTCTCGCTGATGATCACCGGGCACGATCTGGACATCATCGGCATCATCGGCATCGTGCTTTTGATCGGCATCGTGAAAAAGAACGCGATCATGATGATCGACTTCGCACTCGAAGCCGAACGCGACGAAGGCAAGCCGCCGCGCGAAGCGATCTTCCAGGCCTGTCTGCTGCGCTTCCGCCCGATTCTGATGACGACTCTGGCCGCCTTGCTCGGCGCGCTGCCGCTGATGGTCGGCTGGGGCGCGGGTTCCGAGTTGCGCCATCCACTGGGCATCGCGATCGTCGGCGGCCTGATCGTGTCGCAATTGCTCACGCTGTTCACGACGCCCGTCATCTATCTCGGCTTCGATTCGATCGCCCGCAAGCTGCGCGCGCGTTTTCACCGCGACACGCCTCCCGCGCCGGCCAGTGAGGGACGCTGAGCCATGAACCTGTCGCGCATCTTCATCGACCGGCCGGTGGCCACGACGCTGCTGGCCATCGGCATCGCGCTCGCTGGCATGTTCGCGTTCGTGCGGCTGCCCGTCGCGCCCTTGCCGCAAGTCGATTTCCCGACCATCTCCGTGCAGGCGTCGCTGCCCGGCGCGAGCCCGGAAACGGTCGCGACGAGCGTGGCGAGCCCGCTGGAACGGCATCTCGGCACCATCGCCGACGTGAGCGAGATGACGTCGATGAGCGCGGTCGGCACGACGCGCATCACGCTGCAATTCGGCCTGAACCGCGACATCGACGGCGCCGCGCGCGACGTGCAGGCCGCTATCAACGCCGCGCGCGCCGACCTGCCCACCGCGCTGCGCCAGAATCCGACGTACCACAAGGTCAACCCCGCCGACGCGCCCATTCTGGTGCTCGCGCTCTCCTCGCCCACGCGCACGGCGGGCTCGCTTTACGATTCGGCCGCGACCGTGCTGCAGCAGACGCTCTCCACCGTGCCGGGCGTCGGCGAAGTCGACGTGAGCGGCTCGGCGAATCCGGCGGTGCGCGTCGAGCTGGAGCCGGGCGCGCTGTTTCATTACGGCATCGGTCTGGAGGACGTGCGCGCGGCGCTCGCGTCCGCGAACGCGAACAGTCCGAAGGGCGCGATCGAATTCAAGGGCAACCGCGTCCAGCTCTACACCAACGATCAGGCGAGCAAGGCAGCGCAGTACAAGGACCTCGTGGTCGCGTACCGCAACGGCTCGGCGGTAAAGCTCTCGGATGTCGGCGAAGTGGTCGATTCGGTCGAGGACCTGCGCAACCTCGGCCTCATCAACAACAAGCGCGCGGTGCTGGTGATTCTGTATCGCCAGCCGGGCGCGAACATTATCGAGACGATCGACCGCGTGAAGTCGATGCTGCCGCAGCTGCAGGCCGCGCTCCCCGCCGACGTGCAGATCACGCCCACGGCCGACCGCTCGACCACCATCCGCGCGTCGCTGCACGACACGGAAATGACGCTCGCCATTGCGGTCGCGCTCGTCGTGATGGTCGTGTTCCTGTTCCTGCGCAACTGGCGCGCGACGCTCATTCCGAGCGTCGCCGTGCCGATATCGATCATCGGCACGTTCGCGGCGATGTATCTGCTCGGCTTCTCGCTCGACAACCTGTCGCTGATGGCGCTGACCATCGCGACCGGCTTCGTTGTCGACGACGCGATCGTCGTGCTGGAGAACATCACGCGGCATGTGGAAAAGGGCATGCCTCGCATGCAGGCCGCGATACTCGGCGCGCGCGAAGTCGGCTTCACGGTGGTGTCGATGAGCGTGTCGCTGGTCGCGGTGTTCCTGCCCATCCTGCTGATGGCGGGCATCATCGGACGGCTGTTCCGCGAGTTCGCACTGACTTTGTCGCTCGCGATCGCGGTGTCGCTGGTCGTCTCGCTGACCGTCACGCCGATGATGTGTTCGCGCCTGCTGCGGGAGCCGCACGAGCGCAAGGAGGAAGGCCGCATCGCGCAGTGGCTCGAACGCCAGTTCCAGCGCATGCAGCGCGGCTATGCGCGCACGCTCGGCTGGTCGCTGCGGCATCCGCGTTTCATTCTGATGACGCTGATCGCGACGGTCGTGCTCAACGTCGTCCTCTACATCGTCGTGCCGAAGGGCTTTTTCCCGCAGCAGGACACCGGGCGCATCATCGGCGGCATTCAGGCGGACCAGAGCACCTCGTTCCAGGCGATGAAGGTCAAGTTCGCGGAGATGATGAAGATCGTCGAAGCCGATCCGGCCGTGGACAGCGTCGCGGGCTTCACGGGCGGGCGCTCGACCAATTCGGGCTTCATGTTCATTTCGCTCAAGCCCAAGAGCGAACGCAAGGTGTCGGCCGATCAGGTCATCAATCGCCTGCGCAAGCCGCTCGCGGACGTCGCCGGCGCGCGCACCTTCCTGCAGGCGGTCCAGGACATTCGCGTGGGCGGGCGGCAGTCGAACGCGCAATATCAGTTCACGCTGCTGTCCGACACGACCTCCGATCTCTACAAGTGGGGGCCGATCCTCACCGACGCGCTGCAAAAGCGCCCCGAACTCGCCGACGTCAACTCCGACCAGCAGCAAGGCGGCCTGGAAGCGATGGTCACCTTCGACCGCGCGACCGCCGCGCGGCTCGGCATCAAGCCCGCGCAGATCGACAACACGCTTTACGACGCGTTCGGCCAGCGCCAGGTGTCGACCATCTACAACCCGCTCTCGCAATATCACGTGGTGATGGAGGTCGCGCCGAAGTACTGGCAAGACCCGGAGATGCTCAAGCAGATCTACATCAGCACCTCGGGCGGCACGGCGAGCGGCTCGGCGTCGACGCAATCGACAACGACATCGGCCACGACTTCCGCCACGAGCGGCACGACATCGAGCGCCTCGACCTCGACGGGCGCATCGGACGCCACCGCCGCCCTCGCGCTCGCCGCCGTGAAGAACTCCGCGACCAACGCGATCGCGGCGACGGGCAAGAACGGCTCGTCGTCGGGCGCGGCGGTGTCCACAACGAAGGAAACCATGGTGCCGCTCTCGGCCATCGCGAAGTTCGGGCCGGGCAACACGCCGCTTTCGGTGAATCACCAGAGCCAGTTCGTCGCCTCGACGATTTCCTTCAACCTGCCGCCGGGCAAGTCGCTCTCGGACGCGACCGCCGCGATTTACGAGACCATGGCCGAGATCGGCGTGCCGCAGACCATCCACGGCAGCTTCCAGGGCACGGCGCAAGCGTTCCAGCAATCGATCACCTCGCTGCCCATTCTCGTGCTCGCGGCGCTCGCGGCGGTGTATATCGTGCTCGGCATTCTGTACGAGAGCTATATCCACCCGATCACGATTCTGTCGACGCTGCCTTCGGCCGGCGTCGGCGCGCTGCTCGCGTTGCTGCTGTTCAAGACGGAGTTCAGCATCATCGCGTTCATCGCGGTCATTCTGCTCATTGGCATCGTGAAGAAGAACGCGATCATGATGGTCGACTTTGCAATCGAGGCGACGCGTCATGGCGCGAAAACTTCGCGCGATGCGATCGAGGAAGCGTGTCTGCTGCGTTTCCGCCCGATCATGATGACGACCGCCGCCGCCCTGCTCGGCGCACTGCCGCTCGCGTTCGGCACCGGCGAAGGCTCGGAGATGCGCGCGCCGCTCGGCATCGCGATCGTGGGCGGCCTGATCGTGAGCCAGATGCTCACGCTCTACACCACGCCCGTCGTCTATCTCTATATGGACCGCTTCCGCATTCGCGCGGAAGAGCGGCGCGCGCGCCGTCAGGGCCGCTCGCGTCCGGCGAACGCGGCGGAGTAAGCGCCACGCGAAAATGCTGCGGGCGCAAATGCATCCCGCAGCATTCTGCGAGGAAATGGCCTACTTTGTCGTGTAAGGGCCCACGGCGAGGGAGCGTTCGCGCATGAAAACGCTGAAAGTTCTGCTGATCGGCGCGCATGGGCGCACGGGATGTCTCATCGCGCGACGTCTGCACGACGAAGCCATCACCTTTCGCGCGCTGCTGCGCAAATCCGCGCACAAGAGCGAATTCGCGGCGATGGGCGCCGAGATCGTGCTCGGCGATCTGAATCACGATTTCTCCCACGCCTTCGACGACATCACACACGTGATCTACGCGGCCGGATCGGCGGAGGCGGAAGGCATCCACGAACAACGCGCCATCGACCGCGACGCTGTCATGCGCACCGCCGATTATGCAAAGCGCCGGCGCGTGCAGCAGCTCGTCGTGGTGAGCGCGCTGTCGGCGTTCTATCCGGAGCGCAGCGGTTTCGCGCTGCGCCACTATTCGCGCATGAAGCGCGAAGCCGATGAATACGTCGCGCATCGCGGCGTGCCGTATGCGATTCTCCGGCCCGGACCGCTCTCGGATGAACCCGCGCATGGCGCGATCGCGCTCGCGGATGAGCACACCGCGAACCAGCCCGAAGTGTCGCGCGCTGACGTCGCGCGCATCGCGGTGAAGTGCGTCACGCGCGGCATCCACGACCGGGTGATCGCGTTCGTCGGCGGTGAGACGCCGATCGACGCCGTGTTCGACGCGTTATGTATCCAGCCCGTGCGCACGTTCCATCACGCCGCGCCGACCAGCCGGTAACCCACGCCTGTTTCCGTCACGATATGCTCCGGCTGCGCGGGATCGCGTTCGAGCTTCTGGCGCAGATGCGCCATGTAGATGCGCAGATAGTGCGGACTCTCGACGTGCGACGGCCCCCACACTTCCAGCAGCAATTGCCGATGCGTCAGCACGCGGCCAGCGTGACGCACGAGCGTCGACAGCAGCCGGTATTCGATCGGCGTCAGATGCACGTTTTCGCCGCTCTTCATGACGCGCCGCAGCGCGAGATCGACGGTGACATCGCCGAAATTCACGACGGGCGTCTCGCTCGCCGACGCCTGATTGCGCCGCCGCAGATGCGCACGAATCCGCGCCATCAGCTCGGAGACGCCGAAGGGCTTGGTGAGGTAATCGTCGGCGCCGGCATCGAGCGCGGCGACCTTCTGCTCTTCCTGCGTGCGCGCCGACAGCACGATGATCGGCAGTCCAGTCCAGCCGCGCAGCTCGCGGATCACGTCGATGCCGTCGGCATCCGGCAAGCCGAGATCGACGATCACGAGATCGGGCTTGCGCGTCGCCGCCTCGACGAGACCTTGCTGTCCCGTTTCCGCCTCGTGCACGGTCATGCCCTGCGCTTCCAGCGACACGCGCACGAAGCGGCGGATCTGCTTTTCGTCCTCGATCAGGACGACGGTTGCGGACGGCTCGTTCATCGGGCGGCCGTCCTTGGCGTGTGTCGTCGTTTCAAGGCAGCAGGATCGTCGAGCCGGTGGTCTTGCGCGCTTCGAGGTCTTCGTGCGCCCTGGCCGCATCGGACAACGGATAACGCTGACGCACGTTGGTCTTGACCTTGCCGGACGAGACGACCTCGAACAGCTCGGCCGCCATCGCATCGAGATCGCTGCGTTTGGCCATGTAGCTGAAGAGCGTCGGCCGCGTGAAGTACAGCGAGCCGCGTCCGGCGAACTCGGACGAGTCGATCGGCGGCAACGGTCCCGACGAATTGCCGAAGCTCACGAACAGCCCGAGCGGCGCGAGGCAGTCGAGCGAGGCGATGTACGTGTCCTTGCCGATGGAATCGTAGACCACGGGCACGCCCGCGCCGTTGGTGATCTCGCGCACGCGCTGCGTGAAATTCTCGCGCGTGTAGACGATCGGGTGGTCGCAGCCATGCGCCTTCGCGAGCGCGGCCTTTTCGTCCGAGCCGACCGTGCCGATGACGGTCGCGCCCAGCGCCTTCGCCCACTGGCACGCGAGCATGCCGACGCCGCCCGCCGCCGCGTGGATCAGCACCGTGTCGCCCGCCTTCACGCGATACGTCCGGCGCAGCAGATATTGCGCGGTCAGGCCTTGCAGCATGATGGAGGCGGCGTCCTCGTAGCTGATCGCATCCGGCAGCCTGACGACGTAATCCGCCGACATCACGCGCTCCTCCGCATACGCGCCCGGCGGACGCGACGCATACGCCACGCGATCGCCCGGCTTGAACTGCGTCACGCCCTCGCCCACCGCCGTCACTTCGCCCGCGGCTTCCATGCCGAGGCCGCCGGGCAGCGGCATCGGATAGAGGCCGGTGCGGAAATAAACATCGATGAAATTGAGCCCCACCGCGTGATGCTTCACGCGGATCTCGCCCTTGCCTGGCGCGCCCACGTCCACGTCGACCCACTTCATGACTTCGGGGCCGCCTGCCTTCTCGAACCGGATTGCCTTGGTCATCGTTTCGTTCTCCTTGTTCGTGCTCACGACGCCCGCGCAAAGCGCAGGCGCAGGTCGTCGAGAATCATGCGCGCCGTCGCGATGTTGGTCGCGCACGGCACGTTGTGGACGTCGCATGCGCGCACGAGCGCATTGATGTCGGGCTCGTGCGGCTGCGGCGTCATCGGGTCGCGCAGGAAGATCACGATATTCACGCGCCCTTCCGCGAGTTCCGCGCCGATCTGCAGGTCGCCGCCGTGCGGGCCGGACAATTTGCGCTCGACCTCCAGCCCGTGCGCCGCCGCGATGCGCCCGCCGGTCGTGCCCGTCGCGACGAGATCACATTGCGCGAGCGTGTCGACGAACTCGCCCGCGAGCGTGACGATGTCGTCCTTTTTCATGTCATGCGCGATCAACGCGACGCGTGTGGTCATCGGAGGCTCCATCTCAGTAGGTGCCCGGGTAAGCGCCGCCGTCGATCAGCAGGTTCTGCCCGGTGATGTAGCCCGCGTGCACGCTGCACAGGAACGCGCAGGCCTTTCCGAATTCTTCCGAGGTGCCGAAACGTCCGGCCGGCAGGCTCTGCGCGCGGCGCGAGCGCATTTCATCGACCGTGATGTTCTGCGCCTTCGCCTGCGCTTCCATGGTCACGGCGATGCGGTCGGTGTCGAAGGTGCCCGGCAGCAGGTTGTTGATCGTGACGCCGGTGGAGGCGACCTTGCGCGCGACGCCCGCGACGAAACCCGTCAGCCCCGAGCGCGCGCCGTTGGAGAGACCGAGCACATCGATCGGCGCCTTCACCGACGAACTCGTGATGTTCACCACGCGCCCGAAGCCGCGCTCGATCATCCCGTCGATGGTCGCCTTGATCAGCTCGATCGGCGTAAGCATGTTGCCTTCCAGCGCCTTGATCCACATGTCGTGCGTGAAGGTACGGAAGTCGCCCGGCGGCGGGCCGCCCGCGTTGTTGACGAGGATGTCCGGCGCGGGACAGGCCGCCAGCGCGGCGGCGTGGCCCTCTGGCGTCGTGATGTCGCCCGCGACCGTCGTCACCGTTACGCCGTAAGTCGCGCGGATGTGCGCGGCGGTCGCTTCCAGCGTTTCCGCCGTGCGCGCGGTGATCACCAGATTCACGCCCTCGGCGGCGAGCGCTTCCGCACAGCCGCGCCCGAGCCCCTTGCTCGCCGCGCATACGAGCGCCGTGCGCCCCGCGATTCCCATGTCCATTCGTCCATCCTCCGTGATCGTTCTTACGTTGATGCGGCATGCGCGATGCGGCGCATGGTCTCTCGCGCAATTCTAGAAGAATCGGGGCGGTAACGTCGGCGGCCGCCGCGGACTTGCAGCGACCGACCCGCACGATTCTTCCAGGGTGTGCGCGGGTTTTCGGTAAACTGTCGCCACTGTCCGTCCGGGCACGGTCAGAGGACCGCGCCTTTTCCGGGCGTCAGAAGCAGAACACCACACGAGCAGGACGCGCAGCGCGCGCGAGACCCATGAAACAAGACAGCCGCTTTCCCAATCTCTTCATCCTCGATCACCCGCTGATCCAGCACAAGCTCACCCACATGCGCGACAAGGACACGTCCACGCGCACGTTCCGCGAGCTGCTGCGGGAAATCACGCTGCTGATGGGCTACGAAATCACCCGCAATCTGCCGCTCACGACCAAGCGCGTGGAAACGCCGCTCGTCGAGATCGACGCACCGGTGATCGCCGGCAAGAAACTCGCGATCGTGCCCGTGCTGCGCGCGGGCATCGGCATGTCGGACGGGCTGCTGGATCTGGTGCCGTCGGCGCGCGTCGGGCATATCGGCGTCTATCGCGCGGAAGATCACCGTCCGGTGGAGTATCTCGTGCGCCTCCCGCCCGATCTAGAGGAGCGCGTCTTCATCCTGTGCGATCCGATGGTCGCGACCGGCTACTCGGCCGTGCACGCCGTCGACGTGATGAAGCGCCGCAACGTGCTCTCCGAAAACATCGTTTTCGTCGCGCTGGTGGCGGCGCCCGAAGGCGTGAAGGTGTTCCAGGACGCGCATCCGGACGTGAAGCTGTACGTCGCGTCGCTCGATTCGCATCTGAACGACCATGCGTATATCGTCCCGGGACTGGGGGACGCGGGCGACCGCCTGTTCGGCACGAAGAACTGATTTTCGGCCCTGAATCCCTCCTGCCGCCGCGCCCTTCGCGCGGCGGTTTGCGTTTGCGGCGGGCTTTGCGGGATTTCGCCACGATTCGACCGCTTTTCGCACGGTTTGCACCGTTTTTCCGCTTGTCCGCCGACATCGCCGGCACTGAGAGCGCGCGCCGCCATGCTAAAATTTCGGTCTGTTCCTATTCGGGTCAGGCCGGATCGACGATCCTCGGGCCGACCCGCCCGCCGCCCGGGAATCGCGCGGCGAGACAGACACATTCAGCACGACAGCACACTAGGCGCACGGCGTACAGCCCCGCGCGCGATGGAGAAAGGTAATGGCGGGTCATTCGAAATGGGCCAACATCAAGCATAAAAAGGCCGCGGCCGACGCGAAGAAAGGCAAGGTCTGGACGCGCCTCATCAAGGAAATCCAGGTCGCGGCGCGCATGGGCGGCGGCGAGGCCGATTCGAATCCGCGCCTGCGTCTGGCCGTCGACAAGGCCTACGACGCCAACATGCCGAAGGACAACATCAACCGCGCGATCCAGCGCGGTGTCGGCGGCGTGGATGGCGCGAACTACGAGGAAATCCGCTACGAAGGCTACGGCATCGGCGGCGCCGCGATCATCGTCGACACGATGACGGACAACCGCACCCGCACCGTCGCGGAAGTGCGCCACGCATTCTCGAAGTTCGGCGGCAACATGGGCACGGACGGCTCGGTGTCGTTCATGTTCGACCACGTCGGCCAGTTCCTGTTCGCACCCGGCACGCCGGAAGACAAGCTGATGGACGCCGCGCTCGAAGCCGGCGCGGACGACGTCGTGACGAACGAAGACGGCAGCATCGAAGTGATCTGTCCGCCGAACGATTTCCAGAAGGTGAAGGACGCGCTGGACGCCGCCGGCTTCAAGGCGGAACTCGCCGAAGTAACGATGAAACCGCAGACCGAAGTCGAATTCAGCGGCGACGACGCGGTGAAGATGCAAAAACTGCTCGATGCGCTCGAAAATCTCGACGACGTGCAGGAAGTCTATACAAACGCCGCGATCGACGAAGACTGATTCGGATCGCGCCGGGGCGCGGCGCCGGCTCGGCAATTGGCCGACAGCCGCCCCGCCCTGCATGGAACGTCTTTCGCTTCGGCCCGTGTGCCGGAGCAGCGCCGCGTATCGACGCGAAGTCGACGCAGCGCCGCATCGCCCGAAAAGAAGGCGCGTGACGCAGCCGATGTCAGCGCGAGCCGCCTTCGCAGCGTTATGAACGCAGTCGTGCGCGCATGTGGGTGAAATGAGCGTGGCACGTGCGGGAATTCGGGACCGATGCGTCCGCCGCTTTTCTTCAAGCCGCTTTTAGTCAGGATTTCGGGGAATCAAATGAAGTTACTCGTCGTCGGTTCCGGCGGCCGCGAACACGCGCTGGCCTGGAAGCTCGCGCAGTCGCCGCGCGTGCAGATCGTCTATGTGGCGCCGGGCAACGGCGGCACCGCGCGGGACGAGCGCCTGCGCAACATCGACTTGACAGATGCGGCGGAGCTCGCCGATTTCGTCGAGAAGGAACACGTCGCGTTCACGCTCGTGGGGCCGGAGCAGCCGCTCGCGGCGGGCATCGTCAATCTGTTCCGCTCGCGCGGGTTGAAAATCTTCGGGCCGAGCAAGGAAGCCGCGCAGCTCGAAAGCTCGAAGGACTTCGCCAAGGCGTTCATGAAGCGCCACAGCATTCCGACGGCCGAATACGAAACCTTCTCGGATATCGCCGCTGCGCACGCGTATATCGACGCGAAAGGCGCGCCGATCGTCATCAAGGCCGATGGCCTCGCCGCCGGCAAGGGCGTGGTCGTCGCGGCGACGCTCGAAGAGGCGCACGGCGCCGTCGACGCGATGCTCGCCGACAACAAGCTCGGCGATGCCGGCGCGCGCGTCGTGATCGAGGAATTCCTCGCGGGCGAGGAAGCGAGCTTCATCGTGATGGTGGACGGCAAGCACGTGCTGCCGCTCGCCTCCAGCCAGGACCACAAGCGCCTGCTCGACGCGGATCGCGGCCCGAATACCGGCGGCATGGGCGCGTATTCGCCCGCGCCGATCGTCACGCCGCAACTGCACGCGCGCGTGATGCGCGAGATCATCCTGCCGACCGTGCGCGGCATGGAAAGCGAAGGCATCCGCTTCACGGGCTTCCTGTACGCCGGCCTGATGATCGACGCCGAGGGCAATCCGAAGACGCTCGAATTCAACTGCCGCATGGGTGACCCGGAAACGCAGCCGATCATGGCGCGTCTCAAGGGCGATTTCTCGAAGGTCGTGGAAATGGCGATCGACGGCAAGCTGGACGCCGTGGAACTCGACTGGGACCGTCGCACGGCGCTGGGCGTGGTGCTCGCGGCGCACAATTATCCGGAAACGCCGCGCAAGGGCGACCGCATCACCGGCATCCCGGCGGAAACCGAGAATTCCGTCACTTTCCATGCGGGGACCACGCTTACCGATGGCAAGCTCACGACCTCGGGCGGACGCGTGCTGTGCGTGGTCGGACTGGCGGATTCCGTGCGCGGCGCGCAATCCGTGGTCTACGATACAGTCAATCTGATCTCGTTCGACGGCATGCAGTATCGGCGGGACATCGGCTATCGGGCGGTGAACCGCAAGCAGTCCGCTGACAAGTCGGCGGATAAATCGGCGGAAAAGCACGGCTGATCGCGGTCCGAGTCGCCGCAGGCACCCGCGCTGCCGGACCTCGTGTCCGGCAGCGTGCTTTTGAGAGTTTCGAGACGAAGGGTTAACCCCGTCCAACCATGGCCGCCGACACGGCGCAATCCAGCAATCGATGAGTGATTCGAACCGCAGCGCGCAAGCACGCAAGGAACAGGACGCAACCCACGATATCGCGGCTGTGCGCGACTATCTGACGGGCTTGCAGACGCGCATCGCCGATGCGCTCGGCAACTTCGACGGCACCGCCTTCGCCACCGACGCCTGGACCCGGGAGCCTGGCGCGCATCTGCGCGGCGGCGGCGTGACGCGCATCCTGGAAGGCGGCGGTTTTTTCGAGCGCGGCGGCATCGGCCTCTCGGACGTGCAGGGCGACGCGCTGCCGCCCTCCGCGAGCGCGGCTCGCCCGCAACTCGCCGGGCGCGGTTTCGAGGCGCTGGGCGTCTCGCTCGTGATGCATCCGCGCAATCCGCACTGCCCGACCGTGCACATGAACGTGCGCATGCTCACGGCCATCAAGGAAGGCGAAGCGCCGATCTTCTGGTTCGGCGGCGGCATGGATCTCACGCCGATCTACGGCTACGAGGAAGACGCGCGGCAGTTTCACGAAGTCTGCCGCAACGCGCTGAATCCGTTCGGCGCGGAGTTGTATCCGCGCTTCAAGACGTGGTGCGACGAGTATTTCTATTTGAAGCACCGCAACGAGCAGCGCGGCATCGGCGGAATTTTCTTCGATGATTTCTCGGAGCCCGGCTTCGACAAATCGTTCGCGATGATGCAGAGCGTCGGCGACGCGTTTCTGCAAGCGTATCTGCCGATCATCGAGCGCCGTTGCGACACGCCGTATGGCGAGCGCGAACGCGAGTTTCAGGTGTACCGGCGCGGCCGCTATGTCGAGTTCAACCTCGTGTTCGATCGCGGTACGCACTTCGGCCTGCAAAGCGGCGGACGCACCGAGTCGATCCTCATGTCGATGCCGCCCGTCGCGAACTGGCGCTACGACTGGGCGCCCGAGCCGGGCACGCCCGAAGCGCGCCTGTACTCCGACTTCCTGGTGCGGCGCGAATGGCTGTGACCGCGGTTGTGAATCAGGCCGCGCCGTGCCCGAAGCGCGTCGGCCTGCTCGGCGGCACGTTCGATCCGATCCACAACGGGCATCTCACGCTCGCGCGGCGCTTCGTCGAGCTGCTGCAACTGACCGAGCTCGTACTGTTGCCCGCCGGTCAGCCGTGGCAGAAAGAAGGGGTTTCCGCGCCAGAACACAGGCTGGCGATGACGCGCGCGGCGGCGGCGTCGCTCATGCTCGACGGCGTGACGATCACCGTCGCCACCGACGAGATCGACCGCCAGGGCGACACCTATACCGTCGATACGCTCGCTCACTGGCGCGCGCGCGAAGGCGACGACGCCTCGATCACCCTTCTGATGGGCGCGGATCAGTTCGTCAAGCTCAATTCGTGGCATCAGTGGATGCGGCTTTTCGACTACGCGCACGTCTGCGTGGAGACGCGCGCGGGCTTCGACATCGCGCAACTCCCCGCCGAAGTCGCGGCCGAGTTCGCGCGGCGACGCGCGACGCCTGAAATCCTGCGAGCGAGCCCGCACGGGCACATGTTCATCGACGAGACGCTCCTGCTCGACGTATCCGCCACGGCGATCCGCGAGGCAGCGCGCACGAAGAGCGGCTCGGCCGAGGCACGCACTCAGGTCCCATCGACGGTATGGGACTATATTGTTCAACATCATCTGTACCAGACAAGGTAAGACACGGTAACCATGGAACTTCAGAAGCTGCAACGCGCGATCATCGACGGTCTGGAAGACGTCAAGGCGCAAGACATCAAGGTATTCAACACGACCCATCTGACTTCGCTGTTCGACCGCGTGGTCGTGGCGAGCGGCACGTCGAACCGGCAGACCAAGGCGCTTGCCAACAGCGTGCGCGAGAAGGTGAAGGAAGCCGGCGGCGACATCATCAGCACGGAAGGCGAAGAAATCGGCGAATGGGTGCTGGTCGATTGCGGCGACGCGGTCGTGCACATCCTGCAACCGGCGCTGCGCCAGTACTACAACCTCGAGGAAGTCTGGGGCGACAAGCCCGTGCGCGTGAAGCTGCAGACGCCGAACATGTTCGGCGGCGCGCGCGTCACAGCCGATGAGGACGAGGACGAAGAAGACGCCGCACCGGCCGTCAAACGTCCCGCGCGCAAGACCACGCGCAAGCACTGAGACCGCTTCGATCGATGAAGCTGGTCATCCTCGCCGTCGGACACAAGATGCCCGACTGGATCACGAATGGCTTCGACGAATACGCGAAGCGCATGCCGCCCGAATTGCGCATCGAGCTGAAGGAGATCAAGCCCGAGCAGCGCTCGTCGGGACGCAACGCCGAGAGCGTGATGGCGGCGGAAAAGCAGCGCATCGAAGCCGCCTTGCCGAAGAACGCGCGCATCGTCGCGCTCGACGAACGCGGCCGCGACTGGACCACGATGCAGCTCGCGCAAGCCCTGCCCGGCTGGCAGCAGGACGGGCGCGATGTGGCGTTCGTGATCGGCGGCGCGGACGGGCTGCATCCCGATGTGAAATCGCGCGCCGAACTGTTGCTGCGCGTGTCGAGCCTGACGCTTCCGCACGGCATGGTGCGCGTGCTGCTCGCCGAACAGCTTTACCGCGCGTGGAGCATCACGCAGAATCATCCTTATCATCGCGCGTGAGGCTTTGCGGTCGTTGGACTTCGAATGCCGCGCGTTTCATTCGAATCCGACATCACGATGCAGACTCATTCCTTCGTCTATCTCGCCTCGCAAAGCCCACGCCGTCAGGAGTTGCTGAGACAACTCGGCGTGCAGTACGAACTCCTGCTCCCACGTCCCGATGAAGACGCCGAAGCGCTCGAAGCCGAACTGCCGGGCGAAGCCGCCGATGCCTACGTCGTGCGCGTATGCGCGCTCAAGGCGCACGCGGCGCGCGCGCGGCTGCTCGCGGGCGGGCATCAGGCCGCGCCGATTCTCGTCGCCGATACGACCGTGACCATCGACGGCCTGATTCTCGGCAAGCCGTTGCACGAAGAGGACGCCGTCGCGATGCTCGAACGGCTCGTCGGCCGCGAGCATGAAGTGCTGACGGCGCTCGCCGTCGTCGATGCCAATGGCGCGCTGCTCGAACCCGCGCTGTCGCGCTCGACGGTGCGCTTCGCGGCCGCGGATCGTGCTGCGCTGCAACGCTATGCGGCCTCGGGCGAGCCACTCGGCAAGGCGGGCGCATATGGCATTCAGGGCCGCGCGGCCGAGTTCATCGAGCGAATCGACGGGTCCTATTCGGGTATCATGGGTTTGCCCCTTTTCGAAACCGCAGCACTCTTGCGCGTGGCGCGCGTCGAATTCTAAACAGGCCATGAACGAAGAAATCCTGATCAACGTCACACCGCAGGAAAGCCGCGTCGCACTGGTTCAGCAAGGCGCTGTTCAGGAGCTTCACGTCGAGCGCACGCTCTCGCGCGGGCGCGTCGGCAATGTCTATCTCGGCAAGGTCGTGCGCGTGCTGCCGGGCATGCAGTCGGCGTTCATCGACATCGGCCTCGAGCGCGCCGCGTTTCTGCATGTGGCCGATATCTGGCATCCGCGCATCGCGGGCGAGCCGCATTCCAGCACGCCGCATGTGCCGATCGAAAAGATCGTCTTCGAAGGACAGGCGCTGATGGTGCAGGTCGTGAAGGACCCGATCGGCACGAAGGGCGCGCGTTTGTCGACGCAAGTGAGCATCGCGGGACGCACGCTCGTGTATCTGCCGCAGGAGCCGCATATCGGCATCTCGCAGAAGATCGAGAGCGAGGCTGAGCGCGAGGCCGTGCGCGCGCGTCTGACCGCGGTTTTGCCCGCCGACGAGAAAGGCGGCTATATCGTGCGCACCATTGCCGAAGACGCCAGCAGTGAAGAGCTCGCGGCGGATGTCGCGTATCTGCGCAAGACGTGGGCGACGATCGTGGCGCAGGCGCAGCGCGTGCCGCCGACCACCCTGCTCTATCAGGACCTGAACCTCGCGCAACGCGTGCTGCGCGACTTCGTCAACGACGAGACCACGCGCATTCAGGTCGATTCGCGCGAGACGTATCAGATGCTCGCGGACTTTGCCGCGGAGTTCACGCCGGCGGTGGCGTCCCGGCTGCATCACTACACCGGCGAGCGTCCGCTTTTCGATCTGTACAACATCGAGGCGGAGATTCAGCGGGCGCTGTCGCGGCGCGTCGATCTGAAGTCGGGCGGCTATCTGATGATCGACCAGACCGAGGCGATGACGACCATCGATGTGAATACCGGCGGCTATGTCGGCGCACGCAATTTCGACGACACCATATTCAAGACGAATCTCGAAGCAGCGCATACGATCGCGCGGCAACTCCGGCTGAGGAATCTGGGCGGAATCATCATCATCGATTTCATCGACATGGAGAATGTCGAGCATCGGGATCAGGTTCTCGGTGAACTTAAAAAGGCGCTTTCACGCGACCGGACACGCGTGACGGTGAACGGGTTCTCGCAACTGGGGCTCGTCGAGATGACGCGCAAGCGCACGCGCGAGTCGCTCGCGCATGTGCTATGTGAACCGTGTCCTGTTTGCCAGGGGAAGGGACAGGTCAAGACGTCGCGAACCGTGTGCTATGACGTGCTGCGCGAAATCATGCGCGAGTCGCGTCAGTTCAATCCGCGCGAGTTTCGCGTGGTGGCTTCGCAGCAGGTCATCGATCTGTTTCTGGAAGAAGAATCGCAGCATCTGGCCATGCTGATGGACTTCATCGGGAAGCCGGTCTCGTTGCAGGTGGAGAGCAATCTCTCGCAGGAGCAGTATGACATCGTGTTGATGTGAGAAATCGGCATCGACACATGAGGGCGCCGGCATTGCGATCGAGGGCGCTCGTCCCCGACTTCAGTTTCAGTGCGTTGCTACGATCAGCCGCCACCGAATCGCATCCTGCTCGAATGCTGATGACGGTTTTGCGGTGGCAGCGGATGACCGGACATAACGACGCTCCGACCGCAAACCTCGCTTCGATAGATTCCAGAATGCGGAGTCGCTGGTCCGGGATCGGACACCACGTCAAAAACGGCGTGATCGCTTTCCTCGTCCGGTCAGCGTCTTACGCCGCCTGCTGCTGATACTGAATCCGATGCAAATGCGCATACAGGCCATCCTTGCGCAGCAACTCCGCATGACTGCCCTGCTCCGCGATCCGCCCCGCCTCCATCACGAGAATGCGGTCAGCGCGCTCGATCGTCGACAGCCGATGCGCGATCACCAGCGTCGTGCGTCCTTCCATAAGCTTCTCGAGCGCCGATTGCACGTGCCGCTCCGACTCCGAATCCAGCGCTGAAGTCGCCTCGTCGAGAATCAGGATCGGCGCGTCCTTGTAGATCGCGCGGGCGATCGCCAGACGCTGGCGCTGTCCGCCCGACAGTCGCGTGCCATTGCCGCCGATCAGCGTATCGATGCCATCCGGCAACGACGCCACCACTTCCGCCAGATTCGCCGCAGCCAGCGCCGACATCACGCGCGCGCGATCCGGTGTCTGCCCATATGCGACGTTCGCCGCGATCGTGTCGTTGAAGAGCACGACATCCTGACTCACCATCGCGAGCTGGCCGCGCAGATCGTGCAGGTTGTACTCGGTGAGCGGCACGCCATCCACCAGCACCTGTCCGCCGCGCGGATCGAAAAAGCGCGGCAGCAGATTCACGAGCGTCGTCTTGCCGCTGCCCGACGGTCCCGCGAGCGCGACCATCTCGCCCGGCGCGACCTTGAACGACACGCGATCGAGCGTCGGACGGTCGACCGAGCCATAGGAGAACGTCACGTCGCGGAATTCGACCTCGCCGCGCGCGCGCTCCAGACGCCGCCCGCCGCCTTCGGGCTCCGCGGGCTCGTCGATCAGCCCGAAGATCAGTTCCGCCGCGGTCATGCCGCGCTGCATCGGCTGGTTGATGTCGATCAGATGCTTCAACGGGGAAATGACCAGCAACATTGACGTGACGAACGCGACGAAGCCGCCGACCGTCGTCTGGTCATTCGCCGACTGCACCACCGCGATCGTGATGACGATGGCGAGCGCGATCGACGCGAGAAACTGCGTGAGCGGCTGCGCGAGGCCGCCCGAAACCTGCATGCGCATCGAGTAGCCGCGCAGGCGATGGCTCATCTCGGAAAAGCGGCCCATTTCGTATGGCTCGCCGTTATGCACCTTCACGACCTTGTAGCCGCCGACCGTCTCCTCGACGATATAAGACAGTTCGTTGGTGAGCGTCTGATGCTCGCGATTCAGGCGTCGCAGCCGCCGGTTGATCTTGCTGACGAGCCAGCCGATTGCCGGAAGAATGACCGCGACGATCAGCGTGAGACGCCAGTTGAGAATGAAGAGATAGCCGAGCAGGAACACGACCGTCAGCGAATCGCGTACCAGCGTGACGACTACGCCCTGAAGCACGCTCAGGATCTGATTCACCTCGAACACGATCGCATTGATGACGGTGCTCGCCGTCTCGCGCTGGAAAAAGCCCGCGCTCGTGTGAATCATGCGGTGAAACATTTCAAGCCGCAGCTGCAGCAGGATCTTGTTCGTCACGTACGACAGGAAATATCCCGACGCGTACTGCGCCCCGCCGCGCACCAGCGCGAGGCCGATGACCGCGGCCGGGACGAGCCATTTCGCGTGGTCGCTGCTCTTCGAGCCGAAGCCGTGGTCGAGCAGCGGCTTGAGCAGCATCGGGATGCCGGCCTCGGTGGCGGCGACGATGCCCATCGTCAGGAGGCCTAGCATCACCATGCCCATGAGCGGGCGGATATACGGCCATAGCCGCTTCATGACGGCCACCGGCGAGCTGCCCTCGCCCTCGCCGATAGTCTTGCGCAATGTCTGCTTCTGGCTCAAATCGTGCCTCGGTTCGCGGTTTGCGTGAAGCCGTGCGGTCCGCCGCACGGGTCTTCAGGCTGAACAAACGGCTATTTTAGTCCGTTGGGGAACGCCATCTCATAAACGGCGCACGGCGGGATCGGAGGGCCGGTCCGGCGCGGGCGTCGCACGCGCGGGCGGGATGCGTTGCGTCAAGCGCTCGCCGTGGCCGAGCATCAGCCCCGCGAAGCACCAGAACGCGAGCGCGGTGGTCTGCCACATGAAATCGTCGGTGGAATTTTTGGCGATCATGCCGCCGACGAGCGCGATGCCGCCCGCGGCGAGCCACGGCACCTCGCGCCGCAGGCGCCAGAACCGCACCACGAGCGCGATCAGCAGCGCCGCCTCCAGCACGACGCCGATCACGCCCGTCTCCAGCCACGTGTTCAGGAACAGATTGTGGGCGTGCGTCAGCGCCTGCGGCTCGGCGGCCAGCAGGCGCGGCGGAATCTCCTTCCTGTACACCTCGCCCGGCAGCGGCTTGCCGAAGCCGATGCCGATCCACGTATGCGGCTCGCCCGCCTTGCCATAGAACGCCCAGAGACGCGGCCGCGTGTCGGAAGCGAGCGTGTCGCCGATGCCCTGCAGGAACGACGGCACCGGAATGTGATCGCCTTCGATGGTCACGCCATGCGCGGGAATCGGCGGCGGCGCCTTGGCGAAACGCGCCCGCGAGCTGACTTCGAGCGTGGCGACCGCCGCCACGGCGATCAGCGACAGCACGACCACCGCGAGCACCATATGCCGCCGATACAGCGGATAAAACGCGATCACGATGGTGACCAGCGCCGCGAGCCCGAAGAAGCGATTCAGCGTCGCGATGCCGATGAACAGGCTGAGCGCCACGCCCGTCACGCCGAAGACGCGCCATTTGCCGGGCAGCAGCATGCCGGTGAAGAGCGCCATCGCGAAGAGCGCGACCGTGCTCGTGTGCCCGACGCGGTTGTAGTAATGCAGCATGAAGGTGTCGGCGGTGGGCGGCTGCAGTTGCCCCCAATAGACGACGCTGATCAGCGCCACGAGCACGCAGCCGAGCCAGTGCGCGAGTACGAAGCGCTCCGCGTTCGCCGCGCGCGCGCCGAGCAGCCAGAAACCGAAGAACGCGACGAGCGGATAGCAGACTTCGTCGAGCCACGCATGCATGCTCTCGCCCCGGTACGGCGACCACGTCACCGACGCGAGCGTCCAGGCGGCCCACAGCAGCACCGGCACGACGAGCGGCCAGTGTCGCGGCGACGGCGCGCCACGGTTCACGGCGAGCGCGATCGTGCCCACGCCCACGAACCCGAGCGCGATATTCTCGATCGCCGTCATGTGGGCGAACGTCACGACGAAAAGAATGACCGATGCGCCGATCCAAAGGAAAACGTCCGGTCGAAGGTGCGATTTTGTTGTCATAGATCTTTCGCCAACATCTCTTCGAGCGCCGCACTCACTGCATCGAGCGACAGGCGGCCCATGCACTCGGCGTGATCGCCGCGCCACGCGACGCAGGTGGTCTCGTTGCGATCGCAGCGGCGCACCCAGGACACGTCGCGCCGAAAAATGAAGGGCTCGTCGCGGCACGGCATGTCGACGATGGTAACCGGCTTGAACGGCGCATCGCGCCAGAACTCGCCGGCGCCGTGAATCATCGCGTTGCCGGGGCCGAAGAGCGTCAGCGTCGGCACACCCACCATGCGGCCCAGATGCGCGACGCCCGTATCCGGGCAGACCACCGCGCGCGCGCGCGCGAACAGGTGCCACAACTCGGCGAGCCCCACGCGGCCCGCGAAGCTCGCGTGCCGCGATTGCGGATCGATTGCGCGAATCAGCTCGACCTCGCCCGGCCCGCCGCTCCACACCGGCGTGTAGCCACGCGCTTCGACCCATTCGGCGAGCGCGCGCCAGCGCTCGTGCGGCCAGCGCTTGACCGAGGTGCTCGCTCCCGGATGCAGCACGACGTAAGGCTGCGCGAGCAGCGCCGCGTCCGCAGGAGCGAGCGTGTTCGCGGGCGTGGGCCAGTCGTCGGTGCGATAGCGGCGCGGCGGCGGCCCGTCGATCAGCGTCGCGGCGATGTCGGCCCATGCTGCGGGCTCGGGCGGATACGGATGCGATTCGTCGAGTGGCAAGTTCTTCCAGGCGGGCGTATCGCCGCCGTGACCGACGATCCAGCGGCATTTCGCGGCAATGGCGAGCCAGGCGTGACGATTGTCCCCCGCGACGATGCCCAGATCGTACGGACCGGATTTCAGCACGGCCACGACGCTCCGGTGATCGCGCGGATCGAAGGGCAGCGCGACGGCGCCATAGGGACGCCCCGCGTAGAGCGGCACGATGGGCTTCGGACAAGTGAGCGCGATGCGCGCGTTCGGATAGCGGAAGCGCAGTTTCGCGAGGAGCGGCGTGAGCAGCAGCGTGTCGCCGAGCAGCAGATGATGCGCGATCAGGACGCTCGACACCTCGGACGGCCGCCGGCGGAACGCCTTCAACGCAAGCTTGGGTAGCGCTCGGGCAATGATGCGTATGCGCCCGGAGAGTCGGCTCATAGATTCAGAACAGGATTACTCACGCTCGGCATGCGCGCGCAATGTCAAGGGTCGATCGATGGCGGCGCGCCGGCGTCTCGCCGCGCGCTCCCGTGCCCGGGTGGAGTTCGTCTGGCCGCGCTGTTCTCATAAGTGTCGATGCGGCTCGGGAAATGAAAATTCGATCCTTGATGCCGGATTTGATGGAAACCGATGTTGCCGCGATCGATCTTTTGCTTCGCGCGCCCGTAGTGCACACTATCGGGCTGCGCCCGCCCTGACAACAAAAAGAGGCCAGCGGCCTCTTTTTACGCCCGGGTCCGCGCGTGGTTCAAGCCAACTTGAGCACGCCGAACCGGTATCTTCAGGCGTGGATTATACCAACACGCAAGCCCGATCGACCCCTCATGCCCCGCCCCACGCTTGGCATCGCCATCATCACCCACAACGCCGCAGCGCGGCTCGCGCAGTGCCTCGAGGCCGTCTCTTTCGCCGACGAAATCGTCGTGGTCGATGGCGGCAGCACCGACGCGACCGTGGGCATCGCCGAGAAGCATCGAGCGCGCGTGATCGAGGCGCGCGACTGGCCCGGCTTCGGCCCGCAGAAAAACCGCGCGCTCGACGCGCTCGCGACCGACTGGGTGCTCTCGATCGACGCCGACGAGATCGTGTCGCCCGAACTCGCCGATTCGATCCGCGCCGCGATCACCGACCCGCAGGCGGATGTCTACGCGGTCGACCGGCTGTCGAGCTTCTGCGGCGTGTGGGTGCAGCACAGCGGCTGGTATCCGGACTGGATTCCGCGGCTTTTCAGGCGCGGCACTGCGCGCTTTTCGCCCGATCTCGTGCACGAGCGGCTCGTGCTGTCGACGGCGAAGCCGGTCGTGCGCCTCTCCGGCAAGCTCATGCACTACTCCTACGAGGATTTCGAAGCGGTGTTGCGAAAGCTCGACGCCTACTCGACAGCCGGCGCGCGCCAGCGACATGCGGCGGGCAAGCGCGGCAGCTTCGGCACCGCGCTCGCACGCGGCGCGTGGGCTTTCGTGCGAACTTACGTATTGCGGCGCGGCTTCCTGGATGGCCGCGCCGGCTTCATGATCGCGGTGTTTAACGCGCAGACGGTGTATTACCGCTTCCTGAAGCTCGCGCATCTGAACGAGCCGCGCTGAAGCGTTTCAGCGCCGCGCGAGGATGTCGCGCGCGAGATCGAGCAGCGCGCGGACATGCGCGTCGATGCTCGTGTCGTAGAGGATCGCATCGGCCGAAACTTGGGCGCGTTCACGCCGCGTTTCGACGGCTTGTTCCACGACGCGGCGCAGATCCGCGGCGTCGCCGGGCTGGAAGACGTGCTTCGCGTGATCGGCGATCGCATCGCAGCAGCCGATGCTCGTCGGGAAGATGACCGGCGTGCCGCACATCACCGATTCGACGCCGACCAGCCCGAACGGCTCGTAGCTCGACGCGAGAATCGTGAAATCCGCCGCGCGGTATGCGTCCTCGATGTTCTTCGCGTAGCCGATATAGCGAACGTTCGCCGCCGTTTTCTCCGGCGCGCGCCCCGCGACCGCGATCACCACGTTCATGCCGGCAAGCGCCCTTTCGATCAGAGGCAGGCCTTTGCGCTCATGGCTGCTCGATGGAAACAGCAGCACGATTTCGTCGGGTTTGAAGCCGAACTGCTCGCGCAGACGCACGCGCTGCGCTGCATCGACCGGGGCGAACCGCGCGACGTCGACCGGCGGATACAGCACGCGGATCTTCGCGGAATCGATTTGATACAGCGAGCGAAGCTCGTCGCGCATCATGTCCGAATGCGCGACGATGACGTCGGCTTGCGCGTATTGACGGCGCTCAAGCGCGATCTGCCGCGTGTCCGAACCCTTCTCGCGCCGGCCCGTCGTGCGCAGAAAACCGATATGCGTGCCGCCGCAAATGGCGATCTCCGAGCCTTCCACGCGATTGCAGCCGATCAGCACATCGACCTTCGCCTTTTTTCGCGCGCGCTTCAGCGCCCACGAGAAATACGCATCGCGCAACTTGCCCGGCAGAAACGAAACATTGATGCGATACGGCTCGACGAGGCGGCTTTCCGGCAAGGAAGAATCGATTTTGCGCGCGAAGAACGCGGGCTTGCGCTCGCCGCCCGCGCCCGCGTGCGCGAAACCGCGCACGAGGTCCATCGCGTAACGTTCGAGGCCGCCCGAGTGCTTCAGCGCATTCGCCGAAATACCGATGCGCATCAGTAGACGATTTCGATCGCGCTGCCCGCGAATTCGCCACGCAGCGCCGTGATGAGATCGTCGGTCGGCTTGACGCGCCAGGCGTCCCCCAGCCGCACCTCGCCTTCCGCGTGTTCGCTCCGATAGACGATGCTCACGTTCAGGCCGTTGGGGATCGGCGCGCTCTGACGTTCGCGGCCGTTTCGTCCGTTGTCGCGAACCGGCGCCGGCGGCGGCTCGCTCTGAGCACCCGCCGCATGCGCTTCGAGCACGCGGCGCAAACGCCCCGCGTCGGCGTTGCCATTCATCTCGACTTTCACCGATTGCGCGTAGCGGCTGCGCGCGCGTTCGAGGTCCATCGCGGTATCGACGGTGAAGCGGATGCCGCCCGTGAACGCGTCGTTGCGCGCCTGCCCCTGCACGACGAGCAGCTCGTCTTCCTTGAACAGCGCCTTGTTCGCTTCGAACTGTTCGTTGAACACGGTGACTTCGCACTGGCCGCTGCCGTCGTCGAGATTGACGATCAGCATCTTGCCGCGCTGGGTCATCTGCGTGCGCATCGCGGAAATGACGCCCGCCACGAGCTTGTCGCGCCCTTCCTTCAATTCGCCAATCTTCTGGCGCACGAAACGGCGCACTTCGCCCTTGTAGGCATCGAAAAGATGGCCGGACAGATAGAAGCCGAGCGCGGTCTTTTCTTCCTGCAGGCGCTTCTTGTCGGACCACTCGGGTTCGTCGACGTATTCGTGCTTCGCGAGCGGCGCGTCGCCCATGTCGAACAGACCAGCCTGCATGGCGTTGGCGGCGGCCTGATCGGCGGCTTCCATCGCCATTGGCACGGACGCGAGCAGTTGCGCGCGATTCGCGTGGATCGTGTCGAACGCGCCCGAGCGGATGAGCGCTTCCACCGTGCGCCGATTGACCACGCGCCGGTCGATGCGCTCGCAGAAATCGAACAGATCGGTGAACTTGCCGTCTTCGCGCGCGCGCAGAATTTCCTCGATGGCGTTCTGCCCGCTGCCCTTCACCGCGCCGAGGCCATAGCGAATGGTCTTCGAGCGCGAACCGTCGGCTTCCGCGACCGGCTCGAAGCGATACGCCGACTGGTTGATATCCGGCGGCAGCACCGCGAGACCGTTGGTCGCGCAATCCTCGAAGAGAATCTTGACCTTGTCGGTGTCGTCCATGGCGAGCGACATGTTGGCCGCCATGAATTCCGCCGGATGATGCGCCTTCAGCCACGCGGTGTAATACGCGAGCAGCGCGTAGGCCGCCGCGTGCGACTTGTTGAAGCCATAGCCCGCGAACTTCTCCATAAGGTCGAAAATTTCGTCGGACTTCTCGCGCGTGAGGCCGTTCTTTGCCGCGCCGTCCGCGAACAGCTCGCGATGCTGCGCCATTTCCTCGGGCTTCTTCTTGCCCATCGCGCGACGCAGCAAGTCCGCGCCGCCGAGCGAGTAGCCACCGATGATCTGCGCCATCTGCATCACCTGCTCCTGATAGACCATGATGCCGTAGGTCTCTTTCAGAACGGGTTCGACGCGCGGATCCGGAAATTCCACGATCTCGCGGCCGTGCTTACGCGCGCAGAAGCTCGGAATCAGGTCCATCGGGCCCGGCCGATACAACGCCACCAGCGCGATGATGTCCTCGAAGCGGTCCGGCTGCGCGTCCTTCAGCATGCCCTGCATGCCGCGGCTTTCCAGCTGGAACACGGCGACGGTGTTCGCCTTCTTCAGAATCGAGAACGACGCCGGATCGTCGAGCGGAACCTGCGCGAGGTTCCAGTCTTTCTTCGACGGATCGAGTCGGCGGATATAGCGCTCGGCCCAATCAAGAATCGTGAGTGTGGTCAGGCCCAGAAAGTCGAACTTCACGAGGCCGACGGCTTCGACGTCGTCCTTGTCGTACTGGCTGACGACGCCGCCGTCTTCGCCCTGCGTGTAGAGCGGACAAAAATCCGTGAGCTTGCCCGGCGCGATCAGCACGCCGCCCGCGTGCATGCCGACGTTACGCGTCAACCCTTCCACACGTTGCGCGAGTTCGAGCAACTGATGCACTTCGTCTTCGGAATCGAAGCGTTCCTGAAGCGCGGGCTCTTCCTTCATCGCATCCGCGATGGTGACGTGCTTGCCCGGCTTGAACGGAATCAGCTTGGCAATGCCGTCTGTGAACATGTAGCCGAGATCGAGCACGCGGCCGATGTCGCGCACCGCGGCCTTTGCCGCCATCGTGCCGAAGGTCGCGATCTGCGAGACCGCGTCCGCGCCGTACTTGCCCTTCACGTACTGAATGACGCGGTCGCGCCCTTCCTGACAGAAGTCGATATCGAAGTCGGGCATCGAAACGCGTTCCGGGTTCAGGAAGCGCTCGAACAGCAGGTTGTAGCGCAGCGGGTCGAGATCGGTGATGCCGAGCGCGTACGCGACCAGCGAACCCGCGCCCGAACCCCGGCCCGGACCGACCGGCACGCCATTGTTCTTCGCCCACATGATGAAGTCGGCGACGATCAGGAAGTAGCCCGGAAAGCCCATCTTGATGATCGTGCCGCACTCGAAATCGAGGCGCGCGTAGTACGTCTCGCGCTGCGCGTCGCGTTCGGTTTCGTCCGGATAAAGCTGTTGCAGGCGGACTTCGAGCCCTTCCTTCGACAGCTGCACGAGGTAGTCGTCGAGCGACATGCCGTCGGGTGTCGGGAACAGCGGCAGCTTCGGCTTGCCGAGTTCGAGCGTCAGATTGCAGCGCCTCGCGATCTCGACGGTGTTCGCCAGCGCGGAAGGAATGTCCGTGAACAGCGCGCACATCTCGTCCTGCGTGCGGAAAAACTGGTCTTGCGTAAAGCGCTTCTGGCGGCGCGGATTGGCCAGAATGTCGCCCTCGGAAATGCAAACGCGCGCTTCGTGCGCGGTGAAGTCATCCGGCGTCATGAACTGCATCGGGTGCGTGGCGACCACCGGCAGTTTGAGCTTCGCCGCGAGCTTGACGGCTTCCTGAATGTAGGCCTGCTCGCCCGGCTGGCCCGCGCGCTGCAATTCGATATAGAACGCGTTCGGAAAGAGCTTCGCCCAGCGCTCGGCATTGCGCTGCGCGCTCGCCGTGTTGCCCGCCGCGAACGCCATGCCGATATCGCCCGTCTGCGCGCCCGACAGCGCCAGCAGCCCTTCGGCGAGACCCTCTTCGAGCCACTCGACCAAGACTTCGGCGCGGCCGCGATACTGGTTCGTCAACCACGCGCGGCTCAGCAATTCGCAAAGGTTCAGATAGCCCCGTTTGTCGCGCACGAGCAGCAGGAGACGCGAGGGCTTGTCGCGGTCGTCGGGATTGGTGATCCAGACGTCGCAACCGGCGATGGGCTTCACGCCCTTGCCACGCGCTTCCTTGTAGAAGCGCACGAGACCGAATGCGTTGCCGAGATCGGTGAGCGCGAGCGCGCCCTGACCGTCTTTCGCGGCAGCGGCGACGACGTCGTCCAGCCGCACGATGCCGTCGGCGATCGAGAATTCGGAGTGGACGCGGAGATGAACGAAGCGGGGATCTGACATGGCGGTATTGTACATGCGGGCCCTGCCGAAAAACGGGCCCGGAACGCGTGCTGGCCGATCGGACAAGGCCTTCGCGGAGCGCCAGAATTGCGCAGGCTCAAGCGCGCGCGACGCGCCGCGGACAATCCGGCGAAGGCGCGCGCCATTTGCGGGATAATACGGTTTTTGCGCGGAATCCTTGCGCGCATTTTTTACCCGTTACAGCCGTATCCAGCGTCGTCCGATCATGAGCATCCTGAACCTCTCCGCCTACAAATTCGTCACCATCGAGGACGGCCCCGCGTGGCGGTCGCTCGTCACCGAACGCTGCAACGCGCTCGGACTCAAGGGCACGATTCTGCTGGCGCCGGAAGGCATCAATCTTTTCATCGCGGGGCCGATTGCCGAAGTCCGCGAATTCATCGATTACATCCGTTCGGACGCGCTGTTCGGCGGCCGTTTCGCCGATCTGCAATTCAAGGAAAGCCTCTCCGCGAAGCAGCCGTTCCGCCGCATGCTGGTGAAGCTCAAGCGCGAAATCATCACGATGAAGAAGCCCGCGATCAAGCCCGAGCTCGGCCGCGCGCCCGCCGTCGACGCCCCCACGCTGAAAGCCTGGCTCGACCGCGGCCACGACGACGCGGGGCGTCCGGTCGTCATGCTCGACACACGCAATGCGTTCGAAGTCGATGTCGGCACGTTCGACAACGCGCTCGATTACCGCATCACGAAGTTCAGCGAGTTTCCCGAGGTGATCGAACAGAATCGTGCCGATCTCGAAGGCAAGACGGTCGTGTCGTTCTGCACGGGCGGAATTCGGTGCGAAAAGGCTGCAATCCACATGAAGGAAGTGGGGATCGAGCACGTTTATCAGCTCGAGGGCGGCATTCTCAAGTACTTCGAGGAAGTGGGCGGCGCGCATTACACGGGCGAATGTTTCGTGTTCGATTACCGCACGGCGCTCGATCCGAACCTGCAGCCAACGGCGACCGCGCAATGTTTCGGCTGTCGCGCGGTGGTATCGGAGGAAGATCAGCGGTCGCCGTTCTACAAGGCGGGCGAAACGTGCCCGGCCTGCCATCCGGAAGCCTCCAGGGTCAGCCAGGCGGCATAAGCCTTTTCGATGACCTATCGCGGCCGCTTCGCGCCCTCGCCCACCGGTCCGCTGCATGCGGGCTCGCTCGTCAGCGCGCTCGCGAGCTTTCTCGATGCGCGCGCACGTGGCGGAAGCTGGCTCGTGCGTATCGAGGATGTCGATGCGCCGCGCACCGTGCCCGACGCCGCCGACGAAATTCTCGCGACGCTCGCGCATTTCGGCATGCATCCGGACGAAGCGCCGGTGTGGCAAAGCGAGCGCGGCGCGGCTTACGCGGCGGCGTTCGAGCGATTGCAGGCGGCGGGCTTCGTCTATCCGTGCGGCTGCACGCGGCGTGAAATCGCCGATTCGCTCGTACACGTCCACGCGCGTCACGCGACGCTGGCGTATCCGGGAACGTGCCGAAACGGCCTGCATGGCAAGCCCGCCCGCGCGTGGCGCCTGCGCGTACCTGATGGCGACGCGGCGCGTCTCACGTTCGTCGATCGCTGCCAAGGGCCGCAGACGCAGGATCTCGCGACCGAAGTCGGCGATTTCGCGCTGAAGCGCGCGGATGGCCTGTGGGCCTATCAGCTCGCGGTCGTCGTCGACGACGCCGCAGCCGATATCACTCACGTCGTGCGCGGCGCCGACCTGCTCGATTCGACCGCGCGGCAAATCTACCTGCAACAGTGCCTCGGCGTGCCGACGCCGGCTTATCTGCACGTACCGGTGGTCAACAACGACATCGGCGAAAAGCTGAGCAAGCAGACGGGCGCGGCGCCGCTCAATCGCGAAGCGCCGCTCGATGCGCTCGTCGAAGCTGCGCTGCATCTGGGCATCGACGTATCGGCCGCATCGCTCGATGCGTTCTACAGCGCGGCGACCGCCGCCTGGGCCGCGCGCTTCGGGCGCTGAAAAAGCAAAAAGGCAGCCACGCGGGCTGCCTTTTTTTACGCGCGCTTCGCTTCAGCAGGAATCAAGACGACTTGCGCGGCATTCCCAAGCCACCCAGCAACGCGGCGAGCGGCTGCTTCGGCGCGCTCTTGCGCTCGGGTTCGGCTGTTTCCTCCTGACGCTTCATCGCGGAGGGCGACGGTTCGTAAGGCTTCAGGAAAAACTCGTCGATGGGCTGCTGACGACCGCGCGGACGATCGTGCGTACCCGTCGTGCGGCGGCGCGAACCGGCTTCATCGCGCGACACATGCCGATGCTCGCCGCGCTCCGGACGGCCGAAGCGCTCGTCGCGGCGCGGGCCCGAACCACCGCTGGAACCGTCACGGCGTGCGCGCGTGGTCACTTCGAGCGGCTCGACTTCGAGCGGGCGCTTGATCAGCTTTTCGATGTCGGCGAGCTGCTTGCGCTCGTTCGCGCTGCACAGCGACAGCGCGTCGCCGGACGCGCCCGCGCGCCCCGTGCGGCCGATGCGGTGCACGTAATCTTCCGCATTGAACGGCAGATCGAAGTTGATGACGGCCGGCAGCTCCGCGATATCGAGACCACGCGCCGCGACATCGGTGGCGACGAGCGCCTCGATTTCGCCGCGCTTGAACGCGTCGAGCGCCTGCATGCGCTCACTCTGCGAACGGTCGCCGTGAATCGCCGTCGCGACGATCCCGTCCTTCTCCAGCACGCGCGCCAGCCGGCTCGCGCCGATCTTGCTGTTGCAGAAGACGATCACCTGCTTCAGCTCGCGCTCGCGGATCAGTTGGGCCACCGCGCCGGATTTGTCGCTTTCGTGCACCTCGTACACGATCTGGCGCACGTTGGCGTTGGTCGAATTGCTGCGCGCCACTTCGATCGTCTGCGGATTGCGCAGGTAAGTGGACGCCAGTTTCTTGATTTCGGCCGAGAACGTCGCGGAGAACAGCAGCGTCTGACGCTCCTTCGGCAGCAGATTCAGGATGCGCTGCAAATCGGGCAGGAAGCCCATGTCCAGCATGCGGTCGGCTTCGTCCAGCACGAGCATCTGCACCTGACCGAGATTGACCGTCTTCTGCTGGACGTGGTCGAGCAGACGGCCAGGCGTCGCGATCAGGATTTCGACGCCACGGCGCAGCGCATCCGACTGCGGATTCATGTCGACGCCACCGAACACCACCGTGCTGCGCAGCGGCGTGTGCTTGGAGTAGGTCTGCACGTTGGCGGCGACCTGGTCGGCGAGTTCGCGCGTGGGCGTGAGCATCAGCGCGCGCACCGGATGCCGCGCGGGCGAAGCGCTCGTGTTGGCGGAAGGCAGCAGGCGCTGGATGATCGGCAGCGAGAAGCTGGCGGTCTTGCCGGTGCCGGTCTGCGCGGCGCCCATGACGTCACGGCCGGCGAGCACGACCGGAATGGCCTGCGCCTGGATCGGCGTGGGCGTGGTGTAGCCGGACTCGCGCACCGCTTTCAGGATGTCGGCGGACAAACCGAACTGGTCGAACGTCGGCTCGGCGGCCTGTGCGGTGGACGGGTTCGTGGCGACGGAATCGGACATGGTGAATATATTGGCTTTCGCTAAAGTGCCGCTTGACGCGGCGCGTAAGAAATCGGTCGGGATACGGTCGATCGGGTGCGACCGGTCGCTTACGCGGATGTGTTTCGTGGCGCTCGCGGCGCAGTTGGCGCGCGCGGGCGCGTGATGCCGGGCATTACGGCTCGTTTTTGCCAGATCGGGCGAGCCCGGGTCGCCCGTTTTCCGCCCGTTTCCTTTCACGCGAGCCGGCGTTCCGATGGAACACCGCTTCGATGACGCCTTCAAGACAGGCGACAACGCTCTAATCTGGTCCGGCGGCTCGCTCGCGGTCATGACCGCTGACCGCGCCGCTGGCGAATGCTTGCGCTCAGGTCGGCATCGGACGGCGACGCCGCAAAGTTCGTGATTCTTCGTGGCCGCGGATTTCGAGGCCGTAAAGCCGTGCATTGTAGCACCGCGCGGGCGAGCGCTCCGGCGGCGCGCCACCGCGCCCGCCGCTTCCCGCGCTACTTCTTGCGCGCCTCGCAATCGGCGAGCAGCGGCGGGGCATCCTTCGCGGCCATTTCATCGTAGAGATTGGCCTGCGGGCCCTTGGTCCACCATGTGTACTGATCCGCCACATATTTCGCGCCGGAACCCGCGATCACGTTGACGAACAGCAGTTTGCGCCCGTCGACGGTCAGCGCCGCGAAACTCTGACGGTTGCGCGTGTTGGTGTATTGCACCGACACGCTCTTGCCGTCCTTGCAGTCATAACGCGTCGTCTGCGTCGATGCGGTCTGGATCTGCGGCACGGTGAGCGGCATCGCGGTTGCGGCCTGGGCGACGAGCGACGCCGCTGTGAGGGCAAGAAGTTTCTTCATCGTTCGGTTCGCTTGTTGGTTGAACGGGATGCGGGTGGCACGGTTTCCGGATGGATCAGGGATCGATGACGTCCGCGCACGCGTCGGTGGGCGCGGCCGCGACGTGGCCGACGACCGGCACGATCTTGAGCCCCGCCGACGCGATCCGGCACGGCGCGGCCGCGAGGCCACAGCCCGAGAGACCCAGAGAAGCCACGACGAACGCGGCCAGCACTTTCCATTTCACGTTGCTCGCTCCCGCCGACGCCGCAGCGCCGCTCAACTGGCCGAAACCGGCCTTACCTTCGACGCCGCCAGCTTCGCGCGCTCACGCGCCTCGCCGGTGTCGGCGCCGCTTGCCAGCGCGACGCCCATGCGGCGCTTCACGAAGCTCTCCGGCTTTCCGAACAGACGCAGATCGGCGCCCGGCACGGCAAGCGCTTCGGCGACGCCTTCGAACGCAATGCCCGCCTCGTCCAATCCGCCATAGATCACGGCGGACGCGCCCGGCGTGCGCAAAGAAGGATCGACCGGCAGGCCGAGGATCGCGCGCGCGTGCAGCTCGAATTCGGAGAAGCGCTGCGTCGCGAGCGTGACGAGACCGGTGTCATGCGGACGCGGACTCACTTCCGAGAACCAGACATCGTCGCCGCGCACGAACAGCTCGACGCCGAAGAGCCCGCGCCCGCCCAGCGCCGTCACTACTTTCGCTGCGACATCGCGCGATTTTTCCAGCGCCGCGGGGCTCATCGCCTGCGGCTGCCAGGATTCGACGTAATCGCCCGCCATCTGCAAGTGGCCGATCGGCTCGCAGAAATACGTCTGCGTCGCGCCGCTCGCCGGGTCCGCCGCGCGCACGGTGAGCTGCGTGATTTCATAGTCGAAATCGATGAAACCCTCGACGATCACGCGCCCGTGATTCACGCGGCCGCCCGCCATCGCGTAGTTCCAGGCGGGCTCGATATCGGCGTCGCTCTTCAGGACCGATTGCCCTTTGCCCGACGACGACATCACCGGTTTCACGACGCACGGAAAGCCGATCTTCGCGATCGCGGCCCTCATCTCGTCGAGCGATTGCGCGAACGCGTACGGCGAAGTCGGCAGGCCGAGCTCCTCGGCGGCCAGGCGCCGGATGCCCTCGCGGTTCATCGTAAGCTGCGTGGCGCGCGCCGTCGGGATGACCGTGGCGAGGCCGGACGCTTCGATGTCGGCGAGCGCGTCGGTTGCGATCGCTTCGATTTCCGGCACGATCAGATGCGGCCGCTCCTGCTCGACGAGCGCCTTGAGCGCGGCGGCGTCGGTCATGTCGATCACGTGCGCGCGATGCGCGACCTGATGCCCCGGCGCGTTCGCGTAGCGGTCCACGGCGATCACTTCGACGCCGAGACGCTGCAGCGCGATGATCACTTCCTTGCCGAGCTCGCCGGCGCCGAGCAGCATGACGCGCGTGGCGCCGGACGAAAGCGGCGTGCCGATGCGCGCGGCGGGCGCGCGAAGTGGATCAACTTGCATGAGTGCTCCGGACGAAAGTCGTGTGATGAGGCGGCATCGGGTGCGATGTTTGGGCGCGATCCTAACACGCAGCACCAGCGGCCATACAGCGTCGTCACAAGCGGTATTGACACGCGATCGGGCAGCGGAATTCCCTGCGCGAAGCCGATCGAAACCGGCCCCGCGGCAACGTCGGCGTGCATTTTGTTGCACGCCAGAGCTAGACAAATGGTTGGACGAGTGCGATACGCTTACGGTTTCGCCAGCTTCAGGATCATCGATGCCAACGCACTTCCATCGCGCGAGCGCAACGCACGCTCCACGCTCATCGTCACGTTTCCTGTCGCGTCGCCCGCAGATGTCTTCGCCGGTCTCGCGCGCGGGCGTGCTTGCTTGCACTGTGCTCGTCGCGACCAGCCTCATCGCCGGATGCGCGATGCCGAAGCACTCCGACGCGAGCGCGCCGCCCACCGATCCGTACAATCCCGCAGCCACCCAACTGCTCGACGACACGCAATGGCAACTCGCGAGCTGGACCGATGCGAACGGCCAGCCGCGCGCGCTGCCGCAAGCAGGCCAGGACGGCGCGCAGCCGCTGACGCTGGATTTCTCGACCGCGAGCGGTCGTCGCCGGGCAAGCGGCTATTCGGGCTGCAACCGTTTCACGGGCGCGTACGAACTGAAAGACGGCAAGCTGAACTTCGGTCCGCTCGCCGGTACGCGCATGGCGTGCGTGTCCGGCGCGGGCGCGGCGCTGGAGCAGCCGTATCTCGACGGACTGGCGCACGTCGCTAAAAGCGGCGTGCAGATGAACCCGCCACAGGCGCTGCAACTGACGCTCGAAAACGGTCAGGTGCTCACCTTTGCGCCGCGCGGCAAGTAAGCACGGCGGCGTGCGCGAATACGTCGCGCGTCGCGAACATGCGCGGTGTTGCGTAGTTGCGGCATACGCGTCGCGGGCGCGCCGCAGCCGTTAAACTCTCCGATCGAACTGCCCGGCCGAAAGACGCACAGAAAAGACCAATCGGGAAACCCATTGGCGCGGCCGGGCCGCAGTCTCATTCGTTTCACCCAACATTGGTTCACTCTCAAGCATGCACATGGTAGTTCTCGGCTGGTTCGGTGCATCGGTCGTATGGTTCCTTCCGCTCATCTGGCGCATCGTCAAGCTGGTGCTGCCGGGCGGCGATGGCCTGCGCGGCCCCGGCACGATCCGCCTCTGGCTCGGCTTTCTCGCCGTGCTGCTCGCGAGCAGCACGCTCGAGGGCGCGCTCGCGGGCTCGTTCGAAACGCAAGCGAACATCAATCTCTGCGGGCGCGCGCTCGCCGGCGCGTTGAGCGGACTTGCACATCCGTCCGGGGCGGGCGTAATCGCGGCGCTCGTGCTCGCGGTCTTTCTGCCGTGGCTGATCGAATTCAGCTGGCGTTCGGTGCTCGCCTGGGCTGACGAGGCATTCGGCTTCGGCCTGCCGCAAAGCTGGATCACGCCGCGCGAACGCCAACGCGATACCGAGCCGCGGCCGGCGAAGGAAAGGCGCGAGAAATCGCGTGACAGGTTGGCCGGCTGGTTCGAGCGGCGGGCGCGCGCGAGCGCCGCGCGTGACAGCGGTGAACGCGGATTGCGCAGCGAGCGCAACGAGCGTGGCGACGCGCCGCCTTCGCGCAGCCTGCCCGACGAGCCGACGCTCGGGCTGCCGGCCGGCCCTCGCAGCAGCCGCTACCAGCGTCCGACCGTGTGGCGCCCGCCATCGGTAAGCAAAGGCAATGCAAGCCGTGCGGCTGCCGCCGGCGCAGACGCTGTGGCCACCGCCGAGGCATATGCCAAGCGCCCCGCTTACGAGGCAGCGGGCGTCGCGCCGCCGGTCACGCAGACCGAGCCCGTCCCCCCCGCAGGTTGGCTGAATCCGGGTTTCGACACCGCGGCGCGCGATAACCGTGCGCATTTTCCGCCACGCCAGGCGTCGGCGTTCACGCCGTCGGGGTCGGGGTTGCGCGCGTCGGTAGCCGTCGAGCCGACCGTGCCGCCGGCGCGCAAAGCGCCTATGGCCGAACCGCGCGCCGAGCGCCCGCGCAGTTCGGCGACCTCGATGCCGGCGTCACGCGCGACCGGAGTCGCGAGCACCACTGCATCCGTCGCGACGGGCGCGATCGGCGCAACCGGCGCACGGACCGTGGGCCGGCCGACGTCGCCACAGACGCCTCCGGGCATCGTGCGGCGTCCTCCGGTGCGACCGGCCGTGAACAGCGCCGCCCGCGAGTTCGCGCCGGCGCCGCTCGCGGCACCGGCATTCTCGCGTCCGGCCACGCCGCCCGGACCGCCCACGCCGCCGCCCGCGCCCGAATCGATTCAGGCGACACTGCGCTCCATCGAGGAGAAGACGGCGCTGTGGACCTCGCTCGCGGGCGCCAGTCTCGCGCGCGGACACGTGGCTATGGCGAAATCGGCGCAGCCGGATGTGGCGGTGGCGCCATCGCCGACGCCATCGCCGATTGTTGAAGCTGATGCTTCGCCGATCATCGAGGCGGTCGTAGAAGTCGAGCCGACGTACGCGACACCCGAGCCGATAGTTCAGCAATCGGAGCCGTCGGTTCCAGCGTCTGCGGCAGACGAGCCCGTGATCAACGAACGCGACGAACGCATCGAAGCGCCGGTGATCGATGCGCACACCATCGCGCCCGCGCTTGTCGAACCGCCGCCGCTCTTCGCGATGCCGCAATTCGGCGCGACGCTTTCGGCCATCGCGCCGGCCGCGCCGGCCGTACCCGCGACGATCAAGCCGATCGAGCCGCTCGCGCCGGCAACAAGCGACGAAGCAAAGCCGGCCGACTCCGCGCCTGTAGAAGCCGCGCAGAAACCCGAAATTTTCGAAGAACCCGAAGTCGCGCCGACGCCGCGCATCGCGATGCCGTCCGAACCGCCGCTGCCCGTGTCGAGCACGTCCGCGACTTCGGCGCCGCAAGCTCCCCGGAACGTCCGCGACCTCACGCAGATCCCGCCGTGGCTCGACGCCATCGCGGCACGCGAGCACGCGAACCAGCCCCCTGCCCCGCCGCTTCCCGCTATCGTCGATGAGCAGGAAACCGAACTCGAAACGCAAGAAAACGAAGCAGAACCCGTCGCCGAACCCCAGGCGGCAGTCGATGAACTCGCCCCGCCGTCGAACATCGTGCGCTTTCCGGTAGCGAGCAGCGCGCCGGTCGCGCCGCTCGCACCGGCTCCGGTCTGCGCTCCAGCCGACTCGCGCGCCGCGCTGCGCGGCTCGGCGCCGACCGAGTTCGAATTCCACGCGCCGCACGCATCGGCGGTGGAACTGCCGACGCTCGATCTGCTCGAACCCGCATCCGGCGAAGTCGAGCCCGTCCCGGAGGAACGCCTCCTCGAAACCGGCCAGCTGATCGAGCAGCGCCTGCAGGAATTCAAGGTGCCGGTCACGGTGGTCGGCGCATCGGCGGGACCGGTGATCACGCGCTTCGAAGTGGAACCGGCGCTCGGCGTGCGCGGCAGCCAGATCGTCGGCCTGATGAAGGATCTGTCGCGCGGTCTCGGCCTCACGTCGATCCGCGTCGTCGAGACGATTCCCGGCAAGACCTGCATGGGCCTCGAATTGCCGAACCCGAAGCGCCAGATGATCCGCCTGTCCGAGATTCTCGAAGCCGACGTGTACCGCCATTCGAAGTCGAACCTGACGATCGCAATGGGCAAGGACATCATCGGCAATCCGGTCGTGACGGATCTCGCGAAGGCGCCGCACATGCTGGTCGCGGGCACGACGGGCTCGGGCAAGTCGGTCGCGATCAACGCGATGATCCTCTCGCTGCTTTACAAGGCGAAGCCCGAGGACGTGCGCCTCATCATGATCGACCCGAAGATGCTGGAGCTTTCCGTCTACGAAGGCATTCCGCATCTGCTCGCGCCGGTCGTCACCGACATGAAGCTCGCGTCGAACGCGCTCAACTGGTGCGTCGGCGAAATGGAGAAGCGCTATCGGCTGATGTCGGCGGTGGGCGTGCGCAATCTGCAGGGCTTCAACCAGAAAATCCGCAACACCGAAGCCGCCGGCAAGAAGCTGACGAACCCGTTCTCGCTCACGCCCGACGCGCCCGAGCCGCTGTCCACGCTGCCGCTCATCGTGGTGGTCATCGACGAACTCGCCGACCTGATGATGGTCGCCGGCAAGCAGATCGAGCAGTTGATCGCGCGTCTCGCGCAGAAGGCGCGCGCGGCCGGCATCCACCTGATTCTCGCGACGCAGCGGCCTTCGGTGGACGTGATCACCGGCCTCATCAAGGCCAACATTCCGACGCGCGTGGCGTTCCAGGTGTCGTCGAAGATCGATTCGCGCACGATTCTCGACCAGATGGGCGCGGAATCGCTGCTCGGCGCGGGCGACATGCTGTTCCTGCCGCCCGGCACCGGCTATCCGCAGCGCGTGCACGGCGCGTTCGTCGCGGACGACGAAGTGCATCGCGTGGTCGAGCATCTGAAGCAGTTCGGCGAGCCGGAGTACGAGGAAGGCATTCTCTCCGGGCCGACTTCCGAAGGCGGCGCGACGGGCGATCTTTTCGGCGACTCGCCGGACGCCGAAGCCGATCCGCTCTACGACGAAGCCGTGGCCTTCGTCGTGCGCACACGGCGCGCATCGATCTCGTCGGTGCAGCGGCAATTGCGCATCGGCTATAACCGCGCGGCGCGGCTCGTCGAGCAGATGGAATCGGCGGGCCTCGTCTCGCCGATGGGCAGCAACGGCAACCGCGAAGTGCTCGCGCCACCCGGCCCCGCCGAATAACGCGCGCCCTGCCCTACCAGAGCCGCAGGCGGCGCAGCAGGAAGATCGTGATGGCGGCGCAGCCCGTCATCACGCCGACCACGATCCAGAACGCAGCCGGGTCCTTCGTCCCCGGCAAGCCCGCCACGTTCATGCCGAAGATGCCCGTCACGAGCGTGGCGGGCAACAGCAACGCGGACATGATGGCGAGCCACAGCAGCTTGCGGTTCATGTCTTCCGCGAGCGCCGCGGCGATCTCGTCCTGCAGCAGCTTGGCGCGTTCGTAGAGGCCTTCGAGGCCTCCGCCCAGTCCGTTGAGCACCTGAATCGCCTGCACGAGCGATTCCATCGAACGCGGCTCGGCCCATTCGAGCCGGCGCAACACGAGTTGCGTCAGCGCATTGCGTTCCGGATCGATGAAGCGCTTCACCTCCACGATGCGCCGCCGCGCCTCGCCCAAAGTCGAGCGGCATTTGGAATGGCCGCCTTCGAGTACGGTTTCCTCGACGTCGTCGAGACAGTCGCCGATTTCATCGATGCGATCCGCGAAGGTGTCGTTCAGCGCGCGAATCAGCCCCGCGAACAGATCGACGGTGTCGCGGAAAGTCGCGCCTTCGAGCACCGCGTGACGCAGCCGGTCGGTCGACTGCAGCGGCCGCGCGCGCACGGTGACCATGCGGTGCTTGTCGACGTAAAAGCGCAGCGCGCCGGTCGCGCGATTGGCCTCGCGCGCGTCGGGCGCGGCGGCATCGGGCGTCTTGGCGACCAGTTCCAGATCCGCGACCACGCCATACATGAAGTTGCCGCCAATATGCACGCGCGGGCGCTTGTCCTCGCCGTTCAGGAATTCGCGCGCGACATCGGGCATCGAGGTGACGCCTTCGAGCCAGCCTTCGACGGCGTCGTCGTTCGCGGACAGATGCAGCCACGTCGGGCCGGTGCCCGCGATCGACTCGCGCGCTTCGTCCCAGGTCAGCCGGATCGCTTCGCCGCCCGCGAAGCTGAATGCGCTGATGAAGCCCGGCGGCGCCGCTTCGTTGCGCGCAAGCGAGGCGCGCCCGTTCGCGCCGAGTGTGGAAGTCGTATTCAATCTTGCGTTCCCTGCCATTTCCTTTCGATTTCCTCAGTACGCCTTTCAATTTCATTCGATGTGACAGGCGCAGCGGAAATGCATCGTACTAGAACTCGTAACGCCCCCAGAAAAACGCGACGTTACCGTCGTTCAGGCCCGGCAGACGCGGAATGAAGGTCGCCATGATCGAAGCGCGCCGGTAGCGGATCGAGCCGATCGGCAACGCGAGCGGCAACGGCAGGTAATGCGCGACATCGGCGCGCGCCGTGAACCCGACGAAGAACCCGCCGCCCGCCTGCAGGCCGCCCATCACCGGATTCGTGAACCACTGCCGCGCGTAGCCGCCGATCGGCTCGAAGTTGTGATGCGAGTCGGAGAAAGCGAACGCGAACAGAATGTCCTCGTTGCCGTTCGCATCGGTCCAGTGCTTGCCCGCGCCGCCGCCCCACGACCACGGATTCAGCTCGCTGCGATTGCTGTAGCCGTCAATGTGCCAGCCGTAGCCCGTCACGTAGAGATCCCAGGTGCCGTCGTGCACGACGCGCATCACGCGCTCGCACGCCGACGACATCCAGTCCCGCTTGTAATCGCACTCCTTGTCGCCTGCGCGGGCCGCGAGCGGCGCCCACAACAGTGAAACCGTGACCGCCTTGACCAGTGCTTTTTTCATTTCTTTCTGACCGCGTGTCGCCTGGGGGCGCGGCGCTGTCGCCGCCTCGGATCACGCCGCCGCGCGCATCAGGAAGGCGAAACGAACTTGAAATCGACCGGCGAGCCGATCGACAGCTTCTTCGGGTCCGAAGCAAGCTCACCGGTCTGCGGATCGCGACGGAAGAAGTACGCGCTGTCGCTTTCCTGATTACCGACGATGAGCCAGCGCCCCGTCGGATCGATCGCGAATTCGCGCGGCGTCTTGCCGAGCGTCGGATAGCGTTTGACGAGCCTGAGATGACCACTGTCCGGATCGATCGCGAACTGCACGAGCTCGTTCGCGTCGCCTCGATTGGTCGCATAGAGAAAGCGCCCGTCCGGCGACAGATGAATCGCGCCGCCGCCGATCTTGCCGCGGAAGCCCGGCGCGATCATCGACACGGCCTGCGCTTGCGTGAGGTTGCCGTCGCGGTAATTGAAAACGAGCACTGACGCGTTCAGCTCGGTCGTCAGATACGCGTGCTTGCCGCTTGCGTCGAAAACCAGATGGCGCGGGCCCGAGCCCGGTTTGATGGCCGTATAGCGCGCCTCGGTCGGGCCGAACAAGCCGCGGCTCGACGCGGACGGATCGGGCGTGTAGCGGTAGGCGAACACCTTGTCGATGCCGAGATCCTGCGCGAACAGGTATTTGCCATCGGGCGAGAACACGGTCGAGTGGACGTGCGAGTTGTCCTGCCGCCCTTTCACCGGCCCGGCGCCTTCATGATGCACCGTCAGCACCGAGGCGCCGACGCGTCCGTCGGAGGCCAGCGGAAACACCGCGAAGCTGCCGCCCGGATTCGACGCGACCGAGTAGTTGGCCGTGAGCAGATATTTGCCGTCCGGCGAAATGGCGAGATAGCACGGATCGTTGCCATCGGACGAAACGCGGTTGAGGAAGCTCAGCTGGCCGCTCGCGCGATCGAAGCGGAACGCGCTGACGCCGCCGCGTTGCGTCGCCGGACCGTTGTCGCCGGGCAATTCGTTCACTGCGTACACGTAATTTCGATCACTGCTCACGACCAGATACGACGGATTTACTGTCTGCGCCGACGCGATGCGCGACAGCTCGCCACTGCCCGTATCGAAGCGATAGACATAGATGCCCTCGCTCTTGCCGCCGCCGGTGTAGGTGCCGATGAGCAGGTCGTAGACTTCGCCGCTGGCCGCGCCCGTCGCGCCCGCGGCGGACGCGCCGCTCGCCGCGCCAGGCGCGGCCGATGTCTGGGCGAAAGCCTGCGCCGCCGCCAGCGACAGCACCAGCGCCAGACCTTTCGCCCAGGCGACGCGTTTCGCGGTTCCGACCCGCGGCGGGCGCGCGTCTTGCAAGACGGGAATCGGCGGCTGCGCGCCGCGGGGATGGCTCGGGTGCATGAAACCTCCTCATCGTCTCTTTGCTGCTTGTTATCAAGGGCGACGCGCGTAATCGCCAGCATCGCAAGGCCATCGATGTGCGGGAGCAAGTTCCGCTCCAAAGATGTGCGCCGTCCGCGAGAACGCGACCGCCGCCGCAATGCGCCTTGCACGTCAGGTCAACCGACACGATTCGAACCAACAACAGGAGTTGCCGCGATGACTATCCATCTGAGCCTTGGACCGCTGGTCTCGCTGATCGCCGGGATCCTCATTCTGATCATGCCGCGGCTTTTGAATTTCATCGTCGCGATCTATCTGATCGTGATAGGCCTGATCGGGCTGTTCGGCATGGGATCGGCTCATTTCTGAGCGTTGCCTGAGCTATCGCGCGTCAGTCGTTGTGACGCAAATTCGCGCGCGCGGTTCCATGGCGGTACGCCATGCACGCCCATGCGTGCACGCTCGCGCGCGGTCGATCCGCGCGCGGCGCGAAGCGTCACGAAAGGAGGCACGCGAACTGGCCGAGCCCTCTGCGGAACGGTCAGCCGTTGGCCAACTGGTCCAGGCGCAGGCGTCCTTGCAGCGACAACGCGCCGACCGAAACCCCGGCGACGCCGAAGGTGTAGTGGCTGAAGCAGCCGCGCTCCGTGAGGAAAGCGGCGGCGGCGTCCATCGCATTGCGCGACAGACCGAGGTGTTTGTGGTCGAGCGCAAGGAGCGGCCCGGCAGCGGACACTCCGCTCGCGGCGGAAAGAATGGCGATGCAGTCGGCTTTCGACGGATAGAGCATGGGATTCCGTTCCTCGAAACGCTACGTGATGAATCACAAGGGACCGGTCGGCAACGACGGCGAAACCGGCCTGCGCACGACGTACTGGGAAGCGCTGCATGGTCCGCCGGAAGCTTGCCGGGGGCATGCATGAAAGACAACTGAAAGGAAAAAGAGTTTCCGCGTGTTGCGGAATTTGGGAGAAGCACAGCGGCGTCTCACGAAGCTTCATTCTAAACATCAGTCGAATGATTTATCAACGGCGTGACGGAATCAAATCGGGCGCGATCGGCCGTTCGTTCGCGCCTTTCCGCCAAGGCGGCGCGAAGGTGCGCTGCGCCGCCGTTGCGCGTCGCGCTCACGCGTGGCCCGGTTTCCTGCTCGGATCGAACGATTGCGGCAGAATGCGGCCAGAAAGCATGCGTGGTGTCCATGACGTCGATAGACGTGGCGCCACGCTTCGCGCGGGGCGTGCAGCGCGCCCCGCTTCTTTTGCACAACCCGCGGCGCGCTTCCTTGCCGGAACGCGCCGCCAGCAGGAAGAAGTTCGCTTATGCCAGCTTTGATCGAAGACTATGCGATGGTCGGCGACGGCCACACCGCAGCCCTCATCTCACGCGACGGTTCCGTAGACTGGCTCTGTTGGCCGCGTTTCGACTCGGGCGCCTGTTTCGCCGCGCTGCTCGGCGCGCCCGAGCATGGCCGATGGCTTATCGCGCCAGAGATGCCCGACGGCGAAACGCCAGTCATCAAACGCCGCTATCGCGAGGACACGCTGATCCTCGAAACCGATTTCGAGACCTCTCAGGGCGCGGTGACCCTCGTCGACTTCATGCCTTCGCGCAACGGTCATTCGGAACTGGTGCGCATTGTCATCGGTCGGCGCGGCACCGTGCGCATGAAAATGGAACTGGTGCTGCGCTTCGACTACGGCTCGGCCGTGCCGTGGGTCAGCCGCCTGCCCGACGACAGCGGCATTCGCGCGATCGCCGGACCCGATCTCGCGGTGTTGCGCACGCCGGTCGATCTCGTCGGCGAGAACATGCACACGACCGCGTGCTTCGATGTCAAGCCGGGCGAGCGCGTGCCCTTCTCGCTCTGCTATTCGCAGTCGCACCTGCGTCTGCCGCACGCGTCCGACCCGCACACGCAACTCGCGCGCACGGAGAATCACTGGCGCGAATGGTCCGGCCAATGCGAACTCAAAGGCCGCTGGGCGAGCGCGATCCGCCGTTCGCTCATCACGCTGAAGGCGCTCGCTTACGAACCGACGGGCGGCATCGTCGCCGCGCCGACCACGTCGCTGCCGGAGCAGCTCGGCGGCACGCGCAACTGGGACTACCGCTACTGCTGGCTGCGCGACGCGACCATCACCCTGCTCGCCATGATGCGCGGCGGGTACTACGACGAAGCCCGCGCATGGCGCGCGTGGCTAGGCCGTGTGATGGCGGGCTCGCCTTCGCAGATTCAGATCATGTACGGCATCGCGGGCGAACGCCGCCTGCCCGAATGGGAGATTCCGTGGCTGCCGGGTTACGAGGGCGCGGCGCCGGTGCGCATCGGCAATGGCGCGGTCGATCAGTTGCAGCTCGATGTCTACGGCGAGGTGATGAACGCGCTGCACCTGGCGCGCGTCGGCGGCCTGCAAAGCGACGAAACCGCGTGGTCGATCCAGTGCGCCATGCTGCAACACCTCGACACAGTGTGGGAACAACCCGACGAAGGCATCTGGGAAGTGCGTGGCGGCAAGCAACACTTCACGTTCTCGAAAGTGATGGCGTGGGTCGCGTATGACCGCGCGATCAAGTCGGCGGAGAAGTTCGAACTGCCCGGCCCGATCGACCATTGGCGCGAAATGCGCGCGCGCATCCGCGCAGAGGTGCTGAAGAAGAGCTGGAATCCGAAGCTCAACTCCTTCACGCAGGCCTACGGCAGCGATGCGCTCGACGCGAGCCTGCTGCTCATTCCTCTGCTCGGATTTTTGCCGCCAAAAGATCCGCGAGTGACCGGAACCGTACATGCGATCGAGACGAAATTGACGCACGATGGACTCGTGAAGCGCTATCACACCACGGAAGTCGCCGACGGCCTGCCGCCCGGAGAAGGCACGTTTCTGGCTTGTAGCTTCTGGCTGGTCGACAACCTGGCGTTGCAGGACCGGATCGACGAAGCACACCAGATGTTCGAGCGCCTGGTCGGTCTGGCGAACGATGTCGGGTTGCTGGCCGAGGAATACGACACCGTGGCGAAGCGCATGGTCGGCAATTTCCCGCAGGCGTTCACCCACGTGGCGCTGGTGCACACCGGGATGAACCTGATGCGGCACGAAGAGGAAATGGCAAAGGCGACAGGGCAGCCTACCGGCTCGGGAGATCACGATGGCCATGAAAGCCGCGAGGACGCCGATGCCCAAACCGCTGTCGATGCTGCAACAGGAAAATCCTAAAGGACTGTTTTTTCTGGCGAATTAATCAATTCAACGGTAATATTGGTGCAACGCACAAAATATAAGCTGGTGAATGTGTTGTTTCTTGTCCGGCATTTTTAACCGGTTGGTTGAAGAGAACGTTTAATGCGCGGAAAATCTTGCGTCGACTCAAGGCGCGTCGCCTTGGGCCGTTAATTGCGCAGACAGATCTGGCAACAACGCATCATCGCAGGAACAGACAGTGCCCCGGCGCGCGGCGACAGCCCGTCGCGCCGCCGGGGATCATCGAATGCCGTTGAAGCGCATTGCCGGAAGCAGGTTTGCCGGGATCAACGGGCGTACCGGGTTTTACCGGAGTTATCGGGGCAACCATGCTCTATCAAATTCACGAATTCCAGCGAGCCTTGCTGTCTCCCCTCACGGCATGGGCTCAGGCCGCGTCGAAATCCTTCGTCAATCCGGCTAGTCCTCTCGCCTATGTGCCGGGATCGAGCCGGCTGGCCGCCGGTTACGAACTGCTGTACCGGCTCGGCAAGGACTACGAGAAGCCCGAGTTCGAACTTCACCAGATCGTCAAGGACGGTCACAACATTCCGATCGTCGAGCAGACGGTGATCGAGAAGCCGTTCTGCCGTCTGCTGCGCTTCAAGCGCTTCGCCGACGACAGCGCAACCGTCACCAAGCTCAAGAACGAGCCGATCGTGCTGGTGTGCGCGCCGCTCTCCGGCCACCACTCCACGCTCCTGCGCGACACGGTCAAGACGCTGCTCCAGGACCACAAGGTGTACATCACCGACTGGATCGACGCGCGCATGGTGCCGATCGAAAACGGTCCGTTCCATCTGGACGACTACGTCGAGTACATCCAGGAATTCATCCGTCATATCGGCGCGAAGGACTTGCACGTGATTTCCGTGTGCCAGCCGACCGTGCCGGTGCTTGCCGCCATTTCGCTGATGGCGAGCCGTGGTGAGGACACTCCGCGCACCATGACCATGATGGGCGGCCCGATCGACGCGCGCCGCAGCCCGACGTCGGTCAACTCGCTCGCGAACGAACACTCCTACGAGTGGTTCGAGAACAACGTCATCTACACGGTGCCGGCGAATTATCCGGGCGTGGGACGCAAGGTTTATCCGGGGTTCCTGCAACACGCGGGATTCGTCGCGATGAATCCGGAACGCCATCTCACGGCCCACTGGGACTTCTACCAGAACCTGCTGCGCGGCGACGATGACGACGCCGAGCAGCATCGCCGGTTCTACGACGAGTACAACGCCGTGCTCGACATGGCCGCCGAGTACTACCTGGAGACAATCCGCGTCGTGTTCCAGGAATTCCGGCTTGCGGAGGGCACATGGGAAGTCAACGGCGAGATGGTGCGTCCGCAGGACATCAAGCACACCGCGCTCTTCACGATCGAGGGCGAGCTCGACGACATCTCCGGCAGCGGCCAGACGCGCGCCGCCCACGATCTCTGCACGGGCCTTTCGGCGAAGCACAAGCGCCATTTCACCGCCGAGAAAGCTGGCCACTACGGCATTTTCTCGGGCCGTCGCTGGCGCACGATGGTCTACCCGCAGTTGCGCGAGTTCATCCTCGAACACGACAAGACGCCCAAGACGGAAGCCGTGCCCGCATAGTTACGCCCGGGACCGATTCCAGCGTTGCAAATGAAAACATCGCGCCTTGCAAGAGGCGCGATGTTTTTTCTTGGCCGAATTCGCGCCGTCGGCGCAAGCGCGATAACAGCTGCTTATCAGCGGCGTGTCAGATACGCCAGCAGCAATTCTGTATTCATGCGCACGATCTGATCGCGTTGAGACTGCTCGCTGAAATCGAGCCCGAAAGTCGCTTCCAGCGTGAAGCGATTCGAGACGATGTAATAGCCAAGGCCAGAGAGCGTCACATAGAACCTGAGCGGATCGACGTCGGGGCGAAACAATCCGGCTTTTTGGCCGCGATCGAGAATGGCCGTGAGCGTCGTGACGATCGGCGAAATGAGCTCGCGTATCCGGTTCGATCCTTTGATATATCGCGCCTCGTGCAGATTCTCGTTATTGATGAGACGCAATAGCTCCGGATGATCCCGGTAGTAATCCCAGACGAAATGCGCGAGGCGCGTCATGGCTTCGATCGGCGCGACGCCGTCGAGCTCGAGCGTGCGTTCGGCATCGACCAGCGCGGCGAGCGCGTGTTCGAGCACGGCCGTGAATAACTGCTCCTTGCTACCGAAGTAGTAATAGAGCATGCGTTCATTGGTTTCCGCCCGGCGCGCGATCTGATCGACGCGCGCACCAAACAGGCCTCCGGCAGCGAACTCTTCCGCGGCGGCAAGCAAAATGCGACGCCGGGTGCCTTCAGGATCTCTTTTGATTTTCGGCTGATTCATGGTGGCATGATTCGGGAGCCGCGTTGCCGGATTAGCGTCACGCGGCCCGCATTGGGGTACATGACGTGAACGGGCGCTGCCCAGGGTTATTGGGAAACACCGTCCTGCGGTCAAACGGAAAAGCGCTTCGATTATGCGCACATCGAAGAACATTGGCAATTGGGATCGAAGGCCTCCGGTCACCCCGCTTGCCGACTTCGGCGATAATGTCGATCTAAGCCGAGCGCGCGCCCATTCATTCGGGACGCGCGCCGAAAGAAGCAGTGTGCCGTCGTCGTGGACGCCGAAGTGTCAGCAGTCGTTTCGACGCATTCCGGAAGCGAGCCGCGATGCCCCGACTTTCACGCTGCGCCCGTCCCCCGCATCATCGTCATCCCTCGTGACTTCAACCGTTTCCAGCACGCTCGCCGAGCGCATCGAAGACCTGCTGCCGCAGACCCAGTGCACCAAGTGCGGCTATCCCGCCTGCCGGCCGTACGCGCAAGCCATCGCCGCGGGTAAGGCGAATTACAACCGGTGTCCGCCGGGCGGCGCCGAAGGCATCGCGCGGCTCGCGGCGCTTCTCGGCAAGCCCGATATTCCGCTCGATACAACGCATGGCGTGGAGCGCGCACGGCCTGTCGCCGTCATCGACGAGAACGTGTGCATCGGCTGCACATTGTGCATGCAGGCCTGTCCGGTCGATGCGATCGTCGGCGCTGCGAAGCAGATGCACACGGTCATCGCCGAACTGTGCACCGGCTGCGATCTGTGCGTGCCGCCCTGCCCCGTCGACTGCATCGCGATGATCCCCGTCACCGGCGAGCGCACCGGCTGGGATGCCTGGAGCCAGAAACAGGCGGACGCCGCCCGCGTGCGCCACGAGCAACGCGAGGCGCGTCTCGAACGCGAGCGCGCGGCGGCCGAGGCGCGGGCGAATGCGCGACAGGCGGCGCGCACGGCGCAGGCTACGCCCGAGACGAATGTAGAAGCGCAATCGGAAAAGCCCGCCACGAACGAAACAAATACCGACGCCGAAGCGAAGAAACGCGCGATCATCCAGGCCGCGCTCGAACGCGCCCGCAAGAAGAAGGAAGAGATGGCGCGGCAGGGCGCGGGCCCGAAGAATACCGAGCACGTGAGCGCCGCGGTGCAGGCGCAGATCGATGCCGCCGAAGAACGGCGTCGCCGGCTCGGGTTGTCGGAAGGCAAATCGGAAGACAAGAATGCGTCGCAGCCCGACGACGACAAAACCGCGTGAGCACGGATCACGAACCATGAACGCCACGAAGCGCCGCGCCATTTACGAGACGTTGCAGAGCCTCGATCCGCATCCGACGACCGAGCTCGAATACACGACGCCGTTCGAACTGCTGATCGCCGTGATGCTGTCGGCGCAGGCCACCGATGTCTCCGTGAACAAGGCAATGCGCAAGATGTTCCCTGTCGCCAACACGCCGGCCGCGGTGCTCGCGCTGGGCGAGGAAGGCGTGTCGGAATACATCCGCACGATCGGGCTCTATCGCACGAAGGCGAAGAACGTGATCGCGACGTGCCGGATTCTGATCGACCAGCATGGCGGCGAGGTGCCCGATGATCGCGAGGCGCTGGAGGCGCTGCCGGGCGTCGGCCGCAAGACGGCGAACGTCGTGCTGAACACCGCGTTCGGGCAACCGACCATCGCCGTCGATACGCATATCTTTCGCGTCGCGAACCGCACGGGGCTCGCGCCCGGCAAGGACGTGCGCGCGGTCGAAACGGCGCTCGAGAAGTTCACGCCGAAGGAGTTTCTGCAGGACGCGCATCACTGGCTGATCCTGCACGGGCGCTACGTGTGCAAGGCGCGCGTGCCGGAGTGCTGGCATTGCGCGATCGAGCCGCTGTGCGAATATCGGCCGAAGACGCCGGCGCCCGTCGAATGAGCAGGCGAAGGCTTCGCGATCTACAATGACGGGTCGAGAAACCCGCAATCGAATCAATACCTTATGTTCAATCCCAGCCGCGACGAAGTTCGCCAGTTCTTTACCGAAACCTGGCGCAAGGAGCGCGCCGGCGAGATCCTGACGCCGCTCGAGAGCATGGCCGCCGACTGGATCGGCGAGCATCCCGAGTATCACGACGCGCTCGCCAACCCGGATGCGCGCGAGGCCGACTATTCGCCGGATCGCGGCCAGACCAATCCGTTTCTGCATCTGTCGATGCATCTCGCGATCAGCGAGCAACTGTCGATCGATCAGCCGCCGGGCATCCGCCGCGCGCACGACCGGCTCGTCGCGCGTCTCGGTTCTCCGCACGACGCGCAGCACGCGATCATGGACTGCCTCGGGCAGGTGATCTGGGAAGCGCAGCGCTCGGGCACGCCGCCCGATACCGATGCGTATCTCGCGCTCATCGAACGGCGTGCTTCGCGCGACTAAGCAACGACGCATCGAGAGCGCATGCACCAAAACAAACACCCCGCATGCGCGGGGTGTTTTGCCTGACCGCCTGCGCGCGGAGAACCGCGCGCCCGGCTTACTTCTTCAGCACGAGACTGCCGTCGAGCGATTCGATGTAAGCCGCGAGGTCCTTCAGATCGCCCTGCGACAGGCTCTGAACCTGAGCCGCCATGATGGCGTTGTTGCGGCCGAAATTCGGATTGCCGTTGCCGATCTGATACTGGCGCAATGCCCAGTAGATGTAGGTCGCATGCTGACCCGCGAGACGCGGATACTCACCGCTCACCGGCTTGTTGAGGCCGGGGCCGTGACAGGCCGCGCAGTTGTGGCTGTCGGAAAGCGCCTTGCCGTTCGAGACGTCGGCGGCGTGCGCGCTGCCGAACACCGTCATGCCGATCAGCGCCGCTGCCGCGCCTGCTGCCTTGAAGCTTGAGTGAAGTGCCTTGGAGGGCTTCATGAATTCTCCTACCCGTTGTCGCTTTGCGTTGTCACGCGCGGATTACTTGTCGGGATTGTTCTTCGATTGGGGAGTTTGCGCGGCGTAGTACGCGGCGATATCGGCGATGTCCTGATCCGACAGCGTCGTCGCGATGGCGCGCATGGTGTCGAAATGACGGTCGCCCTTCTTGTAGGCATGCAGTGCATTGGCGATGTACTGCGCGTTCTGGCCGCCCAGCATCGGCACTTCATAGACTTCGGGGTACGCAGTCCGATAGCCCGGGATGCCGTGGCAGCCGATGCACATCGCGACCTTGCCCTCTGCGGCCTTCGCGTTGCCGACGACGTCGGCCGACGCCTGGGTCGCGAAGCCGGCGAGACCCGACAGCGCTGCAATCACGGCACATTTGCCGACGAAATTGTTCATAGCTCTTCTAACCTGGCTTGAGGGGAAATCCGGCGCTCACAAGGCCGCGGCCCGCGCCGAGCGCATTACAAGCTTCTCGGGACTGTTTGCTGCTACGGGGTCTGTCGCCACGCAGGCCAAAAAAATCGCGCTAATTGTACCGCGCGACCTACCCTCCGTCCACACGCGAACCGCGCAGAAGCCCTGCCGACAAGGGGAATCGGCTGAAAAGCAGCAGATCTCACTGCGACAATTCGTCCCTGTACAAGCGATGAACCCGCCTGCGCGCTCGCTTTCGACGACATCGGACGAACGGCCGAATCCGTCCGTGGAGCGGCTCAAACGATACCCGGCGGGGCTCAGTGCGGAAAGGTCTTCTGACTTATACTGGGATTTTTTCTCCGACCGGATCTTCGTCATGCGTTTCGAAGGCTCATCGCAATACGTCGCAACCGACGATCTCAAGCTCGCGGTGAACGCCGCGATGACGCTGCAGCGGCCGCTGCTCATCAAGGGCGAACCCGGCACCGGCAAGACCATGCTCGCGGAGGAAGTCGCGGGAGCGCTCAAGATGCCGCTCCTGCAATGGCACATCAAATCGACGACGAAGGCGCAACAGGGCCTCTACGAATACGACGCCGTCTCGCGCCTGCGCGACTCGCAACTCGGCGACGAACGCGTGAAGGACATCCGCAATTACATCGTCAAAGGCGTGCTGTGGCAGGCGTTCGAGTCGGACCAGCAAAGCGTGTTGCTGATCGATGAGATCGACAAAGCCGACATCGAATTTCCGAACGACCTGTTGCGCGAACTCGACCGCATGGAGTTCTACGTCTACGAAACGCGCGAGCTCGTGCGGGCGAAGCATCGGCCGCTCGTCATCATCACGTCGAACAACGAGAAGGAGCTGCCCGACGCGTTCCTGCGCCGCTGCTTCTTCCACTACATCAAGTTCCCGGACGCCGAGACGATGAAGGCGATCGTCGAAGTGCACTTTCCGAACATCAAGCAGGAGCTGCTCGCAGCCGCGATGCAGAGCTTCTTCGAGTTGCGCCAGGTGTCGGGGCTGAAGAAGAAGCCGTCCACGTCCGAACTGCTCGACTGGCTCAAGCTGCTGCTCGCCGAAGACATTCCGCCCGAAGCGCTGCGCTCGGAAGACCAGAAGCAGATCGTTCCGCCGCTGCATGGCGCGCTGCTCAAGAACGAACAGGACGTCGCACTGTTCGAGCGTCTTTTGTTCATGAACCGCAACCATCGCTAAGACAGCAACATGAGCCGCTGGATCGAACCCGTCACGCTGGAAGGCGAATACGTGAAGCTCGTGCCGCTCACGCTCGAGCACGAACAGGCGCTCACCGCCGCCGCCAGCGACGGCGAATTGTGGAAGCTCTGGTACACCTTCGTGCCCTCGCCCGACAAGACGCGCGCCTATATCGAGACCGCGCTCGACATGCGCGACCGGCTCGGCGCGCACCCCTTCGCGGTAATCGATACGAAAACCGGCGAGATCGTCGGTTCGACGCGTTACTTCGCCGTCGAGGAAGCGCACCGGCGGCTGGAAATCGGCCATACGTGGTACGCCAGGCGCGTGCAAAAAACGCCGCTCAACACCGAAGCCAAGCTGCTCCTGCTCACGCACGCGTTCGAGAAGCTGAACGCCATCGCCGTGGAGTTCCGCACGCATTTCATGAACCACGCGTCGCGCACGGCGATCGCGCGGCTAGGCGCCAGACAGGACGGCATCCTGCGCAACCACCAGATCGGAAAAGACGGCGTGCTGCGCGACACCGTCGTGTTTTCCATCATCCAGTCCGAGTGGCCGGCGGTGCGCGCCAATCTCAATTTCCGGCTCGACCGCTGAACCGCGATGGAGAGCGCGCCATGCTGATCGACTTCTTCTACTCGTTGCGCGATGCGAAGCTGCCCGTCTCCGTCAAGGAATATCTGACGCTGCTCGAAGGGCTGAAAGCGCAGGTCATCTCGCCATCGCTCGACGAGTTCTACTTCCTCGCCCGCATGACGCTGGTCAAGGACGAGAAGTACTTCGACAAGTTCGATCGCGCGTTCGGCGCGTATTTCCATGGCGTGACGCAACTGCCCGACGAGGCCTTCGACATCCCTCTCGACTGGCTGAAGAAGCGGCTCGATCGCGAGTTCACGGCGGAGGAGAAGAAGCGCATTGAGGCGCTCGGCGGTCTCGACAAGCTGATGGAACGCCTCAAGGAACTGATGGACGAGCAGAAAGGCCGTCACGAAGGCGGCAACAAGTGGATCGGCACGGGCGGCACGTCGCCGTTCGGGCATGGCGGTTACAACCCGGAAGGCATTCGCATCGGCGGGGAGTCGTCGGGGAATCGCACGGCCGTGAAAGTGTGGGACGAGCGCGCCTACAAGGACTACGACGATCAGGTCGAAATCGGCACGCGCAACATCAAGGTCGCGCTGCGGCGGCTGCGGCGCTTCGCGCGCGAAGGCGCGGCTGAAGAGCTGGACCTGCCCGACACGATTCGCAGCACGGCCGCCAACGCGGGCTGGCTCGACCTGAAGATGGTCCCCGAGCGGCACAACAACGTGAAAGTGCTGATGCTGCTCGACGTCGGCGGATCGATGGACGATCACATCAAGCGAGTCGAGGAGCTGTTCTCCGCAGCGAAGGCGGAGTTCAAGCATCTGGAGTTCTATTACTTCCACAACTGCGTGTACGACTATCTGTGGAAGCACAATCGCCGCCGTCACGCGGAACGCACGCCGACCTACGACGTGCTGCACAAGTTCACGCCCGACTACAAGCTGATCTTCGTCGGCGACGCGACCATGAGCCCCTATGAGGTACTGCAGCCGGGCGGTTCGGTCGAGTACAACAACGCCGAGGCGGGCGCGGTGTGGCTGCGCCGTCTGGCCGATCAGTTTCCGCATCACGCCTGGCTCAATCCCGAGCCCGAGCGGCTGTGGGAATACCGGCAGTCGATTTCCGCGATTCGCAACGTGCTCGGCAATCGCATGTACCCCCTGACGATGGCCGGCCTCGAAGCCGCAATGCGCGCGCTGTCGAAATAAGAACTCGAAAATGAAAACGTCCACCTCGGCGCCCGCTGCGCCGCGTTTCCTCTTTGACACGTCTGTCTCGACCATCGTCGCCGGCTTCGTCGCGATGATGACCGGCTACACCAGTTCGCTCGTGCTGATGTTTCAGGCGGGTCAGGCCGCGCATCTGAGCGACGCGCAGATTTCCTCGTGGATCTGGGCGCTCTCGATGGGCATGGCCGTCTGCACGATCGGCCTGTCGCTGCGCTATCGCGCGCCGATCGTCGTCGCGTGGTCGACGCCGGGCGCGGCGCTGCTCGTCGCGTCGCTGCCGAACGTCGCCTATGCCGACGCCATCGGCGCATTCATCGTCTGCGCCGTGCTGCTCACGGCCGTCGGCCTGACCGGCTGGTTCGACACGCTGATGAAGCGCATTCCGTCGGGCATCGCCGCGGCGCTGCTCGCGGGCATCCTGTTCGAGATCGGCATAGAGATCTTTCGCGCGGCGGAGCATCGCACTGCGCTCGTGATCGTGATGTTCTTCACATATCTCGCAGGTAAACGCTTCGTGCCGCGCTACGCGATTCCGGCGACGCTCCTCGCGGGTATCGCGCTCGCGGGCGCGCTCGGGCTGCTCGACTTCTCGCGCTTTCATGTAGCGCTCGCGCATCCCGTCTTCACGAGGCCCGCGTTCTCGCTGGCGTCGGCGATCAGCATCGGCATACCGCTGTTCGTCGTCGCAATGGCGTCGCAAAACGTGCCGGGCATCGCCGTGCTGCGCGCGGACGGCTACACGACGCCTTCCGCCCCGCTCATCTCGACGACCGGCATCGCCTCGCTCGTGCTCGCGCCGTTCGGCTCGCACGGCGTCAATCTCGCCGCCATCACCGCCGCCATCTGCACCGGCCGCGAAGCGCACGAGAATCGCGACAAGCGCTACACGGCGGCCGTCTGGTGCGGCGTCTTCTATCTGATCGCGGGCACCTTCGGCGCGACCATCGCGGCGCTGTTCGCGGCCTTTCCCAAGGAACTCGTCGTCTCGGTCGCGGCGCTCGCGCTGTTCGGCTCGATCATGAGCGGCCTCGCCAATGCGATGCAGGACGCCCGTCAGCGCGAACCGGCGCTCGTCACGTTCATGGTGACGGCCTCGGGTCTGACGCTGGCGTCGATCGGCCCGGCGTTCTGGGGGCTGATCGCGGGTGTCGTGACACATTTCGTGCTCAACGCCGGACGGCAACAACGCGGAGCCTAAAATGACGGAATCGGCCCTTTTTCCGGCCGACATCGCTCCGCAACAGATTTTCCGAGTTTCCTTCCGTCATGGCTTTGATCGACAAACTGCTGGCGCGCAGCGCGCCCGCCGGCGCCCCGAAACGCAAGACCATCGTGCGCGTGCTGCTCGACGACGCCGGGATCGTGCAAGACGTCGTGTTGAAGATGAGCTGCGGCGACACGACGAAAGACACGCATGCAGTCGACGAAGTTCGCAAGATGCGCTTCGCGCGCGGCCAGCTCGGCTCCGGCACGGTGCGGCGCTGGCACGAGCTCGCCTACGCGGCGGATTGAACGCGGACTCGCGCGCCCTGTCGAAACCGTCTCGCGCGGCGTCAGCGCGTTTGCCGCGCTCGGGACTAGAATGAGGGAATGAATCAGAGGCGCGCCGCGCGAAGGAAGTCGCCGCGCGGCGTCGCAATCATGGGCAATCCGCGGGTTACCGCAATTTGACAAGGCGCACGCGCCTGAGACTCGACATGACATCCGCTCTCGACCAGCTCAAGCAATACACGACCGTCGTCGCCGACACGGGCGACTTCCAGCAATTCATCCAGTTCAAGCCGCAGGACGCGACCACGAATCCTTCGCTGATTCTGAAGGCCGTCCAGAAGGACGACTACAAGCCGCTGCTCGAAAAGACCGTCAAGGAGCACGCGAAGAAGCCGATGCCGCAGATCATCGACAATCTGCTCGTGGCGTTCGGCACCGAGATTCTGAAAATCGTCCCGGGCCGCGTCTCGACCGAAGTCGATGCACGACTTTCATTCGACACCAAAGCATCAATCGACAAGGGACGCGAGATCATCAAGCTGTATGAGAACGCCGGCGTCGACCGCAAGCGCGTGCTCATCAAGCTCGCTTCCACGTGGGAAGGCATCCGCGCGGCGGAAGTGCTGCAGAAGGAAGGCATCCACTGCAACATGACGCTGCTGTTCTCGCTGGCGCAAGCGGTCGCCGCAGCCGAAGCGGGCGCGCAACTGATCTCGCCGTTCGTGGGCCGCATCTACGACTGGTACAAGAAGTCCGCGGGCGCGGAGTGGGACGAAGTGAAAAACGGCGGCGCGAACGATCCCGGCGTGCAGTCGGTGCGACGCATCTACTCGTACTACAAGAAGTTCGGCTACAAGACCGAGGTCATGGGCGCGAGCTTCCGCACGGTGAGCCAGATCACCGAGCTCGCGGGCTGCGATCTGCTGACGATCAGCCCCGATCTCCTGAAGAAACTCGCCGACAGCAACGACAAGGTCGAGCGCAAGCTTTCACCGGAGAACGTGAAGAACGAGAACATCGAGAAGATGGCCGTCGACGAACCCACCTTCCGCTTCCTCGTCAACGACGACGCCATGGCGACCGAAAAGCTCGCGGAAGGCATCCGCGCGTTCGCCGCCGATGCAATCAAGCTCGAAAAGCTGATCGCCGCGTTGCAGTGACGCCCTTCCCGCCCGAGGACGCGTGAAGATTCGTCCGCGTCCGATGGCCAGGGATGCGTCAGAGAGACCGCAAACGAACCAATTCATTGGTTCGATTTGCGGTTTTTTTTGTTGCGCCGATTCTTGACGCAATTTGACTTTTTCCGAGTCGGCATGGCATTTCGTTGCAATAGACTTTCGAGCTTTGGCGGCATGTCCGCTTCTCATGCACGGAGTCTTTCGGTCATGCAACTAGATACCTATGTTTTCTTCAACGGCGAGTGCGCCGCGGCGCTCGAACTCTATCAGGCCGCGTTCGGCGCGCAGATCGTGGCGCTGGTCCGCTTCCGGGACGCGCCGGACGGCGGCAATGCCCCGGCTGACTGGCAGGACAAAGTCATGCACGCCGTCTTCTGCGTCGGCCCGAATGCGATTCTGGTTTCAGACGGTCGTTACGGACAGCCCCGCAGCGACTATGCGGGCTTCACGCTGTCGATCTCCGCGGACGATGCGCAATCCGGCGAGCGCATCTTCAACATGCTCGCGGACGGCGGCACGATTCTCACGCCGTGGCAATCCACCTTCTGGACGCACGGTTTCGGCATGCTGACGGATCGTTTCGGCGTGCCCTGGCTCATCAACGTCGTCAACGAAAGCGAAGCGCAGGCAGCCGCTGCCTGAGCGCCAGGCATCTCAACCGTTGAGCGGCCGCGCGCCTTCGATATTCCACTGCCGCTCGATCTCCGACAGACGCAGCCGCAAGCGTTCCACCTGCTCGACGAAGCGCATCGCGAGCCAGTGCATGCCCTGCGTCGTTTCGTTGCCGTGGTCCGGGCAGGGTTGCGGCGCCGCTTGCGAATCCACCGTGCGGTAAAGCAGGCCGACACGCCCGAAACGCAGCGCGCGCGCCATCTGCAAAAGCTGCTGCCGCACCGCGTACTCGCGCGGTGAACACGCGACCGCGAAGCGGCTCGGCGACGCGCCCGAGACTTCCGGCATCGACATCACCAGCATTTCCAGCGCCGCGAGAATCGAGCGATGCAGCCGCTGGATTTCCTCCAGCCGCGCGATCGGCACATCGGTTTCCTTCGAGACCGACTCCATCAGCCCGCGCGACTGCACGAGACGCTGGCTCATCGCGAAGAAGCGGCGCGCGGTTTCCTCCGCGTGAAGCGGCGTGCCGTCGAGCAGACTGCCGTAGATCTTCGCGCATTCGCGCAGATTGTCCGCGAGCCGATAGCGCCACGAATAGGTCGCGTATTGCGGCAGCACGAACGAGAACGCCAGCGCGATCACCACGCCGATCATCACATTGGCCGTGCGCCACAGGCCGGTGGTGAACGGCAGGTCGCCATGTCCGGAGACGATGACCATCGTGATGCCCGTGAGCAGCGCGACATAGCCCGCCTTGCCGATCGCGTAATAGGCGCAGCCGCCCGCGATCACGCACATCAGCACGAAGAACACCATCAGCGAGCCGGTCAGCGTCTGGGCGAGAATGAGGACGAGGCCGAAGCCCGCGCCGAGCATCGTACCGATGGCGCGCTCACCCGCCTTCTTGCGGATGTTGCCGTAATGTTGCAAGCCGCCCACCACGACCAGCACCGAGACTGTCGCCCACACGCCGTGCGGCACGTCGATTCCTGTGGTGACGGCGATCGACATCGCCACGGCAAGCCCGACGCGCAAACCGTGAATCAGATTGGCGTGCCGGTAACGGAAGTACGGCGAGCCGATCCAGTGAAGCAGGCGCGAGACACGGCCGCGCCTGAGTGAGCCCGATGTCGGAGAAAGCATGGTTCGCTCGCGTCGATGAAGACACCCGCCTGTCACGAAGGCCGCCGGAAAGCACAACGCCCGTAGCGGCCAGCGGCTGCTACGGGCGTTTTACCAGCTTTTCGCGTGCCGCGCCGGGCACGCGCGCGTTCGCTTGAATCAGCTTTCCACGATATCCAGATAGTCTTCCGGACGCGTGCGGTCTTCCGAGCGCTTGAGGCCCAGCACGCGCACGAGCGCGGAAACGACGATCGAGACGATCAGGTTGACGATCAGCGCCCACACGGCCGCATAACCCGGCACGACATAGCCGAACAGGTGCAGCGGATAGATCGAGCCCTTCAGTTGCAGCGACACGGCCATCCACGTACCGACGCCGATACCGACCGCCCAGCCGATCAGCAGGCCGCGATGATCGAGCACGCGCGTGTAGAGGCCGAGCACCAGCGCGGGCAGCGTCTGGATGATCCAGATGCCGCCGAGCAGTTGCAGTTGAATGGCGTAGGTCAGCGGCAGCGCGAGAATGAACACGACCGCGCCCACCTTCACGATCAGCGACACGAGCTTGGCGACGTTGGTTTCCTGCTCCGGCGTCATCGACGTGTTGATGAACTCGCGATGCACGTTGCGCGTGTACAGGTTCGCCGCCGCGATCGACATGATCGCCGCCGGCACCAGCGCGCCGATGCCGATCGCCGCGAACGCCACGCCCACGAACCACGACGGGAAGTAATGCAGGAACAGCGCCGGCACCGCGAAGTTCGCGCCGTAGGCCTTGAAGTACGACGCGAACTCGGGCATGTCCTTCACGCCCGAGGCGAGCGCCATGTAGCCGAGCAGCGCGAGCAGGCCGAGCACCAGCGAATACGCCGGCAGGAGCGCCATGTTGCGACGGATCGTGTTGCCCGAGTTCGACGAGAGAATCGCCGTGACCGAGTGCGGATACAGGAACAGCGCGAGCGCCGAGCCGACCGCGAGCGTCGCGTACGCGCTGTAGCCGTTCAGGCTGGCCGCGTCGGGCGCCTTCAGCAGGATCTTCTCCGGCGGCACGACGCTGAAGATATGGCCGAAGCCGCCGAGCTGAGCCGGAATCACGATCATCGCGGCGATGATCGTGATGTAGATCAGCACGTCCTTCACCACGGCGATCATCGCGGGTGCGCGCAGGCCCGACGTGTACGTGTACGCGGCGAGAATCGCGAACGCGATGATCAGCGGCAGATCGCCCATGAAGCCCTGCGTGCTGAAGCCGAGCGCGCCGATCACCACTTCGATGCCGACGAGCTGCAGCGCGATGTACGGCATGGTCGCGACGATACCCGTCAGCGCGATCGCCAGCGCGAGCATGCGGCTGTTGTAGCGCGCATGCACGAAGTCGGCGGCGGTCACGTAGCCGTGACGCTTCGCGATGCTCCACAGCTTCGGGAACACGACGAACGCGAACGGATAGATCAGGATGGTGTACGGGAGCGCGAAGAAGCCCGTCGCGCCCGCGCCGAACACGAGCGCCGGAACCGCGACGAACGTGTAAGCGGTGTAGAGATCGCCGCCGAGCAGGAACCACGTGACGATGGTGCCGAAGCGGCGTCCGCCGAGCCCCCATTCGTCGAGCTGGGCGAGATCGCCTTTACGCCAGTGCGCGGCGATGAAGCCGAGAATCGTCACCCCGACGAAGAACAGAACGAAGACGAAGGTTGCGGTGGTGTTCATCATCGCGCGCCTCCTTGCCGTTTCGACGGCAGCGCCTTCGTCTTCTTATAGACGACGGCGGTGATGACCGCGCTGATCAGCACCCACAGAAGCTGATACCAGTAGAAATACGGAAAGCCCCACAGAACGGGCTCGATCTTGTTGTAAAACGGCACCCATACCACACCGATCCAGGGAAGGATCAGAAGCCATAGCCAATGCTTGTTGCGCGGTTGTCCGGTGCCGGTCGCAGCTTCGTGAGCCATAACCGTCTCCTCTTGTTTTGATTCGCTTAGTTATTGCGAGCCCGGCGGGATTGCCGGTCGTCGGATAGACATGCCGCTGAAAGCGCCCCGAAATAACAGAGGGAGTATATGGACCCTTAAAAGACGGTCAAGCAGGGAGAATCCCGACTATTCCGCTGATTTGAAAGGAATTTGTAAATAGGCCAAAACCCTCGTAAGAGCGCTTTGGCCGAGCGCGTCCCAAATCAGATGGAGAACGAGCCGCTGGTCGGGACGCCCGCGCTTTCGGCGAGACCCTTCACCCATTTGCGCGCGGGCAGATCGAGTTGCGCTTCGATCAGCTTCGCGCGCGTTTCGAGCGCGGCGAACGGCACCTCGAGCGCGGGTCCGGCGAACGCCAGCGCGACGCGATTGCCGTCGTGCACTTCCGGCAGCGCGATCACGCGATGATCGAACGCCTCGTTCAGATGGCGCATGTTGCGCACGAAGCTCGGATGGTCGCCGAACAGGTTGATCGTGACGACGCCCGCTTCCGGCGTGAGGCACGCGCGGCAGGCGCGATAGAACGACACGCTGTCGAGCACGGGGCCGCGCGCGGTGGCGTCGTACAGATCGATCTGCAAGGCGCCGATGGTGCCGTGATTCGCGCGGTCGTTGGCGAATTCCCACGCGTCGCGCTCGGTGACGGTGAGGCGCGCGTCGTCGTAAGGCAAGCCGAACATCGCGCGCGCGGCGATCACGACCGCCGGATTCAATTCGACGGCTTCGACCTTCGCGCGCTTCAGAAAACGATGGCAGAACTTCGTCAGGGCAGCCGCGCCGAGACCGAGCTGCACGATGCGCCCGGGCGTTTCGATGAAAAGCAGCCACGCCATCATCTGCTGCGCGTATTCGAGCTCGATGTGATCGGGCTTGCGCAGACGCATCGCGCCCTGCACCCATTCGGTGCCGAAGTGCAGATAGCGCACGCCGCCCTCTTCCGAGAACGTTACGGGCGCGAAGCGCGGCTTGCGCGGCGCTTCGATACGCGGCGCGTTGGCGAGATCGTCTTCGTCGCGATCGCGTCTGGATTTGCTGTCTTTCTTGCGGCCGAACGCGCGGGCTTCAGCGGACGCACGCTTGATGAGGTTCGTCATTGTGTAATGAGGATGTCGCGCCAGATGCGCAATTTTTGGTCGAACGAGAGGATAGCATTGGCCGCGCTCGACGACGGCAGCACGAGCGTTGCGTAGCCCGCGGCGGCGAGCACGGGCGCGAACTTGCCCGAGGTCTTGCCGTTGAAGCACACGCGCCGCAGCTTCGGAAAGCGCGTACGGAACGCGGCGAAGTCGTTGGGCGATGCGTTGCGGATCGCGCTGTCGAGACTGCCCTCGCGCTCGCAGGCGGCGAGCACGTCCCACAGGCCGATGCCATGCTCGATCAGACGCGCCAGGCGCGCGTCGTAGTCAAGCCCGTGCAGATCCTCGCCTATCGCCGCGCCGACGAGCCGCCAGAACTGGTTGCGCGGATGGGCGTAATACTGGGTCGCCGCGAGCGACGCGACGCCCGGAAAGCTGCCGAGTATCAGCGTATGCGTCGCTTCATTGCCGACCGGCTCGAATCCGGCGAGCTTCATTTCGCCTCGCCGCGCGCAACGCGTTTCGCATGCGAGCTCAGATGATCGTAGGAACGCACGTGTTCGCGATGACGCCTTTTATCGTCCGATGTCGCGAGCCGGGTCCACAAGGCATCGAGCATGCATTCCGTGACCATCAGCGGCGCACCGTGACGCCTGAATACCGAGCGGCGCGCGACCAACGCATGCGCTGCCTGCCCGCCCTGCGCCGATGCAAGCCGATAAAGCGGATGCCGCGCCGTGAGCACGCGGTTCGTCAACACCGAGCGCGACACACTGCTGTCGCTGTAGAGCAATTCAGCGAGCGGCCGCGTGCGCAAACGGCGCATGGACTGCCAGATGCCCGTGCTGTGCGCGAGCGGCACGATGCTGTGCGCGACGACGAACGGCACGCCATCGACCTTCAACACGACTTCGCGCGTCCAGACAGGCGTGCGCGGCGTGACGCCGAGCGCGCGCGCTTCGTCGCGCCAGGGAAGATCGACGGCCTCGCGCGTGACTTCGACCGTCACCGTGCCGAGCGTACGCAAGTGCGCGGTCAGCGAACCGCCGCGTGTGAGCCAGTCCTTTTTAACGTCGGTGAGGGAGGGAAACGGATTGATGCGCCAGTCGGCGCAGACCGGATCGATGGGCGTTGGCATGCCGCCGATTATAAGACGAGCGCCTGCCACGCCCCGGCGAACCCACGGACACCGCGTGCCGCAACGGTGTCCGTGGAACGCGCGCGCTCACCGGTCCGCGCGTGAGTCGCTCCAGGAAAAGGAGCGCAACGCGCGAACCAGTCTCACGCGAACTTCACTGCGGACGGCCGAAGTTCTGGAATTCCAGATCCGTGAACACGATCGAGCCCGAAGCCTTCGGCAGCGCGAACTCGACCTTGGCGAGGCTCGACTTGTCCACGCCCTTGAACGCCGCGAACGGGAGCGACACCATGTTCAGCAGTTGAGCAGGTGCGCCCTTGGATGAGAACGGCTCGTCTTGCGGATCGTCCACGAGCGGCCGGCCGTCGCCCTTCGGCTTCGGAGCGAGATACAAGGCGTCGCTGAAGTCGCTTGCGTTGAGCGACGCCGACTTGCCTTTGGTGTCGGTGAGCGTCACGACCACTTCCTGGCCCATCGGGCGCACGACGGCGACGCGGAACGTGAGCGAGTCGTACGCCGCCGCCGACACACCCTTCAGGTCGGTGCTGATCTTTGCGTTCGGTTGAGTCCAGGTCAAGCGCAGCGCGTCGGCGACCGAAAGATAGCCGCCGCCTGCCGGCGCCCTGCCGGCGGGATCCAGATGATCCTGCATCGTGAACTCGGCAGGCGTGTCGGGCATGCACAACGGAAAGAACCACGGCCTCGGCGAATAGGGAATTGCGCAGGCGGCCATCTGGTCGAAGCCCGTCACGAAGAAAGCGCCGCCCAGGAGATTGCTGGACCACGCGTTCATATCCTGGAAGCGCTGTAACATTTTCGAATCCGACGCTGGCTTCTGGATCGTCAGGAGAGCTCGCTCGTCACAGACCGAAGAACCGGCCGGGCATGCGGCGGACGGCAACTGCGCAAGGCCGTTCCAGTAGTCCGCGAACTTCGTCTCGCTGCCCACGAAATAGCGCATGAACGAATTGATGAGGAACGTTCCGGCTCGCCGCTGATCGTCCGCCGACAAGCGCGGACCACCGTCCCGTACGGAACAATACGACTTGAAATTCGCGTTCAGTACTGGGTTGGTAGCCATGTCGTCCTTTACCCAGACGGTGTTGAAGTAGTTGTGATTGGCACCGTTCACCACGACCTGGAATCGCGGGGCCGCGTCGTACTGGGTTCCGATCCGGTTCCGATCGAAAGCCTGCGCGCCGCTCAGCATGGAGACGTCTCCGTCGCAGGACGGCACCAGGACAGCCAGCGGGACATTGCTCACCCCGACGTTCTGATTGCTGTCCGTGGTCCCGACCATGATGCCCGCGCGAATGTTGTAGGGGGGCGCCGTCTCGGCTCCCGCGGCAAAGAAGATGTTGTACTTGGTGATCGCCGCCGTGAATCCGTCGTTGTTGATTTTCGAGCCGTCTCCCACAGCCGCGACGAGATCGGGATAGTCGCTGAAGTCCGACGGCTTGGCGACGATGGCGCGCATCAGTTCTTCGACGCTCACGCCCTTGCGCGTCAGGTTGTATTTGATGGCGTACGAAACGCCCTGTCCGCCGCGTGAATGTCCCATGATGCCGACCCGATCGAAATCCAGCTTGCCTCGCAGCGCGCTCAGCACGCCCGGGCCGCCGTTCGCGTCGATCTGGCGCATGCGGTCGAGTGTACCGAGCAACAACTGCGCGCGCGTCTGGCTCGACATATCGCCCATGCCGACGCCGCTGATCTTGCCTGCGTCGAGCGACAACACCACGTAACCCTGCTGTGCCAGATCGCGCGCGAGATAGTCGTAGCCCTGATAGCTCGGGTCGGTCGGTTCATGGTTGCCGTGCAGGAAGAGCACGACCGGATAACGGTCGGTGCGGGCATCGGCAGTCGCGGCCGCGACGGGATAGCGCAGCCAGCCGCGCACGGCAAAGGCGTAAGCGGTCGGAGTCACGACAACCGGATTGCCCTTGTCGTCGGAGAACGACGCAGAATCGCTCGAGCTTGTCACCACCGTGCCGAGGTCGTACTGAATCGCGAGAGAAATGGCGTACTTCGCCGCGTCGCTCGTCGCGGGCGCGACGCTCACGAAGCGGCTCGAAGACGGCGTCTTCGAGCCGCCCGTGTCCAGCGCGGGACTGGGCGGCGGCAAATCCGTCCCCGGCACCGGGACCGCACTTCCCTGAACCGATCCACCACCACCGCATCCGCTCAATCCGAGCGATACGCCGAGCGCGCACACCAGGAGCGCCACCATCACACGTCGTTTCATTTTCCTTTTCCCTCTGAGACCCCAGCCTTCTGAGGTCGGATCCGAATGAACGCGGTCCGGACGCGTTCGGGCGGCGGGAGTCTAGGGGACGAGCGATTGAGCGATCAATGCCAACTGACAATTAACTACAAACGAACGGCGGGCCGATTCGTGTCGCCGCGCCGCGCTCGAGGACACAATTCACGGCGCGTTGATTGCCGCTGTTAAGAAGATTCGTATGGAGCCACCCGGGGGACCGTCTGAAACTGACTCACCCGCACGTACGCGCGGCGAAAACGTTGACCCGTCCAAACAAGAGGCTCCCGAATGTCGGAAAACAAGAAACAGACATCGAAGAAGGTCGCGCATCTGGCAGCGGACACGCTGCACGATCCCAAAGCGTCGAAAATCGCCAGGAGCCTCGCCGCTTCCGCGTTGTCACAGTCACATTCCCGCAAGCAGACTGGCGCGGAAATGGAGCGCAAGGCAAGCGAAGTGCTTCATAGTCCGAAGTACTCGAAGGACACCAAAACGCTCGCCGCATCCGTGCTCGCTCAGTCCAACAAGGAGCGCAAGAGCAAATAAAAACGCGCCGCCGGTTCCCCGGCGGCGCGTTCACTTTTCAGCGCTCCGCTACACCTCAGCGCGACAGCAACAGCGCATTGGTCCGCTTCACGAAGCTCGCCGGATCATCCAGCGCGCCGCCTTCCGCGAGCAAGGCCTGATCGAACAGCAGATGGCACCAGTCGACAAAGTTGGCGCTGTCGGCCTGCAACGCCTTCACCAGCGGATGCTCCGGGTTTACTTCCAGAATCGGCTCGGATTGCGGCGCCTTCTGCCCCGCCGCCTTCAGCATGCGTTGCAAGTAACCGCTCATGTCTCCTTCGTCCGCCACGAGACAGCTCGGCGAATCCGTCAAGCGGAAGGTGAGGCGCACGTCCTTCGCCTTGCCTTCGAGCGCTTCCTTCATCTTCTCGACGAGCGGCTTCAGCTCCTCGCCGACCTTTTCCTGCTGCTGCTTTTCCTCGTCGTTCAGCGCGCCGAGATCGAGGTCGCCGCGCGCGACGCTGACAAGCGGCTTGCCGTCGAATTCGTTGAGGAACGACAGCATCCATTCGTCGACGCGATCCGTGAGCAGCAGCACCTCGACGCCCTTCTTGCGGAACACTTCCAGATGCGGGCTGTTCTTGGCGGCCTGCCAGCCGTCGGCGGTAACGTAGTAGATCTTCGTCTGCTCGGGCTTCATGCGCGCGACGTAGTCCGCGAGCGAGACGGTCTGTTCGTCGGAATCGTTTTGCGTCGATGCGAAACGCACCAGCTTCGCGATGCGCTCGCGATTGCCGAAGTCCTCGCCGATGCCTTCCTTCAGCACCTGGCCGAACTCGTTCCAGAAGCCCTGATACTTCTGCTTTTCAGCGTCATCGGTCGCTTCCGCCGACGCGCTCGCGACCTCTTCCAGCATCGACAGCACGCGCTTGGTCACGCCTTCGCGGATCGCCTTCACATCGCGGCTTTCCTGCAGGATTTCGCGCGATACGTTCAGCGGCAAATCCGCCGAATCGACCACGCCCTTCACGAAGCGCAGATATGCGGGCAGCAGTTGCTCGGCGTCGTCCATGATGAACACGCGCTTCACGTAGAGCTTCAACCCGCCGCGATGCTCGCGGTTCCACAGATCGAACGGCGCGTGCTTCGGCACGTACAGCAGTTGCGTGTACTCGCTGCGGCCTTCGACGCGGTTATGCGTCCACGCGAGCGGCTCGTCGTGATCGTGCGAGACGTGCTGATAGAACTGCTTGTACTGCTCGTCGCTGATGTCGTTCTTCGGGCGCGTCCAGAGCGCGCTCGCCTGGTTGACGGTCTCGTCTTCGTCCTTCGTGACCATCTCGCTCTTCTCGGCGTCCCATTCTTCCTTTTTCATGAGAATGGGCAGTGCGACGTGATCCGAATACTTCTGGATGATCGATTTCAGCCGGTGCGACGACAGCAGATCGTCCTCGTCCGCACGCAGATGCAATGTGATGGTCGTGCCGCGTTGCGCGCGCTCGATGTCCTCGACTTCGAAATCGCCCTCGCCCGCGCTCGTCCAGCGCACGCCCTGGCTCGCCGGCAGCCCGGCGCGGCGCGTCTCGACGGTGATCTTGTCCGCGACGATGAAGCCCGAGTAAAAGCCCACGCCGAACTGGCCGATGAGGGCGGCGTCCTTCTGCTGGTCGCCGGAGAGCTTCGAAAAGAATTCCTTGGTGCCCGAACGCGCGATGGTGCCGAGGTGCGAAATGGCTTCCTCGCGGCTCATGCCGATGCCATTGTCGTCGATGGTGACGGTGCGCGCGGCCTTGTCGAACGACACGCGAATGCGCAGGTCCGGATCGGTCTCGTACAGCGCGCTGTTCTCGATGGCTTCGAAGCGAAGCTTGTCCGCGGCGTCGGACGCGTTGGAAATCAGCTCGCGCAGGAAAATTTCCTTGTTGCTGTACAGCGAATGGATCATCAGGTGCAGAAGCTGCTTCACTTCTGCCTGAAAGCTCATGGTTTCTTGCGCCATGGTCGGGTCCTCTGGTGTTGATTTCGTGAATGCGATCGATTCGGCATGCGCCTCGTTCCACGCGGCCAATTCGTGCGATATAAGGGCGTCCAGATGTTTTTCAAGAGCGCGCCCCGGATAAGATGGAACTTCCGAACGACCGATCTTTCGCGATGCCATTCCTGCGCCAACACGACCGCCATGCCCGGCCGCTCACAGCCAATGAAGTCGACATGGCTCGGCTCGTGTTCCGCGACGCGATCGATTATTCGCGCGTGAAGGTTTTCGCCCGGGCCTATCTGCCGTTCGGCCTGCAGCCGCGCCGTACCGCGATGGCGCCCAACGGCAACCTCTATTTTCCACGCGGCTGCTTCCAGGACGACTTCTCGGCCTGCGACCTCGTCGATCGCATGTGGTTCATTCACGAGATGACGCACGTCTGGCAATTCCAGCTCGGCTATCCGGTCAGGCTGCGGGGCGCGATCCGCATCGGTCTGCCATATGCGTACCGGCTCGCGGACGGCAAGCGCCTGTCCGACTACAACATGGAAGCGCAAGGCAATCTGCTCGCCGACTGGTTCGCGCTCAGGTACTGCGACGGCCAGGCCCGGCTCTACGAGCATCGTTACCGGCATCTGCCGGGCGCGCTGGCGCTTTATGAAACCGTGCTTGCGGATTTCATTCGCGCGCCGTCCGGGCGCCGCAACCTGCCCGGGCGCATGCGCTAGGCGCTGCGCCGCGACCCTTTATCCAGATAGCTGGCGAGAAACTCGGACAGCGCCGGATCGCCGCAATTGGCGATGTTGAAGCGCATCCACGTCGTCGGCGACTGATGCGGCGAGAACAGACTGCCTGGCGTCAGCAGAAAGCCCGCTTCATGCCCGGCTGCGGCGAGCCCGTCCGAGTCGACGCTCGCGTCCGCCCACAGAAACATGCCCGCCGACGGCGTCGCGAACAGCCGAAATCCGGTGCGCTCCAGCATGCGCGCGGTTTTCTCGCGCACGCCGTCGAGCCGCGCGCGCAGCCGCTCGACGTGCCGCCGGTAGTGCCCTTCGGTCAGCACCTTGTAGACCACGCGCTCGTTGAGTTCGGGACTCGTCATGCCGACGAGCATCTTCTGATCGGCGAGCGCCTTCGCCACCTCCGGCGCCGCCGCGATATAGCCTACGCGCAGATTCGCCGCGAGCGTCTTAGAAAAACTGCCGAGGAAGATCACGCGCTTCAACTGATCGAGCGAGGCGAGGCGCGTCGCGGCAAAGTTCGTCGGACAGAGATCGCCGTAGACATCGTCCTCGACGACGATGAAGTCGTATTCCTGCGCGAGTTGCAGAATGCGATACGCCTGCGCGGCCGTCAGCGACGTGCCGGTCGGATTCTGCAGCACCGAATTGATGATCAGCATTTTCGGCCGCCACGTCGCGACGAGCGTCTCCAGCGCGTCGAGATCCGGGCCGTCCGGCGTGTACGGCATGCCGACCAGCCGCGCGCCCTGCGACGCGAAGCGGCCGAACATCTGAAACCACGCCGGATCGCCGACGATCACCGCATCGCCGGGTTTCACATAGAGGCGCGAAATCAGGTCGATGGCCTGCGTGATGCCCGACACCAGCACGATCTGCCGCGCCGCCGAAGCACCGATCTCCAGTTCCTCCAGACGCGTCTGCAACTGCTGGCGCAGCGGCAGAAAACCTTGCGGCGTACCGAAGCCGAGCATCTGCGCGCCGCTCTGGCGCGACAGCGCACGCAGCGCGTTGGTGATGAGTTCGCCGTCCAGCCAGCGGCCGGGCAGATAGCCGAGTCCCGGCCCCTTCTCCGGGCTCGACGTATGCAGCATGTTGCGCAGCAGCCAGACCACGTCGATCGTGTTCTGCACCGGCTCGCGCTCCGCCGCCGCGACGGGCGGCTCGCCTTTCGCGACGAGCGTGGGCGCGCCGCGCTCGCGCACGTAGAAACCGGAGCCGCGGCGCGAATCGAGATAACCGTGCGCGACGAGACGTTCGTACGCCTCCACGACGGTGAAGCGCGACACGCCCTTGTCGAGCGCGAGCTTGCGGATCGACGGCATGCGCATGCCGGGACGGAACACGCGCTCGTCGATGCGGCGCCGGCCCCATTGCACCAGTTGATCGACGAGCGTGAGCTGCGCGGCGTCGTGCGGGGCGGGAATCTGGTCGAGCGGAACGGACATGCGGGCCTCCGGAGTTCGGCTGGACGCACGGGTGCGTCGATATGAACTGTACCGAATAGTATTGGGCCGATTGTACCGTTACTGTTACGGTGTTAGCGGCTACATTTTGCGTTCGGGCTGCCCGGCGTGCGGCCAAGGAAGCGTTATCCTGTCGGCCCCTGTTTTCCTCGCCGCGCCAGCCATGACCGAACATCGACTCAAACTGGATCACCTCGTGATCGCCGCCCGCACGCTCGACGAAGGCGCGCGCTTCGTCGCCTTGAAATTCGGCGTCGAAACGGCGCCGGGCGGCGCGCATCCATTGATGCGCACCCACAACCGGCTCCTGAATCTGTGGGGCGGCGCGTATCTCGAAGTCATCGCGATCGATCCGCTGGCCGAATCGCTCACGGCCGAATCGCCGCGCCCGCGCCTCTTCGCGCTCGATGACCCTGAAATGCAGCGCCGCCTCGAAGAGCACGGCCCGCAACTCGTGCACTGGGCCGCGCGCGTCGACCGGCCGAAATCGCTCGTGCGCTGGCGCGAGCAATATCCCGAGCGCATTGCGCCGGTCGCGGCGATGTCGCGCGGCGGCAACACATGGGGCCTTACCGTGCCCGACGACGGCGCGTTCCCAGCGTGGCAAGGCGCAGGGGACGGCGTGCTGCCTTCGCTGATCCAGTGGGACACGCCGCGCCATCCGAGCGGCGCACTGCCGGAAACGGGCATCGCGTTGCGTGCGCTGACCGGGTTTCATCCCGACGCGGCAGCGGTCGCGGAGCAGCTCGAGTGGCTCGGCGCGGCGCACCTGATGCGGGTCGAGCCGACGGCGGGCGCGCCGGCGCTGGTCGCGCAGTTCGATCTGCCGGACGGCTCGGCGCTCACGCTCGGCGAATCGGCGGAGCAGGCGCAGGCGCGCGAGGAAGAGGCGCAACAGGCGGCCAGGCGCCGTCGCGTGAAGAAGACCGAAGAGCCGCAACCCGCATCACCCGATACACCCGATACATCCGAATAAGGGAGACACCCCACGATGAAAACCCGCGAAACCGAAGGCATGTTGCTCGGCCTGATCGGCGTCGTCATTTTCAGCCTGACGCTGCCGATGACGCGCATCGTCGTCGCGGAAGTGCATCCGCTGCTCAACGGCCTCGGGCGCGCGCTCGTCGCGGCGCTTCCCGCCGCCGCCCTGCTCGCGTGGCGCCGCGAAAAGCTGCCGACCTGGCCGCAGGTCAAGAGCCTCGCCGTCGTATCGCTCGGCGTGATCATCGCGTTTCCGGTGTTTTCGGCGTGGGCCATGAAGACCGTGCCCGCGTCGCATGGCGCGGTCGTCAATGGCCTTCAGCCGCTGTGCGTCGCGATCTATGCCGCGTGGCTCTCGCACGAGCGGCCGTCAAAGGCGTTCTGGGCGAGCGCGATCGCGGGCAGTGCGATCGTCGTCGCGTTCGCGTTGCAGGCGGGCGGCGGCGGCTTGCAGGCGGGCGATCTCCTGATGCTCGTCGCGGTCGGCATCGGCGCGCTCGGCTATGCGGAAGGCGCGCGACTCGCGCGTCAGATGGGCGGCTGGCAGGTGATCTGCTGGGCGCTCGTGCTCTCCGCTCCATTCCTGCTGCTGCCCGTCGCCTGGCTCGCGTGGGCGCATCACGCGGCGCATCCCGAGCCGCTCGCGCTCAAGACCTGGCTCGCGTTCGGCTATGTCACGCTGTTCTCGCAGTTCATCGGCTTCTTCGCCTGGTACGCGGGCCTAGCCATGGGCGGCATCGCGCGCGTCGGACAAGTGCAACTGCTGCAGATCTTCTTCACGATGGCGTTTTCCGCGCTGTTCTTCGGCGAGCACGTGAGCGCGTCGACGTGGCTGTTCGCAGCCGCCGTCATCGTGACCGTCGTGCTCGGCCGCAAGGCGGCGGTGCGTCCGGCGCCGCTTGCCGGCGCGGCCCCGTCGGCGGCGGCCGGCACGACGCACGCAAGGTGACGCACTCGCGCGATAATTGCTGCTTCCGGCCCGCGCCGCGATAAAAACCGATCCAGCGACAACCCCCCAGAGACAACCGAGGCATTTCATGAATCAAGCCGATCTCCGCGCCACGCCGTGGCAACTCTCCGAACGCGCCCGCAAGCTCACCAGCTCGGCGATTCGCGAAATCCTGAAAGTCACGGAGCGGCCCGAAGTCATTTCCTTCGCGGGCGGCCTGCCCTCGCCGGCGACTTTTCCGGTCGAGGAAATGCGTCACGCGTCGGAACGCATCCTGCGCGATCAGCCGTCGGCGGCGCTCCAGTACAGCGCGACGGAAGGCTTCATGCCGCTGCGCGAATGGGTCGCGGCGCGCTACTCGGTGAACGGCGTGACCATCCGCCCGACACAGGTGCTCATCACGACCGGCTCGCAGCAGGCGCTCGACCTGCTCGGCAAGACGCTCGTCGATCCGGGCAGCCGCGTGCTGGTCGAGACCCCGACGTATCTCGGCGCGCTGCAATCGTTCTCGCTGTTCGAGCCGCACTACGTGCAGGTGCCGACCGACGAATCCGGTCTGATTCCCGAAGGACTCGACGCCGCGCTCACCGCGAACGCGCGCCTGCTCTACGCCCAGCCGAACTTCCAGAATCCGACCGGCCGTAGGCTGCCGCTGGAACGCCGCCGGGCGCTCGCCGCGTTCGCGCAAAACGCCGCCTTCCCGGTGATCGAGGACGATCCCTACGGCGCGCTCGACTACGCCGGCGCCCCGCTGCCGACGCTGCTCTCGATGTCGCCCGACCACATCGTGCATCTCGGCTCGTTCTCGAAGGTGCTCGCGCCGGGCTTGCGCGTGGGCTACATCATCGCGCCCGAGGAACTGCACTTCAAACTCGTGCAGGCCAAGCAGGCGACCGACCTGCACACGCCGAGCCTCACGCAGCGCATCGTCTACGAAGTGGTGAAGGACGGCTTTCTCGATCAGCACGTGCCGAAGATCCGCGCGCTCTATCGAGACCAGTGCGAGGCGATGCTCGCTGCGCTGGAACGTCATATGCCCGCCGGAGTCGAATGGAACCGTCCGGAAGGCGGCATGTTCGTGTGGGTCAAGCTGCCCCGGCACATCGATTCGATGAAACTGCTGGAACAATCCATCGCGCAGAACGTGGCCTTCGTGCCGGGCGGTCCGTTCTTCGCGAACGAAGCCGAGCACAATACGATGCGCCTGTCGTTCGTGACCGTGCCGCCCGCGATCATCGACGAAGGCGTGGCGAAGCTCGGCGCGCTGATTCGCGCGAGCATCTGATTCTTCGGGGGCGCAGGTCCGCGCTTCGCGCCCCTTCTTCTTTCATCCAGTTTCCAGTTACGAGGAGCAACCGATGGCATCCAACGTGTACGACAAGCTGAAGGAACTCGGCATCGAACTGCCCGCCGCGGGCGCACCCGCCGCCGCTTACGTGATGAGCGCGCAAAGCGGCAACACGGTGTATCTGTCCGGGCATATTGCAAAGAAAGACGGCAAGGTGCACGCCGGCAAGCTCGGCGACAACATCACGACCGAGGAAGGCCGAGCGGCGGCGCGCAGCGTGGCCATCGACCTGATCGCGACGCTGCATGCGCACGTCGGCGATTTGAACAAAGTGAAACGCATCGTCAAGGTGATGAGCCTCGTGAACTCCACGCTCGATTTCACCGAGCAGCACATCGTGACGAACGGCGCGTCCGAGCTGATCGCGGAAGTGTTCGGCGATGCCGGCAAGCATGCGCGCTCGGCCTTCGGCGTGGCGCAGATTCCGCTCGGCGCATGCGTCGAGATCGAGATGATCGCGGAAGTCGCATAAGCCGCGCCCTGCTCGCTTGCAAGCGAAACCCGACGCGTTGTGCGCGTCGGGTTTTTTTATGTCCTGAAAGAGGCCAAACGAAAGCCATGCCCACACGCACCGTCCAGTTCAAGCAGGTCGATGTCTTCACGGCGATTCCATTCAAGGGCAATCCGCTCGCCGTGATCTTCGACGCCGAAGGTCTTTCCACTGAACGCATGCAGGAAATCGCGCACTGGACCAATCTCTCGGAGACGGCCTTCCTTATGCCGCCGACCGACCCGCGCGCCGACTATCGCGTCCGCATCTTCACGACGGCGCTCGAACTGCCGTTCGCCGGACATCCGACGCTCGGCAGCGCGCATGCGCTGATCGACAGCGGCTATGCACCCAAAACTCCCGGCCGGCTGGTGCAGCAATGCGGTGTCGGACTGGTCGAACTCGCCGATCGCGGCGATGGCGAATGGGCATTCGCCGCCCCGCCCGCCACCATCGCGCCGCTCGACGCAACCCAGAACGAACGCCTGGCCGGCGCGCTCGCACCGGCCGTAATCGATTTCAGCGCGCCGCCATCCGCCGTGAACAACGGCGTGCCGTGGCTCGTCGTGCGAGTGCGGGACGCGGCGCAGTGCCTCGCGATGTCGCTGCATGGGCCCGCGCGTGCAACGCTCGAAGCGCTCGTCGCGGAAACCGGCACGCATGGCATCGCGGTTTATGGACCGCATGAGCCGGACGGTCCCGCGACCTTCGAGTTGCGCGTGATCCTGCTCGGCGCGGAGAACATCGAGGATCCCGTCACGGGCAGCGCCAACGCGGCGCTGTCGACGCTGCTGACGGCGCAAGACAAGCGCCCCGGCATGCGATTCACGGTGCGGCAAGGCACGGCGCTCGGGCGCGACGGCCGCGTCAGCATCACCTACGACGACACGGCGAGCGGCGCGCCGGTGTGGATCGGCGGGCGCTCGGTAACTGTGATCGACGGCACATTCGGCATCTGAAACAATGACCTGAGCGACTCCAGCGGCCGCGCGTATACCCCCAAGCGCGGCCCCTTTCTTAATCCCGGAGCCTTCGTTAATATCTGAACAATCGGGGATCAGAAAGCAATCGCGGTCCACATCGACGCAACCCAGGCGTCGTCAGCGTGGACGGCTCGCGCCGCAGCGCAAACGTATGCTCCTAATAACGCCGAAAGCTCGTCGTCACGCTCATGCCGGGCTTCGGGCGTTGCTGCGCAAAACGGCTCGCCGAACGGCCGTTGCGATGCTTCCCGACACGTACCGAATCCCGGTTAGACAATCCGCCGACTCTCCGTTGCGCGCCGCGCGCGGTATATTCACTCGTCCCGACCGAACGCCCCAGAACATGCATCGCTTCATCCACTTCGCGCAGTTCGCAGCACGTCACGCGCCATGCGACGCGGCGTGGACGGACGCGCCATGAAGCGCATGCGCATGCACGCCTTCAGCGACGCGCTGCTCGGCGCGCCCGCCGCGCGGCGCCGGCGCGCGCTGCTGGCCATTCCGGTGCTCGGCAGCTTCGTGCTGGTGCTGTTGTGGGCGGTGATCTTCGCGCGGCTTTCCGTCGAACGCGAGGCGACCACGCACGAATCGATGGCCTCCGCCGCGATCCTCTCGTCGGCGCTCGAGCAACACACCATCAAGGCGATCCATCAGGTCGACCAGATCACGCGCTTCGTCAAGTTCGAGTACGAGAAGTCGCCCGACAACTTCGACCTGATCGCGACGGTCGAGAAAGGCGTCGTGCAAAGCGACACGCTCGTGCAGGTGTCGCTCATCGACGAATACGGCACGCTGATCGCGAACACGCAGGACCCGCATCCCAAACCCATCGACTTGTCCGATCGCGAGCACTTCAAGATCCACGCGCATTCCAACGACGACCTGCTCTACATCAGCCGGCCTGTGCGCGGGCGCGTCTCGGGACTCTGGACCTTGCAGATCACGCGGCGGCTCAATCATGCGGACGGCTCGTTCGCGGGGGTGGTCGTCGTCTCGGAAGATCCGGCGTATTTCACCAGCGACTTCTACAACGTCGCCTCGATCGGGCGCGAAGGCGTGATCGCCGTCGTGTCCGACAACGGCTCGGTGCTCGCGCGCAGCACGGGCGGCAGCCTCGCCGAGGGTGCCGCGTCGAGTGCGGTGACGAAAGGCGGCGCGCATAGCGCGAGCAGCACGGGCAGCGAGCGCGCGCACGGCGAATTCAGCGCGAGCGGCGTCTATCCGACGACCGAGCATGCGTCGGGCATCTATGTCGATCCGATCGATCATGTGAAGCGCATCGTCGCGTACCGGCATATCGACGGCTACCCGCTCGGCGTGCTCGTCGGCCTTTCCGAGCGCGAGGAGATGGTGGATTACAACCACACGCGCAACGTCTATCTCCTGATGGCGAGTTTCATCTCGCTCGCCATGCTCGGCTTCTTCGCGGTGGCGACGGGCCTGATCGGCAAATTGCTCGGGCGCGAGCGCGAGATGACGCATCTGGTCGAATACGACCTGCTCACGGGTTTGCGCAACCGCTACTCGACGCTGCGCGCGCTGCGCCTGGATGTCGCGCAACAGGAGAACATCGGGCGGCTCGCGCTGCTGTTCATCGACCTCGACAACTTCAAGACGGTCAACGACACGCTAGGCCACAACGCGGGCGATATCGTCCTGCAGATGACGGCGTCGAGGCTCGCGGAGACGGTCGGGCAAAGCGGCACGCTGTCGCGCATCGGCGGCGACGAGTTCGTGGTCGTCGTCAAGGGCGACGATGTCGAGCAGCGCGCGGTCACGCTCGCCAACGACATCTCCACGATGTTCGCCACGCCCTTCGACGTGCGCGGCAGCGCGTTCGTGCTGCATGCGAGCATCGGCATTGCGCTGTTCTCGGTGTCGAGCGAAAGCGAGATCGATCTGCTCAAGAAAGCCGACCTCGCGATGTACAGCGCGAAAGACGCGGGGCGCAACTGCTATCAGTTCTATTCGCCGCAGTTGTCGCATCGCGCCGATCATCTGATGAAGTGGGAGCAGCAACTGCGCGTCGCCCTCACCGAGCAGCAACTGTTTCTCGTGTATCAGCCGAAGATCGATCTGTCGCGACGCTGTATCACCGGCTTCGAGGCGCTCGTCCGCTGGAATCATCCGCAGCATGGGCTGATTCCGGCGAACGAGTTCATTCCGGTGGCGGAGTCGACCGGGCTGATCGTCGCGGTGGGCGATTTCGTGATCCACACCGCGTGCATGCAGCTCGCGCAATGGCAGCGCGATGGTTATACGGGACTGTCGCTCGCCGTGAACATCTCGGCGGTGCAGTTCTGGCGCGGCGATCTGCTGGAGACGGTCGCACGCGCGATCGAGACGAGCGGCATTCCGCCCGACAAGCTGGAGCTCGAAATCACCGAAACCGTGATGGTCGAATATCCGGAACTCGTGCAGGAGAAGATCGTCGCGCTGAAGCGGCTGGGCGTGCGCATCGCGCTCGACGACTTCGGCACGGGCTATTCGTCGCTGTCGTATCTAAACCGTTTTTCGGTGGATACGCTCAAGGTCGATCGCTCGTTCATTCAGGCTATTCCCGAGGACCGCAGCGTCTGCGTGATGGTGTCGGCGATCGTCAATCTGGCGCGCTCGCTGGGATTGACGGTGGTCGTGGAAGGCACCGAACGCGAAGAACAGATCGCGTGGCTGGCGGCGCTCGGGCCCGTGGAAGCACAAGGCTTCCTGTTCTCGCGGCCGGTTCCGGCGGATGGCGTGCAGGCGCTGCTGGATCGCTTTGGCGTATGCGGATGGCTGCGCGGGTCGTCGCCGCGTGGCCGGCGGGAGGCGTCGAATACCGCGCTCAGCGACGAGCGCGGCGGGTGATGGCGCGTCGAGACGACAGGTGCGCGCGTATTCCTACTGATAGGACATCGTGAACGTCGCCAGGCCCTTGACCGTCCCGGCCGTGACCGCGCCCGTGCGAACGTAGCGCGCCGTCAGGGGAATCTGCAACATCCCGTTCGGAGAGTCGCCGATGGGCCATTGGTTCGCGTTGCCCGGCGTGGCGGAATCCGCGCCGAAAACAACCGGTGAACCGGCCGTGTTGAGAATCTGAATACCGATACCGGCTGCGCTCGAATCGGCAGTCAGTTGCAGGCTGGTGCCGCGATTGGCCGGATTCACCGCATCGGTCAGCGTGATGAGCACCTTCGCCCCGGTCTGGCACGTCAACGACAACGTGAACGGCTGCGGCGCCGCTACCGCGCCCAGGCCCGAGGAAAACGCCCGCGTGTCGGCGGTGGGCATGATCACTGAAACGGAAGTCTGATTCACCGAGCATGTCGCCTGTGTGAGCACGCCGTTTGCGCTGCCGGTATAAAGCGGGCTCTTGGCCCAGCTGCCGCCTGAATCGCTGTGACGATAGTTGATGTTCACTCGCGGTGCCGACGTGAGCGTCGCGGCGCCCGCTGCAATCTGGCCTGTTACGACGAAGCTCGCAGTGACGGTCAGGTCGGGCGAATAGGCGTCTATGGGGCCCGTGAATGAACAAGTCAGCGTCATCCCGCCATTTGCCAATACGACATTTCGTGCACCGCAATAAGCGGAGTTAAAGCTGTAACGCACGCCAAGCCCGGGAACGCCTGTCGGATAGACATCGGAAAACCCTGAAGCCGGGGCGACCGGTACGCTCAGGTCGGCCCAGAGAGTCGACGCTTGCCCGGCAGGCAGCCAGCAGGGGAATTGGAACCCATCGGGTGCGAGCGTGGCGACGGTTTGCCCGACGGCCGCGCCGACCGGCACCGGAATGGTTCCTGCAGAAATGGTTTTATTGACGTTGGCCACCTCGCAACTGAGTCCTGCATGGGCGCTGCACGAAAAGAATCCCAGCAATGCCACCATCACGATGCGCAAGATATTCCTCAAGCATGGCGACTTCGGTCCGCTTCTGCGCGCAGCGCCCCCGGGAAGCCAGGACGGTTCGTTCTCGATGAGAAGAAACGCGTCCATCTCCGTTGGCTCTCAGTGTGCGCCCGAAGGCATCTTCGAATTTGTCGCCACCAGCGAAACGCCGACACAATGCGTCTCGACCGACGCATAGCCCGCGCTGCTCTTCTCGCTCTTGCCCTTCTCCGCCGGTAACGAATACGCAATCGTGCAGCGATTGCCCGTCGCGTCGCCCCATCGCACCGTCAACGTGCCGCTGTCCTCCATGCCGCGCGCGAAAATCCGGCTGTCCTGCGCGACGACGCCGACCACGCGGCCTTGCGCATCCGTCACCTCCGCGCCGAACGGCAACGCTTCGCCGCCCATGCGCGGCGCGCGGATCAACGCGGCGCGGCCCGTCACCGTCTTGTACTTGAGCAACACGACCGAGCCGAAATGCGGCGCGGAACGTTCCGACGTCGATTCGAATTCCACTTCGGTCGACGTGCCCTTCGGATCGATATCGACGGTATTCATGCTATAGGGCGTCATGAACGGCACCACCGCATAACCACGCGAATCGACCTTCACGCCGCTCGAACCCGACACCGATGCGCCCTCCGCGCCCTTCGCCTCGACGATGCCGAACGTATCACCCACCGTTTGCGACAAGGTCACGCCGCCCGGATGCGCGACGATCGAACCGCTCACGCCCGCCGAAACCTGCGACGAGTTCGCGCCCCCGCACCGACGCCGACACCTGCGCGTAAGGCGCGCGATAAATGCCGCTCGCGCCGGCGTTCGCGCCGATGTCCGACCCTGCGCCCTGGCTGGCGGCGCCATACACGTTGTATGAGTACTGGTTGCTCGCGCCGGCCGCGCCGCTCAGGCTCGCCTGCACGCTCGACGCATTCCTGGCGGCGTTCGCGTTCATCGTCAGTTGCGGCGCATGTTGCGAGTGACCGAGCGGAATGGTCGTGCTCAGCATGATCTCGTTCGACATGGTGCCGTCCGCGTTTGCCGTGCGCCCGGCCGTCAGGCTATATGTGCCGTACTTGAAACTGTTCGAATACCCCGTCTGGAAGAATAGATCACGCCCGCCGCGATTCCAGTACGTTTGCGACGAGGCGGTCGCGAACACCGACGCATTGTTTTTCAGCGGCTGATTCACCGTCAATTGCGTGCGGCCGCGCTGCCGGTCCGTGACGTCGCCGCCGTGCTCGGCATAGTCGCGTACGCGCGCGGCATCGGAGAAACCGAGATAGCCTGCGTCGGAATACCGATATGAACCGAGCGTGAAGCTGGTATGGGTCGCGTCGATGAACTTGCTGTATGCGATGCGCAAGCTCCGGCCGCTCGCCGTCTGCACGCCGGGAATCTGCGTGCGCGCCGTGGTGACGTCCGCGGAGAAGGCGCCGAGCTTCGTGTTCAGCGCCGCGCCCACATTCGCCGCGAGGTAGCCCTGGGCTGCGATCGTGCCGCCATAGAGCGTGACCAGATTGGTGAGACCGCGCTGCACGGTCAACTGGGCGAAGTTCGGCTTGCTTTCGAGGGACTCGTCGCGCAACTGGCCGGCGGTGACGGCGAAGCGCGTGGTGCCCGGGCGCAACGACTGCGCCACGGCCGCATAGGGCACGGAGAACTGCTTGGTGCGGCCATCGGCTTCGGTCACGGTGACGTCGAGATTGCCGCCGTAGCCTGTCGCGTACAGATCCTTGATCTCGAACGGGCCCGGTGACACGCTCGTCTCGTAGATGACCTGGCCGTTCTGGCGCACCGTCACGCGCGCGTTCGAATCCGCCGTGCCGCGCACGACTGGCGCATAGCCGCGCAGGGATTCCGGCAGCATGCGGTCATCGGTTGCGATCTGCGCGCCGCGAAACGCGACGCTGTCGAACACGTCGCCGGTGGTTTGCGCGTCGCCGAGCGTGGCCTGCGCCTTGAACTTCGGCAAGTCATGCTGCACGTAGGTCGCGATGTTGTCGAGCTCCGTGGCCTGCCCGGTCGAAGCCGTCACCGACGACTGATGCCTGAAATGCCATGCGCCGATATTCACGCCCGCGTTCAATCCCAGGTATTCCTGCGTCGAGTGCGCGCCGCCGGCGTTGGTCTGATACGCGTTCGCGTTGTAACTGAGGAAACCGGCGTTCACGCCCTTGTCCCACAGTTCCGGCGAGACATAACCGCGCGCGATATTGCGCGTGTATTTCTGGGGGATGGAAATCGAGAGCTTCTGCTCGGCGAAATCGAAGTCAACGGAAGCGCCCGGAATTTGCGCACGCGGGTCGATGCACGCGTCGGCGTTCTGAAGAGCCGCGTCCTGCGAGTGCTCCGCGGCGATCTTCTCGAAGTCGACGCCGAAGCCTTCGAGCATCTTGCGGGTGAGGCACGGCGTGGCGTTCGCGCCGCCGTTCGACGCAACGAAGCGGATGTCGTCAGTAAGCAACCGGCGAAGTCATCTTGATCTGCAAGTCGAGCAGCCGGACGATCATGTCCATTCAGATTTTAAATGGACATGTGTACATGATGGACGAACCCGAGGTGGTCCAGGATGTTGTTCAGCCGACACGGCGCCGGCGGCATAGCAAGGAATTCAAGCAGATGGTCATTCGGGCGGCAATGCAGCCAAACGTGTCGATTGCGGCCGTGGCACTGCATTACCGGTTGAACGCCAACCTGCTGCGCGGTTGGGTTGCGGCGCAGGAGGAGCGCGATGTCGCTGAAGCGGCGCGACAGGAGTTGAATGTCTCGACGTCGGAATTTGTTCCACTGCAGATGCAAAATGGTTTTGCAGGGGCGACGCACATCGAGATTGAGGTGCGCAGAGGCGCGACGTCGATCACGGTGCGCTGGCCGCTGTCGGCCGCGAGCGACTGCGCAACTTGGCTGCAGGGGTGGTTGCGTTGATTCGCATCGATGCCATCTGGCTCGCGACGGAGCCGGTCGACATGCGCGCCGGTGCTGATACGCTGCTTGTGCGCGTGGTCAAGGTGTTCGGGTCAGTGAGGCCCCATCATGCCTACCTGTTTGCCAATCGTCACTCGACCCGAATGAAGGTGCTGGTCTACGATGGTCTGGGTATATGGCTCGCCGCACGCCGGCTGAACAAGGGGCGCTTCGTCTGGACGAACGGCGAGCAGGCAGTGAGCGTTGGGCTGAGCCCTGAACAGCTTCGGGCTCTCGTGATGGGACTGCCGTGGCGCACTCTCGCGCCGGATCATGCAATCACAGTGGTTTGAGCCCTGTGACTACGTAAACTGTTTCGCTTCACCGATGTACGGGGTTCTGGCAGACTGGTCTGCATGAAACTGCCCGCCGATCTCGACGCCCTCAGTACCGAACAGATACGCGAACTGAACGCGAAGCTGATGGCCGAAATCGCCGAGAAAGAAAGAGAGTTGCAGTACCGGCAAACACGTATCGACCAGCTTACGCACGAACTCTCGGTCATCAAACGGCAGCAGTTCGGCAGGCGCAGTGAGCAGCTCAACAAGGAGCAACTGAGCCTGCTCGAGGAAGCGCTCGATGCGGATCTGGCGGCGATCGGGCTTGAGCTGCAGGGGCTGAAGTCCGGCGAGCGGGCTGGTAAACCACGTCAACAGCCAAAGCGGGCACCGCTTCCTCCCGAGCTGCCACGTACCGACATTCATCACGAGCCGGATAGCACGATCTGTACGTGCGGCTGCGAACGCGTTCGTATCGGCGAGGACATCAGCGAAAAGCTGGATTACACGCCCGGCGTGTTCACGGTAGAGCGGCATATCCGGGGAAAATGGGCGTGCAAGGCATGCGAGACGCTGGTGCAGGCTGCGGTGCCGCCTCATGTGATCGACAAGGGTATCCCGACCACCGGCCTGCTCGCCCAGGTGCTGGTCGCCAAGTACAGCGATCACCTGCCGTTGTATCGACAGGAGCGCATCTTTGCGCGGGCGGGTCTGGCAATCGCGCAATCGACGCTCGGCGCCTGGGTTGGCGAGTGTGGCGTGCGCCTGCAGCCCCTGGTCGATGCACTTCGCGAAGAAGTGTTGCAGCAGGCGGTACTGCATGCCGACGAGACGCCGGTACAGATGCTTGCGCCGGGAAAGGGCAAGACCCATCGAGCCTATCTGTGGGCGTACAGTACCACGCAGTTCTCCGATCTGAAGGCTGTGATCTACGACTTCGCCGAGAGCCGCGCTGGCGAACATGCACGCGCATTTCTAGGCGAGTGGCGCGGCAAGCTGACGTGTGACGACTATGGAGGCTATAAGGCCAGCTTCCAGAGCGGCGTGACGGAAACGGGGTGCCTGGCCCATGCGCGTCGTAAATTCTTTGATTTACACGTCAAGCACCAGAGCGAGCTGGCCGAGCCCGCGCTGCGATACTTCGGCGCATTGTATGAAATCGAACGCGACGTCGCGGAACTCGAGCCCGATAGAAGACGTCTTGTGCGTCAAGAGCGGGCTCGCCCCATCGCCGACGAGCTTCATGCATGGTTGCTCACGCAACGGCAGCGTGTGCCGGACGGATCCGGGATCGCCGCAGCACTCGACTACAGCCTCAAACGTTGGGAAGCGCTTACGCGCTATCTGGATGACGGGCATGTGCCTGCGGATAACAACTGGGTCGAAAATCAAATACGGCCATGGGCCTTGGGAAGGTCGAACTGGTTGTTCGCAGGCTCTCTGCGTGCCGGAAAACGCGCGGCCGCGATCATGACATTGATCCGCTCTGCACAACTGAACGCGCATGATCCGCTGGCTTACCTCAAGGACGTGTTGACGCGCTTGCCGACACACCGAGCCTCCGACATCGCGCAACTGCTTCCTCATCGTTGGACGCCGGCCGCTGCTTGATCATTTACGCGATTGCCCACGTCAAGATGCCTTCCCCGCGTGCTTACTGTCGTCACGGGCGACGCGACTCTCGTTCACGAAGATATCGACGGCGTAGACACCCGGCGAAACGACATTGCCGCGCGCGAAGCGTGAGACGTCGACACCCCGGTTCGCGTCGAGTTGCAGGAAAGTCGCATCGAACTCGACGTCCTGATTCGCTTCGCTTGCGTGAAGCTCCGATGCAAGGCCGATGCCGGCGCCCATCGCGAACGCGTACATGACGAGCGCCGCCACGGGGCGCAGCATGAACGACGACGCCGTTTGCGCGGGGGCTGAAGCGTGCGGTGCATCTCGACGTGCTCTCATGTCCTTGGCCTCGGTTCCGACCGATTTTCCTGAATCAGTGCGATGAACCGATGCTAAGGATTTATGAGATACGAATATCTAGGACGATTGCTAGTTTTGAGATACGAAACTGAAACAGATCATTTACATCGCACCGTTATAAGTGAGGCAGCCGATGTTTTCGAGATGCACGGGCGTCGATCTGCCGGGTATTGCCCGGTTGCGGGTGAGCTCACTCGGAGACGTTGGCATCCCCTTCTATGGGGCCGCCGAAATCGCTGATGGCAAGGTAGTGCACTTTGCCCGCGCGCACGCCACTCATCTGCGGCACAGGGATGACCTCGGTGCCGTGCGGCGGCACCATGCCGCCTCTTTCGTTCTTGTACGTGCGTCCGTTCGCGGTGACCTGAATTTCGCTAAACGAAACGTAGTAAGCACTCGGATTCGAAACGGCCAACGCATTACCTGCGCCCTCCGACGCAGGCACGATTTTCCATGCGAGCGCCTGGGGAGCCTCTTCTGGCTTGCCAGGGAGCTTCGGCGGCCGCATAAAAACCTTGATGCGCGTGCGGTAGGCCAGCTGGAGCGTATTGGCGTCGGACTTGGCGTCGACCTTGGGCGGCACATCGAGCACGTTGAGCCAGTAAATCGACTCCCGGTCCTGCGGCAATGCAGCGCCGCTGAACATGACCCGCAACGTCTGCGACTTGTTCGCATCCATGCGGAAAATGGGGGGAGTGATGACAAAGGGCGCCTTGCTGTCGCCGGGCTTGGTGTTCGCGTCGCCATCGTCCATCCAGACTTGGACGAGAGATGGATTGCGGCTGTCGTTATTGAGCTTGACGGTGACTTCGCGCTGATCCAGCGGATAGACCACGCGCGTTCCGTTGATCGTTACGCTTGCCTGAACCGTGGCTGTGAATATTGCAAGGGATGAGGTCAATGCAACAAGTTCGGAAGTCAGTGCTCTCATTGCGGCCGCCTGTAGATTGCCACGAACACTGTTATCTATAGACCCGAACACGTGCCTACGCAAATGCTCGGGTCTATCGTGCTGCTTTTGCTTCCACTGCATTGCTGCTACTGCAACTACTCAACTTTCACTACTGGACTGCTATTTCTTCACTTCTACTGCGTCACTTCTACTGCGTCGCTTCTACTGCATTAATGCTACTGCAACTACTCAACTTTCACTGCTGGACTGCTATTGCTTCACTTCTACTGCATCACTTCTACTGCGCTACTGCTGCTTCAGCTACTCAACTTTCACTGCTGGACTGCTACTGCCTTACTGATACTGCACCGAGTATTGAACCGATGTGTTCACGCTACCCGCGCTCGCCTTGCCAGTTGCGTAATACTGAGCGAAGTAGTTCAACGTTGCCGCGCCGCCCGAGATCGCCGCGCCGTTGCTGGCGACGTCATTGTTCGCGTTCGTCAGGATGTTGATCGGCTGCATGTTCTGGTTCAACAAGCGCACCTGCACGTTAGCGGCCGGCGACGCGGAAGCCTGATTCACCAGGTTGCCGCTACCTTGATCGACGGTCGGGCCGTTTTCGAAACGGGCCACCACCTTCGTCGCCGTGCCTGAGCAACCGCTCAGTTTCAGCGTGATATCGCCGAGGCTCGACATACCCGCCGTCGCCCCAGCGGACGACAGAGCGCCCGCCGAAACCGTCGGCAAGGTTGCGGCGACGTTGGCCGGCGAGCCGTTCGCCACGCTGTTGATCGAGCAAGTCGAGTCCGACACCGCGCCGGCGATCGAGATCGTGCCGTCCGCCGCGTGAGCCGTATTCATGGACATGAGGGCAACGACGGCCATCGACGAAAAGGCTGCTGCAAGTGTGAGACGCTTCTGCATGGTTTGCTCCGAAAACTTGGATAAGGGATTGCTTTCAAGCCAAGACACGCCGAAACGAATATGTCGTCACGCGATGCCTGAAATTCACGCTTTCCATCCGTCCCGCTCTGAAGCGCGGTTGAGTTCTGCGGTGTTTGGCGTTGAGAGAATGTTAGGGGAGCGATACTAGGATTGCTCTAATCCAATTCTCAATTCGAATCGGATAAGACTAGGACCATGTTTCAAAAGTGTGCGCACAGCAGCGCTCTCATGGACATGGGGAATCCGCCGCGGACGCCGGAGTGCGTTGCTGAAATTTTGGCTCAGCGCTCTGACGAGCGCGGATCTCAGCGTAGTCGCGGTTCGATCATCGGCGCGCGATCGGCCACTGAGCGGGCGCAAAACGCACGTCGAAGCGCGACAGAAACGACTGTCCCAGCAAGCCATCGACACCGGCGCCGAACGCGGCGCCACCACTGTCGACCGTCACCGGCACGTTCGCAGCCGACACGCTTTTCAAAGTAACGGAATTGGCCTGCGTGAGTTTCGCGACGCGTATGCCGTTCGCCGTCTGAACATGGATCGGACGCGCGCGTTCGCTGGCGACGCGGGCCCGTTGCGCGAACGCGGACGTCAACGCCACGTACGAGGCTCCCGTATCCACGATGAAGACGCCCTCCGCGCCATTGACCCTGGCGCGGACGCGGATGGTCGTGCCCGCGGAACGCGGAAAGCTTGCCTGTCCCGTCGCATAGTCCGACACGCACGCCTGCTTCGATGCGTAGCGGGCGATCATCGACTGCGCCTGTGCGTTGCCGGCGCGATCGGGGCTTGCGGACTCCCACATCCGGATCATGCTGGCCGCGTCGCAATAACGCCCCGCCCGCGCGTAGATAGCGGCTGTGCGAATGAAGAGATTGCTGCTGACGGTGGCGCGGTCGGGTTCGAGCGCGAGCACCTGCATATAGTCGGCTAGCGCCTCGTCGACGCGTTCCGCGCCCTCGTACGCGCGTCCGCCGAGTGCCTTCATCGCCGCCCGGTTGCACGGCTGTTCGCTCAACCGATCGATGAGCCTGCATCGGCCGAGAATAGGAAAAGCTCGAAATCACGCGGACACGCGCATGAAGCCTCAAAACCCGCGCGACAACACCGCCGTGCCGATCGTCACCACGCCCAGCACGAGATTGATCACTACGAGCCGCCTGACCGTGGCGACGGCGCGCGCGCCATCGGGCCAGTTCTGCGCCTGCACCGCGCGACGGATGCGCGGAAACACCGCGAAGCGGATATGCCCGAAGATGAGCATCATCACGATGCCTAGGCCCGCCATTGCATGCAATGTCCACACGGCGTGGCCACCGCCGAACTCCATCAGCAGAAAGCCGCCGGTGATCAGAATCACCAGCACGGCGCCGCCGACCCAATTGAAGAAGCGCGCGAAAACCGCTTCCCAAAGCGGCAGACGCAATTGCGGCGTGAGATCGCCGAGCGCGGGGCGCAGACAGAAGTGCGCGAAGACCATGCCGCCGATCCAGACGGCTACGCCAAGCAAGTGCAGAAAGAGCGCGGCTTCGATGGCTTTGTTCATTGTGTTCCCGGGCTGACTTCGTTAGCTAAAGTTTGGCCGTTCGACTGAAGCTTCGCGCAGCAGTTCCAGCCGGCTTGCGACAAACACAAAAAAAGAAGCGCCTCGCCGCATGATCGCGACGAGGCGCTCCTCGATGATGCCCGCATGCGCGATGCCTGCATGTCGGCATCGCTTCACGAAAGTTCAGGCTTACTCTGCAAACACCGGCCGCAACTCCGTCACCTTCAACGACGAATCCGGCGCGCGTCCCTTCCTCGCACGCTTGCCCAGATGCAACTGCAACTGCGAGCCGGCAAGCTTCTCGTCCCTCACCTTGCCGCCACGCCCGGTGCCGATCATCATCACGCCGCGTGCGTCGATCGCGAGCGCCTGACGCAGCGTTTCCTTCGGATCGAGCGCCATCAGCGTGACGCCGCGGCCGCCGCCCGAGAGCGTCTTCATCTCGTCCATGCCGAATACGAGCAGACGGCCCGTGCTCGACAGACACGCGATATGGTTCGCGCCCGGCAACACCGGCATCGGCGCGAGCGGCGCGGCGCCTTCGTCGATGGTCATGAAGGCCTTGCCCGCCTTTTGACGGCTCACCATGTCGCCGAGCTTCGCCACGAAGCCGAAGCCATTGCTCGACGCCAGCAGCAGTGGCTGCTCCGCATTCGCCGCAAAGTAATGCAGCAAATGCGTGCCCGATTCGAGTTCGATCAGCGACGTCACCGGCACGCCGTCGCCGCGCCCGCCCGGCAGCCCCGCGACCGGCACGGAATACACTCGCCCTTTGCTGCCCCACGCGATGAGCGAATCGGGCGTGCGCGCCTGGAATGCCGCGTAGAGGCCATCACCCTGCTTGAAGGTGAAGCCCGCCGGATCGAGTCCGTGGCCCTTCAGCGCCCGCACCCAGCCCTTCTGCGACACGACGACCGTCACCGGCTCGTCGACCACGCGCGCCTCGAACGTCGCGCGCTTTTCCTGCTGAATGAGCGTGCGGCGATCGTCGCCGTACTGCTTCGCGTCGGCTTCGATTTCCCTGATGAGCAGACGCTTCATCGCCGCGTCGCTGTTGAGCAGTTCTTCGAGCTTCTTCTTTTCGTCGCGCAAGTCGGACAGCTCCTGCTCGATCTTGATCGCCTCGAGCCGCGCCAGTTGACGCAGCCGGATTTCGAGAATGTCTTCCGCCTGCCGGTCGGAGAGATTGAAGCGCGCGATCAGCGCCTGCTTCGGTTCCTCGGATTCGCGGATGATTCGAATGACTTCATCGATATTCAGGAAGACGATCATCCGCCCTTCGAGAATATGGATGCGGTCATCGACCTTGCCCAGACGATGCTGCGTACGCCGCGTGACCGTGACGAAACGGAAGCCGATCCACTCGTGCAGGATCTCGACGATGCCCTTCTGACGCGGACGCCCGTCCGAGCCGATCATCACAAGGTTGATCGAAGCATTCGATTCGAGGCTCGTATGCGCGAGAAGCGAGTTGACGAACTCGGTCTGATCGAGACGGCTCGACTTCGGTTCGAACACGAGCCGCACGGGCGCGTCCTTGCCGGACTCGTCGCGCACGGCGTCGAGCAGGCCGAGCAGCGTCTGCTTGGTCTGCTGCTGCTCCGGCGTGAGGGTCTTCTTGCCGAGCTTGATCTTCGGATTGGTGAGTTCCTCGATTTCCTCGAGCACCTTCTGGCTCGACACACCCGGCGGCAATTCGTTGATGACGACCTGCCACTGACCGCGCGCGAGTTCCTCGATCTTCCAGCGCGCGCGCACCTTCAGGCTGCCGCGCCCCGTCTCATATGCGGTCGAGATTTCGGCGGGCGACGAGATGATCTGGCCGCCGCCCGGGAAGTCCGGTCCGGGCAGCTTTTCCATGAGACCGGCGTGTCCGATCTTCGGATCGCGGATCATCGCCACCGCCGCGGTCGCGACTTCGCGCAGATTGTGCGACGGGATTTCCGTCGCGAGTCCCACCGCAATGCCCGATGCGCCATTGAGCAACAGGAACGGCAGACGCGCGGGCAGAAGCTTCGGCTCTTCGAACGAGCCGTCGTAGTTCGGCATGAAATCGACGGTGCCCTGATCGATTTCATCGAGCAGCAGGCGCGCGATGGGTGTCAGGCGCGCTTCGGTATAACGCATGGCCGCGGCGCCGTCGCCGTCGCGCGAGCCGAAGTTGCCCTGACCGTCGATGAGCGGATAGCGCATCGAAAAGTCCTGCGCGAGACGCACGAGCGCGTCGTATGCCGACTGATCGCCGTGCGGATGATATTTACCCAGCACGTCGCCGACCACGCGCGCCGACTTCACCGGCTTGGCGTTGGACGCGAGGCCCATCTCGCTCATCGCGAACAGGATGCGGCGCTGCACTGGCTTTTGTCCGTCGCAGACATCGGGCAGCGCACGGCCCTTCACCACGCTCACCGCGTAGTCGAGATAGGCGCGTTCGGCGTAGTCGCCGAGGGTCAGTTGTTCGCCGTCCGGTGCGGTCTGTTCGGCGAAAAGATCGTCTGTGATTCCCATCGATTATCCGTTGTGCGTTGCTTAAGTCGAGCTCAGATGTCGGCTTCGACTTCGTTGCCCTTCTCCTCGAGCCAGCTTCGGCGCGACGCGGCTTCGCCCTTGCCCATCAGCATCGTCATGCGCGCGACGGTCAGATCGAAGCCGAGATCGCCGAGCGCAACCGGCAAGAGGCGCCGCGTGTCGGGATTCATCGTCGTGTCCCAGAGCTGCTCCGCGCTCATTTCGCCGAGCCCCTTGAAGCGGCTGATGGTCCATGCCGTTTCGCGCACGCCGTCCTTGCGCAGCTTGTCGAGGATCGCTTCGAGTTCGCCTTCGTCGAGCGCGTAGAGCTTCTGCGCGGGCTTCTTGCCGCGCGCGGGGGCGTCGACGCGAAACAGCGGCGGACGCGCGACGCACACATTGCCGCGCTCGATCAGTTGCGGAAAGTGCTTGAAGAACAGCGTCAACAGCAACACCTGGATATGCGCGCCGTCGACGTCCGCGTCCGACAGGATGCAGATCTTGCCGTAGCGCAGATTCGAGAGATCGATCTGCTCGTCAGGGCCATGCGGGTCGACGCCGATCGCCACCGCGATGTCATGCACTTCGTTGTTCGCGAAGAGCCGGTCGCGTTCGGTTTCCCACGTGTTCAGCACCTTGCCGCGCAGGGGCAGGATGGCCTGGAATTCCTTGTCGCGGCCCATCTTCGCCGAGCCGCCCGCCGAGTCGCCCTCGACGAGGAACAGTTCGTTGCGCGTGATATCGGTCGATTCGCAATCGGTGAGCTTGCCCGGCAGCACGGCCACGCCCGAGCTCTTCTTTTTCTCGATCTTCTGGCCGGCGCGGGTGCGCGCCTGCGCCTGACGGATCACGAGTTCCGCGAGCTTCTTGCCGTATTCGACGTGCTGATTCAGCCACAGCTCCAGCGCCGGCCGCGAAAACGACGACACGAGCTTGACGGCGTCGCGGCTGTTGAGACGCTCCTTGATCTGCCCCTGGAACTGCGGATCGAGCACCTTCGCCGAGAGCACGAACGACACGCGCGCGAACACGTCTTCCGCGAGCAGCTTCACGCCTTTCGGCTGCAGGTTATGAATCTCGACGAAGTTCTTCACGGCCTGAAACAGGCCGTCGCGCAGGCCGGATTCGTGCGTGCCGCCGGCGGGCGTCGGAATCAGGTTCACATACGATTCGCGCAGCAACGGACCTTCCTCGCTCCACGCGACGACCCACGACGCGCCCTCGCCTTCCGCGAAGGTTTCCTCGGTGTTCTTCGAGCTTTCCGCGTAGCGCTCGCCTTCGAACAAGGGAATCAGCAGGTCGCTGCCGCCCATGCCTTCGAGCAGGTAGCCGCGCAGGCCGTCTTCGTACTTCCACGTCTGCCGCTCGCCGGTCTTCTCGATGACCAGCACCACTTCGACGCCCGGCAAAAGCACCGCCTTCGAGCGCAAGAGACGCTGCAATTCACCGAGCGGCAGATTGGCGGAATCGAAGTATTTCGGATTCGGCCATGCGCGCACGCGCGTGCCGCTTTTCTTCTCGCCGCGTTCGGGCGCGCGCGTCTTGAGCTGCTCGACGACATCGCCATTGGAGAACGCGAGTTGCGCGACCTTGTTGTCGCGCCACACGGTCACTTCGAGACGCGTGGCGAGCGCGTTCGTCACCGAGACGCCAACGCCGTGGAGACCGCCCGAAAACGTGTAGGCGCCGCCCGCGGCCTTGTCGAACTTGCCGCCCGCATGCAGTCGCGTGAACACGATTTCGACGACCGGCACGCCTTCTTCCGGATGCAGGCCGAACGGAATGCCGCGGCCGTCGTCGTCGACGGACACGGAACTGTCGTTGTGAAGTGTGACGACGATCTGCTTGCCGTAGCCGCCGAGCGCTTCGTCGGAGGCGTTGTCGATGACTTCCTGAATGATGTGCAGCGGATTCTCGGTCCGCGTGTACATGCCGGGCCGCTGCTTGACCGGCTCCAGGCCCTTGAGCACCTTGATCGATGCTTCGCTGTAGCCGGCCGCCTTGGCTTGCATGACAGATCGCTTGCCTCGTGTCGAATCTGCCGCCATTGCGCTGGATTTTTTCGTGGACATAGTTGAACGTTGGTCCGGCTTCTCGTGCGTCCTCGCGGAAAAGGTCACGACGTGACGCCCGAAATGCCGGCGCATGCTTGATGTTGTGCCTGGCCGGATGCCTGCCGGACGGGACAAAAACCCGTCCGCCGATCCGAGCCGCGCAGAGAGAATAGCGGTTTTCGCCCGCCGCGCCCACCTCGGGCGCAGAAAACGGACGCGGCGCGGGACCGCTTTCGCGCGGTCGGCGGTCATCGATGCGCCCTGCGCGCGGCCCGCAAAAGCGCTTACTTGCGCTTGGCTTCCAGCTCTTCCCAGCGCTCCAGCGCAACCAGCAATTCCTCTTCGATCGCCGCGTGCCGCTCCGAAAGACGCGCGCCTTCCTTCGCGTCCTTCGCGAAGATCGAACCGTCTTCGAGCTGCGCGCCGATCGCCTTCTGCTCCTCTTCGAGCTCGGCGATGCGCGCGGGCAGCGCTTCCAGTTCGCGCTGTTCCTTGAACGACAGCTTCACGGTGCGCTGCGCGTTGCGGCCCGCAGCGCTTTCCTTGGGCGCCTCGTCTTTCGGCGCTTCCTTCGCGCTCTGACGCGCCGCTTCCTCCGCGATACGCTCCGAACGTTCGCGCTGAATCTGCCAGTCGGAGAAACCGCCGACATACTCGCGCCACTTGCCGCCGCCCTCCGCCGCGAACACCGACGTCACCACGTTGTCGAGGAACGCGCGGTCGTGGCTCACGAGCAACACGGTGCCGTCGTAATCCGCCAGCAGTTCCTCGAGCAGTTCGAGCGTGGGAATGTCGAGATCGTTGGTCGGCTCGTCGAGCACGAGCACGTTCGCGGGACGCGCGAACAGGCGCGCGAGCAACAGGCGATTGCGCTCGCCGCCCGACAGCGAACGCACCGGCGAGCGCGCGCGCTCGGGCGCGAACAGGAAGTCGCCGAGATAGCTCATCACGTGCTTCTTCACGCCGTTCACTTCGACCCATTCGCTACCCGGGCTGATGGTGTCGGCGAGCGACTTGTCGAGATCGAGCTGCGCGCGCATCTGATCGAAATACGCGACCTGAATGTTCGTTCCGGTCCGCACGCGCCCTTCGTCTGGCTGCAGTTCGCCGAGAATGAGCTTGAGCAAGGTGGTCTTGCCCGCGCCGTTCGGACCGACCAGACCGATCTTGTCGCCACGCATCACAGTGGCCGTAAAGCGGTCGACGATCGTGCGCTCGCCATAGCGCTTGGTCACATCGGTCAGTTCAGCGACGATCTTGCCGGACTTCTCGCCCTGCCCGACATCGAGCCTGACATTGCCCTGCACGTTGCGGCGTTCGGCGCGTTCCTGGCGCATTTCGACGAGCCGCGCGATGCGCCCGACGCTGCGTGTGCGCCGCGCCTCGACGCCTTTGCGAATCCACACTTCCTCTTGCGCGAGCAGCTTGTCGAATTTGTCCTGCTCGATTTTTTCGACTTCGAGCTGCTGCGCCTTGCGCGTCTGATAGGCGCTGAAATTGCCCGGATACGACAGCAGCCGCCCGCGATCCAGTTCGACGATGCGCGTCGCCACGCGATCCAGAAACGCGCGATCGTGCGTGATGAACAGCAGGCCGCTTCGCAGCGTGACCAGCAATTCCTCGAGCCAGCGGATGCCGTCGAAGTCGAGATGGTTGGTCGGCTCGTCGAGCAGCAGCACGTCCGGCTGGACGACGAGCGCGCGCGCCAGTGCGACGCGCTTTTTCATGCCACCGGACAGGTCGCCCGCACGCGCGTCGCCGTCGAGGCCGATCTGCGCGAGCGTGGTCGCGACGCGCGTGCGCCAGTTCCACGCGTCGCGCGTGTCGAGCGCCGATTGCAGCGCGTTCATGCGCGCGAGCAGCTCGTCGTGCTTCGCGCCTTCGGGCGTGTCGGCCAGCGCGTGCGCGACGGCGTCGTATTCGTCGAGCAGCGCGCGCGCATCGGTCAAGCCGGAGGCGACGACATCGAACACGGAGGCGTCGAGATCGAATTCGGGCTCCTGCGGCACGTAGACGGTCGTGAGCTCGCTCTGACGCGTGACGAGGCCGTCATCGGGCGCCGCGAGACCCGCGACGATCTTCAGGAGCGACGACTTGCCCGCGCCGTTGCGGCCGATCAGCCCGACGCGCTCGCCGGCTTCGAGCGAGAAATCGGCATGGTCGAGCAAGGCGACGTGGCCGAACGCGAGCTGCGCGTCCGATATGGAATAAAGCGACATGGGGAAAACCGGATGAAGTGCGAACAGTGGGCGCAATGAGCAGGCGAAGCGCAACCGCCGATGGAAGCGGCCATTGTACCGGGCGCGCCGCGCCGCGCCGCTGCCTGCGTCGTGCGTTGGCCGAACGGGCTAGGCGCAGCCCGAATCGTGCCTGAAAGAAAAAGCAAAAAGGCCGCCCGGATGCGCTCCGCGACGGCCCTTCCTGGCGGCGACGCGCCTACTGCTGCACGTGCACCTTGATGGTCGAGCTCATTTCCGGCCCGTACGAGCGATGCTCGCCGTCGCCGAACTGCATCGTCAGCGTGTGGTCGCCGGGCGGCAGCTTCACATCGGCTTCGGTCTGGCCCTTGCCGAAGTGCAGCGACGTGTCGTTGGCCGGAATGACGGTTCCCTTCGGCAGCGGCTTGCTGTCGATCAGCAGATGATGATGCCCCGTGCCCGCGGTCGTCGTGCCGGCCGGCGCCACCGACATGCCGTCGACGCCGAATTTCACGTGGACCGGGCTGGTCACCGTCGCGCCGTCCTTCGGCTCGACGAAATAGACGCGCGCCTGCGCGTGCGCCGCGCCGGTGTACGACAGCACGAGCGCACCGGACAGCATCGCACCCAAGAACTTCTTGTTCAGCATCGTCTTCTCCATGTGAGGGAAACCGGTCGATGGCGCGGGATCGGCGCCGGAAAGCGGAAAAAAGCATACACCGCGCTTTCGATCGAGCGTATCGGGACCATCCTGCGGGCGATCCGAGCCGCACGACGCCGCGGTTCGCGGCCCGATCGGGCAGGATTCATCCCAATTACTGTAAGATGCCGGGTCGCCGCGGCGCGCGTCTCTCACGCGCCTCGCGATCCGTTTATTTCTTTCGAATCAAGAGTCTGTCGTGAGCGAAGTCATCGAATTCAAAAGCTGGGTCTGCCTCATTTGCGGCTGGATCTACAACGAGGAAGAAGGCCTGCCGGACGAAGGCATCGCCGCCGGCACCCGTTTCGACGACATTCCCGCCGACTGGCGCTGCCCGCTGTGCGACGTGGGCAAGGCCGATTTCGTCGTCGTCGAGTTCTGATGCGCGGCCGCCGCCCTCTCGCGCGGCGGCTTTCATGCGATTCAGCGCGCCACCGCGATCAGTTCGCGGCTCGTTTCGGCCACCGGCGCGCGATCCCAATCCCCGTACCAGTCGATTTGCGCGAATCCCGCCGCGTGCAGCAGGCGCGTCAGCTCGTCGCGCGTGCGAAAGCGTAATTCGCTCGCCGCCTCCAGCGTCTCTCCCTCCGCAAAGCGATAGCGCGTCGTGAACGCGACACGCCCGGACGTCCCCGGATCGGGCTCGGCATGTCGTTCCTGCCAAACTTCGACCATCGTTCCGTCGGGCGCTTCGATGCGCCGCGTCGAACGCTCGCGCGTCCAGTTCTCCCACGCGCGGGCGGCCGGATTGCGGCTCTCGAACGCGATCACGCCACCTCGCCGCAGCGCGCGACGCGCGGCTTTCAAGGTCGCGAGCAGCGCGTCGTCGTCGGGAAAGACTTGCGCGACGTGGCCCGTCATCAGTAGCAAATCCGCCGCACCGACGAACGGCAGCGCCTGCGCATCGCCTTCTACCCAGGTCACGCGGTCAGCGTCGGGACGCGCACGCGCCACGCGCAACATCTCCCGCGACGGATCGATGCCCGTCACGCGATGCCCGCGCCGCGCGAGTTCGCACGCGAGCATGCCCGTGCCGCAGCCGAGATCGACCACATGCCGCGCCGAATCCGCCAGTGCGATGTAGAACGACGTGTCCGGCGCGAACGGATTGAGCGCGTCGTAGAGCGCGACCAGGCGCGGGTCGTGATAGAGCATCAGCGGCTCTGATACGCGAGCGCGTCGCGCATCGGCTGGCTGCCGACGATGATCGGGCCGGTGAACGGCGTATCGAGATCGAGGATCACGAGCACGGCGGAGGCGATCGACAGCGCGCCGAGCATGATCGTCACGAGGGAAAGCGCGTTGCGCGGCGCGATCAGGCCGAAGCACAGAAAGATGATGAGCAGCCAGCCGACGAGAATCCGGTCGAACGGATAGGAAATCGACCCGTGCGATTCCTCGATCAGCTTCCAGCGCAGCGCGAGCAACTGTTCGAAGCGCGCGGCGCTCTCGGTGGCGAGCACGTGATGATAGGCGTCCTGCGGCTGCAGCATGCGCACGGCGTGCTGGGCGCGGCTCAGCATCGCGCCGAGTTCGGGGCTCGCGAGATCCTCGTTCTTCTTCAACGGCTCGATGGCCGGATAGTCGCCCGGCGGATGCGGTTCGAGCGGCCAGGTGCTGGCGATCGCCGCCGCGGTATAAGACTTCAGGACACGGCGGGCATCGTCGAGTTCGGCGCCGTAGTCGCGCATCGCGCGGTCGAGTTCGATCAGCGAGGTCGCGTAGCTGCGCATGTCGTTGTTGGTCGTATCGAACATGGTTTTCGCCGATGCGGTCAGCAGACCGAGCACGAGCGCCGCGAACGTGACCAGCATACCGACGAGCAACTGGATCAGTTGCACCGTCTCCTGCGCCTTGTGCTCCTCCGGCAGCAAAGGCCGCACGATGGCGCCCAGGCCGGTGGCGGCGAGCAGGAGAGCGAAGACGAGCACCGCGGACTGGATTTCGGTCATGAAAGCATGAGCCGTGACGGCGACACTGGGGTGGTCGCATTATCGACGGGAAATCGCTTCCGGTTCAATGCGGGAGAGTGAAGAACAGGCGGGAAAAGACCGGGACCGCGATGGACGGCGCGTGAGATTCGTGGTCCCCCCGGCAGGAATCGAACCTGCATCTAGCGCTTAGGAGGCACTCGTTCTATCCATTGAACTACGGGGAGCGGACCGCGCGCGGCCGAGAGCATCGGCGAGCGAGCGCAGAGTATAGCAAACGCTATCGGCCACATTGGCTGTGGCGCGCAAAATAAGCGATTCGGTCGCGGCTTCCCGAAATCGCGCGAATTACGGGTTTTCACCTATCAAGTTCCGCCGAAGCGCGCCGCCATCGGAGTAATGGCCCCTTTTCCCGATATCAAGCCGCAGGGTGCGTTTTCGGCGTTGCTGGCAGACCAGGATTTGACGCACCTCGAACTGGTGCTGCGTCGTTCGTTGTCGTGCGATCTCGGCGGTCCGTTGCTGCCGCCCTCGTACTGGCGCGAACGGCTCGCAGCCATCATGCGTCAGTCACACCTTTCGCACACGCAGATCCAGACCGTGCATCGGTTGTATTTGCATATCGATGAATTCGAAGCCGCCGCGCGCCGGCCCGATACCGCTGCGCCCACGCCCACCGCCGCAGCGGGCGGAAACATCGAGGCAAAGAGCGCCTGAAGCGCCCCGGCGCGCTTCAGTGCCGATGCCTGCGCCACCATTCGTGCAACGGATGCCGATGCGCGTGCTCGCGCGCCGCCATGCGCTTTTGATACTCGTCGCGCCAGTCGTGCACGAGCAGCACGAGGATGATGGTCGCGAGGCACACGAGCCCGACGAAAATGCTGGAAAAATCGAACATGGCGCCCTCCTGCCGTGCAATGCCGCCATGTATCGATTCTAGGTCACGCTTCGAGCCGCCTCACGCCGCCCGCCGCGCGCGCTGCTGCGCATGCGCCGCGAGCCGCACCGCCGCGTTGGCCGCGCCGTAACCGTCGTAGCCGCCGCGCCGCTCGATCACTTCGAGGAAAAAGCGCTGATCGAGCTGCTCCGTGTACGCGTGGTAGAACTCGCCGCCGCGCTCGTCGCGATCGTAGAGGATATTGTGCTCGCGCATCGTGTCGATGAGATCGTCCGGCAGGCCGAAGCGCGCGACCAGATCGTCGTAGTAATTGCCCGGAATGCGCAGGAACCGGACGCCATCGGCTTCGAGGCGCGGGATCGCGTCGAAGATATCGGGCGTGCTGAACGCGACGTGATTCAGACCCGAGCCGCGATACGTCGAAAGCGATTCCGACACCGCCGTATAACGATCCACCGACGCGTTCAGCGCAATGCGCACCGAGCCGTCACGACTGCGCACCGCGCGGCTGCGCACGAGACCATAAGGGTCCGGCACGAGCACCGCCGCCTCGGTCTCGAAGCCGAACGCGCTGCGGAAGAACAGCACCCAGGTGTCGAGCGCATCGGCGGGCAGCGAGAGACACACGTGGTCGATGCGCGACAGCGGCCCGACTTCGTACGGACCGTCGATGTCGGTGAGAACGAAGTCCGATTCCCACAGCGTCGGGCCGCCGGGCGCTTCGTCGACGAAATAGTCGAGGCTGCCGTCCGGCGACTGCACGCCGGGCACCTCGCGCTCGTTCGGACCGATGCGTCCCGAGAACGGCTTGGAGCCGTATGCCGCGGCGCGCTCGAACGCCTGCTTCGCGTCATCGACATGAAATGCCGACGCGCACAGCGACAGGCCGTGCTTCATGAAGAACGCGCTCGCGAACGAATCCGCTTCGGCGTTGAGCACGATCGAGCCCGCGCCATGCCGGTACAGCGCGACGTCCTTCGAACGATGCTTGCCCGCGAGCCTGAAGCCGAGCTTGCCGAGCCATTGCGCGAGATGCGCGCGCGTGCTGTCGTCGACGGCGAATTCGAGGAACTGGAAGCCGATGTGCTCCGGCGGCGCGGGTGGATTGAACAGCTCCGGCGGCGCGTTCTCGCCCATCAATGCGCGAGTCTGCTCTTCGAGGAAACGCAGCGAGCGATAGCCGTCCGCCGCGGTGATCGTGGTCGGCGCGGCGCGAAAGCCGTCGTTGAAGATTTCGAGCGACAGCGGGCCCTTGTAACCCGCTTCGAGCACGCGTGCGGTGAAACCCGCGACGTCGAATGCGCCCTGCCCCGGAAAGCATCGATAGTGGCGGCTCCATTCGAGCACGTCCATCGCGAGAATCGGCGCGTCGGCGATCTGCACGAACGCGATACGATCGCCCGGAATCGACGCGATCTCCTCGATGCTGTCGTTGATCGACATCGTATGGAAAGTGTCGAGCGCGAGCCCCAGGCTCGGATGATTCACCGCATCGACGAGTTTCCACGCGTGCTTGTACGAATTCACGTAGCGGCCCCACGCGAGCGCCTCGTACGCGACGATCACGCCCGCCTCCTGCGCGATGTTCGCGAGCACGCCGAGCTGATCGGTGATCAGCGCGTCGTCGCGGATCACGTCCGGCGACACGCTGCTGCACACGAGTATGCGGTCCGTGCCGAGCTCGTGCATCAGCTCGAACTTGCGCTTCGCGCGCTCGACGTTCTTCGCGAGCCGCTCGGGGCTCACGCCGTCGAAATCGCGGAACGGCTGGAACAGATAGATTTCGAGGCCCAGGTCCGCGCACATGCGGCGCACGTCGGCGGGCGTGCCGTCGAAATACAGCAAATCGTTTTCGAAGATCTCGACGCCGTCGAAACCCGCCGCCTTGATGGCCTGCAGCTTCTCGGGCAGCGTGCCGCTGATGGACACCGTCGCGATGGAAGTCCGGATTGAACGCAGCATCGCTGCCTCCTCTTGCAATCAATGAGATGCGGGGATGGATCGGAGCGGTGTCTTCCAGTTTAGAACGTCCGCGCGGCGGACGTGGCGGAAGTGACGCAAGCGCGCAATCCATGTCATTGTGCGAGATAATAACAAACTAACTAGACCGTACAAATTAGTGAAAACACGAACCGACAAGTCTCGCGCGTGCGTTCACACTGCGACGTACTCAATTTCGCACTGCAGCATGCAGTGCTCATCCATGCCGGAGCGCACGCATGACCAACAAGACTTCGTATCTCATCGGCCTGATCGGATCGGGCATCGGCGGCTCGCTCACGCCCGCCATGCATGAAAAGGAAGGCGCGAATCTCGGGCTCAACTATGTGTATCGGCGTATCGATCTGCAGGCGCTGGAGCTCGAGCCCGCCGCCCTGCCCGATCTGCTGGATGCCGCCGAGCGCATGGGTTACGACGGCCTGAACATCACCTATCCGTGCAAGCAAAGCGTGATCCCGTTGCTCGACGGCCTCGATCCGGACGCACGCGCGCTCGGCGCGGTGAACACCGTGGTGCTGAAGGACGGCAAGCGGGTCGGCTACAACACCGACTGGTCGGGCTTCGCGCGCGCGTTCCAGCGCGGGCTGCCGGGCGCGCCGCTCGAGCGCGTCGTGCAACTGGGAGCGGGCGGCGCGGGCGCGGCCGTCGCGCATGCGGCGCTCGCCATGGGGGCGCGCGAACTCACGCTGTTCGACTCCGACGAAGCGCGCGCGGCATCGCTCGCGGCCGAACTCGGCGCACGCTTCGCGGATCGCGTCGTGAAAAGCGGCGGCGATCTGCGCGACACGCTGGCGCAGGCGAGCGGCCTCATCCACGCGACGCCCACCGGCATGGCGAAGCTGCCCGGCCTGCCGCTGCCGGCCGAGTATCTGCACAAGGAATTGTGGGTCGCCGAGATCGTCTATTTCCCGCTCGAAACGGAGCTGCTGAAAGTGGCGAAGGCGCTCGGCTGCCGCACGGTGAGCGGCGGCGGCATGGCGGTGTGTCAGGCGGTCGATGCGTTGCGCATCTTCACCGGCCGCGAGCCGGATGCCGAGCGCATGTTCGCGCATTTTCAGAGCCTGCTGGAACGATAAGCGGCTCGACGCAAACTAAAACGGCGACCTCGTTGGAGCGTCGCCGTTTTTGCATTCCGCGCGGGAGAAAAGCTCAGTCGTCGCGCCGCATGAAACGCTGCACCGCATCGACGATCATCTCGCGATGACGCGCCCGCGAACGCGGTCCCGACGGATCGCGCCCGAACGCCGCGCCCCATGTATGACGATTGCCGACGCGATGAAAGCAGAACGAGCTGATCATCAGGTGCAGGTCGATGGGATCGACGTCGTCGCGAAACTTGCCCGCCGCGACGCCGCGCGCGATCAGTTCCTCGATGGTTTTCACGACCGTTGAATTGCGCGTCTTGAAGGTCTTCGATTGTTCGATGTACTTCGCGCCGTGAATGTTCTCGATGGTCACGAGCCGCACGAAATCGCGATGCTTGTCGTGATAGTCGAACGTGAAGCCGACAAACTCGCGCAATGCTTCTTCCGGCTCCATTTCCGCGAGCTGCAGTTCCTGCTCGAGCGCGCGAATATCGCCATAGACCTGCTCCAGCACCGCTTCGTACAACCCTTCCTTGCTGCCGAAGTAGTAGTACAGCATGCGCTTGGTGGTGTTGGTGCGCTCCGCGATGGCGTCGACGCGCGCGCCGGTCAGGCCCATCGCCGAGAACTCCTGCGTGGCGATGTCGAGAATGTTCCGCTTGGTCTCCTCCGGATCGTACTTGCGCCTCCCTTCCACCGTGGTCGACGAGGGCGCAGCACTGGCGGCCTTGCTTCCTTTTTTCATTTTTCTGTCTGAGAACGGCATTGGAAATCGATTCTAGCACGCGATATTGGCGCATCTTCGCCATAACGGACATTCGGCGCACGGGGCTTCACCTATAATTTTTCGACCCCGCAGACAAATGAAAAAACCGATGCGCAAGACATCTTCGAATCTCATCGCCGGCCTGTTTCTCGCTGCCTGTTCACTGAGCGCTTCGGCGCAAACGGCCGTCCCGCCCGGACATCCTCCTCCCAAGCAACTGATGGCCGCCGAAGGCGTCATGACGAGCGCGAACATCGCGCGCGGCGCGGCGGACGTCTGCCATATCGATGCCGCGAAGATCGCGCGTTTCAAGGATGTCGTGCGCACGAGCTATCCCGATGCGCCCGACTTCGAAGGCGAATGGAAGCTCGGTCTCGCACAGGCGCAGCCGACCGTCGATCGTTTCGCCAAGCTGAAGACCAGCAATCCCGCCGAGTATCAGAAGGAGATCGGCGAGGCGTGCCCGGCGCTCAATCGCGGCATCGACGAAGTGACGACGCAACAGCAATAAGCTGCAGCGCTCAGCCGTTCTTGTCGTCGTAGTGCGCGCGCTTTTCGGCGTACATCACGGCGTCGGCGCGTTGCAGCATCGCTTCGAGCCGCTCGCCGTCCTGCGAGGTCGCCGCGCCCATGGCGAAAGAAAGCGGCATGCCGGAATAAAACTGATTATTCACTTCGAGCAACTGACGGATGCTGTCCATCACGGTTTCGGCGCCGCGCTCGTCGATGCCGGGCAACAGCACCATGAACTCGTCGCCGCCGATTCTCGCCGCCTGAAACGGCTTCTCCACCGCCTTGCCGAGCACTTCGCCCGCGCGGCGCAAGAGCGCGTCGCCGGCGGCGTGGCCGAGCTGGTCGTTGACCGCTTTCAGGCCGTTCACGTCGACCGCGATCGCCGTCACCGGGAACGGTCCCTTGCGCTCCAGCCGGTTGATCTCATCGATATAAAACGAACGGTTCTTGAGCTTGGTCAGCACGTCGTGCTTGCCGAGAAACTCCAGATACGCTTCGGCCTTCTTGCGCGCGGTGATGTCCGTCAGCGCGACGAGCACGAGATCCCAGCGCGCCTCGTGTCCCGGAAACACCGAGAATTGCAGATGGACATGCACCTCGTTGCCGTCTAACGCATAGTTGAGCACCTCGCGCTGATGGAACAGCTTGCCGTCCCACAGATCGATCAGTTGCTCCTGGAAGTGCTGCTGCATGTCGTCGCGGAACACATCGGGCAGGCGCGCAAGCAGCGTTGCCTTGTCGGGCGCGGCGAACATGCGCAGCGTGTGCTGATTCACGTCGCGCACGTGGATTTCCTGCATGCAGCGCTCGACGAACTCGGGATGCACGTTCGTGAATGTGCGAAAGTCGACAATGCCGCGCTCGCGCACATCATCGAGCAGCGACTTCACGGAGCTGAAGTCTTCCACCCACAGCGACACCGGCGAATGCTCGAACAGCCCGCGCGCGTAGAGCTCGCTCGCGGCGGCGGTGCGCCGCATCGCCTCCAGTTCGGTGATGTCCTCGATCGTGACGAGCACGCGGCTCCAGGTCTCTTCGTGTCCCGGCAGGATGACGGCCTTGAGCAGCACGTCGAGACGCCGTCCGTCGAGCGTGTAGTTGACCGTCTGGCTCACGAAGCGCGACTTGCCGGACCACAACTGCTCGAGTTCGTCGACGTGCGTGGTCAGCATGTCGTCGCGAAACACGCGACCCAGGTTGTGCACGAGATGATCGACGTCCTTCGCGCGAAACAAAGACAAGGTGCGCTCGTTGACCTTCACCACACGAATCCGCGACGAGCATTCGGCGATCTGCGCCGGATTCTCGCCGAGGTAGGCGCGCAGGTCGGTCACGCCGGCCGCGCGCCAGCGCTCGAACTGCTCGCGCACGGCGCTGAAATCCTCGAGCCAGAGGGACACGGGTGCGAGTTCGAACATGTCGGCATCGTCCGTGGGCGCGCTCGCCGGCATGAACTGGGCGGCAACGCGGCGCGGGTCGTTTGGCATGGTCATCCTTTCGGCTGGCGCCGGCTCATCGTGAGTCGTCGATCGATACCTGAATTCATCTCATTATTGTAGCGTGCGATATTTCCGCGCCCCGAGCCCGATGTTTCGGCCACGAGCGCCATATCGGGGGCGGATGCTAAACTCGATTGGCTCCGTCTCGAGAAAACCTGTCTCGTGCAAGCCTCTCGGGCACATTTGCTGCACGCGTCGACGAGACCGGGTCACGCAGGCGCGGAACCGCTGCCGCGCGCCGGGCCGCATCCATTCACCCCGCTAGAAGAAGGAGGCACGACTCTCATGGCTGATTTCCGTATCTGGTCCGACGACTTTCCCGCGAACGGCTTCATGACGCACGCGCAGGAATTCGACCAGCAGGCCTTCGGCGGCTCGGGCGAGAACATCTCCCCGGCGCTGCAATGGGAAGCGCCGCCCGCCGACACGCGCAGTCTCGCGCTCACCGTCTACGATCCCGACGCGCCCACCGGCAGCGGCTTCTGGCACTGGATCGTCGTCAACATTCCGGCCGATGTGCGCTCGCTGCCGCGCAACGCCGGCAAGGCCGACAGCAGCCTCTTGCCGCAAGGCGCGCTGCAACTGCGCAACGACTACGGCACGGTCGGCTTCGGCGGCGCGGCGCCGCCGCGTGGCGACAAGCCGCATCGCTATATCTTTCGCATTCACGCACTCGGCGCGGAAAGCCTGCCGCTCGACGTGAACACGACCAACGCGGTCGCGCGCTTCATGACCCATCTCAACGAGATCGATTCGGCGACCTACACCGGTCTATACGAACTGAAATAAGACGCTGGCTCCCGGCGCGGCGGCGTACAGCCGCGCGCCGCCGCCCGACCGAACAAGCCATTTGACAACGGCGCCTCATAAGAGGCGCCGCGCCACTCCCCGCCCATCGATGGATTCCGAACAAGGTCTGCCGCTGCCCCAGCGCTACTGGGCCATTGCCGTCGTCGCGCTCGGCATTACGCTCGCCGTGCTCGACGGCGCCATCGCCAACGTCGCGCTGCCGACCATCGCGCGCAATCTGAATGCAACGCCTGCCGATTCCATCTGGGTCGTCAACGCTTACCAGTTGACCATCACGATTTCGCTGCTGCCGCTCGCCTCGCTCGGCGATCGCATCGGCTACCGGCGCGTGTATATGGCGGGCCTCGCGCTCTTCACGCTGTCGTCCTTCGCGTGCGCGCTGTCGGGGTCGCTTGTCGCGCTCACCATCGCGCGCGTGGTCCAGGGCTTCGGCGCGGCGGGCATCATGAGCGTGAACACCGCGCTCGTGCGCATCATCTATCCGCCCGAACATCTCGGGCGCGGCATTTCCATCAACGCGACGGTCGTCGCCATCTCGTCGGTGATCGGGCCGACGGTCGCGTCGGGCGTGCTCGCTGTCGCGCCGTGGCCGTGGCTCTTCGCAATCAACGTGCCGATCGGCCTCGCGGCCTTCGCCATCGGCTGGAAGTCGATGCCGCGCACGCCGGGGCATCGGCAGCCCTACGACTACATCAGCGCGATCATGAACGCGCTGTTCTTCGGCATCGCGATCGTCACGGTGGATGGCATCGGGCACGGCGAGCATCGGCCGTATCTGATCGGCGAGATCATCGCGACGGTAGTCATCGGCTATTTCTTCGTGCGGCGGCAACTGACCCAGAGCGCCCCGCTCCTGCCCGTCGATCTGTTGCGCATTCCGGTGTTCGCGCTCTCGGTGGGCACCTCAGTGTGTTCGTTCTGCGCGCAGATGCTGGCGTTCGTCTCGCTGCCGTTCCTGCTGCAGGACCATTTCGGCATGAGCCAGGTCGAGACCGGCTTCCTGATGACGCCGTGGCCGCTCGTGATCGTGTTCGTCGCGCCGATCTCCGGCGTGCTCGCGGACCGCTATCCGGCCGGTTTGCTGGGCGGCATCGGCCTCGCGATACTGACCGTCGGACTCGTGCTGCTCGCAACAGTCGGCGCGCATCCCGGCGCCTTCGACATTTCCTGGCGCATGGCCGTTTGCGGGCTCGGCTTCGGGCTGTTCCAGTCGCCGAATAATCGTCAGATGCTGGCCTCCGCGCCGCGTCATCGCAGCGGCGGCGCGAGCGGCATGCTCGGCACCGCGCGGCTGACCGGGCAGACGCTGGGCGCGGCGCTCGTCGCGCTGATCTTCGGCATCGCGCCGCAGCAAGGCGGCGTGGTCGCGCTGGCCCTGGCGGCGGCATTCGCGGCCGCTGCGGCCGTGGTCAGCATGCTGCGCCTGACGGGCAAGCGCGGCGTCGAGGCGGCCTAGTTCGTCCCTGCGCAGGCCGTTCGCTGGGCACACCCTTTGCTGAAACTTCGAGCATGGATTCCGCACGCGCGGAACGTTCGAAATCAGCAACAAGGAGTGTGTTCATGGCCATTTCCCTCAACGGCTTCAAGGTCGCGATTCTCGCTGTCGACGGCTTCGAGCAGGCCGAACTCGTCGAGCCACAACGTGCGCTCACGGAGGCGGGCGCTCAGGTGCATGTGGTGTCGCAGAAGCCCGGGCAGATTCAGGGCTTCAAACACGTCGACAAGGGCGACAAGGTCAATGTCGATGTCACCTTCGATGCCGCCAACGCCGGCGACTACGATGCGCTCGTGCTGCCGGGCGGCGTCGTCAATGGCGATGCGATCCGTCTCGACGCGAAGGCGCAGAGCTTCGTGCAGGAGGCGGATCGCGCCAAGAAACCCATTGCGGTGATCTGCCACGGCGGCTGGCTGCCGATCTCGGCGGGCATCGTCGCGGGCCGCACGATGACGAGCTGGCCGAGCCTGCAGGACGACGTGCGCAATGCCGGCGGCACGTGGGTCGATCAGGAAGTGCAGATCGACGGCAACCTGATCACGAGCCGCAAGCCCGACGACATTCCCGCGTTCAACCGCGCGCTGATCGAGGCGCTCGGACGCGCTCGCGCCGCTTGAAGCGGCGACAACGGAGCCTGTCGATGATCAATTCCTCAGCGTCACACTTGTGCGCGTTCGCGCTGACACTCGGCGCCGTCTGCGCGCTCGCGGCGTTCCCTTCCGCTCATGCCGACGACACACCGGCGAGCAAAAGCGCCGCGCAAGCCGAAAAGCTCTCTCCGGCCGACCAGCAGTTCCTGCAGGACGCGAGCGCCGCGGGCGCGACGGAAATCGCCGCGAGCAAGCTCGCGCTCACGCACGCAAGCGACCACCAGGTGCGGGAATTCGCACAGCGAATGATCGTCGATCACACCAAGCTCGCGCGCAATCTCGACGTGCTCGCGAAGCGCCACGGCATCACCGCGCCGGCCGCCGCCGACTCCGCCTTGATCGGCAACCTGCAAAATCTTCAGGGCGCCGAATTCGACAAGGCCTATATTGAAAAGGTAGCCGTCGACGGGCATCAGAAGGCGGTCGAGTTGTTCAGGAACGAAAGCGAGAGCGGCAAGGACACTGCGCTGAAGGCGGCGGCGACCAAGGCCTTGCCGGTCATCAGCCACCACTATGCGATGGCCCAGCAACTCGCGAAAACGAAGGCCGCACCATGAGCCACACGAATCTCGCCGTGCGCGCCGCCATTCCTCGTGCCCATGCGCGCCCCGATGCCCGTCCCGCCTATGAGGACTCGACTATGCACATCACGTTCGCAGACGCAGCCCCTGTCTACGACGGCGACGATCTCGCCGTCCACTTTTCCGCTCTCGTCGACAGCGAGCCGGTCGTTTGCTCGATCACGGCCGAAGCGCTGGAAGACCATTTCGGCGCGAAGTCGTCGCGGGAGGACGACTTGCTCGTTGCGTTCGCGCACGGCACGGCGCGCATTCGCGCGGTATGCGCCGAAGCGCTCGACGAGAACGGCGGCCGCGCGGTCGTGCTGAGAAGCGGATTGTTTCGCGTCGCCGGCATGGAGCCGGAGTGAGCGCGCGCTGACGGACGCGCACGCCGCGATCGACGAACCGGTTCAACCCAACGCCAACAAGGAGGAAACATGTCCCTGATCATTGCGGGCCGATTCCAGACCTTTCCCGCCGCGGAATCGGCAGCCCAGCGGCTCTTCGCGCGCGGCTTCGTGGAAGAAGACGTGACACTGTTCTTCGTCAATCCGAGCGGCCAGCACGCGCGCTATCCGGTCGGCGGCGACGTCGGCACCGACGCGGGCGCGAGCGGTGCGCCCAAGGGAGCCGGCAAGGGCGTGACGATCGGAGCGGTCGCGGGCGCAGTGGTGGGCGCGGCCGTGTTCGCGGTATTTCACGCACCGTTGCTCGTTTCGGTGATCGCGGCGGGCGTCGGCGCTTATGTGGGTTCGCTGATCGGCGCGATGTCGCATACGAAGAAACCGCGCGTCGCCACCCAGGCCGAGGAGCCGATGCGCCACGCGGGCTTGCTGGTGGCCGTGCATGTATCGGCCGATTCGCAGGATCAGGCGGCGACGATATTGCGCGAGGCTGGCGGCATGGATATCGAGCGCGCTTCGGGCCGTTGGAAACAGGGCCGCTGGAGCGATTTCGACCCGCTGCAGCCGCCGCATCCTGTGAACGAGTTCGCGCAATCGCGCGTGTGAACTTCCGCCGATGAAGAACGCCCGCGCACGCGGGCGCTCTGCGTTTCAGACCCAGAGCGCGTGATCGCGGGCCTGGCGCGTGGTGGCGCGCATGCAATCGGCGGGAAGAGCGGCGGGCAAACTGGCGGGCAGCAGCTCCGCCTTCGTTGCGCTGGCGACGGGCGATTCGCAGATGCGCCCATTGTTCGCGCCCGATGACGCCGCCGGTTGATCGGTGGAAACGCGCTGGCGCACATGCAAGGTAACCGCCGAGGCGACGATCGCCACGAATATCAGAAACTCGCGATTCGCGAGCTGATTGAAGAATTTCACGCTGTTCTCTCCTGTTGCCGTCGTCATGCGCGCATCTCGTGTCGGACACGCGCTGTGTAGTGCCGTGTTTGACAGCAAGACACATGCCGTGCGGTCGGGTTGCGGGCACGCCTCGTGCGCAATGAATCGCGAGCCGCAATCCCGCAGCTACGCAGTGGCAATGTCGAAACGAAAAGGAGGTGTTACATGAGCACGAATGTCGTATCGGTACTCAACGATCTCGTCGAAACCTCGAAGGACGGTGAAAAGGGTTTTCTGAAGGCGGCCGAGGACACGCGCGATCCGAGCCTCAAGCTGCTGTTTCAGAACCGCGCGCAGAAGTGCGCTGAAGGCGCGCGCGAATTGCAGGACGCGGTTACACATCTCGGCGGCAAGCCGGAAACCGGCGGCTCGATGACGGGCGCGCTGCATCGCGGCTGGGTCGATGTGAAGTCGGCCATGACCGGTCACAGCGATCACGCGATTCTCGCCGAATGCGAGCGCGGCGAGGACGCGGCGAAGAAGAACTATCGCCAGGCGCTCGACAAGGAACTGCCCGCCGATGTCCGCGCGATCGTCGAACGCCAATATCAGGGCGTGCTCGAGAATCACGACCGTATTCGCGATCTGCGCGACCAGTACGCAGCCGCGAAGTCCTGATTCGATGAAGCAGGCGGCCCCGCGTGTGCGGAGGCCGCCAAAAGCGAACGGCCGCGCAATGCGGCCGTTCGTTCGTCAAGCGCGTAGCGACGCGCTACAGGGCTTATGCGGCTAACCCTTATTGCGGCTGGCCCTTGTCGTTGGTGCCCAGCGCCGAAGCAGCAGCGGCAGCGGATGCGCCCTTCTGCTTGTGCGCCTTGTTCTGCTGGTGCAGATAGGTGCCCTTCTGCTTCGTCGCCTGCGCGCCGCTGGCGGCTGCGTCGGAGGCTGCCTGCGCGAACGCCGTCGTCGAGAATGCCAGCGCGAGCGCGCCGATCAATGCCATCTTTTTCGTCTTCATGAAGAGCTCCTTTTGTCCGGGACTCTGAAACGCCGGGCTATTGCACGTTCGCGAGCCGCCTGTGTAAGTAACGTCCTGAACGGTCGTACTCGCTATTTGAGTTTCGAAGTGCTGCGAGTGAAGCGACTTTAACGATGCGACTTGATGATGCGACTGAAGCAGGCGAGGCAGCAATGCCCTCATGCGCGAACCCGCGCTGTGCCCGACTCAGCGCCCTGGGCGCCTCGTCGAACCTAACGCGGGTCCGGACCTGCCGATTCTCAACCGCGGCCCGCCGAAGCGAGGCCGGGCATACGCACTATGCCATTACTTCGCGGCAATTTTAAGATGGTTCTTCACGGAAGCAACACCCGAGACGTTCGAGACGACATCTTCCGCGGCGGTCTTGTCTTCGGCCGACGGCACCGAGCCGGTCAGCGAAACAACGCCCGCGCGCGTCTTCACGTGGATATGCGTGGACTTCACGTTCTTCGCGCCGAGCAGCTCGGCCTTGACCTTGGTGGTGATCGCGCTGTCATCGACCTTCTGGCCCATCGACGTGTCGGCCTTTGTCGAAGACGCCGCCGTGGTTTGTGCGCCAACGTTCAGCGCGAACACGACACATGCGATGCCACCGGCTGCCTTCAGGATTTGAGTCGTCTTCATGGCAATACTCCCATTTTTTCGATTCTGGTCTTGCACGCCCCGCGTAGCGACTGTTCCCATGTGCGAGGCGGCTCTTTGTCACGTTCGCGCCGTAGCACGCGAAACGTCCCTTCCCACCCGCAACTTGCGTGCCGCCCCGCTCGTCATGGCGATCCGCTCGCTTTCCGCGCGCCGCGTGAAACGCGTTCGTGCGCTTCCAGACAAATCTTCGACGTTACTCCGAGCAGCCGTCGGCACGCACTCCCCGCGCGGCGGGAACGTCCCGCGAAACGCGCGGCGCTTTTGTCTGAGCGCGTGTAAAAACTGCGTAAAAGAGGCCAGCGAAAGACGCAAAAAGAATGCAGCGACAAGGGAAAAACGCTGTCGCGGCGCGCGTTTGCCGGACAATGGCACGAATGCTGCTTTATTCCCTCGCAAACCTGCCCATCACGTCCAGAACAATCGAGGATTAGCAAGCAATGCCGCCTACACTCGAACTCCGCGCGAAGCAAAGCCTCGCACTCACGCCGCGTCTTCAGCAGTCGGTCCGTCTACTGCAACTCTCATCGCTGGAGTTTCAACAGGAACTGCGAAACGCGCTCGACACCAACCCCTTTCTCGAATACGACGAGTCGCAGACCGAGGACAACGCGCTCGGCGCGGACAATGGCAGCTCGATGACCGACTCGACCTTGTCGACGGCCACCGACACCACGTCCGAAGCGCCGCTCTCGACCGAAACCGGCATGGAGAGCGAAGCGTCCGCCGACACCAGTTCGCGCGACGACAACGTGAGCGAATTCTCCTCCGATCCGTTCGGCCGCGGCGCGTCGCGCAACAACGGCGACGGCGAGGGCTCAGATCCCGCCGACTGGGTGCGTATCGAACCGTCGCTGCACGAGACGCTGCACGACGCATTGCGCCTCTATCAATTGAACGAACGTGACCGCGCGGTCGCGCAACTCATCATCGAGGCGCTCGACGACGACGGCTATCTGCGCCAGGAGTTGAGCGAGCTTGCGGCCGTCGTCGAGATCGAGCCCGCGATCGGCGAGGATGAACTGAGCATCGCGCTCAAGCTCGTGCAGTCGCTCGACAAGCCGGGCGTCGGCGCGCGCAACCTGTCCGAATGTCTGACGCTGCAACTCGACGCTCTCGACGCAGAGATCCCCGGCCGCGAGGTCGCGCGCGAGATCGTCGCGCATCATCTGGAGCGCCTCGCGCGGCGCGAGCAGGCCGAACTGCAGAAGAAGATCGGCTGCAGCGCCGATGAGTTGCGCATCGCCTGCGCCCTCGTGCGCCGTCTCGATCCGAAGCCGGGCGAGAACTACGGCCAGAGCGAGGACAACTACGTGGTGCCGGACGTCATCGTGCGTCAGGTCAAGAAGAGCTGGGTCGTGACGATCAACCCCGCCGTGCTGCCGCGCGCGCGCATCCACCGCATGTACGCGGAACTGTTCGCGCAGTCGGCGGGTGCGAGCCGCTCGCCGCTCGCGCAGCAGTTGCAGGAAGCGCGCTGGCTGATCCGCAATGCGCAGCAGCGCTTCACGACGATCCAGCGCGTGGCCGAGTGCATCGTCTCGCATCAGAAGGCATTCTTCGACTATGGCGAGATCGCGCTGAAGCCGCTCGTGCTGCGCGATGTCGCAGACGAGCTCGGCCTGCACGAATCGACCATCTCGCGTGCGACGGGCAACAAATACATGGCGACGCCGCGCGGTATCTTCGAGTTCAAGCACTTCTTCCCGCGCGAGCTTTCGACGGAGTCCGGCGGCACCTGCTCGGCCGCGGCCGTGCGCGCGCTGCTCAAGGAAATGATCGCGAAGGAGAACACCCGCGATCCGCTGTCGGACGTGAGTCTGGCGAAGATGCTCGCGGACCAGGGCGTGATCGTCGCGCGTCGGACGGTGGCGAAGTATCGCCATCTGATGAAGGTGCCGCCCGCGGAATTGCGTCGTCAGGCGTGAAGCCGCGAGACTGATTTCTCGCTCTCAAGCGTTCGGCGACGACCCGGTCAAGCGAGGCGCCTGAACGACAGGAGCGTAGGCGACAGGCCGTCCGTTCGCGGACGGCCTTTTTTTGCGCGCGATATCCGTGGATGGGTCTGGCGTTCAGCGCCAGCCCGACGCGCGGTGCGTGCGCTTTCTCGCCGCCGTCGCCGCGAGTTCCGCGCCCAGCAGGAACACCGCCGCCGAGTAGTAGAGCCACATGAGGATGATCGCGAGCGACCCCGCCGCGCCGAACATGTTCGCCGTGCCCGCGTGGTTCAGATAGAACGCGAACAGCCGCTTGCCGGCCTCGAACAGCATCGCGGCCGCCGCCGCGCCGAGCGCGGCGTCGCGCCACAGCATGCGCGTGGTCGGCAGGAACTTGAGCAGCACGCTGAACGCGATCATCAGCACACCGAGCGATATCACGCGCCGCGTGAGCCCCGAGAGCACCACGAACGGACTGCCGTCGCCGAGCACCCAGTGGCCGAGAACTTCGACAAGCGCGTCGGCCACCAGCAGCGCGGCCACCAGAAGACCCGAGCCGACGACCAGACCGAACGACATCACCCGCACGCGCAGCAGCGTGACGATGCTCTCGCGCGTGCTGACGGCGGGCGTCGGCCAGATCACGTTCAGCGCGCTGTGAAGCGAAGAAAACGTCGCCGATGCGCCGATCAGCACGCCCGCCACCGAGACGATCGCAGTGCTGCGCGCGATATCCGCGTGCCACGCGTTCGCGACGATCGCCTCCAGCGCATGCGCCGCATCCACGCCGACGACGCCGCTGATTTCAGCGAAGAGGCGCCCCTGCACGGCGTCGGCGCCGAAGAACACGCTCGCCACGGCGATCACGATGACGAGTGTCGGCGCGAGCGAAAACGCCGCGAAGAATGCGATCGCGGCCGAAAACATCAGGCAGTGATCCTGGGTCCATTGCGTGACCGGATCGACGATCCACGAGAGCCAGCCGAAACGCGACGTGCGTCCCGAGGCGATCGGTGCGGTTTCGGAAGGAACGTCCTGGTCCATCGGCTGAGGGCGTGCGCGCAGCGAAAAGAGTCAACGGACGATGTTAGCCCCGCAGTGCGTTGCGCGTGTAAAAAGCGGCGCGCTCCGCGTGGAACGCGCCGCTTTCGGGCTGCTTTGCGCCGCGAGTCGGATTACGGCTGCTCGTCGTCCGGATCGGCGTCCTCGTCGGCCAGGTCCCGGGTGATGCCTTCGACTTCATCGGGAAGAATGTCGGCATCGGTTTCGAGATTGTTGTCGCCATCCGCCGACGCCGCTTCGCCCGTGCCATAGCGGTCCGTGTCGCTGTTCAGCTCGGCCTCGGACTGCCCGAGCGCGTGGGCGTCGAGTTCGTCCTCGATTTCCCCCGGATAGCGCTTTTCCCCCTGCACGTCCGAGCCGCTGTCGGACGAATCGCTGGGTCCAAGCGCGCCGGTGCCGTGTCCCTTGCCGTATTCCACGCCGTCGTCTTCGGGCGGGTTCAGTGTGCTTCCGCTCATCATTGACCTCCTTCGATCGTGTCCCTGACGAACCCGCAAGTCCCATTCCGCGAACGAAGCGCCCGCACACGAAAAAGCCCCGCGCTTCTCGCGAAGCGCGGGGCCGTCAATGCAAGACAATTTTCTGCGCGGATCAGGCTTTCGCCGCCGGACGCTTCGCCTCGGTCGCGCCCTGCCTTACCGTCTTGACGGTCTTTTCCGTGACGGACGTAGCCGTCGCGACGCTGCGCAGATCCGACAGGAACGAATCGCGCCACACGGAAAGATTGTTCTCGCGCAGCGGCACCATCATGTCTGCGTGGCGCGCCTGACGCTCGGCGAGCGGCATCGACAATGCGCGCTCCAGCGCCTCCGACATCTGCGACAGATCGAACGGATTGACCACCAGCGCACCCGGCAGCTGATCCGCCGCGCCCGCGAACTGCGACAGCACGAGCGCGCCCGGATCGGCCGGGTCCTGCGACGCGACGTATTCCTTCGCGACCAGATTCATGCCGTCACGCAGCGGCGTCACATAGCCGACTTGGGAAAGGCGGAACAGCGCCATCAGCAGATTGCGTTCGTACTTGCGGTTGAGATACTGGATCGGCGTCCAGTCGAGCTGCGCGAAGCGCCCGTTGATGCGTCCGGCCTCGCCCTCCAGATTCTGACGGATGCGCTGATAGGTCTGCACGTCCGAGCGTGTCGGCGGCGCGATCTGCACGAGCGACACGCGGCCATGCCAGCCCGGCGCGTTCAGAAGCAGCCGCTCGAAAGCCTGGAAGCGCTCGACGAGTCCCTTCGAATAATCGAGGCGGTCCACGCTCATGATGAGCTTGCGGCCGCGCATGCTGTCGCGCAGGCTCTTGACCTGCTTGCGGTTGGCGAATTGCTCGGCGGCCTTGGCGATGGCGTCCGGATAGATGCCGATCGGATACGCGCCGACCTTGAGCATGCGGCCGAAGGCCTGCAACATTCCGTCGTCGTCGTTGAAGTGGCCGCGCCCCGTGCGCTCCACATAGTCGATGAACGACTGCTTGTCGGCGTCCGTCTGAAAGCCGACGACGTCGTACTGGCACATCGCCGCGATCAGTTCCTCGTGCGGCGGCACGGTGCGCATCATCTCCGGCACCGGAAACGGAATATGCAGGAAGAAGCCGATCGGATTCGCGACGCCTAGCTTGCGCAGCTCCTGCGCGAACGGGAGCATGTGATAGTCGTGCACCCAGATGATGTCGTCGGGCTTGAGGAACGTCTTCAGCTTCGTCGCGAGATTCGCGTTGACGCGCATATAACCCGCGTACTCCTCGCGATCGAAGCGCGAGAGGTCGTTGCGATAGTGAAACGTCGGCCACAGCGTGGCGTTCGAGAAACCCCGGTAGTACTGGTCGTAATCGCGGCGTGTGAGCCCGACCGTCGCGTAGGTCACCTTGCCGCCCTTCTCCACGACAGGAGCGCCCGCCTCGCCGACGATCTCCCCGCTCCATCCGAACCACACGCCCCCAGTCTCCTTGAGCGCGTCCAGAACGCCGATGGCCAGGCCGCCTGCGCTCGGCTTGCCTTCCTGGATCGGCGCGACGCGATTCGATACCACGATCAATCTGCTCATTACAGCATCACCTCATCAGTTGTCGTTGCATGCTCGAATTGGCGATTAAGGGTATGCAACATCTGTGCCTTTCTACTGATTTTGGTAAATAAATATTTGTATGGAGATGTTACGGACGAACGAAAACACGCGACGCGCGGGCGTCGCGTAGAAGTTTTCTTTTTATGCCGGATCGCGGACCAGCCGAAGTCACGAGTCCTGCTCGGAACCCAGGTCGCGCTGATATTCGATTCCCTCGCGCCGCACACCGCCCTGGTTATGCTCGCCATCGGGCGGAGTGCCAGGCGCGGGGCGGTTCTGGCCGGCGGGATCGTGGTCCGCGGGCGGCGCGGACGCGCTCTGCGCACCGGCGGCCTTGGCGGCTTCGGCGCGCGCTTCGCGCTTGGAGGAATGACGCGCGGAGCGTCGAAGTGCGGGGTGCCTCATGATGCCTCCGGAAAAGAAGGCCGTCGCGGTAGTGACGTCGGCGGCGTCGGGCCAGTGCGCTACGGGAGCGCAGCTTCAGAAAAAATGACCGGCGACCACGCGTGTCGACGGTCATTGTTGCGTCGTCCGTTGTAATCCCTACGTCTGGGATGAAACTTATTCAAACCTTGCACGAATTCTGGGCATTGTCCAACGTCTGCGGTTCAACGTCCTGCGGCTTGCCGCGAGTTCGCTGCTGACCCGCTAATACACGTGCGGCATATCACCCGGTCCCGGCGGCGGGTCGCCGATCGGCTGGGACGGCGGCACGGGCGGCTCGCGCGTCGGGTCCGGAATCGTGTCGGGCTGATTCGGCGTGTCCGGTGGCTGATCGGGCGGGGTCACCGGCGGGTCCGGCGGCTGCGGCGTCTGTGCTTCGATACGGGCACCTTCGAAGGTGCGAGCGGGAACGCTGAGGGACATGACAGGCTCCTTGCGGTCTTGTGATCGTACTTTTCCGCATCCAGCGCGCGTGCGCCTTCGCGCAATGCGCGGATGTCACCAGATCGGCAGCAAGGTACATGCCCCTCGGAGCGGCTCGGCCCGCATCCTCCTGTCACATTATCGGCGGATAAAACGCGCCTGCCAATGAAAAACGCCTGCGCTTTTTGCAAGCAGCAGGCGTCATTTCGTCTAAAGATAAACGAAGTTCAAGGATTTTCGTGGTCGGACTCGCTGGCGTCGCCGCTCTCGCCGACGGCCGCCTTATTGGCGTCCTCGCCGTATTCGACAAGCCGGTTGTAGAGCGTCTTCAGGCTGATGCCGAGGATTTCAGCCGCGCGCGTCTTCACGCCGCCGCACTGATCGAGCGTCGCGAGAATCAACTGGCGATCGGCCTGAGCGAGCGAGGTGCCGAACGGAATCGTCACCGCCGTGCCCGCCGATGGCTTCGACAGCGAAATCTGCAGCGGCACGGTAGCCGTGCTGTCCGAATCGGACGCCGACATGATGTACGCGCGCTGCACGTAGTTCTTCAGCTCGCGCACGTTGCCGGGCCAGTTGTAGGATGCCAGCATTTCGCGCACGGCCGACGGGAAGTCCTTCTTCGTGTTGTAGCGGGCGTTCAGCTCGTCGAGGAACGCCTGCCCGAGCAGTTCCACGTCCTTGCCGCGCTCGCGCAGCGGCGGCAGGTTGATGGGGAACACGTTCAGCCGGTGATAGAGGTCGAGCCGCAGCTTGCCTTCGAGCACCGCCTGTTCCGGATCACGATTGGTCGCGGCGATCAGGCGCACGTCCGTCTCGATCTCCTTGGTCGTACCGACGCGCATGAACATGCCGGTCTCGAGCACGCGCAGCAGTTTCACCTGCAGCTCGATCGGCATTTCGGTGATTTCGTCGAGGAACAGCGTGCCGCCGTTCGCGCGCTCGAAATAGCCCTTGTGCTGACGATCCGCGCCCGTGAACGAACCGCGCTCGTGGCCGAACATTTCCGATTCGATCAGGTTCGGCGAAATCGCCCCGCAGTTCACCGCGATGAACGAATGTTTGCGACGCAGCGACAGCTCGTGCAGCGTCTGCGCGGCGACTTCCTTGCCGGTGCCCGATTCGCCTATGAGCAGCACCGATGCCGCCGTCGGCGCGACGCGGCCGATCTGGTCGTAGACGGTTTGCATGGCGGGAGAATTGCCGAGCATCAGACCGAAGCGGCCCATGCGGCGCAACTCGCCGCGCAAGGTGCCGATTTCCGCCTTCAGGTCGCCGGCGCGCGGCAGGCGCGAGAGGATCGCCTTCACGCGCTGCATGTTGATCGGCTTGACCAGATAGTCGGCGGCGCCCATCTTGAGCGCGCTGACGGCGGATTCCACCGTCGCGTGTCCGGTGATGACGATCACTTCCACGCCGGTGCGAGGGTCGAGGTCCTCGAAGAGGTCGACACCGGTGCCGTCGGGCAGTTTGAGGTCGGTGAACACTACATCGGGCGTCTGTCGCACGAGCTGGATGCGCGCCTCGCGCAGGTCGCTGGCGGTGGCCGTCGTCAGTCCGTCTTCGCCGATGATCGCGGCTAGCGCCTCGCGGGTACTGGGATCGTCATCGACAATCAATACGTGTGGCATTGCGTCTTGAATTCTTCCAAAGCGTTTCAGGGTCACACGCCGGGTGTCGGCGCGGTCTTCTCCGGGCGGCGAGCTCGCCGCGCGGGCCGGTGCGATTCACGGCTGGCCGATCTCAAGAATATTCGGGCACCACGCGAAACGCGCGAAAAATAAAATAATTACCGATGTGCTGCACGCTTGGCATATCTCCACCGCAAGTTTTTCCATTTAGGCAACTTATGGGCGGAGTTTCGCTGATTATAAGCGCTTATCAAGATGAAAACGCACGCTGGTTCAGCGTGCGTTTCATTGATCGCATCATTGTCAATTTATTCAGCCGGAGTGCCGGCCTCGCATCTCAGCCGGCGCAAAAAGCCGCTTCAGCCACGCGGGAAATGCCAAGCGTCCGCAGTGCCGCCGACCGCGCCGTGGCCATTGACGGCGCTCGCGCCGGCTCCGGTGGCGGGAGTCAGCACCTTACCGCCCTCGTCCTCCCAGCGGCTCAGGTCGCGCGCCGAGCGTCGCCCGGCGGCGTCCTGCGATTGCATCCATTTCCATGCGAGAACGCCGCCCACCGCGAACAGCGCACCGAAAATTCCGATCGTAGGCCGTGCCATTTGTGTTTTCTCCCATCGTCATGAAAATTCACTGTCGCATTTGAAGCGGGCGACACATCGAATTCGCCGCTTGAGTCAGGTGATTCGCGAGAAATCAGCGAGACACCAGCAATCCGACGAGAAAGCCAACACCCGCCGCAATGCCAAGCGATTGCCACGGATTGTCCTTCACGTATTTCTCGGTGCAATCGACGCTCGCGCGATAACGGTTCTGCGCGCTCGCCTGGGCGTCGTCCAGCGCGACGCGCGCCGAATCCACATGATCGCGCAGGCGTGAGCGCAGCGCGTCGACACCTTCGCCCGGCAGCGTCGCCGAGAGCCGCACCAGTTCTTCAGCGTCGTTGAGCAGCACCTTGATGTCTTCGATGATCTTTTGCTTGCCCAACGCAAGCTGGACAGTCGTTTGACTCATGGAATGAAGTCCTCGCCTAAGTGGGGTCAGTAAGAGTGACGCGCGGTCGGCATGGCGCCAATCGGCCCGCTAGCGCGTATCGGCCACCGGCACGCGCTGCACTGGCAAGCGCTCGCCGGCCGCGATCCGTGCGCGCAGGCTGCGCACGACGCCGCTTGCCGTCAAGGCGCCGCCCATCGCGCCGAACACGAAGCTGGTTACGTTGGCGGCGCGCGCAAGCGCGGCCGTGCCCGCCGCATAGCCTAGCACCGCACACATCAGCGCGGTGACCAGCGCGACCGCGGCCCAGTGATAGATGTCGATCGGTTCCCCGGCCGCGAGTTCCTGGCGCGCGCCCCCCGGACGCTGCGCGCGCCGCGTGCGCGCAAGCCGCGCGGGATTCGCGCGGTCGGGCGCTGCGACGTCGGATTGAAGGAAGTTTTCCATGATGCGTTTGCCTCTCTCGCCCATCCTTGTATATGTGCGCCCGCTGCATTTCGCCGGGACGCGACTTTCACTGGCTTTTGCTTATGGCTACGATGAAGCAGCTTTCGTGCCAGTCCGGATCGGTCGGGTTTCGTGCGAGATCCCGGCGTATGATCGGGTAAGTATTACGCCGTCGCCTTGTAAATTCCCGATCGATACGGCGAAGCTTGCCGGACGCGCCATGCATGACGCGCGTCGGTCGGACAAATTGCGCGTCGGAGCGGGACGCGCATTGCCGCAAGGTCGTTGCGAATGGTTAAATAGCGTTTATGAGATAGCTTCGTTTGCAATGATCCGGCGCCGCGAAAGCGCGCCTCGCAGACGACCCCGGACCGACGCACGACCAGGAAACCGGCTCACGGACATCGTGAGCACGACGGCAGCGCGCACGGCGCGACACATGCCAGGGCGCGGTCATTCACGGATGCGCCGCACGCGCACGCCCGATCGAGCCGCCTGGACCAGTTGAACCGACCGGCCCGATTGCAACGAACGGCAATGGACCCACGCGGCGGAAGGCTGCACCGGGTCCGTTCGCGCATGCCGCGAGCCGCCGTCCGTCCATCACATTCGCAGAACTCAGGAACGATCAGGACACATGGCGTCAACCGATCTGGACCCACCGCCCACCGCGGTCGGAGACACACCCGCGCAGAAAAAGCGCAGCGCGGGCGACGTGCCGGGCTTGAAGTCCTATGGACTGCTCTATGGCTCATCGCCCGTCATGCAGGAGTTGTACGCGCAGATCGAGCGGGTCGCCGCGACCGATGCGACCGCGCTCATCATCGGCGAGTCGGGCACGGGCAAGGAGCTCGTCGCCCGGACCATTCACGATCTGAGCGGGCGCCGCGACGCGCCGTTCATCGCCGTGAACTGCGGCGCGATTCCCGACAATCTGATCGAGGCCGAGCTCTTCGGACACGAGAAAGGCAGTTTCACGGGCGCGGTGCAAGGGCGCATCGGCTATTTCGAGCATGCGAACGGCGGCACGCTGTTTCTCGACGAAGTGACGGAGATGTCGCCCGTGCGTCAGGTCAAGCTGCTGCGCGCGCTCGAGACCGGCACGTTCTTCCGCGTCGGCGGCAACGATCTGATCAGTTCCGACGTGCGCGTGATCGCCGCCACCAACCGCGATCCTGTCGTCGCGGTGAAGGAAAACGGCCTGCGCGAGGACCTGATGTATCGCCTCGCCGTGTTCCCGCTGCGCGCGCCGCCTCTGCGCGAGCGCGACGCGGATCGCGAACTGCTCGCCCAGCATTTCCTCTCGGAGATGAATGCGCAGGAAGGCACCAGCAAGGTTTTCAGCAAGCGCGCGCTCGACGTGCTGCGCACCTATTCGTGGCCGGGCAACGTGCGCGAACTGAAGAACACGGTTTATCGCGCGTTCATTCTCGCGGAGAAGACCGTGGAGATTGCGCATCCGCATCTCGCATCGCGGGTGAAGAAGCCCGTGACGCAAGGCGACGCGATGAACGTATGGGTCGGCACGCCGCTCGCGGATGCGCAGAAACAGATCATCCTGGGCACGCTCAAGCACTGCGGCGGCGACAAGCGGCGCGCGGCAAAGGCGCTCGGCGTCAGCCTGAAGACGCTGTACAACCGCCTGGGCGCGTACGAAAACGAAGACACCGAAGGCGGCGATTCGCGTTCCGAGCACGAAAGCTAACGGGCTCTCGTTTGGGACGGCCATCGAGCGGGCGCGCAATGTCGCGCCCGCTTTTTTTTCGCCCTCTCTTCCGCGCGATCGAAGCGTGGAACGCAACGTGCTCACGCCGCTTGCAATTTCTTGCAATTTTCACAGCCCGGTAATTAGAGGCTTGCTTCAAAATGCGCGAAGCCCGCGCACCGCCGTGCCGCGCTAGCGTTGCCGGGCGGTGCCCTGAAGGCGAAACCTCAAGAAGATTCGAGATTCCGATTGCTTGCGTTCGCAGGCGCCGGAATCGGCAAACGAAGGAACAGCAACATGCAGATCAGGCTCCATCGGCGCGGACCGCGCGCCACGGCGCTCGCCGCGATCACCTCGGGCGTCATTGCCTGCCTGAGCCTTGGCGGATGCAACTCACTATATAGCGAAGGCGCGACGGCCGGCGCCGGTATCGCGGGCGCGGCGGTGGCCAACAGCGTCACCAGCAACGCGGCGGTGGCGACGGGCATCGGTCTCGGCGCGGTCGCGGCGGCCCGCGCGGGCGTGCAGTACTCGCAGCGCGTCGTCCATACCAACACGCAGGACCAGATCGCCTCGGTCGCGGGACCGCTCGGCGTGGGCGCGGTCGCGCCGTGGAAGATCGTGCATTCGGTGCCGATCGAGGAAGACGAGAAAGGCCGTGTGACCGTGAGCCGCACGATCAGCAGCGGCGCGCTCGATTGCAAGGAGATCGTGTTCTCGGTCGATCGCGATGCGACCAAGGACCGCCCCGCCGACAGCGCCTTCTACGTGGCGTCGGTGTGCCGTGACGGCAACAAGTGGAAGTGGGCATCTGCCGAGCCGGCGACGCCGCGTTGGGGCGCGCTGCAATGAGCGTACGGTTCGACGTACCTTTGGCGCTGCGCGTGAGCGTGATGGCGGCGGGCGCCGCGGCCTGCGTGACGATGAGCGGCTGCGCGTCGCTCGGCGCAGCGACCGGCGCGGTGGCGGGCATCGCGACGGGCGCGTTCACAACGAATCCGGCCGTCGGTTTCGGCGTGGCCGTGGCGGTGCAGGCCGCGACCGACGAAGTCGTCAAGCACACGATGAAATCGCTGCATCAGGATCAGCAGGTCATGATCGCGGTGACGGCCGGCATGTCGCAAGTCGGCGAGACGCGACCGTGGCAGGTCAAGCACACGCTGCCGGTCGAGAACGGCCATGGCGAAGTGCGCGTGTTGCGCGAATTCAGCAGCGCGCTCGCGACATGCAAGGAATTCGCCTTCTCGGTCGTGGATGGCGATGACGCGAAAGCGCCCGCGGAGTGGTATATCGCTACCGCTTGCCAGCAGACGGAAGGCTGGAAGTGGGCCTCGGCGGAACCGGCTGTGGAGCGTTGGGGAAATCTGCAGTAGTGCTCCCCCGGATCGGTCGACGGGCGCGGCTGTCCTTGCGGACGCCGCGCTTTTTTGCGTCTCAACCATTGGCGATCACTTCCGGCGCGACGCGCGCGAGAAAACCGCTGCGCGTGTCGCGACGATCTTCCACGTAACTGTCGATCTTGTGCCGGACGAAAAGGCAGACGTCGCGCCGCATTGCGCCGAAAGTCAGCCGAACGGCTAACCCAAAAAACAAAAAACGCAGCGCCCTTCCGGGGCAACCGCGCTTTTCGATCAAGCCGTGAAGCGAGCCGACTCAGGCCTCCACGTCCTCCAGACTCAGCATTTCCGTCTGGTCGTTATACGAGAAAATCTCGCCGTAGCGTCCCCAGTCGATCACCGCATCGAGCGTTTCCTGCGCGGCCTTGTCGGAGAGAAAATCCTCTAGCTCCTGCTCGAAGCGCAGCCGAGGCGCGCGATGTCCCGGCCGTTCGTTCAGCACCTTCTTGATCCGCGCCGCCAGCGGCACGTGACGAAGCAGATGCTCGGCGAACATCATCTTGCGTTCCTGCGTGCCGAATTCCGCGAACACGCGCGCCTGCGGCGTAAGGAAAATATCGCCCTCGCGCACATCGGCGAAACCGAGATGCTGCAGCACTTCCGCCACCGGAAACAGGTCGTCCACCTCCAGATGCAGCGTGCGCGCGATCTCGGGCATGTCCGCGCGACCGTGATACGGCGCGGCCGCCAGCGTTTCGATCAGACCCGCCATCAGGTTCGTGGACACGTCCGGCAACCAGGTTCCCAGCTCCAGCCCCTTCTTCTTCGTTTCGTCCATCTGGCGCGCGGTCATCTTTGCGTAGATGTCGTCCACCAGCCGGCGGAACGCCGGATCGAGACGATTGCGCGGATGCTTGAACGGCACCTTGATCTCGGCCATCACGCGTCCTGGATTCGACGACAGCACCAGAATCCGGTCGCACATGAACACCGCTTCCTCGATGTTGTGCGTGACGATCAGCACCGACTTGATCGGCATGCGCCCTTGCGTCCACAGATCGAGCAGATCGGTACGCAGGTTCTCGGCGGTCAGCACGTCGAGCGCGGAAAACGGCTCGTCCATCAGCAGCAAGGTCGGATCGACGACCAGCGCCCGTGCGAAGCCCACGCGCTGGCGCATGCCGCCCGACAACTCGCGCGGATAAGCGTTCTCGAAACCGTCGAGACCGATCAGGTCGATCGCGGCCAGCGCCCGCTCGCGCCGTTCGCGCGCACCGACGCCCTGCGCCTCCAGCCCCGCTTCCACGTTCTGCAGCACGGTCAGCCACGGAAACAGCGCGAAGGTCTGGAACACCATCGCGACGCCCTTCGCGGGCCCGGTCAAGGGCTTTTTCAGGTAAGTGACTTCGCCGGCCGTCGGCTCGATCAGCCCGGCGATGATGCGCAACAGCGTCGATTTGCCCGAGCCCGAACGGCCGAGCAGGCCGACGATCTCCCCTTCGCGCAGCGCGAGGTTCGCATCGTCGAGCACGAGCAGCTCGCCCTGCGTCTTGTTGAAGCCGCGGCTCACGTTCTGCACGCGCAGGATTTCTTCGCCCAGACGCGGCGGCGTGCCTTGCGGGCGTTGCGCGCTCGTCGCAGCGGACGTCTGCGTAGTTTTAAGGTTCTGCATCGGAACTCGTCCTCAATCCAGCCGGAGCCTTGCTTCGGCATAGGCGTATAGCGGGCGCCACAACAGTCGGTTGAACAGCGTGACGAACAGCGACATCACGGCAATGCCGAGAATGATTTTCGGGTAGTCGCCCGTGGCGGTCGTCTGGGCGATATAGGCGCCGAGACCATGCGCGACGACTTCGGTTTTGCCCCACGACACCGCCTCCGCGACGATGCTCGCGTTCCACGCGCCGCCCGAAGCGGTGATCGCACCGGTGATGTAGTAAGGAAAGATGCCGGGCAGCATGCACTTCTTCCACCACTGCCAGCCGCGAATCTGGAAGTTGGTCGCGGCCTCGCGATAATCGTTCGGATATGAAGACGCGCCGGCAATCACGTTGAAGAGGATATACCACTGCGTGCCGAGCACGATGAGCGGCGACAGCCAGATGTCGGGGTTCAGGTTCCAGCGCACGATCACCACGACGAACACCGGAAACAGCAGATTCGCCGGGAACGCGGCGAGGAACTGCGCGAGCGGCTGGATCTTCTCCGCGAGCGCGGGCCGCAGCCCGATCAGCACGCCGACGGGCACCCAGATGACCGACGCGATCGCGATCAGCACGATCACGCGCAAGAGCGTGATGAAGCCCATCAGGAACACGTGCCCGACCTCGCCCCAGGTCACGCCGGTCGACACGAACGACACGACCTTCCACACGACGAACACCGTGATCAGCAACAAGGCAGTGCCCCAGGCGATGTCGCCGACGCGCGTCGACGGCACTTTCGCGCGCAGCGGCAGCCCGACGTTCTCGAACGCGCCCTGCAGCGACGGCAGTTTGATCGGCACGCGCGCGGCCTTCGCGAGAATCCAGCCGGCCGGCACGAGCAGGCGGTGAATCAGGCGCGTGCGGCGGATCAGGTCGAGCAGCCACGATTCCGGCGCGTTGCCCGAACTCGTGAACTCCATGCGGAACTTGTCGGCCCATGCGACCAGCGGACGGAACATCAGCTGGTCATAAGCGAGGATGACAACGATCATCGCCAGGATCACCCAGCCGATCGCGCCGAGGTTGCGCTCGCCGATGGCCGTAGCCAGATACGCCCCGACGCCCGGCAGCACGATCGTGCGATTCCCCACCGTGATCGCTTCGGAGGCGACGACGAAGAACCATCCGCCCGACATCGACATCATCATGTTCCAGATGAGGCCCGGCATCGAGAACGGCACTTCGAGCTTCCAGAAGCGCTGCCAGTTGGTGAGGTGAAAGCCGCGCGAAACTTCGTCCAGATCGCGCGGCACCGTGCGCAGCGACTGGTAGAAGCTGAAGGTCATGTTCCACGCCTGGCTCGTGAAGATCGCGAAGATCGCCGCGCATTCGGCGCCGATCACGCGCCCCGGGAACAGCGCGAGAAAGAACGTGACCGTAAACGAGATGTACCCGAGCACCGGCACCGACTGGAGGATGTCGAGAATCGGCACGAGCACGAGCGAGGCACGCCGACTCTTGGCGGCGAGCGTGCCATAGATCAGTGTAAAGACGAGCGATGCGACCATCGCCAGCAGCATGCGCAAGGTCGTGCGCAGCGCGTATTCGGGGAGATTGGCGGGATCGAGCGAAATCGCCTGGGTTTGCAGCGTGGAGATCGGCGCTAGAGTCTCATGGAACCCGACGGCGGCGAGCGCGATCATGCAGATGATCATCGGGAACGCGACAAAGTCCCAGCGGTTCGGCAGGAGCCGCCAGGCCGACGCGTTCGCCGTGCGATTCAGATTGAAACCAAATTCCATGAGAGGCCCTCCCCCGTGAGGCTGAATTTCGACCGCGGCGAACGCGGATTGGTGCTAGTGACGGCGAAAGCTCCGTCCGGCGGGCAAGCGGCCTTGGCCCGGGACGACCCCGTGCTCAACGCACGCGGCCGCCAAAAAGACGACAGGACGTCATGCTCGGGCGTCAAACGGCGCCAGGCTGCCGCCGCGTCGGGAAGTTGCTCCTGCTGAACCGGGCGACACTACACCAACCGCTGTGACAGGCACAACCTTCATACGTCGCGGCACGCCATTTGTGCGATGTTTCTGTTGCTCTTCGGCACGGCAAAGGCAAAATGAAGGGGCTGTGCGTACTGCTCGTGCCCCGCGCCGGCTTGCTTACGCTTCCTTTCAGTCCGGCGGCTTGATGCCGGACCCGGGCGGCGAGTCTAGCGGCGCATCGGCGTGGCGGGCGCGCCTTGTGTTGGGCGCACGTCGCCGGCCGTCACAAGGCGCTTGATAGGCGGCAAAAAACATCGTCCAATCTTGGCTTATCACGAACAATAAATTGAGCGCCGAAGCGATGCGAGACGCCAGAAACGAGCCGGAAGACCGCCTGCACGAAGCGCGCCGCCCTTCAGGGCGCCCGAGCCGTGCGGATGCGGACATGACGCGCTGCAATCGCCGCGCCAGCATCTCACGCTCCGGGCAACCGGTGGCGCCGCTCGTCTCGCGCGGCCCCCGCCGTGCAGGCGCGGCGTGACCTTCGATCCTGTCCGAGACCGATGAACAAGCCCATCCTGCACCGTCTGATCGCGACGCTCGGCCTTGCGATGCTGACGTTCGCGTGCTGGATAGCCGCCGGCTTGCTGTCGGACCGAATGGTACAACAGGAGATGACCTCGACGGTGCGCACCGAGCGGCAGATGGCGGCGTCCATCGTCGATAACATGGCTCAGATCATCGCGAGCGACCTGGCGATGTCGCGCGCCATTCCCGCGACGCTCGCGCAGATGGACCTCACCCAGCGGGCGCTCGCGGAGTCGCGGAATTATGCCTCGAACCCGGCCGCGACGGAAATCGAAAGACGCGCCGACTGGAGCGCGCGTCCCGCGCTCGAAAAAGTGAACAACTTCCTGCACGACGCACAGGGCTTCTCCGGCCTCGATTCGATCTGGCTGGTGAACGACCACGGGTTCTGCATTGCGTCGAGCAACGCGGGAGAGGACGACAGCTTCATCGGCTACGACATGAGCGGGCGCGGGTACGTGGTGCGCGCATTGCTCGGCGGTTTCGTCGAGATGTACGGCGTCGGGCGCCTGTCTGGCGAGCCGGGCATCTTCATCGCGGCGCCAGCGTACGAAGACGGCATTCTCGTGGGAGCGGTGATCGCCAAGGTGAGCATCGACCGGCTGCGCCACTGGGTATCGCGCGCGGGGACATTCGTGACCGACGAGAACGGCGTCGTGGTGATGGCGCACGACGGCCGGCTCGAGTACGAGGCGATGCCCAACGCGCCGGTCGCGCGCATGACCGAACGCGAGCGCCTCGAACATTACCGGCGCGAGTCGTTTCCGGAGTTGCGCGTGTCGCACATCGGCGAGCAGATGCGCGCCTCCGAGCACTGGCTCGGGCCGGCGCTAGCGCAGACCTTCTACGCCGCCAACGGCAGCAACGTGCCGTCGCTGTACGACGAGCGCACCGGTCTCAACTCCGGGCTGTCGGCGCATATCGTGCATCCGCTCACGAGCTGGCCGGAAATCAGCCGCAATCACAGCCGCGACCGCCTGCTCGTGTTTCTCACGATGGCGGGCGTCGTCACCCTCGCCATCGTCATCGCGATCTCGTATTCGCGCGAGCGACGCCTGCACCGCGCCACGCGCGATCTGGCCGAGCAGTTGCAATCGGCCAACACGCTGCTGTCGGCCGAGGCGCGCCATGACGCGCTCACCGGCGCGCTGTCGCGGCGCTACTTCCTCGACACGCTGCGCCATGAAGTCGAACTCGCGCGCTCGGTCGGCACGCCGCTTTCGGTGGCGATCGCCGATCTCGACCATTTCAAGCAGATCAACGACCGCTTCGGCCATGCGTCGGGAGACCGCGCGCTCGAGCACTTCGTCGAGGTGTGCCGTGCGCAGTTGCGTGCGAGCGATGCGATCGGACGGCTGGGCGGAGAGGAGTTCGGCATCCTGCTGCCGCAAACCTCGCTCGCCGATGCGCAAGCGGTGCTCGAACGGCTGCGCAAGCGCTTCCATCACGAGCATTGCGCGCATTTGCCGGACGACGCGGTGCTGTCGGTGTCGATCGGCATCACGGAGCTCGCGCCCGAGGACGCCCTCGAATGGATCCTGTCGCGGGCCGATCTTGCGCTCTACGAGGCCAAATCGCGCGGGCGCGACCGCAGCGAGGCGCGCCCCGCCGATCCCGCGCCGCCCACGCGTCATCCCGAGAACACGCTCGCGGGCAAATGACGCGCTGCTGTTTCCTGTAACGCCGCGTCATCGCACGGTCATGCGTATGTCGCGACGCATGCGCATCCCGCAGGTATCATCGATGTTCGATATCGAAAGCTGCCGGTTCCACCGGGGAGGATTGCATGAAGGGAAATCTGGTCATCGTGTGCCGCGATCAGGACGCTGAAACGTTCGACCAACTGCTCGCCGAGTACGGCTCGTTTCAGGTGCGGCTCTCGTCGACGACATGGTTCCTGAAGATCGACCTCGCGCCGGAGGCGATCCAGGACGAAATCCTCTCGCGGCTTGGGAAATACACGACGCACTACATCTTCGAGGCGTCGACGGTGACGTACAACACGGTGGACAGCGAGGCGGCCTCGGCGCTCGAAACGCTCTTCGACTGAAAACTACCCGGCTTCGCTACGAGCGCGCCGTCACAGCGCGCGCTCTTCCTGCTGCGGGCCGGCGCGCCGTTCGGCGAGCGGCCGCGAAGCGAGCTCGACGGGAAAGGTCATCGTGACCTGCAACCCGCCTTCCGGACGATTGCCGATTTCGCACTCGCCGCCCGCGCGCCGCGCGAGCCGCTCCACGATGGCGAGCCCCAGCCCGCTGTGACCGCTTCCGCCGCGCGCCGGGTCGAGCCGGACGAACGGACGGCTCGCCTTGATCAGATCGTCCGGCGCGATGCCCTTGCCGTGGTCGGACACCGACAATACCCAGCCCTTCGCGTCGCGCCGCGTCTCGATGACGACCGGCGGCGCGCCGTATGCATGCGCGTTGTCCAGCAAATTCGACAGCAGCCGGTCCAGCGTGGCCGCGGGCAGCACGAAAGCCGGGCCGGCCTCGAGCTTCAGACGCACGGTCTGCGCCCCCGGCGACACCGCGCGATAGGCCCGCGCGATGCGCTCGCATTGCTCGTCGACCGGAACCGGCTCGCTGCCGTCCGGGCGGTCGTGCGCGAACACGAGGAATTGATCGACGATATGCGCCATCGAGTTGACGTCGCGCACGACGCCGTCGCGCATTTTCTCGTTGTCCATCATCTCGGCGCGCAGGCGCAGGCGCGCGAGCGGCGTCTTCAGGTCGTGCGCCACGCCCGCGAGCATCACGGCGCGGTCGTTCTCCGTCTGCGAGACTTCGCGGACCATCTGGTTGAAGCCGTGCGTGAGCTGACGCAGTTCGCGCGGGCCGCGCTCGGGCACGGGCGGCGTCGGCTGGCCGCGCCCGAAGCGCTGCACCGCCTGCGCCAGCGCGCGTAACGGATACTGAAGCTGCCACGCGCCGACCAGCGCGGCGAAAACGGCCGCCGAGAAGATCACCACAAGCCATACGACCATGCGGTCGCGTGAGCGCGGCGGGCGCAGCGGCTGCACCGGCACCACGATCCAGCCCGCGTCCTTCGCGCCATGCACCCACACGCTCGGCGGCCCGCCGGGTTCGCTCAGACGGACATCGGTGCCGTCGGGCAGACGGTCTTTCAGGTCTTCGATAAAGCGCTGCAGCGGCGGCGGCGGAATGTCCCCGGCCGGCTGCTTCGGCACGTCGGGGCTTTCGAGCGCGACCGTATGCACGCGCGGCGGCAAGGGCTGATCCGGCGTATTCGCGATGTGCTGACGCACCGCCTCGACCAGAAACACGGCTTCCTCGACGGCAAAGCGCGTCTGCACGTTGTCGCGCTCGAAGCGGATGATCGCGAACCACGCGACATGCGACAACACCAGCATGCCGATGACGATGACGACCAGCCGCCCGAACAGCGTGTCAATTGCCCGGCGCATTTTGCTCGCCGTCCGGCACGAAAACGTAGCCGCGCCCCCGCACCGTCTGAATGAAGCGCGGCGCGGACGGGTCCGTCTCCAGGATGCGGCGCAGGCGCCACACCTGCACGTCGATGCCGCGGTCGGTGCCGTCGTATTCCGGGCCGTGCAGCAGTTCGAGCAGGCGCTCGCGGGTGAGCGTTCGCATCGGATTGTTCACGAAGATCTTGAGCAGCGCGAATTCGCTGCCGGAGAGCGTGAGCGGACGGTCGTCCTGTTGCAGCGTGCGCGACTGGAAATCCAGGCGGAAGCGGCCGAACGAAAACGGCTCGCGCTGCTCGGGCGCCGCGGACGGAATCGTGCGGCGGCGGCGCAGCACGGCCTGCACGCGCGCCAGCAGCTCGCGCGGATTGAACGGCTTGCCGAGGTAATCGTCCGCGCCCAGTTCGAGACCGACGATGCGGTCCACGTCGTCCGCGCGCGCGGTCAGCATGATGACGGGGATGTCGTCGCCGGATGCGCGCAGGTGCTTGAGCGCGGTCAGGCCGTCGACGCCCGGCATCATCAGATCGAGCACGATCAGGTCGGGGCGCTCGCGTTCGATGCGGCGTTCGAGTCCACCGGCGTCATGCAGCACCGATACCTCGATGCCCTGCCGGACCAGATAGTCGCGCAGAAGGTCGCGCAGTTCGGCGTCGTCGTCGACGACAAGGATTTGCGTAGTCATGGGAGGGAGTTTAGCGCGTGAGTCCGGCCTCGATTGATGACAGCCGTGCCATAAGGGTTACCGGGTGTTACGACGAAAGCGGGGCGTAAACCGGCGTAACAAGCGTCAAGCATGCCGTAACACGCGGTCCGGCGCGAACCCCTACGCTGTGTCTCACCGACAAGCGCAAGGCCTCGACGAACTTTCGGATCCCGTCGAACAGTCTTTGCGGCTTCGGCATCGACACAACAATCCAGGGAGTACCAAGATGGCCAAGCAATACCGCATTCTCACCGCCGCCGCCGCTGCAATCGCGCTGACGTTCGGCGCGGCCCACGCCGCCACGACCGACGCGCCGCCCCCGCCGCCCCCCGGCGGCCACGCGATGATGGGCGGTCCCGGCGGCCCGGGCGGGCATCGCATGGAAATGCGCATGCAGAAGCAACTGGACGAACTGCACGCCCAGTTGAAGCTGAACGCGGACCAGGAAAAACTCTGGCAGACCGCGCTCACCACGATGAAGCAGAACCATCAGCAGATGCGCGAGGCGCACAAGCAGATGCACGACCAGTTCAAGTCGATGGAGAACCAGCCGATCCTCGATCTGAACGCGATGCACGCCGCGCATCAGAAGCTGGAGGAGCAGAGCGCGCAACTGCGCGAGCAGACCGCGACCGCGTGGCTGAACTTCTACAACGGTCTGAACGATCAGCAGAAGACCACCGTCAGCACGGCGCTCAAGAAGCACTTCGCGAAGATGCGCGAGCACGAGCACAAGATGCACGAGCGCTGGGGCAAGCGCGGCGGTGCGGACGGCGCGGCGGGGGCGTCGGCGACCGCGAAGCCGTAAGCGGTCTTGGCGCATGAAAAAGGCCGCGGAGCGTGAAGCTCCGCGGCCTTCGTCACATCAGACAACGCTTACGCGAGATCGAACAGCAGCACTTCCGCGTTGTCGCCGCGCTCGAGCGTGACCTTCGACAGATCCTCGATCTTCGCGGCATCGCCCGCGCCGAGCGGCTCGCCGTTGACCGACACCGCGCCGCGCGCCACGTGCACATAGACGCGGCGGCCGGCCGGCACGTCGAACTCCGCGCGCTCGTCGCCGTTGAAAAGACCCGCGTAGATGCGCGTATCCGCTCCGATCTTCACCGAACCTTCGTCGCCGGCGGGGGACGCGATCACGCGCAGACGGCCGCGCTTTTCGTCATCCGCGAAGCGCTTTTCTTCGTAGCCCGGCGCACCGCCCGGCGCATCCGGAATGATCCAGATCTGCAGGAAGTGCGCAGTTTCCGTCGGCGAGCCGTTGAACTCGCTGTGGCGCACGCCGGTGCCGGCGCTCATGCGCTGCACGTCGCCGGGACGGATGGTCGAGCCGTTGCCCATACTGTCCTTGTGCGCCAGCGCGCCGTCGAGCACATAGCTGACGATTTCCATGTCGCGATGGCCGTGCGCGCCGAAACCCTGCCCGCCCGCCACGCGGTCTTCGTTGATCACGCGCAGCGCGCCGAAGTGCATGTTCTGCGGATCGTAGTAATCGGCGAAGGAAAAGGTGTGATACGAATCGAGCCAGCCGTGGTTGGCGTGACCCCGTTCATTGCTGCGGCGAATCTCGAGCATGATGTTTTCTCCCGCCTTGGGCGTTGATTTGCGATGGAGAGAATGTAAGGGCGACGCCCCTTCGGAACAACGCGCGCAATGGCACTACATTGTTCTGCCCATGTGTGTAATCGGAAGCTTCCGGCTTCGCGCCCGCGCGCCGTCCCGGTTCGGGTAAAATACCGCGCTTTTCGGGGTCGCCGCGCCGCGGCCTCGCGCGCCGAGGCATGCAGCATGAGCCAGTCGCAGGCAAAAACGCGCCCGGCGGCCCGGCGATGACGCGCCAGCAGGGTAAGCAGCAACGGCAGCACGCAATTTTGACCATCTAGAATACCGACCGCTGGCCGAAAAGCAGAAGCGGGCCGCTGAAGGACAGCCGAAACGCGCGGGGTTGCGCCATTGGCTGAGGAGAGAGATGAAACCATACGCATCGCGCGTCGCACCGCCATCCACGGACGCGACCGTCCGGACGCAGCGAGCGAACGACCGCCGCGTGCCGCGTTCGTCGCACTCCATGCACGTTAGGCACCTTACCAAGGAATCACCATGTTGCAAGGCTACGGTCCGCTGATCCTCGCGGGCACCTGGCAGACCGTCAAGCTGGCGGTGCTGTCGCTCGCGTTCGCCTTCGTGATCGGCCTCATCGGCGCGGCGGCGAAGCTGTCGAAAAACCGCCTGGCGTCGGGCGTCGGCACCGTCTATACGACGCTCATTCGCGGCGTGCCCGATCTCGTGCTGATGCTGCTGCTCTTCTACAGCATACAAATCTGGCTCAACCAGCTGACCGACCTGTTCAACTGGGATCAGATCGACATCGACCCGTTCCTCGCCGGCATTCTCGTGCTCGGCTTCATCTACGGCGCGTATTTCACCGAAACCTTCCGCGGCGCGTTCCTTTCCGTGCCGCGCGGCCAGCTCGAAGCGGGCGCGGCCTACGGCATGACGCCGTGGCAGACCTTCTCGCGCATCATGTTTCCGCAGATGATGCGTTTTGCGCTGCCGGGCATCGGCAACAACTGGCAGGTGATGGTCAAGGCGACCGCGCTGGTGTCGATCATCGGTCTCGCGGATGTCGTCAAGGCCTCGCAGGACGCCGGCAAGGGCACGCTGCGTTTCTTCTTCTTCACGCTGCTCGCGGGCGCGGTGTATCTCGCGATCACCACGGTCTCGAATCTCGTGCTGATCTGGCTGGAACGGCGCTATTCCATCGGCGTGCGCCGGGCGGACCTTTAAGAGCGGCACAGGATCATGATCGAAATCATCCAGGAATACTGGAAGAACTACCTCTTCACCGACGGCTACCGCATCACCGGTCTCGCGATCACGATGTGGCTGCTGGTCATTTCCATTGGCCTGGGCTTCTGTCTTTCGGTGCCGCTCGCGGTCGCGCGCGTCTCGAAGAACAAGCTCCTTTCGCGCGCCGTGTGGCTCTATACGTATGTGTTTCGCGGCACGCCGCTGTACGTGCAGCTGCTGCTCTGCTACACCGGGCTGTACAGCCTGCAGGTCGTGCGCGATTCCCTGCCGCTGGCGGAATTCTTCCGCAGCGGCATGAACTGCACGCTGCTCGCGTTCACGCTCAACACCTGCGCCTACACGACGGAAATCTTCGCCGGCGCGATCAAGGCGACGCCCTACGGTGAGATCGAAGCGGCGCGCGCCTACGGCATGTCGGGATTCACGCTGTATCGGCGGGTGATCCTGCCTTCGGCGCTGCGCCGCGCGCTGCCGTATTACAGCAACGAAGTCATCCTGATGCTGCACGCCACGACCGTCGCCTTCACCGCGACCGTGCCGGACATCCTCAAGATCGCGCGCGACGTCAACTCGGCGACCTATCAGTCGTTCGAGGCGTTCGGCATCGCCGCCCTGCTCTATCTCTGCATTTCGTTCGCGCTCGTGTGGCTGTTCCGCCGCGCGGAGCATCGCTGGCTCGCGTATTTGCGGCCGCAAGGCAAGTAAGCCATCGATAGCCGGAAGGACCACCGTTCATGAATTCCCAGCAGCACAAGCTTTTCGTCGACGACATTCACAAGCAGTACGGCAGCAACGAAGTTCTCAAGGGCGTGTCGCTCAAGGCGAACGCGGGCGATGTCATCAGCATCATCGGCTCGTCGGGCTCGGGCAAGAGCACGATGCTGCGCTGTATCAACTTCCTCGAGCAGCCGAACCAGGGGCGCATCGTCGTCGATGGCGAAGAAGTCCGCACGATGAAGGACAAGACCGGCGCGCTCAAGGCCGCGGACCCGAAGCAGCTGCGCCAGGTGCGCTCGAAGCTCTCGATGGTGTTCCAGCACTTCAACCTGTGGTCGCACATGAACGTGCTGGAGAACGTGACCGAGGCGCCCGTGAACGTGCTCGGGCTCTCGAAGAAGGAAGCCGAGGACCGCGCGCGCACGTATCTGGAAAAGGTCGGGCTCGCGCCGCGCGTGGAAAAACAGTATCCGTCGCATCTGTCGGGCGGACAGCAGCAGCGGGTGGCGATCGCGCGGGCGCTGGCGATGCATCCCGACGTCATGCTCTTCGACGAACCGACTTCCGCGCTCGATCCGGAACTCGTCGGCGAAGTGTTGAAGGTCATGCAGACGCTTGCCGAGGAAGGCCGCACGATGATCGTCGTCACGCACGAGATGGCGTTCGCGCGCAATGTTTCGAACCATGTCGTGTTTCTGCATCAGGGGCGCATCGAGGAAGAAGGTCATCCGGATGCAGTGTTCGGCAATACGAAGAGTGATCGGCTGAAGCAGTTCTTGTCGGGGAGTCTGAAGTAACCCGCATCGAATCGGCCCGGAACACGCTTCCACTCCAGAAAAGGCGCCCGCGAGGCGCTTTTTTTGCGTCCCCGACCTGCACGATGCACGTTATCCCCGAGCCGCCATGGCTTAGCGCTGCCACGCTGCCGCGTCAATAGGCGATCAACCCGACCCCGAAACTTACATTGCGCTGAAGCCCTGATTCCATAAGGCTTTGCGAGGTGTTTCCCATGCTATGGGTCGCGTTCCTACCACATGGGCATTGCATTTTTGACACAAACCACCGTCATCTGTCATTTTTCTTTGGCGACCATAACGTAATTTGTTAAATTGGTAACGAAAGTACCAAAACGAAGTACGCAAAAAGTAGTTTTACTTCAAAAGTCCAAAAGAAACTGAGGAACGACACCGATCGACGGATCGGCGTCTGGTTCGCGCCCACGAACGCGTGAATCGTCACTAGCACCACAGCCCGCGCGTGTCCTTCCTCTGAAAAACAATTTTCGGTTGGGTGCGCTCGCATCGGACCACACAGCAGCACTTGGGTTCTATTTCTTGACAGGGTTGGAGGAGATGATGAAGAAAGCTTTGCTCGCGTCGGCAGCACTGCTGGCGTTCAGCGCGGGAGCGTACGCACAGAGCAGCGTCACGCTGTACGGCCGCCTGGACGCCGGACTTGAATACATGAACGGTGTGCCGACCGGTCCTGCCGGCGCGCCCGCCACTGGCTCTTCGCACCGCTTCAAGGCGGAGAGCGGTGACTGGGGCACGAGCTTGTGGGGTTTGAAGGGCGCTGAAGATCTGGGCGGCGGTTATCGCGCCGTGTTCCAGTTGGAAGGCAGCTTCAACACGATGACGGGTCAAGGCCCGGGCGGCGGCGGCCTCTTCAATCGCTGGGCGACGGTCGGTATGGCGAACAACCAGTTCGGTACCCTGTTGCTGGGTCGTGAGCTCTTCATCTCCAACGGCGTGTGGGACTTCGATCCGTTCGGTCAGTCGAACTGGTCGTCGGCATCGCTGGTGCGTGGCCGCAACTGGCCGCAATCGAGCAACAACATTTCGTACCAGTCGCCGAAAGTCGCGGGCTTCGACTTCTACGGTCAGTACTCGCTCTCCAACGCGACGAACTGGAACGGTAACGGCACGACGCCGCAAGGCCGCGAAGCTGGCGCGTACATCACCTACACGTCGCCGCTGTTCCAGATCCGCGGTATGTACGATGAAATCCGCAACCCGGCGAACGGTACGCTGGGCGGCGTGTACAACCCGATCGACGGCGGCTCCGGCGGCAACGGCGCGTACGCGTATTCGCGTGAGTACACGGCGATGTTCAACGTGTTCCTCGGCCAGTTCAAGATTCAGGGCGCCTACCAGGCCATCCGCACGGCTGGCATGACGGGCCAGTTGCCCGGCCAGCCGACCACGCTCGATCACGAGTGGGGCGGCGTGACGTGGCAGGCAACGCCGGCAGCAGCGCTGATCGCGGCGGTCTATCACGTGAACGGCAACAACGGCGCGGGTAATGCCACGATCTACACGGTGGGCGGCTCGTACAACCTGTCCAAGCGCACCCTGCTCGACCTGCAGGTCGCGACCGTGCAGAACAGCAAGACCGCGAACTACGGCCTGAACGCCAACAACTACGGCTCGGCTGCTTCGACGGACAACCCGTTCCCGGGCCACAGCCAGACGGGCGTGTACGCAGGCATCCAGCACTCGTTCTAAGCGACGAGGCTGCACAGAAAAGAGCTTTACAGAGTTTTCACGCTGCTGCGAGAGGCGCGTATCGGTGCGGTGCCCGAAAGGGTATCGCACCGTTTTTTATTTCGGCGCGCGGTTCGCGTCGCACCCCGGAAGGATTTGTCGAGATAGCGAATAAAAATTACAAATCGAAAGACTCGTAAAAAGATAGTTATCCTCCAGAATTCGAGATCGGTCGGAGCCGATGGGAGACATGGGCTGTTCGCCATCCGCGCTCTGAAGCACTCGACCGAAACACGAGGCAACACGCCAAGGATCCATTTTTTACGAGGTTCAGAGGGGATGATGAAGAAGCTTTTGCTCGCAGCCGCGGTGCTGCCGACGTTCAGCGCGGCTGCGCAGGCACAGAGCAGCGTGACGCTGTATGGCCGCATCGATGCGGGGCTCGAATACATGAACGGTGTGCCGACCGGCGTCGGTCCGAACGGCGCCACCGGCAGTTCGAGCCGCTTCCGCGCGGAAAGCGGCGACTGGGGCACGAGTTTGTGGGGCATCAAAGGCACGGAAGACCTGGGCGGAGGCAATCGCGCGGTGTTCAAGTTGGAAAACGGCTTCAACGCGATGAACGGCGCGGCGCAAGGCAACCTCTTCAATCGCTGGGCAACCGTCGGTATGGCGAACGACCAGTTCGGTACGCTGTTGCTGGGTCGCATGCTCTTCATCTCGAACGGCGTGTGGGACTTCGATCCGTTCGGCCAGTCGAACTGGTCGTCGGCATCGCTGGTGCGTGGCCGCAACTGGCCGCAATCGAGCAACAACATTTCGTACCAGTCGCCGAAGGTCGCGGGCTTCGACTTCTACGGTCAGTACTCGCTCTCCAACGCGATGAGCTGGAACGGTAACGGCACGACCGCTCAAGGCCGTCAGGCAGGCGCCCAGATCACCTACACCGTCCCGCTCTTCCAGGTTCGCGGCCTCTATGATGAAATTCGCAATCCGAACAATGGCTCGCTCGGCGGCGCATACAACCCGCTGAACGGCGCAAACGGCCTGAACCAGGCCAACGGCAACGGCGCCTACGCCTACTCGCGCGAATACACGGCGATGTTCAACCTGTTCCTCGGCCAGTTCAAGGTTCAGGGCGGCTATCAGGCCATTCGCACGTCCGGCATGGCGTTCCAGTTGCCCGGCCAGCCGACCACGCTCGATCACGAATGGGGCGGCGTGACGTGGCAGGCAACGCCGGCCGCCGCATTGATCGGCGCGGTTTATCACGTGAACGGCAACAACGGCGCGGGCAACGCGACCATCTACTCCATCGGCGGATCGTACAACGTGTCGAAGCGCACGCTGTTCGACCTTCAGATCGCGACCGTGCAAAACAGCAAGGGTGCGAACTATGGCCTGAACGCCAATAACTACGGCACGGCCGCTTCGACGGACAACCCGTTGCGCGGTCACAGTCAGACGGGCGTGTACGCAGGCATCCAGCACTCGTTCTGATGCGCTGAAGTCCTGATTCGCGCGGCTGACCACCGCTGCATGAGCGGGCGATGCGCTCACAGGCGCATCGCTTTTTTTGGATCGCGCCGCCTTCGTTCAGAAGCGCGCGCCGAACTGGAAGTAGACGCTCTGAATGCCGCCCGGCGCCATCGCGTAACCGAGATACACCGGCCCGAGCGCCGTCGTCGCACCGACGAACACGCTCAAACTCTTCTTCAGGTTGTCGAAGCGCAATGCTTCGCGATTGGCGGTCGCGTTGCCTGTTTCACCCGTTACGCCGAGGTACAAATCGCGCACGACCTGTCCATTCGGCGAGGCGACCTGAAACTGGTACGTCAACTGACTGTAGAACAGGTAGTTTCCGGAGAACTGGTTCACGCCGTACGCCGCGAGTTGCCGGAACCCGCCGAGGGTAAACGGCGTGCCGGTATAACGCGATGCGCCCGCCTCGATCGTCGCGTTGACGCTATGCCGGCCCACACTTGCCGCGCCCGTCGCGCTGGCTTGAAGCATCCGGTATGCATTGTCTCCCGCATCGAAGGACAGTCCGCCCTCTGCGCGAATCAGATACCCGGAGCGCGGAAACAGCGCGTCATCGAGTTGGTCGATGACAACTTGCACGCGGCCAAACGACTGCGTTTCAGACGTCGCGGGCAACGAATACGGAATGAGGTCGTTGTCCACGGCCAGGACTATGTCCTGATTCGCCTTCGACCGCTGATAGAACATACCCACGCCGAGTCGCATCTCGCCAAGATGCGACAGGGGAAGAGCAAAATCCAGCCCGACCTTCGCCTGTTGATTCCAGGTGCGCAGCGCCGGCGTCTTGCCCGTCACCGTCGGATAATCCTTGGGGTCGACGTACTCATTCACCAGTGTCTGGGAAATCTCGGCATAGGGTGCGAGGTAGTACCCGAAGCCGCCCAGAACAGGCTGGCGCAACTCCGTGTGAAACCGCTGTTTCATGTCGCCCAATGTCAGATCATTGCGCCACTCCAGACCGGACGAAGTAATCCACGGTCTTCGATGCCCGATGTTGACTTCGAACCCACCACCGCCGTCAAAGTCCGTTGACAACCCGACGCCGAACAGCAGGAAGTTCGGACCCCAACTCTTCTCGGTCGCCTTTACGCGCAGACTATTGACGCCATCGTCATCCGAGAAATCATGGGAGACGCTCTCGAAGTAACCCGTCGCCTGCAGGCGCGCGACACTCTCGTTGACCGCGTGCGGATCGTAGGCATCGCCTTCGTTGAACGGCAGATAACGCTGGATAAAATCCGGTGGAATCTTGCCCGCGCTCTTGATTTCGATCTTGTCGATGCGCGGCGCGACGTGTCCGGTCACCGCGCGATGCTGGGCCTGATAAGCCGCATAAGCGTCCGGCGACAGCGAGAGCCCGGCGAGCTTGCCGCTCAGGGCCTCCGCGGCGCGCTCACCGGAGGCGATCGCCTCGCGCGCGCGCGTGAAATCGGTGAAGCCGATACCGGTGAGATCCGGACTGATGAGCACATCCGTCACGGTGAGCGACTCCTTCTGCACGCGCACGTTCTGCCCGATGAGAATGCCAACCATCTGCTGCGCCACGTCGGCCGGGGAACTGATCTCCGCGCGCGTGCGCAAGGGCGTGCCGATATGTACCGCGATCACGATATCGGCGCCTAGCTCCCGTGCGACGTCCACCGGCAGATTGTCGACGATGCCGCCGTCGATCAGCAGGCGCCCATTCACCGTGACCGGAGAGAACAGACCCGGCGCCGCCATGCTCGCGCGAATGGCCATCGGCAGCGAGCCGTGATCGAACACCACGCGCTGGCCGTCTTCGAGATCGGTCGCGACCGCGCGAAATGGAATCAGCAGTTGATCGAACGAGCGGTTCGGGGGCACCGAGGCAGTCCACTCCTGCAGCAGCGCGAGCAGGCTGTTGGCGCGCACGAAACCGCGCGGCAGCTTTGCCTTGCCCGAATCGTCGAAGCCGAACGGCACGGAGATCGGATAGTCGAGTTCATCCTCTCGGCGTGTCTGCGGCAATTGCGTGCGCGATACGCGGTCGAAGGCCACGTCGCCGAGATTGACTGATGAAACTTTGCTATCCAGATCATCGGCCGACAGACCCGTGGAATACAAGCCGCCGATCACGGCGCCCATGCTGGTGCCGACCACCATGTCGATCGGAACGCGCAGCCGCTCCAGCACCTTCAGCACGCCAATATGCGAATAGCCGCGCGCGCCGCCGCCCGACAGCACGAGGGCGATCTTCGGACGCGACGTGGCCGACGCGTGCACGGGCGTCTCTTGAGCAAATGTAGAGAAGGAGGATATCTGCAGGCAAACCGCCAGCAACAACGAGACGAACGAACGCATCAGACGGCAGCGCGCGACGCGACTTGCGCGACGGGACGCGGATAAACGAGGAAAACGAACGGATTCTAGAAGCCCCTCGGGCCCTGTTGCCCAACACCACAAAATGTTTCATCGCGTTTGGCCTATTGCCAACGGACCTGCAAAATTCTCTCGCCGATGCCGTCATTTCGGAATCCAGAACCTTCAACGGAATGACGCCGGCGGATAGTCTCGCGCCAATTTTTGAACAAAACGCGCGAGGTGTTTGCATGCGTCGGTCATCCAGTCTTGTCGGCCTGCTGTGGGCCATCCCTTACTTCATCGCTGCCTGCGTATCCGCCGCCCTCAGCGCCGGCACCGGTGCAAGCGCAGCCGCCTCTGTCTGGCTGCCCGCGGGCGTCGCGATGGCCGCCCTCATGCTCACGCGGCCGCGAGGCTGGTTCGCCGTCATACCGGCGCTCGTCGGCGCCCAGTTCGCGTTCGGGCTGTTGCGGGGCGTGGGCGCGGTCGATGCGCTGCTCGTCGCGATCGCGCTGGCCGCGGCTCCGGCCGTCGCGCTCGCAATCGTGGTGCGTTTCGCGCGCACGCCGCTCTCGGGCCTCTATTTCCTGCGCGCGCTCTTTCTCGCGGCGCTGATCGACAGCGCGCTCGCGATCTGTATCGACGTGACCCTTCACGCACCCGCGCTCTTCGGTCTGCCGCCCGATGCACCGATGCGCGCGCTCGCGCACTTTGTCGGAATTTTCGTATTGACGCCCGTGTTCACGGCATGGTCGCGCTTTCGTCCGAGCCGACGAGTCGCGCATGGCGTGACCGAGCGCGTGATCGGAGCCATCGCGTTCGTGGCGCTGGTGCCGTGCGCGCTGTTCGCCTTCGAGGCGCCGGTGTTCGGCCAGCTCGCGAGCAATCTCGCGGTCGGCCTGAGCTACGTGCCGCTCGTGCTGTGCGTCGTCATTTCGCTGATGTGGGATGCGCGCGGCGGCGCGATGTCAGTGCTCGCACTCGCGATCATCGCGCTCTTGCAGACGGTGACGGGCCACGGTCCGTTCGCATCCACGCTCGATGACAGCTCCCTGATCGGCGCGCAGATCTATGTGGCGACCGCCTCGGTGCTCGTGCTCCTCACGACCACGCTGCACGGTCATCGCGAGCGCGCAATGGAGCGCGCCCATCGCTGGCGCACGAACATCGAGCTCGCGCTCGCCGGCAGCGGACAGCTCGTCTACTGTCTCGACGCCCGCAGCGGGCGCATCGAATGGGCCGGCGACATCGAAGCGATCGCCGGTTACGACGCGCGCGAGCTCGCCACGCAGGAGGCCGTGCTCGCCATCGTCGCGACCGAGGATCGGGCCCGTCTGCGCGCGCAGTGGCTGCGCGCGGCCGCCGGCGTGCCCGGCGCCGAGATGACTTTCACGCTGCGCACGGACCGCGACACGCTCGTCGCGGTAACCGATCACACCACGCCCACCGACGATCTGGGCGACGGCCCGGGCTTCATCGTCGGCATCTGGCGCAAGGCCGCGCAGCAACCGGAATCCGCGGTGAGCGCGGAGGTGGCGGCATGAGCGCGAACCGCACCGCCGCGCTGCTGATCCACGGCCTCGGCGGCACGCAATTCGATCTCGGCTCGCTGCACAAGACGCTCAAACGCGCGGGAGTCGACACGCACTCGCTCACCCTGCCCGGCCACGGCGGCACGCCACACGATCTCGTCAGCGTGCGCGCGGAAGACTGGCTCGACGCAGTGCGCGAGAAGTACCGTCAGGTGATGCAGCAATACGACACGGTGCATGTCATCGGCATGTGCATGGGTTCGTTGCTCGCGCTCTCGCTGTGCGCCACGGAGTCACACCGGCGTGGCCGGCTGATCACGCTCGCCGCGCCCGTGTATATCGACGGCTGGGCGACGCCCTGGTACACGGCGGCGCGCCACGCGTTCTACTGGCTGCCGCTGCTGCCGGAGCGGATGCGCATCGACGAGGACGAGCCCTTCGGCATCAAGAACGCGCTGGTGCGCTCGATCGTCAAGGCGAAGTTCGAGCGTGGCGACAATTTCCACTACCGCTGGGTGCCGCTCGCATGCCTGCGCCAGGTGGATCGCCTGCGCCGCATGGTGATGCGCTCGGCCCACGCGATTCCCTGCGAAACGCTGATCATGCATGCGCGCGAGGATGAGCTGACGAGCCTGCGCTCGGCCACGTTCCTGCACGATCAGATCGAGGATACGGAACTCGTCGTGCTGGAGAACAGCTATCACCTGATTTGCGTCGATAACGACCGTGAGACCGTCACGCAGAACGTGCTGCGCTTCCTCGACCTCGCCGCGGACAGCGCGGCCGTCGCGAACGAGCCGGTGGAAGACGTGCCGATGTCGGACGACGAAGTCCGTGATCTCACGACGCGCTATCTTTCAGCGATGGCCGCGCAACGCTTCGAGGCCGCCTTGCCGCTGTTCGCGTCGAATGTGGTGTGGGCGCAGTGCGGCGGTGGCGAAGCGCTCGCGCGCGACTATCAGGGGCGCGGCGCGCTCGTCGATCTGTTCTCGACGCTCCTAGATCGCTCGGGTGGCACGTTCGCGTTCCGCTCGTTCGGCGAGCCCGTGTTCGATGGCCAGACCGTCACGGTGGAAGCACGTTATTCCGCCACTCACGCAGGACGCCAGCTCGATGCCCGGGCACGGGAAACCTTCACGCTCAGTAACGGCCGCGTCGCGCGCGTCGTGCACGAGCCGCTCGACGACGGCACCGAGTCCGCTTTCTGGAACGGCGCCGGAGGGCCGGCGGGCGCGCGACGTGCTGCGCCCCAGACCGTGATCTCCGCCGAACTCGCCACGCTCGACGGCGCCGCGCTCGAACAGGGATTCGTCGTTGCGCAGGCGCGCCTCAAGGCCTTGGCGCGCCGTCCGTCGAACGATACGCTGCTCGCGCTCTATGCCTGCTACAAGCAGGCGACGCACGGCGATGCGCCCGCGGAACGCCCGTCCGCGCTCGATCCGGCAGGTCGCGCCAAGCACACCGCGTGGACCGAGCTTCGCGGCGTGAGCGGCGACGAGGCGCGCCGCCGCTATATCGCGCTGGCGGGACAACAGGAACCGGCGGCGGTCGCGTAGCGCGGCACGGCGAGTCATCCACGTTTCAAAAAAAAGGACGGCCCATCAAACGGGTCGTCCTTTTTCATTGAAGCATCCCCGCCTCGGCCACGCTCAGTCCCGCGCCATCCCCGATGCACCGTGGCTCAGCCAGTCGAGCACGGCGGCCGCGTCGTCGTCGCCGGCCGACCGCGCTTTCGCGACCGTCTCGGTGAGCTTCGCGCCCGGCTTCGGCGCGGCCCGCCGGATCGCCACCCCGACGGCGAGAATATCGATGATCAGCAGATGCAGGATGCGCGAGATCATCGACAACTGCGATTCGCGGATCTCGATGTGATCGGTCTCGAGCGCCACGGTCGCGCGCTTGGCGAGCGGTGTGTTGCTCGACGTGATCGCGATCACCGTCGCGCCCTGCTGCATCGCCACTTCGAGCACGCGCAAGAGTTCCGGCGCGCGCCCCGACTTCGATACCGCCACGATCACGTCACCCTTGCCAAGCAGCGCGGCGGAGGCGGCCTGCATGTACAGATCGCCGTACGCGATGGTCGGGATGCCGAAACGGAAGAACTTGTAGTGCGCATCCTGCGCGACGATGTTCGAATTCCCCAGCCCGTAAAACTCGATGCGCCGCGCACCGTTGAGAATGTCGATCGCGCGCTCGACGTTCTCGAAGTTCAGATGCTCGCGCAATTGCAGGATTGCGGACACGGTGTTGTCGAGCACCTTCGCGCCGAAGTCGGTGGCCGTATCGCCGAGATGCACCTGGCTATGGCTCACCGGAATCGTGCCGGTCAGGCCGGTGGCGAGCTTCAGCTTGAAGTCCGACAAACCCTGACAGCCGAGCGAGCGGCAGAAGCGAATCACGGTCGGCTGGCTCACGTCGGCCTTGCGTGCGATGTCGATGATCGGATCGTTGATGATCGAGCGCGGGTGATTCAGCGCGAGATCGGCCACGCGCCGCTCGGCCGGCGTCAATGCGTCGCGCATCTGGCGGATGCGCTCGAACACCGCCGACGAACCGCTGTTTGCGCGGTTCGACAATTGTTCCGAGAGAATCGCGGAGACGCCGAGAAACGCCGGATATTCCGCCGTGATGATGTACGTGGGAATCCCCGACAGATATTGCTGAAAACGCCCCTTGGCCTCGAAGCGCTCGCGAAACGGCGACTTGTGGAACAGTTCGCCCAGCTTGAGCACGATGCCCCCGCCGATGTAGATGCCGCCCAGCGCACCCAGCGTCACCGCGATGTTGCCGGAGAAAGTGCCGAGAATCGCGCAGAAGCAGTTCACCGCTTCGAGTGCGAGCGCTTCGCCTTCCTGCGCGCGGGTGGTGACGTCGGCGGCGGTGAAGGCGTCGGCGACCGTGACCGCGTCGCGCTCAGCGAGCGCGCGGTAGATCAGCTCGAGCCCCGGCCCCGCGCACACGCGCTCGAACGACACGTGCGGAAACTTGCGGCGCGCATAGCGCATCACGATGTCTTCGCGTTCGTCGAACGGCGAGAAGGTCGCGTGGCCGCCTTCGCTGCCGAGCGCGATCCAGCGGTCGTCAGCGGGAATCAGACCCGAAACGCCGAGACCCGTGCCCGGCCCAAGCAGACCGATCACGCTGTTCTGCCGGCGCGAGCCGCCGCCGACCTGCTCACGCTGCGTATCGGTGAGACCCGGCAGCGCCATCGCGAGCGCGGTGAAGTCGTTCACGACCAGCAGCGTGTCGAAGCCGAGCGCGCGGCGCGTCGCCTCGATCGAGAAACTCCAGTCGTGATTGGTCATCTTCACGTGATCGCCGTCGACCGGATTGGCGATCGCGACCGCCGCATGATTCACGCGGCCGACCTTGGTGTCCTTCAGGTATTGCTGCATCACTTCCGCGATGCCGGGGTAATCCGCTCCCGGATACACGCGGATCTGTCCGATCTCGCCGGGCGCCGTCTCGAGCGCGAAGCGCGCATTCGTGCCGCCGATGTCGGCCAGGAGCCGCGGTCCGTCGGCGTGCTGGTTGGCCGCGGCGGCCGTCTTGCTATGCACACCAGTAGACATCGAGCTTCACTCCCTGAGCGTGGACCAACGTCGAGATGGCGTTCTTTTGCGGTGCGGCGAGCGCCGCGTTGAGTACATCGAGTTTCTTCTGCCCGGCAATGAACAGATACAACTGGCCGACCTGCGTGAGCGCGGACATCGACAGGCTCACGCGCGCATGCGGCGCCGCGCCCGGATGCACGGCGACGAAGCGATCCGGCGTGGAAATGGCGAAGTCCCATTCGGGCGCGTCGGCGAAGATCGAGGCGGTGTGACCGTCCTCGCCCATGCCGAGCACGGCGACATCCGGCAGGCGGCGGCGCGCGTCGGCGTTCAGTTCGGCGATGTGCGTCTCGAGCGGCTTGTTTGTATCGACCAGCGGCAGGAAGTACGCCGACTCGGCCGCGTTCTGCAGCAGGGTGTTGCGCGCGAATTCCGCGTTGCTCGCCGGATCGGTTTCGGGCACCCAGCGGTCGTCGACCAGCGTCACGTCGATGTGCGCCCAGTCGAGCGGTTCATGCGAGAGCGCCTGCAAGAACGGCTTCGGGCTCGTGCCGCCCGATACCGCGAGCGTCGCGCGAGCGGTTTGTCCGGTGGCGTCGGCCGATGCCGCGCCCCTCGCCGCGAGGGACGCCTTAAGCGCGTCGCTCACGGCTTTCGCCAGCGCGTCCGAATGGGCGCGCGGGTCGTCGAAAGTGCGAAGCTCGATCACTGCTCCTCCTGCCTGTTCTGGTTTATCGATCCGCTGCGTGTTCGCGTCGTCGCGACATCGAACCGAGCGGTCTCCTGTATCCCCGCGTGCGCCGCGCGCCTCGTTCGGGCGCCGTCGGCGTCACGACGTCAATTCTCTTCTTCGAGCCAGCACGTGCCCGCCTGCGCGAGCATCGCGCTCGATGCCGCCGGCCCCCACGTGCCCGACGCGTATGGCTTGGGCTTCGTCGTGGACGACGCCCACGCGTTCAGGATCGGCTCGACCCAGCGCCACGCCGCCTCCTGCTCGTCGCGCCGCACGAACAGCGCGAGCCGGCCGTTGATCACGTCCAGCAGCAGACGCTGGTACGCCTCCATCTGTCCTTCCTTGAAGAACTGGTCGAAGGCGAGATCCAGATGCACGCTCGCGAGATTCATGCCCTCCCCCGGCTGCTTCGCCAGGCAATACAGGCGGATGGACTCGTTCGGCTGCAGCCGGATCACGAGCCGGTTCGCGCCTGCCCGCAACGGCATGGAGCCGAGCGACGAATGCGGCACCGCGCGGAAATTCACGACGATCTCGGCGACCCGGTCGGCGAGCCGCTTGCCCGTGCGCAGGAAGAACGGCACGCCCGCCCAGCGCCAGTTCTCGATCTCGACCTTCAGCGCGACAAACGTCTCCGTGGTGCTGTCGCCGCGCACGCCCGGTTCGGTCGCATACGCCGGCACGGCAGTGCCGCGGATCACACCCGCGTGATATTGCCCGCGCACGGCGACGCGGCTGATGTCGCGCTCATCGACCGGCTTCAGCGCGCGCAGCACGCGCAGCTTTTCGTCGCGCACGGAGTCTGAGTCCATCGAGTGCGGCGGCTCCATCGTCACGATGGAAAGCAGTTGCAGCAGATGGTTCTGCACCATGTCGCGCAGCGCGCCCGTATTGTCGTAGAAGTCGCCGCGCGCTTCCACGCCCAATTCCTCGGCGATGGTGATCTGAATGCTCTCGACCCACTCGCGCCGCCACAACGGCTCGAACAGCGCATTGCCGAAACGCAGCGCGAGCAGGTTCTGCACCGGCTCCTTGCCGAGATAGTGATCGATCCGGTAGATCTGCTCTTCCTGAAAAATTTCGCCGACGGCGTCGTTGATCGCGTTCGACGACTTCAGGTCATAGCCGAGCGGCTTTTCCAGCACGATGCGCGAATTCAGGTTCAGGCCGACATTGGCGAGCGCGCGGCAGATCGGCACGAACAGCGACGGGCCGGTGGCCAGATAGAACACGCGCGTGCCGTCGTACTGCGCGAGCGCATCGCGCAGCATCGCGAAGTCCTCCGGGCGGCCGAGATCGAGTCCGACGTACTGAAAGCGCTCCAGAAAGCTGCGCCATACAGCTTCATCGACGCCGTGCTTCGATACGTGCGGCTTCACGTGATCCTCGACCCAGGCCCGGTATTCGCCTTGCTCCTTGGCTTCGCGCGCGACCGAGACAATCCTGCCCGCTGGATTGAGCATGCCCGCGCGATGCGCCTCGAAGAGCGCGGGAAGAATCTTGCGCATGGAGAGATCGCCGGTGCCGCCGAAGAGTACGAAGGTGAAATTCGAATCGCTTTGCATGAGTCTGAACGTGGGTTGCAGGACTGGATGTGAGACGAAACGGGGCGGTCGCCCATGAGACCACCCGACGCCCGACAAGCGGGCCGTAGTCCGATAAAAATTTTTTTGACACTGAATTGTAGTTTAACTACAATCCAAATCAAGAGGAAATGTGATCGACAGAAAAATCGCCGGGTGAACAAGAGAAATCTGATTACACGTGCTTTTTTCGTCGAATCTGCTGAACGCATGTTAACGGAGCACGCGGCTCGCCGCTTTTTACAGAAAGCGCCCCGTCCGGTTCCTTCAGAGCATGCGCCGGGCCTCGCGCCTCGCCGTTCGCCGCGCTCGTAATTCCGGGCTCGCGCGGCCGGGCAAAAATCAAAAGAGGAGACAAGCCGTTGCGATTCAATCCACTCATCTCTTGAGAGCCGTGCGGCCGTACATCGGTTTGCCGGCTATGCACGCGCGTCGCGTTTCAGCGAGCCTCGCGCCTGCCGCTTCCCGCCGACACCGCCGATTTCCGGCCATCCAGTTTTGCCGTTTTTTAACCACCGCTTCCTAATACGCTTCCGGCGGCATCGGGAGCCAATCGTTTCTTGTTCAGGTGTCTGGAGGAGATAAACAATGAAAGTCCGTAAGCTCATGGGCGCGCTGTGCGCCGCAGGTCTTCTGTGCGGCGCGACGGCGTCGGCGGTTCAGGCTGCCGAGGCCGTTTCGGTGCTGCACTGGTGGACGTCCGGCGGTGAATCGAAGGCTGTCGGCGTGCTCAAGGACGACATGACGAAGCAGGGCTATCAGTGGAAGGACTTCGCGGTCGCGGGCGGTGCGGGTGCGGCCGCGATGACCGCGCTGAAGACGCAGGTGATCTCGGGCAACGCGCCGTCGGCGGCGCAGATCAAGGGTCCGCTGATCCAGGAATGGGCGGAGCAAGGCGTGCTGGTGCCGATCGATTCCGTCGCGGGTGACTGGAAGAAGAACCTGCCGCCGGAAATCGACAAGATCATCCACGCCGACGGCCACTACGTCGCCGCGCCCTTCTCGGTGCACCGCGTGAACTGGCTGTACATCAACAAGGCCGCGCTCGACAAGGCCGGCGGCAAGGTCCCGACCAACTGGAACGAATTCTTCCAGGTCGCCGACAAGATGAAAGCGGCGGGCATCATGCCGATCGCGATGGGCGGCCAGCCGTGGCAGGACCTGACGCTGTGGGAAGACGTCGTGCTGTCGCAGGGCGCGGACTTCTACAAGAAGGCGATCGTCGATCTCGACCAGAAGACGCTGACCTCGGACAAGATGGTCCAGGTGTTCGACACGGTCCGCAAGATCCAGGGCTACTTCGACAGCGGCCGCACCGGACGTGACTGGAACCTCGCCACGGCCATGGTCATCAACGGCAAGGCCGGCATGCAGTTCATGGGCGACTGGGCGAAGGGCGAATTCGCCGGCGCGAACAAGAAGGCGGGCACGGATTACATCTGCGCCCCGGTGCCGGGCACGGAGAAGGCCTACACCTTCAACGTCGACTCGTTCGTGTTCTTCCAGCAGAAGGGCCAGAAGGCCGCGACCCCGGGCCAGCTCGCGCTCGCGAAGACCATCATGACGCCGGACTTCCAGGAGCAGTTCAGCCTGAACAAGGGCTCGATCCCGGTGCGTCTGGGCGTCTCGATGGATAAGTTCGACGACTGCGCCAAGAAGTCCTACGCTGATGAACAGACGGCGATCAAATCGGGCGGCTATGTTCCGTCGCTCGCGCACGGCATGGCTCAGGGCGATGCCGTCGCCGGCGCCATGACCGACGTCGTGACCAAGTTCATGAATTCGTCGCAGGATTCGAAGAGCGCGGTCGCGGCTCTCGCGAACGCCGCCAAGACGAAGTAAGGCGGTTACCGTCCGGCGCGTGTGCACATGCACGCGCCGGGCGGGCGCAGGACAGAGCAGGACTGCGTCTGTAACGTCGCATCATTCAGCGCCAGCAGGCATTCGCCACAGAAGCGCCAATCAGTGCAACTAAACGCACCGATAGTTCACTCATCGCGCCGGCACATCTTCCAGGAGTCGAGTCGTGACTGCCTCCATCACCGCGGACAAGAAACCGCAAAATCCGCCCCGTCGCGCCTCACCGACGGCGGCGCTCGCCGATCGCCTGATCCCGAAGCTGGTGCTCGCTCCCAGCGTTCTGATCGCGCTCGTTTTCGTGTACGGCTTCATTGCCATTACAGGGTATCTGTCGCTCTCGGAATCGCGGCTGATGCCGCGTTATGACTTCGCCGGCTTCGACCGGTACAAGCAGCTCTTCGCCAACGACGTCTGGTGGACTTCCGCCGCCAACCTCGGCTGGTTCGGCATTCCTTTCATCGGTATTTGCGTCTTTCTCGGGCTGTTCCTTGCGATCCTTCTGGACCAGAAGATCCGCAACGAAGGCGCATTGCGCGCGATCTTCCTCTACCCGATGGCGCTCTCGTTCATCGTGACGGGCACCGCGTGGCAGTGGATTCTGAATCCGGGCCTCGGTCTGGAGAAAGTGTTTCATGACTGGGGCTGGACGAGCTTCTCGTTCAACTGGCTCGGCGACCCGGACAAGGCGATCTTCTGCGTCGTGATCGCGGCCGTGTGGCAATCGACCGGCTTCGTGATGGCGCTGTTTCTCGCCGGACTGCGCGGCGTGGACAGCGAAATCTTCAAGGCCGCGCAAGTGGACGGCGCGACGCTGCCGACCATCTATCGCAAGATCGTGATTCCGAGCATGCGTCCGGTGTTCTTCTCCGTGCTGCTGATTCTCTGCCACATCACGATCAAGACCTTCGACCTGGTTGTCGCGTTGACGGCGGGCGGTCCGGGCACCTCGTCGTCGCTGCCCGCGATCTTCATGTACACGTTCTCGTTCAACCGTGGCCAGCTGGGCGTGGGCGCGGCGTCGTCGATGATGATGCTCGCCACCGTGGTCGCGGTGCTCGTGCCGCTCATGTATCTCGAATCGAGGAGCACTCGCAATGCAGCCTAAGATGACTTTGAGCCGCGCCGTCATCTACGCGGTGCTGATCCTTTTCGCGCTCTACTTCCTGTTTCCGATCTACGTGATGCTCTCGACGTCCTTCAAGGATCTCGATCAGCTTCGCACGGGCAACCTGCTCACGCCGCCGACGCACTTCACTTTCGCGCCATGGGTGAAGGCGTGGCAGGAAGCGTGCACCGGCGTGCGTTGTGACGGCATGCAGCCGTTCTTCATGAACTCGGTGCGCATGGTGATTCCGGCCGTGCTGATCTCGTCGTTCGTCGGCGCGTTCAACGGCTATGTGCTCACGCACTGGCGTTTCCGTGGCGCGGACGGCCTGTTCACGATGCTGCTGGTCGGCTGCTTCATCCCCTTCCAGGCGATCCTGCTGCCGATGGCGCGCCTGCAAGGCTTTCTCGGCCTCTCGAACACGACCACCGGCCTCGTGCTGGTTCACGTGATCTACGGCATCGCGTTCACAACGATGTTCTTCCGCAACTTCTACGTGAGCATCCCGGCTGAACTGGTAAAGGCGGCGCGCATCGACGGCGCAGGCTTCTTCACCATCTTCACGAAGATCCTGCTGCCGGTTTCCCTGCCGATCTTCATGGTGTGCCTGATCTGGCAATTCACGCAGATCTGGAACGACTTCCTGTTCGGTATCGTGTTCTCGGGCGTGGATTCCATGCCGATCACGGTCGCGCTGAACAACCTCGTGAACACATCGACGGGCGTGAAGGAATACAACGTCGACATGGCGGGCGCGATCATCGCCGCATTGCCGACGATTCTCGTCTACATGATCGCCGGACGTTATTTCGTGCGCGGGCTGACGGCCGGCGCGGTGAAGGGTTAATCGACCTCGGTCGACAGAGATATAGAGGATTCACATGGCAAGCCTTTCCATCCGTGACGTGTACAAGACCTACCCGAACGGGGTGCCGGTACTCAAGGGCGTCAACATCGACATCGAGGACGGTCAGTTCCTGATCCTCGTCGGCGGCTCGGGCTGCGGCAAATCGACCTTGCTGAACATGATCGCCGGTCTCGAAGACGTGACCCAGGGCGACATCATGATCGACGGCAAGACGGTGAACAACCTGTCGCCGAAGGACCGCGATATCGCGATGGTGTTCCAGTCCTACGCGCTCTACCCTTCCATGAGCGTGCGCGACAACATCTCGTTCGGCCTCAACATCCGCAAGGTGCCGAAGGACGAGCAGAAAAAGATCGTCGATCGTGTTTCCGAGACTTTGCAGATCGGTCATCTGCTGGATCGGAAGCCCGGGCAGCTGTCGGGCGGTCAGCGTCAGCGCGTGGCGATGGGCCGCGCTCTAGCTCGCGATCCCGTGATGTTCCTGTTCGATGAGCCTTTGTCGAACCTCGACGCGAAGCTTCGCATCGAAATGCGTTCGGAAATCAAGCTGCTGCATCAGCGCCTCGGCACGACGATCGTGTACGTGACGCACGATCAGATCGAGGCGATGACGCTCGGCGACCGCATCGCGGTGATGAAGGACGGCATCGTGCAGCAGTTCGGCGCACCGCAGGAAATTTACGATTCGCCGTCGAACCTGTTCGTCGCGGGCTTCATCGGCGCGCCGCCGATGAACTTCATCACCGGCAAGCTGGTGGATTCGGGTTCGGGCGTCGGTCTGCAGCTCGATACGGGCGTGTCGCAGAAGGTGCTGAACCTGCCCTTCGATGCGGCGCGTCTGCGCGGCAAGGTCGGTCAGGACGTGATTCTCGGGCTGCGTCCGGAACGCATCACCGATTCGCGCAGCGCGCACGACGTGTCGGACACGAGCCTGCAGCCGATCGAAGTCCGCGTCGACGTGATCGAGCCGACGGGCCCGGACACGCTCGTGTTCGCGCATGTGAACGGCAAGCGGATCGTGTCGCGCGTGCATCCGGCGTCGAATCCGCAGCCGCTTTCCAACATGACGCTGCTGTTCGACGTATCGAAGGCGGTGTTGTTCGATCCGCAAACGGAAGAGCGGTTGGCCTGAAGTCACGGGTTGGTCGCAGTCGGGCTGAGTGAATGCGCCACGGTTCGCCGTGGCGTTTTTCATGACAGGGCGTTACAGGCACAATCGACCTTTTGCATTTCGACTCCCTGCGCCGCATGACTTTTCTCGACCAGCATCCCGACCTCGCCTGGCCCGCCGCCGATGGCGCCGATCCCTTCATCGGACTCGAAGCGCTCGACGACGCCCGCGCACAAGCCTGGGTCGATGCCCAGAACCGCCGCACCGAAGCCGCATTCGGCGACACCGCCGACGCGCGTGCGCTCGCGGAACGGCTCGAAACCGCTTACACGTCGAAGGACCGCATCGTCACCTGCTCGCGGTACGGCGACTGGGCCTACAACACCTGGCAGGATGACGCGCATCCGCTCGGCATCGTGCGCCGCACGCCGTGGAGCGCGTGGCTTGCCGGCGCGGCCGTCTGGGAGACCATCCTCGATGTCGACGCGCTCGACCTGAACGCCGACAGCCGCGACGACACGCGCTGGGCGCTCGCCGACTTCGACATGCGCTATCCGGACTACGAACGCGCGCTCGTGAGCCTGTCGCCCGGCGGCTCGGACGCGTGCATCGTGCGCGAGTTCGATATCGCATCGAAAAGCTTTGTCGCAGATGGCTTCGTGCTGGCCGATGTCGGCAAGCACGACATCTCGTGGATCGACCGCGACACGGTCTATGTCGGCTGGGACGACAGCAAGACCAATCCGCACCCCGCTCTCACGACCTCCGGCTTTCCGCGCCAGGCGCGCCGCTGGCAGCGCGGCACGCCGCTCGCCGATGCGCCCGTCGTGTTCGAGGGTGCGCGGCGCGACGTATCGGCCGGTGTCGACTACGATCCGATCGAGAAACTGCATCTCGCCTCGCGCGCGGTGAGCTTCTACGACACGCTCAATTACTGGCTCGACGAGACATCGAACGAATGGCGCCAGTACGATTTGCCGACGCACGCCGAAATCGAGCACTGGAACGGCTGGCTTTTCGTCACGCCCCGCAAGCACTGGAACGCGGGCGGACGCCGCCATGCGCCTGGCGCGCTGATCGTCATCCGCCGCGATGCGTTTCTCGCCGGTTTGCGCCATTTCACCACGCTGTTCACGCCGACGGAGCGTCTGGTGCTCGCGGGCATCGACTTCACGAAGCACTGGCTGATCGTCTCTCAGATGGACGACGGCACGCCGCGCGTCGGCCTGCTGCGCCCGCCCGTGCAGTACGACGCGGCGTGGGAATCGCGCGAATTCGCGCTGCCCGACGCGAGCCAGTCCTGGGTCGATTCGATCGACGGCGAACGCGACGACACCGTGCTCGTTCACGTCGAGCATTTTCTGACGCCGCCGTCGCTCTATCACGCGGATCTCGCGAACGACGCGCCGTGGCAGCTGCTTGCGCGCCTGCCCGCGCAATTCGACGCGACGGGTCTCGCCGCCGTGCGCCGCCACGCGATCGCGCCGGACGGCGAGCGCGTTCCGTATTGGCTGATCGGCCGAGACATCGAGACGAGCACGCACGCGCGCCCATGCCTGCTCTATGGCTACGGCGGATTCGAAGTGGCGCTGGACCCCGGCTATGACGCGACCACCGGCATCGCGTGGCTCGAGCGCGGCGGGCTGTACGCGGTCGCGAACATCCGCGGCGGCGGGGAGTTCGGACCGGCATGGCATCAGGCCGCGCTGCGCGAGAAGCGCCAGATCTCATTTGACGATTTCATCGCGGTCGCGCAGGCGCTTATCGACACCGGCGTGACCACGCCCCGGCAACTCGCGATTCGCGGCGGCAGCAATGGCGGCCTGCTGACCGGTGTGTGCATGGTGCAGCGGCCGGCGTTGTTCGGCGCGGTGCTCTCCGAGGTGCCGTTGCTGGACATGGCGCGCTTTCACCTGCTGCTGCAAGGCGCATCGTGGATCGACGAATACGGCGACCCCGACGACACCGACGATCTGCGTCACCTCATGGCCTACTCTCCCTATCAGAACGTGAAGGCGCAGGTCGAATATCCGCCGGCGCTGTTCACGTCGTCGACGAGCGATGACCGCGTGCATCCCGCGCACGCGCGCAAGATGGCCGCGAAGATGCAGGCGCAGGGACATCAAAACGTGTGGTATCAGGAAACCGGCGACGGCGGTCACGGCGCGGGTGTCGAGCCTGAAGCGATCGCGCAGGCGGAAGCGGCGGCGTTCACGTTCCTCGTCGCCAGCATTGGTCCGCTCGTGAGTTGAGCGCACCCGGACCCGGAAGCGCTGCTTTCTGAATCGCCCGACGGCCCGCCCACTGCGGGCCGTTCTTTTTTCGTGCCTGGAAACTGAAGCGGATCTCAAGTCTTCGATTTGATTTGCCTCTTAATATCCGTGCGCATTATTAATTCACGGAGCATCTAGATAATCCACTCCTTAATTGATTATAGACGCACGGAATATTCATCGATATCGATCCCAAATATGCCTTTATATCGACTTACTCGCCGAAGAAGCCCAACCCCGCATAAAACCGCACGCCACCCGCCAGAAGCCTGCCTGGCGGACCGCCCACAAAACAACATTACGGCCAAACCAATACCCAACAGGCAACGACTTTAACGGCTAGACAGCAATATTTCATTATTTCAATTTCGGAGATTCCTTATTCTGAGAAACAGGAATGAAACTGCACCATAGAGCCTCCTTCGAGAAGCTTTAACTAAAAAAATGAATAAATCCTTTCGCGTCATCTTTAACGAAAGCACAGGCACTTTCGTTGTCGCTCCCGAAACTGCTGCTGCCACCGGCCGAACCTCGCGTCACGTCCGGACAATCCGTCCGTTCGAAACTGCCGTGGCAGCGCTCGTTGCCGGTCTGATCGGCGTGCCAGTTCAGGCACAGGTTTCCATCAACGGCATGTCCGGCTCCGCCACCAACGCCAATTCCGGCACCAGCTACAACCAATTCCTCTACCGCGACAGCATCTATTACCCTGGCTCGACGTGGAACTCCGCCACGTCGCTGGGCTTCTCGACGGTCATCGGCGACTTTGCGCGCACGGCGTCGAACACAACTGACGACGCTATCTTCGGTCGCGATGGCAGTGCCCTCAACGGACGTGGCGGCGAGACTGCTCTCGGTTCCATGTCGCTCGCGAGCGGCGAAACCGCCACCGCGCTCGGCACTTGGGCTCAGGCCACGCGCGCGTTCTCGCTGGCAGTCGGCGGCAATGCCACGGCATCGGGCATCGGCGCGATGGCGCTCGGCCGTGAGGCGCTCGCGTCAGGACACTACAGCATCGGAGAAGGCTTTCTCGCCACGGCCACGGGCGTCGGCTCCATTGGCGTGGGCGCGTCGGCGAACGCGAGCGGCGCGCGCTCGATCGCCATCGGCACATCGGGCCAACTGACAACCGGTGACACGGCGGCCGATGCAAGCTTCCGCGGAACCTCCTCGGCGCGCGCTTCGGGCGCGGATTCCGTGAGTATCGGAACCAATGCGGCGGCGACGGCCGACAACAGCGTCTCGCTCGGCAAGGGCGCGATCGCAAGCGCCATGAACTCCGCCGCCCTGGGTGCGGGATCGACGACCACGGCAAATCTGACCGCGAGTGGTTACAACCCGGGTTCGGGCGTGCTGTCGGGCATCGCGTCGACGGCGAGCGGCGAGATCTCGATCGGCTCCCCTGCCAACGAGCGCCGTCTGACCAACGTCGCGGCAGGCGCGGCGGCAACGGACGCCGTGAATGTGAGCCAGTTGCAGTCGCAAAACGCCAAAGTCGACAAAACGGGCGCCGATATCGCCGCCACGCTCGGGGGCGGCACGACTTACGATCCGGCGACCGGAACCATCTCCGGAACGCGATATACGGTCGCGGGCGGCGCACAGTCGAACGTCGGCGAGGCGCTCCGCGCACTCGACAGCGCCACGGTGCAGTTCAATGGGCTCGGCGGCGCGGCGAACGTCAAAGGACAAAAGATCGTGAATGTCAGCGGGGGAACGATCTCCGCCAGCAGCACGGACGGCGTGAATGGCTCGCAACTCTACGGCGTGAGCTACTCCGTGGCGAGCGCGCTCGGCGGCGGTTCGGCCGTGAATCCGGATGGTTCCATTTCCCAACCGAATTACACGGTGGGCGGCAAGGCATTCCGCAACGTCGGTGACGCGCTCAGCGACATCGACACGCGCACAGCGGGCAACACCACTGACATCAACGATATCAATAACATCCTGAACAACATCACGAAGGGTGGAACCGGCATCAAATATTTCCACGCCAACTCGACCCTGGCCGATTCCCAGGCAAGCGGAGCCGATGCGGTGGCGATCGGCGGCAACGCCCGGGCTGGCGCGGTGAACTCGGTCGCGCTGGGCTCGAACTCAATCGCCGATCGCGTCAATACCGTGTCCGTGGGTGCTGCGGGCGCAGAGCGGCAGATCACGAACGTCGCGGCCGGCACCGCGGACACAGACGCGGTCAATGTCGCACAACTGAGGGCGTCCGGCCTCGTCGGCCCGGATGGCAAGACCAATGCCGCAGTCACGTACGACCGCAATGGCGACGGCTCGACCAACTACGGCAGCATTTCGCTCGGCAACGGCGCAGCCGGCGGCACGGTCATCCACAATGTTGCAGCCGGCGTAGCGAACACGGATGCCGCCAACGTCGGTCAGGTCAACGCGATGTTCGAGCAGGTCAGGAACGCCGCCGCGACAGGCAACCCCATGTTCGCGGCGGACGGGAACCGCGATACCGAAGCGGCGCTCGCGAGCGGCGCGCGTTCGACGGCAATGGGCGCGAATGCGGTCGCGGCTGCAAGCAACGCCGTCGCGATCGGAGCGGATTCGGTTGCGAGCCGCAATAACACGGTGTCCGTGGGCTCCGCCAGCAATGCGCGCCAGATTACCAACGTCGCGGCCGGAACCCAGGGCACGGATGCAGTGAACCTGGATCAACTGAACGCATCGATGACCAAGTCGGCCAGCCAGGCTCAGAACTACACCGACCAGCGTTTCAACACCCTGCAAAACAACATCAACGACGTCGCGAAGAACTCGTATGCCGGTATCGCGGCGGCCATGGCCATGCCGAACCTCACGCCTGCCACGCCGGGCAAGACGATCGTTGCAGCGGGCGCGGCCGCATACAAGAACGGTTCCGCGGTCGCCGCTGGCGCAACCTATCGATCAGCGAGCGGAAGGTGGTTGACGAACGGCGCTGTATCCGTCACCAACACAGGGGACGCCGGCGTGCGTGCTCAGGTGGGCTACGAGTTCTGACCATCGAGCCGGGGGAAGCACGAGCAGTCCGTGCTCCCCTCGCCTCCATTCGTTGCCTCTGTGGTCCGCCGTGACATTTCTTCACGGACGATCGAGCCGTTCGCGCAACCGCGATACGCGCGTTTTGGGAACGGTCTGATCGCTCAGGCAAATCGGATTGAGCAGGATTGCCCGCCGAGCAATACGCGACGCCCGACCATGCTCAATTCGATTCTGCCAACCATCCTATTCTTCGACCACGCAACCTATGCACGCGCGTGCCACCAGGCGCTCTGCGGCGCCTCGCCCAACGAGTTCACCGCACTCGGGCTGATCGCGGCGATCGGCTGCATCGGCGCGTATTTCATCCTGCACTGGCTACGCAAACGCCTCTGGGCGGATTGGCGGCGAGTCTACGTCGTATGTCTTTATTTCGTGCCGCCGCTCTGCGTGCTACTTCTGTTCGCGCTGTCAGTGGCGATTCTGGGCGAGTGGCCAAGCACTGCGCTGTTGTCGATCGTCTCGCTCGGCACGAGCCTTCTGTTCACCATGCAGATTCCTGCGGTCGCCCTCGAACTCGTCTTTCGTCCAGTACGGCCGCTGCGCCTGTCGCTGCGCTGCCTGACCGTGCTTCTCGCGGCGAGCGGGTTCTTCGCGCTTTCACAGCCCGAACGCGACATCAATGAGGTCGTGGCAGCCGCACGCGCGCTCGACATCGACATCGGCTTCTTCAGGCTCAATCTGGCCTCGCTGGCGGAGGGGGTGGCGACGGGCGTGGTCGTCGTGGTGATTGCGCACGGCACGGTCAACTGGCTCGGCGCCAGGCTGCGCAGCAGCATGCACCTGCCACCGAACTTCTCGTTGGCGATCCGCCGCATTCTCGACATCACCGTCTGGACGATCGCCGCCACCATCGTGCTGCAACGCGCGGGCATCGACGTGAAGGCAATCGCGACCTTCGTGGGCGCGCTGGGCATTGGCCTCGGGCTCGGCCTGCAGCGGCTCGCCGCTAGCTACGTGAGCGGTCTGATCGTGTTGTTCGAACAGTCGGTGCGCGTGGGGGACGTCATTTCGGCGGGCGGCATCAAAGGCCGCGTCACGCAGATGACCGTGCGCTACACGACGCTGATGGGCGCTGACGGCGTCGAAGCGCTCGTGCCGAACGACGCGCTGACCCTCAACACCGTGCTGAACCAGTCATGGTCCGATGACAACCTGCGGCTCTCGAGCTCCGTGCATATCGATATCGCCAGCGACGTCGCAATGGCGAAGCAGATCGTCGTCGGCGTCCTGCGAGAACAGGCGCGCGTGCTCGCCGAGCCGCAGCCGGCTGTCTATGTTGCCGATATCGCGGACGGGCGAATCCGGCTCGAAGCGCAGTTCTGGGTCGCCGATCCGGCCAACGGCCAGCTCAATCTGATCTCGGACATCAACGAAGTCGTGCTGCGGTCATTCGGCGAGCATCGCATCCGGCTCGCCCCGCCGCTGCCCAGGCTTGCAACTTGACGCGGCGCGCTCACACCTTCACCGGCGCAGCATGCGAGCGCAACACCAGCGTGCGCCCGCCGAAGGTCAGCACGCCGGACACGCCGATCACGACGCCCATGCCGTGCGGCGAGACATCGTGGAACAACCCGACCGCGAGGCTCGCGACCGCGCCGAGCGCGAGCTGCATCGCGCCGAACACCGCGGCGGCGGCGCCGGCGTTGCGCGGATAGCGGTGCATCAGTTCGGTCGTGCAGTTGGCGGACAGCAGGCCGACCACGCCGACCACGAAAAACAGCGAAAAGACGATCGACCAGAGTCCGCCCAGCCCCGTCAGCGACACGAACGCGACGACCAGCGCCGCGACGACGCTCACGAACGACGCCGCCGATATCATCTTCATCGCGCCGAGCCGCCCCACCAGTTTCGTGTTCAGCACATTCCCCGCGATGATGCCGACGATATTCAGGCCGAACAGCAACCCGTAGTGCTGCGGCTTCACGTGAAAGTAGTCGATATAGACGAACGGCGTCGCGGTGATATACGCGAACATCGACGCGAAGGCCATGCCGCCGCACATCATGTGGCCCCAGGTGACCGGATCGGTCAGCAGATGACCGTACGCCGCGAACGACTTGCCCACCGCCGCGCTCGCGCGCTTTTCCTTGGGCCAGGTCTCGGGCACGCGCAGGAACGCGGTCACCGCGCACGTCAGGCCGAACAGCGTCAGCGCGACGAACACCACACGCCAGCCACCCAGCAGCAGCAATTGCCCGCCAATGAGCGGCGCGAGCAAGGGCCCGATGGACGTGACGATGGAGAGCATCGAGAGCACGCGGGCGGCGTCGGTCGGCTCATGGGCGTCGCGGGCGATGGCGCGCGCGAGCACCGAGGCCGCACCCGCGCCGAGCGCCTGCAGAAAGCGGATCAGGATGAGCGCATCGATCGAGAACGCGATCGCGCAGCCGATGCTCGCAAGCGCGTACAACGCGATGCCGCCGAGCAGCACGGGGCGTCGGCCGTAGGCGTCGGAGAGCGGTCCGTACAGCAGCATGCCGAACGAAAAGCCGAACATGAAGCTCGTCAGCGTGCTTTGCGCTGCGGCCGGGCTCGTGCCGAAGGAAGCGGCGAGCGACGGCAGGCTCGGCAGATACATGTCGATCGACAGCGGGCCGCAGGCGGCGAGCGCGCCGAGCAACAGGATCAGCCGGCCATCGGGCCGGCGCCGGGTGGTGTCGGGCATGGGGTTCGCAAGACGGGATGGATGAAGGGCGACGCGGCGCTCAGGCCACGTAAGCGAGCGCTTATTGTACGTGACGGTGCGCGACGCATCGTCGGGATCCGGCCCTCTGCAGCGCGTTACGCTAAGCTCTTCCGCACTTTCGCCTTCCGTCCGATCGATCCGATGACCGCCTTTCTGCTGATCTGGAGCCCCAAAAAATGGCCCTGGCCCGAGTTGCCGGACCTCGCGCGGCGCGTGGCCGACGGTGTCGCCGTCGCCGATGTCTGGGGCTGCGGGACGGCGCGCGGGCTGATGCCGGGCGATCGCGTGTTCGTGCATCGCGTGTCCCAGGAGCCGAAGGGCGTGTTCGCGTCGGGCTGGGTGACGCGCGCGCCGTACGAGGTGCCCGATACGGGCAGCAAACGCGGCTATCGGCTGTGCATCGACTTCGCGTACGACTGGCTCGTCGACGCCCACGAGAAAGTCGTCGTCACGCGCGACGAGCTGCGCGCACATCCGTTCTCGGTGCAGACCTGGGACGCGCAGATGTCGGGCACGCTCATCAAGCCGATGGCCGAAGGCGCGCTCGAAAAACTGTGGACGGAACGCACGGGCCGGCGCTCACGGTCCCCCTCGGCATCCGCGGCGCCTCCACCATCGGCCTAGGTCCGACGCGGCCCCTTCGCATCGACTCCGGTACAATTTCAGCCATGTTTTGTCGCGTCGGAGCGCGCGTCTTGCGCGCCGCGCCGCCGCGTTTCGGGCGACGCGCCCGTCCCTCGCGTTTCCCGCATCCACTTATCAGCGCAGGCCTTCATCCATGTCCAAGAATCAAGTCCTCTTCGAACGCGCCCAGCGAACCATTCCCGGCGGCGTGAATTCGCCGGTGCGGGCGTTCCGCTCGGTCGGCGGCACGCCGCGCTTCATCGAGCGCGCGGAAGGCGCGTATTTCTGGGATGCAGAGGGCAAGCGCTATATCGACTACATCGGCTCGTGGGGTCCGATGATCGTCGGCCACGTTCACCCCGAAGTGCTCGAGGCCGTGCAGCGCGTGCTCGTGCACGGCTTTTCGTTCGGCGCGCCGACGGAAGCCGAAATCGAGATCGCCGAGGAAATCTGCAAGCTCGTGCCGTCGATGGAACAGGTGCGGATGGTGTCCTCCGGCACCGAGGCGACCATGAGCGCGCTGCGTCTCGCGCGCGGCTTCACGAACCGCAGCCGCATCATCAAGTTCGAGGGCTGCTATCACGGTCACGCGGACAGCCTGCTCGTCAAGGCGGGCTCGGGCCTGCTCACGTTCGGCAATCCGACTTCCGCGGGCGTGCCGGCCGATATCGCCAAACACACCACGGTGCTCGAGTACAACAACGTCGAGCAACTGAACGAGGCGTTCGCCGCGTTCGGCAATGAAATCGCGTCGGTGATCGTCGAGCCGGTCGCGGGCAACATGAACCTCGTGCGCGCGACGCCCGAATTTCTGAACGCGCTGCGCGAGCGCTGCAACGAGTATGGTTCCGTGCTGATCTTCGACGAAGTGATGTGCGGCTTCCGCGTCGCGCTCGGCGGCGCGCAGGAGGTCTACGGCATCAAGCCGGATCTCACGTGCCTGGGCAAGGTGATCGGCGGCGGCATGCCGGCGGCGGCGTTCGGCGGCCGGCGCGACATCATGGCGCATCTGGCGCCGCTGGGCGGCGTCTATCAGGCGGGCACGCTGTCGGGCAATCCGATTGCGGTGGCGGCGGGCCTCAAGACGCTGCAACTGATCCAGCGCCCCGGCTTTCACGACGACCTCGCAAAGCAGACCCGCAAGCTCGTCGACGGCCTCACCGCCGCCGCGCGCGAGGCAAAGGTGCCCTTCTCGGCCGATTCGATCGGCGGCATGTTCGGCCTGTACTTCATGGATCAGGTGCCGGGCAGCTTCGCGCAGATCCAGCAAGGCGACACGAAGCGCTTCAACGCGTTCTTCCACGCGATGCTCGACGCGGGCGTGTACTTCGCGCCGTCGGCGTTCGAGGCCGGATTCGTATCGAGCGCCCATGACGATTCGATCATCGACGCGACCATCGACGCCGCGCGTGGCGCGTTCGCGTCGCTCGCCGCTTAACGTCACCTCACGCCGCGGGCCGCGCCGATGTTCTCGCAAACCGACTTCACGCACATGGAGCGCGCGCTCGCGCTCGCCTCGAAGGGCATGTACACGACGACGCCGAATCCGCGCGTCGGCTGCGTGCTCGTCAAGAACGGCGAAGTAATCGGCATGGGCTTCACGCAGCCCGCCGGGCAGGATCACGCCGAAGTACGCGCGCTGAAGGACGCGCGCGCTCGCGGCAAGGACCCGCGCGGCGCCACTGCCTACGTGACGCTCGAACCGTGCAGCCATTTCGGGCGCACGCCGCCCTGCGCGCACGCGCTCATCGACGCGCGCGTCGAAAAGGTCATCGCCGCGATGGAAGACCCGAACCCGTCGGTTTCAGGTCGCGGTCTCGCGATGCTGCGCGACGCGGGCATCGACGTGCGCTGCGGGCTGCTCGCGAACGAAGCGCATGAAATGAACATCGGCTTCGTGTCGCGCATGACGCGCCGCCGGCCGTGGGTGCGCATGAAAGTCGCGGCCACGCTCGACGGCCGCACCGGCCTGCCCACCGGCGAAAGCCAGTGGATCACGGGCGAGGACGCCCGCGCCGACGGCCACGCGTGGCGCGCCCGCGCCTGCGCGATCCTCACGGGCATCGGCACGGTGCGCGAGGACGACCCGCAACTGACCGTGCGCGCGGTGGACACGCCGCGCCAGCCGCAGCGCGTGCTGATCGACAGTCGCCTCGACGTGCCGATGCAGGCGCGCATTCTCGACGGCGCGCCGCTCTGGATCTTCCATTCGGCGAACGCCGAAGCCGCCCGCATCGACGCACTGCGCGAGAAAGGCGCGGACCTGATGGAGCTTTCCAACGAGCACGGCAAGGTCGATCTGCCCGCCATGCTCACCGCGCTTGCCGATCGCGGCATCAACGAACTGCACGTGGAAGCGGGCCACAAGCTCAACGGCTCGCTCCTGCGCGAAGGCTGCGTCGACGAACTGCTGATCTATCTCGCGCCGAGCCTGCTCGGCAGCGCGCCCGGCATGTTCGATTTCGCGCCGCCGGATACCCTCGATGCGCGGCCACATCTGAAGTTTCATCGCATCGACCGGCTCGGCGACGATCTGCGCATACTCGCCCGCAACGCCTGAGCAAACGTCACCCGGTAATCAGCACCGACAAGGAAGGAAACCGATGTTCACAGGAATCGTCGCGGCAGTAGGCCGCATCGAAAACGTCACGCCGCTGGGCGCGGAGCCGGAAGCCGGCGTTCGCCTGACGGTCGCCGCGGGCAGTCTCGATCTTGCCGACGTCGAACTCGGCGACAGCATCGCGATTCAGGGCGCGTGCATGACGGTGATTCAAAAATCAGCAAACGCGTTCGATGTCGAAGTGTCGCGCGAAAGCCTCAACAAGACGGCCGGGCTGGGCGACGCCGGCGCGCAGGTGAACCTGGAAAAGGCGCTGCGCGCGCACGACCGGCTGGGCGGCCATCTCGTCTCGGGTCACGTGGACGGTCTCGGCGTCGTGTCGAAGTTCGAACCGGTGGGTGAATCGCACGAGTTGCGCGTGGTGGCCCCGAAGGACATCGGCAAGTATCTGGCCTACAAGGGCTCGGTGACCGTGAACGGCGTCAGCCTCACGGTGAATGCCGTCAGCGACCGCACCGACGGCTGCGAGTTCTCCATCAACCTCATTCCGCACACCGTGGAAGTCACGACGCTCAAGGCGCTGAAGCCCGGCGCGAAGGTCAATCTGGAGATCGATCTGATCGCGCGTTACGTCGAGCGCATGATGAACGCGAAGTAAGCGGCACTCATTGCCGCATGCGGATCGACAGCAGATAGACGGTGTCGTCGACCAGCAGGTAAAAAAGCACGTAGTGATCGGGCGGCGTGTGACCGAACGTGTACACGCGCAACTCGCCGCCCGCCGCCTTTCCGCGTTCGAGCAGGTCGGTGAGAAGCGGGCTGGCGACCGCCCGCTCGAACGGACCCTGTTTCTCGTCGACGAAGCGGCAACCGATTCGCGGCGTGCCCTGCAGCAGCGGAATCGTCTGCTTATTCAACAGGTCGAGCAGAGCATGGTACGCCGTTGGCCGCCCCGCCTCGGATAACTGCCGCTCGATATCGAGGAGTCGCGCCGCGAAATGCGTGGTGATGCGCAGTGCGGCGACGCGGTCCGCCGCTTCCGGTGCTGAGATGCCGATCATTTAAGTCACGCCTCGATAGTTGGAGTCCGGCCAGTTTCCCAGCCGCGCCGCCTTCGCACCATTCGTCCGAACGGCCTAGGAAAACTCCACACGACCCGGGCCACCGATTTCAGCAACGGTCCATCGGCCGTGGCGTAAAATACGCGCTTTCCCCAAACCGGACCCGCACGGGACGTCATCATGTCGCTCGCCTCCACTCCTGAGATCATCGCTGAACTGAAAGCCGGCCGGATGGTGATCCTCGTCGACGAAGAAGATCGCGAGAACGAAGGCGATCTCGTCATCGCCGCCGAATTCGTCACGCCCGAGGCCATCAACTTCATGGCGAAGCACGGCCGCGGCCTCATCTGCCTCACGCTCACGCAGGAGCGCTGCAGGCAATTGAACCTGCCGCTGATGACGCATCGCAACGGCACGCAGTACGGCACGGCGTTCACCGTGAGCATCGAAGCGGCAGAAGGCGTCACGACCGGCATTTCGGCCTCGGACCGCGCCCGCACGATCCAGGCAGCCGTCGCGCACGACGCCCGCGCCGAGAACATCGTGCAGCCGGGCCATGTGTTCCCGATCATGGCGCAGCCGGGCGGCGTGCTGGTGCGCGCGGGACATACGGAAGCAGGCTGCGATTTCACCGCGCTCGCCGGCCTCACGCCCGCCGCCGTGATCTGCGAAATCATCAAGGACGACGGCGAGATGGCGCGGCTGCCCGATCTCATTGAGTTCAGCCAGCAGCACGGCATCAAGATCGGCACGATCGCCGATCTGATCCACTATCGCAGCCGCACCGAATCGATCATCGAAAAAGTCTGCGAGCGCACCATGCAGACCGCGCACGGCCCGTTCCGCGCGGTGCTGTATCGCGACGAGCCGACGCATTCGCCGCATATCGCCCTCGTGCGCGGCTCGCCGCATCCGGATCGCGCAACGCCGGTGCGCGTGCACGAGCCGCTCTCGGTGATCGATCTGCTCGAAATCGACTCGTCCACACACTCATGGACCATCGACGCCGCGATGAAGGAAATCGCCGCGCGCGATCTCGGCGCGGTCGTCATGCTCAACTGCGGCGACACGAAGGAGCATCTCGTCGACGTGTTCCGCGCCTTCGACCAGAAAGAGAAGGCGGCGGAACTGCAACGCCGCCCGATCGACTTCAAGACTTACGGCATCGGCGCGCAGATCCTGCGCGACCTGGGCGTCGGCAAGATGGAAGTGCTCGCGAATCCGCGCAGACTCGGCAGCATGTCGGGCTATGGGCTCGAAGTCACGGGCTTCATTCCGATGCCCGGCGGCCCCACGACCGCCGCGCCCGCCGAGCCGCCCGTCACCCAGTTGCGCTCGGCCTGAGACCGCCGGCCACTCAACCCAATCCCAGACCATTCCACGCGAAGGACAATTCATGGAAATCGGACAATACCAGCCGAACCTCGACGGTGACGGCTTGCGCATCGGCATCGTGCAGTCGCGCTTCAACGAACCGGTGTGCAACGGCCTGGCCGACGCGTGCATCGAAGAGCTGGAACGCCTCGGCGTGATCGGCCAGGACGTGCTGCTCGTCACCGTGCCGGGCGCGCTGGAAATTCCGCTCGCGCTGCAAAAGCTGGCGGAATCCGGCCAGTTCGACGCGCTGATCGCACTCGGCGCCGTCGTGCGCGGCGAGACTTACCACTTCGAACTGGTGTCGAACGAAAGCGGCTCGGGCATCTCGCGCATCGCGCTCGACTTCGGCATTCCGGTGGCCAACGCCGTGCTGACGACCGAGAACGACGAGCAGGCCGTGGCCCGCATGACCGAAAAAGGCCGCGACGCCGCGCGCGTGGCGGTCGAAATGGCGAATCTGTCCGTCGCGCTCGAGCAGCTCGGCGGCGATGATGAAGACGAAGAAGACGAGGACCGTGCATGAAGAGCGCACGACGCCGGTCGCGCGAACTCGCGACGCAAGGGCTTTACCAATGGTTGCTGTCGGGCGCGCCCGCCGGTGAAATCGACGCGCAGTTGCGCAATTCGCAAGGCTTCGACAAGGCCGACCGCGAGCATCTCGATGCGATCCTGCACGGCGTGATCAAGGAATCGGACGATCTCTCCGCGCAGTTGCAGCCGTGCCTCGACCGCCCGATCGAGCAGTTGTCGCCGGTCGAGCGCGCGGTGCTGCTGGTCGCGGCGTTCGAGTTCAAGCATCACATCGACGTGCCGTATCGCGTCGTGATCAATGAAGCGGTCGAGCTGACGAAGACCTTCGGCGGCTCGGACGGCTACAAGTACGTGAACGGCGTGCTCGACAAGCTCGCCGTCGCGATGCGCCCGACCGAAGCGCAGGCGCGCGGCCGTCACTGACATGAACCAGGCGTCAGAGCCGTTGATGCGCCTCGCATCCCGCGTCGGTCAGATCGAGCCCTTCTATGTGATGGAGCTGATGAAAGAGGCTCAGGCGCTCGAGCGCGGGGGCCGCGACGTCATCCACATGAGCATCGGCGAGCCGGATTTCACGGCTCCGGAGCCGGTGACGCACGCCGCCGCCGAAGCATTGAAGCGCGGCGTCACGCAGTACACCAACGCGCTCGGCATCCACGCGCTGCGCGAAGCGATCGCGCGGCATTATCGCGATACCTTCGGCCTCACGGTCGATCCGGAGCGCATCGTCGTGACGGCGGGTGCGTCAGCGGCGCTGCTGCTGGCGTGCATGGCGCTCGTCGACAACGGCGACGAAGTCCTGATGCCCGATCCGTGCTATCCGTGCAACCGGCACTTCGTATCGGCGGCGGATGGCAAGCCGGTGCTGATTCCGAGCGGTCCGGCCGAACGGTTCCAGCTCACGGCCGCGCACGTCGAGGAAAACTGGAGCGACAAGACGCGCGGCGTGCTGCTTGCGTCGCCTTCGAATCCCACCGGCACGTCGATCGAGCCGGACGAGTTGCGGCGCATCGTCGACACGGTGCGTGCACGCGGCGGCTTCACGATCGTCGACGAGATTTACCAGGGATTGAGCTACGACGCGAAACCCGTCTCCGCCCTCTCCTTCGGCGACGACGTCGTCACCGTGAACAGCTTCTCGAAGTATTTCAACATGACCGGCTGGCGGCTCGGCTGGCTCGTCGTGCCGCAGGCGATGGTCAGCGCGGTCGAGAAGCTCTCGCAGAATCTGTTCATCTGCGCGTCGGCGCTGGCGCAGCACGCGGCGCTCGCGTGTTTCGAGCCGGAGACGATCGCGATCTACGAAGCGCGCCGGCTCGAGTTCAAGCGGCGGCGCGACTACATCGTGCCGGCGCTGCGCTCGCTCGGTTTCGGCGTGCCGGTCGTGCCGGACGGCGCGTTCTACGTCTACGCCGATACGACGACGGTTCATCACCCCGCTGCCGGCAATAGCGACGCCCTCACGCATTCGATGCTCCACGACGCGGGCGTCGTACTCGTGCCGGGCGCGGACTTCGGCTTTCATGCGCCGGAGCGCTACATCCGTCTTTCGTATGCGACCTCGCACGCGAAGCTGGAGGAAGCGGTGCAGCGGCTGGGCTCTCTTTTCAGCCGATAAAACGCGGGCGCAGAGAAAGAAAAAGGCACCCGAGGGTGCCTTTTTTCATCTGAAGTTCCGCGCGCGATTGTTAAGCGCCGAATTCCGCCGACGCCACATGCTTGGCGTCGCTATCGCCATCGTCCTGCGACGCGGACTTCTTCGACGTATCGATCGTGACGTGCACGCGCTTGTCCGCCGCCGCCGACGCCAGAACCTGCTTCGGCGCGGCCTGGACCGGCGCCTGTGGCGCGTTGATCGGCACGTTGCGGCCGCGCGCGACATCGCGCAGACGCGAACGCTCGGCCATCACCTTGGCGCCGTAGCCGCCATCGTCCTGCGTGCTCGAGCCGACGTAATAGCGCAGGCCGCCCGCCACCGAGCCGCCGCGCGCGATGCAATCCTTCAGCACCAGCGCGCCGACCTTGATGTTCGCGAGCGGATCGAGCGCCGCGTGCGAGCCGCCGAAATACTCGAACTTGTCGGAATGGACCTTCGACATCACCTGCATCAGGCCCTGAGCGCCGACGCCGCTTTCCGCATACGGATTGAAACCGGATTCGATCGCCATCACTGAGAGCAGCAGGAGCGGATCGAGGCCGACTTCGCGACCGGTGTCGAACGCAGCGCGGACCAGATCGGCGACCGGCTCTTCCGCCACGCGATAGCGGCGCGCGATGAAGTTCGCCACCAGCTTCTGCTCACGCGAGGAGACCAGCACGCGGTCGTCGCGCGCATCGGCTACGACGCGTTGCGCCGGAATCATGCTCGCGAGCATGCCGACGGAGGGCATGGTGCGCGGATCGAGACCGTTCGGCGAGACAGCGAGGCTGATGCCGCCGGTGAGTTGATGCGTGCTCGCGTCGTCGGACGCGGCGGCGCCGAGCGAGGGCGTGAGTGCGCCCGGCGCATTTTTCCCCGCCGCAGGCGCGTTGGCTGCGAGATTCACCGGCAGCATCGGATCGCTGGGCTGACGATGCACCGCCGAGAACGGCGGAAGCGGCTGGCCCGCGAGCAGCCGCGCCGGACCGGCCTGGACCGCCGCCGACACGAACGGCATGATCCTTGCGGCGAACGTGGTGCGCCACGACGGCAGCAGCCAGAGCGCGAGCGCCGTGACCATGGCCGCGCCGCCGACCACGGCGAAGAGATGGTGACTCAAACGGCGTCCGCGACGTAGCACTACGCGTATGATCTGCGCGGCGCGGGTGTCGGAACCCCACCAAACTGATGCGTTCATCGATACTCCCAATGTTGCATGATTTGCGCAGATGAATACGAATGAAGCACGTATTCGAAACACAAATCAGACACCGCCGGCTCAAGGCAAGCGTAAGCGGCATCGGGGATACGGCATGAGCCGTCTGGAAAGCCGATCCGGCAAGCGTCACCGGTTTGCGCGGCACGAACAACATGCCCTGAGTGCGCAGATGGCCTTCCACGCGAAAAAACCGGCGCGAGAAACGCCGGCAGTGACAACCAACAGCCATGAATCGCCGGGCAGGAGCGGCGCAGGCGACGCATGAGCGTCTGAAAAACCTGAGGCAGCGGTAAAAAATTTCAAAACCTGCAATAGATGCCAAGCGATTCTAACAGGGTTTAATGATCCGTCAATGCTATAGACTTCAGTTTCAATTACTTACAGTTATATTGAACAGTGTTCAGCGTCCGGAACGCACGTCGGTTGGGGCGTGGCCAGCGGATTTTGCTGAATGTCCCCGAACGCACGGACGCCGACGCAGGTAAAATCGACAATCGCTTGGCGCGCAGCCGTCCCGTCCTTCGAGTCCAGCGCCTCAAGCGCCTTCGAGTCTCCTCCGAGTCCCTTGACGACCATCGATGAAATACAAAGATCTGCGCGACTTCACCGCCCGCCTCGAAGCGCTCGGTGAACTGCGCCGCATTCGGCAGCCCGTTTCCCCCGTTCTCGAAATCACCGAAGTCTCCGACCGCGTGTTGCGTGCGGGCGGGCCAGCGCTTCTGTTCGAAGCACCCACCGGCCATTCGATGCCCGTGCTCGCGAACCTGTTCGGCACGACGCGGCGCGTCGCGCTCGGCATGGGCATCGAAACCGAGGCGCAGACTGGTTCCGATGTGAGCCTCGGCAGCGATGTCGCCGCGCTGAGTTCGCTGCGCGATGTCGGCAGGCTGCTTTCCGCGCTCAAGGAGCCGGAGCCGCCCAAGGGTCTGAAGGACGCGGGCAAGCTGCTGTCGCTCGCCAAGGCCGTGTGGGACATGGCGCCCAAGTCGGTGAGTTCGCCGCCTTGCCAGGAAATCGTGTGGGAAGGCAAGGATGTCGATCTCGGCCGTCTTCCCATACAAACCTGCTGGCCCGGCGACGCCGGACCGCTGCTCACCTGGGGACTCACCGTCACACGCGGACCGAACAAGCCGCGTCAGAATCTCGGCATCTACCGGCAGCAGCTGATCGGGCGCGACAAGCTCATCATGCGATGGCTCGCGCATCGCGGCGGCGCGCTCGATTTCCGCGAATTCGCGCTGGCCAATCCCGGCAAGCCTTATCCGGTCGCGGTCGTGCTCGGCGCCGATCCCGCGACGATTCTCGGCGCCGTCACGCCGGTGCCCGATTCCCTGTCGGAGTATCAGTTCGCGGGCTTGCTGCGCGGATCGCGCACCGAGCTCGCCAAATGCATCACGCCAGGCGTCGATACATTGCAAGTGCCCGCGCGCGCGGAAATCGTTCTCGAAGGATTTATTTATCCGCACGAAGGCAATGTGCCGCCCGTGCCCGCCGGCGCACCGCCGCGTCCGTCAAGTGGCGCTGCAGCGAAATACGAGCACGCGCTCGAAGGCCCTTACGGCGATCACACCGGCTATTACAACGAGCAGGAATGGTTTCCGGTGTTCACCGTCGAGCGCATTACCATGCGTCGCGACGCCCTCTTCCATTCGACCTACACCGGCAAGCCGCCGGACGAGCCCGCGGTGCTCGGCGTCGCGCTGAACGAAGTGTTCGTGCCGCTGTTGCAGAAGCAGTTCACCGAAATCACCGACTTCTATTTGCCGCCCGAGGGTTGCAGCTATCGCATGGCGATCGTGCAGATGAAGAAGAGCTACCCCGGCCACGCGAAGCGCGTGATGTTCGGCGTGTGGAGCTTTCTGCGTCAGTTCATGTATACGAAGTTCATCGTCGTCGTGGATGAGGACGTGAACGTGCGCGACTGGAAGGAAGTCATCTGGGCTATCACCACCCGGGTCGATCCGACGCGCGACACCGTGATGGTCGACAACACGCCGATCGACTATCTCGACTTCGCCTCGCCGGTCGCGGGTCTCGGCTCGAAGATGGGACTCGACGCGACCAACAAGTGGCCCGGCGAAACCAGCCGCGAATGGGGCCGCCCGATCGTCATGGACGAAGCCGTGAAGCGGCGCGTCGATACTCTCTGGACTGAACTCGGACTGGATAAATAATGATCGCTGCCACGCTCTATCGAGGTGATGTCATCGAGAACACGCACGCGGCGCATGTCGCCGTCGTCGATGCGGATGGCCGTCTCGTGCATTTCTTCGGCGATCCGTCTCGCGTGACTTTGCCGCGCTCGGCGGCGAAGCCCGCGCAGGCGCTGGCCGTCATCGAGACCGGCGCGCTCGAGCGCTTCGGCTTCACCGACGAAGACCTAGCGCTGATGTGCGGCTCGCACAGCAGCGAGCCGCGCCATATCGAACGCGCCCGCGCGATGCTCGCGAAGTCGAACGCGAGCGAAAGCGATCTGCGTTGCGGCGGCCATCCGCCGATTTCGGATGCGGTCTATAAAGACTGGATCAGACGCGACTTCACGCCGACGCCCGTGTGCAGCAATTGCTCCGGCAAGCACGCCGGCATGCTCGCGGGCGCACGCGCGATGAACGCGCCGCTCTCCGATTACCACTTGCCCGGGCATCCGTTGCAAGCGCGCGTCAAACGGACGATGGCGCAGGCCATCGACCTGAGCGAAGACAAAGTGCAATGGGCCATCGACGGCTGCAATCTGCCGACGCCCGCGTTCCCGCTCGAACGTCTCGCGCGGCTCTACATGAAGATCGCAGCGGCGCCGGAAGGCTCCGCGCTGGCGCGCATTCATCGTGCGATGACGTCGCATCCGGAACTCGTCGCGGGAGAAGGACGCTTCTGCACGCTGCTGATGCAGGCGTTCGGCGGCGCGCTCGTCGGCAAGACCGGCGCGGATGCGAGCTATGCGATCGGCGTGCGTGGTCCCGAAGGGGCGCGCGGCATCGCGGTGAAGGTGGAGGACGGCAACACGGCCGTGCTCAACGCGGTCGTCATGCATGTGCTCGATCTGCTCGACATCGGCTCGCGGCAGCAACGTGACGCCCTCGCCGCCTTCCGCGATCCGCCACTGCGCAACACAATGAACGTGCCGACCGGCCGTCTCGACGTGAGCTTCACGCTTCAAAACCATCAATAACAAACATGCATTCGTGGTCGTTGCTGTCGGACGGATTTTTTCTGTCGCTGTCGCTGTGTCTGGATATCGGGATCGCCAATGTCGCGATCATTTCGCTCGCGCTGTCGCATGGATTCAAGCCGGGACTCGTGCTCGGCCTGGGTACCTGTTTCGGCGATCTGTTTTACGCGGCGCTCGCGCTCGCGGGCATGTCGGCGCTGCTGCAGTTCGAGACCGTGCGCTGGGTCGTGTGGATCGGCGGTGCGATCGTCCTGCTCTTTCTGACCTGGAAGATGGCGCGCGAGGCGCTCTATCCCGCTTCCGCGCCGCCCGTCGAAGGTGAGGCGGACCTGAGCGCGCCGCGCCCGAAGCACTGGAAAAGCTTCGTGCGCGGATGTCTGCTCGCGGTGTCGTCGCCGAGCGCGATCCTCTGGTTCGCGGCGGTGGGCGGCGCGCTCATCGCAAAGGCCGGCGCGACGAGTCCCGTCTCGGCCTCCGTGTTTCTCACTGGCTTCTTCTGCGGCGGGCTCGGCTGGACACTCCTCATCTGCTCGCTCGCGAGCCACGGCAGAAAGCGCGCCGGCACGCAGCTCCTGCGCGCCTGCCACGTGATGTCCGCCGCGCTCTTCGCCTACTTTGCGTATAGCGTGATCGTCAACGGCTACCGCGATCTGATCGTCAACGCGGCATCGTGATAATTCATTCTCGCGCGACGAATTGCGATCGTTTTTGCGGTGGACGTCACAAATGAAAAAAGGCGATGCACGCATGCATCGCCTTTTTTGATTTCGAACCGCCTGCCGATCAATAACGATAGTACGGCCCGTGGCGGTAATAACCGTGATGCCGGTAGTACGGACGGCCATAGTAGCCGTACCCGCCATAGCCGCCGACGACCACAGCGGGCGGCGGCGCATACACGACAGGCGGAGGCGGCGCGACATACACCGGCTGCGGCGGAGCCATGTAAACCGGCGCGGGAGGCGCCGCGTAGACCGGATAGGCGGGCACCCCGATACCCACGCCGATTGACACATGCGCCTGCGCTGCGCCGACCAACCCCACGCCGAGCGCGCCAGCGACCAGAAAACCACCGAGCTTTTTCACTTTCGTTCTCCTCGTCGCTTCCCGTGTCTGCCGATCCAGGCGGCTCACGAGCGACGGTATGAATCGAATTTAACGAAAAAGCGCGGATCTCGTTGACGGCATTTGTTGCAAATTGCAAGTTCTTTAACCGGCCGACGGTTAGAAAAGGAAAGCAATGCGCGTCGATTGTCTCCTATAGACCGTTCGGCGGACCTCGGCAGAACGTAATACGCATGAGTCGCGGCGCGCTGTGAAAAGCACGTAACGTCTATTTACAAATGAAAGGAAAAGCCCCGCCGGACGAACGTCCGGCGGGGCTTCCAAAGCGCTCGCGCCGTGTGGCTGAAAAACCGCGAATCAGCCCACTTTCACATAAGCGAATTCACGCGTGACATTCGGCGGCACATACGCTCCGCTTATCACGACGCGTGGGGTGAGGCGCTTTTTCTGATCCCACCACCGGCGCCGCTGGGTCTGGCTCAAGAATCGCAGATGCTTTCGATAAGAGAAAATGCTCATACGACCTCCGAACGTAGCGAATGAAACCTCGGGGAAAACCGACAGACTTGCAGTGACGCCTTTCCCGCTGAATCCGTATTCTCTTTAGTATTTGCGCCCTGTTCGTTCACCGATGTTCGCCAGGAAACCAACTCCCGGCCTCGATGTGCGTTGAACCACATTCAGCAGAGAGCATGTCGTTCCGGCACGAAAGCGACTTTCACACCGCGCCCGTTCTGCTTCCCCGCATGCGTTGCAATGTCCCGTTGTCGCGCGCATTTCAAAATGAGTTGCCGTGCGCTTCGGGGTTTCGCTCTTTCATTTTCCGTTGCCATATCCTGCCAGTTTTGCGTGAAATGCGCTTTTCGAGACCGTCTCGCTTTGGCAACACTAGGGTTTTCCGATGCACGTGTTTGCGCAAGCATTTACCTTACGTTATGCTTTCTCGCCCTTTCTCCCTGTCGACGCATCAAACGCGCGTGGCGCGTGCGACAACGCCCCCAAGCTGTCTCGAAGCCGTGTTAAGGTGACGTCCGGCACCCATCGGGCAAGCCCGACGGGCGGGGAACGCAGGCTGCCGCAATCAGAAAATCGCGAAGTTCATCGAAAGGAAAACGCGAAAACGGGCGAACGCGCAGGCGCCGTTCTGCCGTTGCGCGCGGCGATGACTTCGGCACGACACTCAAGTCCAGAGAACGAACAATGATCAAGGTCAGCATTCATGATCCGCGCGGCCCGGACGGCCGCTCCGACACCACGCGCGTCCCTCGTCGCACACGAGGGCGGCACGGCGTGCGCTAGCGCGACTGTCGCCCCTCACCTGTTTCGCTCATTCGACCTGGCGCAAGTCAAGACACTGCGCACGATTTCTAGAGGACCCGAGATGTTCGGCGATATCGCCCGTTTTCTGCTCAATACCGTTTTCACCCTGTTCGGTGCGGCGCTTCTGCTGCGCGCATGGATGCAGGTCGTGCGCATGCCGCCCTACAACCCGGTTTCGAATGCCGTGATGCAGGCGACCAACTGGATCGTGTTGCCGCTGCGCAAGATCCTGCCGGGCGGCAAGATCGATTGGGCCAGCATTCTCGCCGCGCTGATCGCGGCGGCCGTTTATGAAGTGCTGATGGTGCTCGTGGCGGGCATCGATCCGACGATCATGCTGCCCGGACTCGCCGTGTCGGCGGTGCTGGACGTCGTCAAGTGGGCGCTGAATCTGATCATCTGGATGACGATTCTCATGGCGCTGCTGTCGTGGCTCAATCCGCAGTCGCCGGCCATGCCGCTGCTCTATCAGATCACCGCGCCGTTCCTGGATCCGTTGCGGCGCATCCTGCCGCGTCTGGGAGGCATCGACATTTCGCCGATCCTGCTGTTCGTCATCGTGCAGGTGTTGCTGATGGTCGTGACGCGCGTCGAGTATTCGCTGAAGTTCATCGGCATCTGAAAGGCGCGCGATTGCGCCTCGGGACGCGTTGCGCTTACAATATGCGGCTCACGCGGGCGTCGTATAATGGCTATTACCGTAGCTTCCCAAGCTACTGACGTGGGTTCGATTCCCATCGCCCGCTCCAGAATCACCGCGAAAGCCGCCCTAAGTCATGCTTGGGCGGCTTTTTAGTTTTCAGCATCGCATTCCAACGTTTCGCCATGAACCACGATCCCCGGAACGAAGCCGACCACAACGGCGACAACGTCCAACCCGATACGAACGCAGAGACGACGCTGCATCATCGCCGCATCCGCAGCTTCGTCACCCGCGCGGGGCGTCTTTCCCCCGGTCAGCAACGCGCCATCGACGAGTTCGGCCCGCGCTTCGTCGTGCCTTATTCGCCCGGACTGGCCGACTGGGACGCGCATTTCGGCCGGAAGGCGCCGCGCGTGCTCGAGATCGGCTTCGGCATGGGCGCGACCACGGCGGAAATCGCGGCGGTGCGCCCCGGAGACGACTTCATCGGCGTGGAAGTGCACGAGCCGGGCGTCGGCGCGTTGTTGAAGCTGATCGGCGAGCAGGCGCTCGGCAATATCCGCATCCTTCAGCATGACGCCGTTGAAGTGCTCGAGCACATGATCGCGCCGGACAGTCTCGACGGCGTGCACATCTACTTCCCCGACCCGTGGCACAAGGCGCGCCATCACAAGCGCCGGCTGATCCAGCCGAAGTTCGTCGCGCTGCTCGTGTCGCGCATAAAGCCGGGCGGCTATATCCATCTCGCGACCGACTGGCAGAACTACGCCGAGCAGATGCTCGAAGTGCTGTCCGCCGAGCCCGCGCTCGCAAACACCGTCGACGGCTACGCGCCGCGCCCGGACTTCCGCCCGGTCACCAAGTTCGAGCGGCGCGGCCTGCGGCTCGGCCACGGCGTCTGGGATCTGATGTTCCGGCGCCGCTGAAAAGCGTCATGGAAAAGCAAAACGCCACGGCATGCCGTGGCGTTTTGCTTTGGAGCGATGCGCGAAATTCAGTCGGCCCAGCTCAGTCCGCCGCTGTAGCCGACGATCAGGATCAGCAGGCCGAAGCCGATGCGATACCACGCGAACGCCGTGAAATCGTGCGACGCGACGTAGCGCAGCAGCCAGCGCACGCAGACGAACGCGCTCACGAACGCCGCCACGAGCCCGATGGCGAACAGCCCGATATCGTCGGCGGTGAGCGCGCGCCAGTACTTCGCCATTTCGTAGATCGTCGCGCCGAAGATGATCGGAATGGCGAGGAAGAACGAGAACTCCGTTGCGACGCGCCGTTCCAGCCCGAACAGCATCCCGCCGATGATCGTCGCGCCGGAACGCGAGGTGCCCGGAATCAGCGCGAAGCATTGCGCGAGGCCGACCTTGAAGGCGTCGGCGAGCGAGAGATCATCGACCGAGGTCACGCGCGCCGCGGCGCCACGCTCGCGCTGACGCGCTTCGGCCCACAGGATCACGATGCCGCCGACGATCAGCGCCACGGAAACCGGCACCGGCGAGAACAGCACCGACTTGATGTGCTTCTCGAACAGCAGGCCGAGCACGACGGCCGGGATGGTCGCGATGATCACGTTCACCGTGAAGCGCCGCGCGTCGCTGCGCGCGGGCAGCCCCGTGACCACGGAGGCGATCTTCGCGCGAAATTCCCAGCAGATCGCGAGGATCGCGCCAAACTGGATCACGACGTCGAAGGTTTTCGACTGTGCGTCGGTGAAATTCAGCAAGCTGCCCGCCACGATCAAATGCCCCGTGCTCGAAACCGGCAGAAATTCGGTCAAGCCCTCCACGACGCCTAGAATCAGCGCCTTGATCATTAGTATCCAGTCCATCCTTCAGCCCTTGTTCGCCGTTGCCGCTGTGAGTTGTGGAGCACATTGCGCAGCGATTTCGATTTACTTCTCGACGATCTGCACACGTATGCCGTTTGTAAGGACTGTGATTGTACCGGGTTCGTAAGACACTCCGGCGAACTGGAGTTCCTCGGGCTTGAAGGTGTGAATCGGATAGCGGTCGAGCAGTTGCGCCGCGAGTTGCGCGCCCACCGACGCGATCTGCTGGTTGTACTGCGCGGCGTCGCCGGAAAACTGTGCGTCGTCAACTGTCGGGGAGACGAGGATGACGGAGCGGCTCGGCGCATCGTAGCCGAGCTGGGTCGACAGCGTGAATGCGCCGTTCACCGGATTCGGCATGAAGGGCGATGCGAGTCGCGCATCGACGCGCACCGTCACGCGGTTGCGGTCAGGCGCCATGCCGACGACCGGATTGCTCAGGACGACGTCGAAAATCTGCGAAGCCGTGCGTTGCAGCGGGAACTTGCGCGCGACGGCGGCCTGGACCTGCTGCGTCGAAAATGTGTAGTGGTCCGGAATGAAGGGGAATATCGAGTTCGATGCGGCAAAGGCCGTCGAGGTGAAAGCGAGTGCGGGGAGCGACATCAATCCTGCCAGCACGATCCGGCGCCGCAGCGGCGCGACGGGTTCCGTCATGCGTGATCCTCCAGTTCTTTTTGTTCAGGTCTGCGCGGCGCGGAGCGCCTGGCGTCATTCGTGGGTTGGTCCATTGGACCGTGAAATCTCAGTGCGGTTGCGTCAGTCGCTCCAACCTCTCGATCCACACCATCGCCTGCTCCCGCGTTTCCCCGCACATCTCCACGGATGGCTGCAGGCCGCCGCAACAGGCCGGCCTGCGCGGATCGCCGAAAATCCTGCAGCGCAGATCGTCGTCGAGCTGCACGCAGCGTTCGCCCGCGCGCTTGCCTTCCGGCATGCCCGGAATGGGACTCGAAATGGAAGGTGCGATACAGCACGCGCCGCAACCCTCGCGGCAGGCATGAGGCGATGAATCGATCGGCATGACGCTACTGAAAAATGACAGCGAAAGCGACATTCTCCCATGCCGCACCTTTGCGTTTCGTCAAAGCGCAATGATCGGCTGCGACCTTATCACGCAAGAACGGCGCGCAACGTCGCCTTACACTCGGTCGATCCCCAGAGGCACACCATGACTCCCGCCGCAACGCTCTTCCGCCCCGACCTCCTCGAACGCTACAACTCGAACGGCCCGCGCTACACGTCCTATCCGACCGCCGTCCAGTTCACCGATTCCTTCGACCCCGCGCACTATCGCGAAGCGGCACGGCAAGGCAGCGCGGCTGCCGATCTCTCGCTCTATTTCCACATTCCGTTCTGCGACACCGTCTGCTTCTACTGCGGCTGCAACAAGGTCGCGACGAAGAACCGCGCGCACGCGCGTCCCTATCTCGATCGCATGAAACGCGAACTGGCGCTGCAGGCCGCGCTCTTCGACACGTCGCGCCCGGTCACGCAGCTTCACTGGGGCGGCGGCACGCCGACCTTCCTCTCGCACGACGAGATGTCGGAACTCATGGCCGCTACCCGCGAGCACTTCAATCTCGTGCCCGACGAGCGCGCCGAATATTCGATCGAAGTCGATCCGCGCGAGGCGTCGGCGGACACCATCGCGTTGCTGCGCGAACTCGGCTTCAATCGCCTGAGCCTGGGCGTGCAGGACTTCGACGAGCGCGTGCAGCGCGCCGTCAACCGCATCCAGCCGCGCGCGCTGACCGAAACCGTGCTCGACGCCGCGCGCGCGAACGGCTTCAAGTCGGTGAGCGTCGATCTGATCTACGGCTTGCCGCATCAGAGCGTCGAGAGCTTCTCGGAGACGCTCGACGCGATCATCGGCATGAAGCCGGATCGCGTCTCCGTGTTCGGCTACGCGCACATGCCCACGCTCTTCAAGATGCAGCGGCAGATCGATGAAAGCGCGCTGCCCTCGCCCGCCGAGCGGCTCGCGATTCTCGAACGCGTAATCGCGCGCATGAGTGAGGCGGGTTATGTGTACATCGGGATGGATCACTTCGCGCTGCCCGGCGACGAACTCGCGCGCGCCCACGCAGCCGGCACGCTGCAGCGCAATTTCCAGGGCTACAGCACGCACGCGGATTGCGATCTGATCGGCATCGGCGCGTCGTCGATCGGCAAGGTCGGCCAGGTCTATGCGCAGAACGCGCGCGAGCTGCCCGACTACGCCGCGGCGATCGACGCGGGCCAACTCGCCATCGCGCGCGGCGTGCGCCTCTCCGCCGACGACGTGCTGCGCCGCGATGTGATCATGCGCATCATGTGCGGCGGCGAGCTGCGTTTCGACGATGTCGCACAGGCCCACGGCGTCGAATTCCCCGACGCTTTCGCCAACGAACTCGCGCGCCTCGCGCCGATGGCGGGCGACGGTCTCATCGACCTCTCGCGCGACGCGCTGCGCGTGCTGCCCGCCGGACGCATGCTGGTGCGCAACGTCGCATCGGTATTCGACCGCTATCTGGGTCAGGCGAGTCTCACGCGCTTCTCACGTACGATCTGAAACGATCCGCATCGGCCTCGGTGGCTTAGAATGACAGCCACCCCGGGCGGCCTCGTTTTCGCTTCGAGACAAGGCGCGCCCATCCATTCACTGCCGCGATGCGAAGCGCCAGGCGCGGGCCGGCCTTCTCGCACGCGGCCACGCCACTGCACGACGCCATGCCGACCACTTCGCCGCAGTTCGCTCCCCTCGCCCAACTCGCCGCAGATTTGCGCGCCGGCCGCACGACCAGCCGTGCGCTCGTCGAGGCGGCGCTCGAACGCATCGCCGATCCGGCGGGTCAGGGCTCGACGGTCTTCCTTCAGGTCGACGCCGACCACGCCCGCGCCGCCGCCGACGCCCACGATGCGCTGCGCCGCTCGGGCACCGTGCTCTCGCCGCTCGCCGGCATTCCGGTGTCGATCAAGGATCTCTTCGATATCGAAGGCCAGGTGACGCGCGCCGGCTCGAAAGCGCTGAACGACGCCGCGCCCGCCAAAACCGACGCCCCGGCCGTCGCGCGCCTGCGCCGGGCCGGCGCGGTGATCGTCGGGCGCACCAACATGAGCGAGTTCGCGTTCTCCGGCCTGGGCCTCAATCCGCACTACGGCACGCCGCGTTCGCCCTGGCGCGCCGATGCGCCCGGCGACGAGCGAATCGCGGGCGGCTCGTCGTCGGGCGCGGCGGCCTCGGTCGCGGACGGCATGGCCGCGGTCGCGCTCGGCACCGATACCGGCGGCTCGATCCGCATTCCCGCCGCGCTCTGCGGCATCACCGGCTTCAAGCCGACCGCGAGCCGCATCCCGAAGCAAGGCGGCATTCCGCTCTCGAAAACGCTCGACTCGTTCGGCCCGATCGGCATGTCGGTCGCGTGCTGCGCGCTGGTCGACCGGATTCTCGCGGGCCGCGATCCCGGCGTGCCCGCGACGCGCCCGCTCGATGGCGTGCGTCTCGGCGTGCTCACCCACTACGTGACCGATGGCGTCGAGCCGCCGGTCGCGAACGCGGTCGCCGCGGCGATCAACCATCTCGCTGCGGCGGGCGCGCTCGTGGAAGACGTGCGTTTCGCGCCGCTCGATCGCCTGCCCGAGATCAACCGCATCCCGCTGGTCGCGATCGAAGCGCACGCGTGGCATCGCAAGCTGATGGCCGAACGCGGCGCCGAGTACGATCCGCGCGTGCTCGCGCGCCTGCAGCGCGCGGAAGCGGCGAGCGCGGCCGACTACATCGACTTGTGCGAAGCGCGCGCCGCGATGATCGAGGAAGCGCGCACCACGCTCTGGCAGCGCTTCGACGCGATCCTGTGCCCGACCGTGCCGGTGCTGCCGCCGCGCATCGCCGATCTCGAAACCGACGACGACGCCTTCACGCGCACCAACGCGCTGATCCTGCGCAATCCGACCGCGTTCAATTTCCTCGACGCCTGTGCGTTGTCGCTGCCGTGTCATCCGCGCGGCGAGGCGCCGGTTGGCCTGATGCTCGCGGGTGCGCCGCACTCGGACGACGCGCTGCTGTCGATCGGCCGCGCGGTCGAAGCGGTGCTCGAAACCACGCGCTGAAGCCGTGACGGCCGTCGCGTTTTTTGCGCTTCGGCCGTTCGCGCTAGAATTCCTTCCCGATACCCCGCAACTCAGGTGCTTCCTTCTCGAATCGTTGCGAAACAATGAACAACTCTTTACATCACTTCACGATGCATCAGGACGACCGGACGATGCGACGCGAGCGGCGGCTGCTTCTGCTGCTCGGTTTCGTCAGTCTCGGTCTGGTCGGCGGCGCGCTCTATCTGCAGTTTTTCCATAACGAAGACCCGTGCCCGCTGTGCATCATCCAGCGCTATTTCTTCGTGCTGGTCGCGGTATTCGCGTTCCTCGGCGCCGCCTTCAATAACTGGCGCGGCATCGCGCTGCTCGAAACGCTCGTCGCGATTTCCGCGCTCGGCGGCCTCGTCACCGCGATACGCCACGTCTACGTGCAGTCGCATCCCGGCTTCAGTTGCGGCTTCGACGCGCTCCAGCCGATCGTCGACGGGCTGCCGCCCGCGCGCTGGCTCCCGCAGGTGTTCAAGGTCGCGGGCCTGTGCGAGACGCCGTATCCGCCGATCCTCGGGCTGTCGCTGCCGCAATGGTCGCTGATCGCGTTCGCGGTGATCTTCGTGCTGGTCGCAGCAAGCCTGCGCTTCAAGCGCAAACTGCGCTCGACGGTTCGGTAACTTCTTCCGGGCGGCCTCTCGCGCCGCCCGTTTTTCCCCGCCGCATAGCCTTTCCCGCGCTTTTTCTTCCGCGCATCAGCGCATCCGCATAACCTTGATACGTACCGGACAATATTTTTGAGATATTGCGGTGTTAAGGTCGTGTCTGGATGGCGATCTACGTGCGCGCAGTCCGTTTCACTCAGAGGCAGCCGATTTTCACGGCAACCCATGAAGCGAACGGAAACCGCGTAACGCGCGCCCGGTCCGCAATGTCTCCCTGAATTATGACAACGCAAACCATCCGCTTCCTTCAGCGCGGCGCCGTGCGCGAGATCGGCGACGCGCCCGCCACGCGCACGGTGCTTCAGCATCTGCGCGAGACCGCGCTTTGCACCGGCACCAAGGAAGGCTGCGCGGAAGGCGATTGCGGCGCATGCACCGTCGTCATCGGCGAACTCGACACTTCTGGAGCGCTCGTGTTCAAAGCCGTCAACGCCTGTATTCAGTTCCTGCCGACGCTCGATTCGCGCGCCCTTTTCACCGTCGAGGATTTGCGCGGCGCGGATGGCGCGCTGCATCCGGTGCAGCAGGCGCTGGTCGACTGTCACGGTTCCCAATGCGGCTTCTGCACGCCCGGCTTCGTCATGTCGCTGTGGGCGCTTTATCACAATCATCCGGCTGACGCGGGCCCGCCTTCGCGCGATGAAATCGCCACTGCGCTGTCCGGCAATCTGTGCCGTTGCACGGGTTATCGGCCGATCGTCGATGCCGCGCAGCGCATGTTCGATTATCCGCGCCCGCCCTTCGATGCCGACGCGATCAAGCGGCAGCTCGTCGCGCTCAAGCGCACGCAGACCTTCGAATACGCCGCGCCCGACGCGCGCGGCGCAGCCTTCGGCACGCCTGCCTTTCTCGCGCCCGTCACGCGTGCCGAATTCGGGCGCCTGCGCGCCGAGCGTCCGCATGCGCGCCTCCTCGCGGGCAGCACCGACATCGGCTTGTGGGTGACGAAGCAGTTCCGCGACCTGGGCGACCTGCTCTTCATCGGCAACGTCGATGAACTGAAGACCATCGAGCACGATGCGCAATATCTGACGATCGGCGCGGCGGCTTCGCTGGAAGACGCCTACGCCGCGCTCGCCGCCGATTATCCCGAGCTCGCCGAACTGTGGACGCGCTTCGCGTCGCGGCCGATCCGCAACGCGGGCACGCTCGGCGGCAATGTGGCGAACGGCTCGCCGATCGGCGATTCGATGCCCGCGCTCATCGCGCTGAATGCGGAACTGGTGCTGCAAAAAGCCGAAAAGCTTCGCACGATGCCGCTCGACGCGTTTTATCTCGGCTACCAGAAGACCGCGCTCGAAGCGGGCGAATTCGTCGCGCAGATTCGCGTGCCGCGCCCGGTCGCCGCGCTGCGGTTTCGCACCTACAAGGTGTCGAAGCGCTACGACCAGGACATTTCCGCCGTGTGCGCGGCGTTCGCGATCCGGCTCGACGACGATCATCGCGTGACCGATGCGCGCCTCGCGTTCGGCGGCATGGCGGCGACGCCGAAACGCGCGACGCGAGCGGAAAGCGCGCTCGTCGGCCAGACGTGGGACGAAGATCACGCGTGCGCCGCGATGGCCGCGCTCGACGCCGATTTTCAGCCGCTCACCGACATGCGCGCGTCGAGCGCCTATCGCGCGAAGGTGGCGCGCAACGTGCTGTGGCGCTTCTATCTGGAAACGCGTCGCGACGCGCCGCTCGCGCTCGCCGACGTGAACGCATTCGCGTACGGCGCGCACGTCGAGGAGGCGCCATGAACCTGATCACCGAACCGGTGACGCTGGAAGCCGCCGGCGCCGCGCTGCCGCACGAATCGGCGACGCTGCACGTGAGCGGCGAAGCAACCTACACGGACGATATCCCCGAGTTGCGTGGCACGCTGCACGCGGCGCTCGGACTGTCGCGGCATGCCCACGCGCGCATCGTCTCGCTCGATCTGGACGCAGTGCGCGCCGCGCCCGGCGTCATCGCCGTGCTCACGGCCGAGGACATTCCCGGCGAGAACAATTGCGGCCCCGTGCTGCACGACGACCCCATTCTTGCCACGAGCGAAGTGCAGTATCTCGGTCAGCCGGTGTTCGCCGTCATCGCCGAATCGCACGATCTGGCGCGCCGCGCCGCCGCGCTCGCGAGAAGCGAGGACGTCGTCCGCTACGAACCGCTGGAAGCCGTGCTCACGCCCCACGAAGCCAAGGCGCGCAATCAGTTCGTGCTGCCGCCGCTGCATCTGAAGCGCGGCGATCCGGCCGGGCGCATCGCGGGCGCGCCGCATCGGCTCAAGGGCGAGTTCGAAGTCGGCGGGCAGGAACAGTTCTATCTCGAAGGACAAGTCGCCTACGCCGTGCCAAAGGAGCAGGACGGCATGCTCGTTTATAGCTCGACGCAGCATCCGAGCGAGATGCAGCAGGTCGTCGCCCACATGCTCGGCTGGCCGACGCACGCGGTGCTGTGCGAATGCCGGCGCATGGGCGGCGGCTTCGGCGGCAAGGAATCGCAGTCGGCGCTGTTCGCGTGTGTTGCGTCGCTGGCGGCGCATCTGCTCAAGCGACCGGTCAAACTGCGCGCCGATCGCGACGACGACTTCATGATCACCGGCAAGCGCCACGACGCCGTCTACGAATACGAATGCGGCTTCGACGACGACGGACGCATCACCGGCGCGCGGGTCGAAATCGCGCTGCGGGCGGGCTATTCGGCGGATCTGTCGGGCGCGGTCGCGACGCGCGCCGTGTGCCACTTCGACAACGCGTACTACCTGCCCGATGTCGAAATCCGCGCGCTGTGCTGCAAGACCAACACGCAGTCGAACACGGCGTTTCGCGGCTTCGGCGGACCGCAGGGCGCGCTCGTCATGGAAGTCATGCTCGATGAAATCGCGCATCGGCTGAAGCGCGATCCGCTCGATGTGCGGCGCGCGAACTACTACGGCATCGGCGAGCGCGACGTGACGCCGTATGGCCAGCCGGTCGCGGACAACGTGATCGCGGCCTTGACCGATGAACTCGTCGCGTCGAGCGAATATCAGGCGCGCCGCGCCGCCATCGCCGCCTTCAACCTGACGAGCGCGGTGCTCAAGCGCGGCATCGCGTTCACGCCGGTCAAGTTCGGCATCTCGTTCAACGTGCCGTTCCTGAATCAGGCGGGCGCGCTCGTGCACGTCTACAAGGACGGCTCCGCGCTGGTGAATCACGGCGGCACGGAAATGGGCCAGGGTCTCAACACCAAGGTTGCGCAGGTGGTCGCGAGCGTGCTCGGGATCGGTCTTTCGCGCGTGCGGGTGACGGCCACGGATACGTCAAAAGTCGCGAATACCTCGGCGACGGCGGCATCGACCGGAAGCGATCTGAACGGCAAGGCCGCTGAAGCGGCCGCGCTCGCGATCCGCGCGCGTCTCGCCGATCTCGCCGCGAAGCAGCTCGGGGGCGCGGCCTCGGATGTGAAATTTCATGGCGGCGTGGTCGAGGCGAACGGCGGGCAAATGCCGTTCGACCAGCTCGTCGCGGCCGCGTATCTCGCGCGCGTGCAACTGTGGTCCGACGGCTTTTACGCGACGCCGAAAGTCCACTGGGACGCCAAGACGCTGCAGGGTCACCCGTTCTATTACTTCGCTTATGGCGCGGCGGTGTCGGAAGTCGTCGTCGATACGCTCACCGGCGAATGGAAGCTGCTGCGCGCGGATCTGCTCCACGACGCGGGCCGCTCGATCAATCCGGCGATCGACATAGGCCAGGTGGAAGGCGGCTACATTCAGGGCATGGGCTGGCTCACGACCGAGGAACTGTGGTGGAACCGCGACGGGCGCCTGATGACGCACGCGCCCTCGACCTACAAGATTCCCGCCGTCTCCGATGCGCCCGCGAGGTTCAATGTCGCGCTGTTCCGCCAAGCAGGCAACGACAACGCCGAGCCGACGATCTTCCGCTCGAAGGCGGTCGGCGAGCCGCCGCTGTTGCTGTCGTTCTCGGTGTTGCTGGCGATCCGCGCGGCGGTCGCGGCAACGCAGCCCGATGCGCCCGACGCGCCCAAGCTGCGTGCCCCGGCGACGCCCGAAGCGATTCTCGACGCGCTGGACGCGCTCACGGTCGGAACCGAAGAAGCCGCGCCGGTAAACTAGCGCCTGCGACGACGCAACCCTCGCAAAACGCGATCATTTCTGGAGCTCACTCGATGCAAGATTGGCTGAACGACCTGCAACACCTGCTCGCGCACGGCGACGCCGTCGTGCTCGTGACGGTCGCGCGTGTCGAAGGCTCCGCGCCGCGCGAGCCGGGCACGAAGATGATCGTCACGCGCGAGGACGCGCGCTACACGATCGGCGGCGGCCATCTGGAATGGAAGGCCATCGAAACCGCACGGCAGGTGCTGAAGGACGGCATGCGCAGCCCGCGCATGAGAAGGCTCGAGCGTTTCGCGCTCGGGCCGAGCCTCGGCCAGTGCTGCGGCGGCGCGGTCGTGCTGGCCTTCGAGCGGCTCGACGTTTCGGACCTCAACTGGGTGACGACGTTGTCGAAGCGTACCGCGCAGGGTCTCTCGACCGTGCGCAGCGTTTCCTTCGCGCCGATGCCCGACGCCGTCATGCTCTCCGATCCCGAACCGGGCGCAACCGATGCCGACTGCCTGCTGTGGGACGGCGCCGGTTTTGACGAGAGCGGCGCGCTTCTGACCGAAACCATCGCGCCGCGCGACTTCCAGGTCGTGCTGTTCGGCGCGGGTCATGTGGGCGCGGCGCTCGTGCGCGTGCTCGCCACCCTGCCCTGCCACGTGACCTGGGTCGACGAGCGCGACGCCGCGTTTCCCGCGCCGCAATTCGTGCCGGACAACGTGACGATCGAACCCAACGACGCGCCCGACGAAGCCGTCGACAATGCGCCGCCCAACGCGTACTACATCGTGATGACGCACAACCACACGGTGGATCTCGCGCTGGCGGAGTGCATCCTGAAGCGCGGCGACTTCGCGTTCTTCGGCATGATCGGTTCGTACACGAAGAAGAAGCAGTTCGAGCACCGGCTCGCGGCGCGTGGCATCGACCCCGCGAAGATCGAGCGGATGGTGTGTCCGATCGGCATCGACGGAATCGTGGACAAGGCGCCCGAAGTGATCGCCGTTGCAGCGGCAGCCCAGTTGCTGCAGGCGGTCGAAGCCCACGCCCACGCGCGCGCGTCGTCGCAACAGACCGCCTGACCCACAGGCGGACCGCAAGCCCCAACACAAGAAAGCCCACATGAATCCCACACTCGCCGACAAGATTGCGCGCGCGCCAAAGGCCGAGCTGCATATCCATATCGAAGGCTCGCTCGAACCCGAGCTGATCTTCGAACTGGCAAAACGGAACAACGTGAAGCTCGCGTACGAGTCCATCGAGGCTTTGCGCGCGGCCTACGCGTTCACCGACCTGCAATCGTTCCTCGATATCTACTACGCCGGCGCCAGCGTGCTGCTCACCGAGCAGGACTTCTACGACATGACGATGGCCTACGTCGAGCGCGCGCTCGCGGACCACGTCGCGCACACGGAAATTTTCTTCGATCCGCAGACGCACACGGAGCGCGGCGTGGCCATCGAAACGGTGGTCGCGGGCATCGATGCCGCGCTGGCTGAAGCCGAAAAACGCGGCCTTTCGAGCAGGCTGATTCTCTGCTTCCTGCGCCATCTTTCCGAGGAAGACGCGCTCGCCACGTTCGATGCCGCGTTGCCGCTGTTCGACAAGTATTCGCACCGGCTGATCGGCGTCGGGCTGGATTCGTCGGAGCGCGGCCATCCGCCTTCCAAGTTCGAGCGCGTGTTCGCGAAGGCGCGCGAGCGCGGCCTGAAGCTCGTCGCGCATGCCGGCGAGGAAGGTCCGCCTTCGTACGTGTACGAAGCGCTGGATCTGCTGAAAGTGGATCGCGTCGATCACGGCGTGCGCAGCATCGAGGACGCCGCGCTGGTCGCGCGTCTGGCGGATGAACGCATCGCGCTGACCGTGTGCCCGCTGTCGAACCTCAAGCTCTGCGTGTTCGACGACATGACCAAGCACACGCTCAAGGACCTGCTCGATCAGGGCGTCGCGGTGATGATCAACTCCGACGATCCCGCGTACTTCGGCGGCTACGTCAACGCGAACTACTTCGCCATCGTCGATGCGCTGAAGCTCAACGATCACGAGGTCTACACGCTTTTGAAGAACAGCCTCGAAGCCTCGTTCGTCAGCGAAGAAGAGCGCGACGCGATGATCGCGCGCCTGGACCAGCACTGGAAGCAATAAGCAACGCGCAATAAGAATGGATACGACAGCCACTCCACAACGCGACACGACCGCGCTCGAACGCTTCTTCGGCATTCGCGCGGCCGGTTCGCGCACCAAGACCGAAATCGTCGCGGGCATCACGACCTTCCTCACGGCGATGTACATCATCGTCGTCAATCCGGGCATTCTGTCGCAAGCCGGCGTGCCATTTCCCGCCGCGCTGACGGCGACCGTCATCGTCAGCTTTCTGGGCAGCTGCGCGATGGGCCTGTATGCGCGCAACCCGGTGCTCGTCGCGCCCGGCATGGGCATGAACGCGCTGTTCGCGTTCGTCATGGTTCACGGCGGCAAGATGCCGTGGCAGACGGCGCTCGGCTGCGTGTTCTGGTCCGGCGTGATCTTCGCGATTCTCGCGGCGTTCAACGCGCGCAAGCTCGTCGTCGACGCGATTCCGGCGAACCTGCGGCATGCGGTGTCGTGCGGCATTGGCCTGTTCATCAGCCTGATCGGTCTGGTGAACGCGAAGTTCGTCGTCGGCGATCCGGTGACGATCGTGCATTCGGCGTCGCTCAATCCCGTGGTTATCACGTTTCTCGTGGGCCTGGCCGTCACGACGATCCTCGTCGCGCGCAAGGTGACGGGCGCGCTGATGCTGGGCATTGTGTTCACGACGATCATCGCGATTCCGATCGGCCGCTTCTACGGCGACGGCACCGCGTACTGGCCCGCCGCCATCGCCACGAAGACGCTCGTCAACTGGAACGGGTTCGTAGCCGCGCCGGACTTTTCGGCGGTCATGCAGCTCGACTTCATGGGCTCGCTCAAGGTCATCTACTGGCCGTTCATCTTCGTGATGCTGTTCACGTCGTTCTTCGACGCGCTCTCCACCTTCATGGCGATTTCGGAAGCCGGCAAGCTCTATGACAAGGATGGCAACCCGCGCAACATCCGCCAGTCGATGATGGTCGATTCCTTCTCCGCGCTCGTTTCCGCGCCGCTCGGCACCAGCCCGGCGAACGCGTATATCGAATCGGCGGCGGGCATTTCGGCGGGCGGGCGCACGGGTCTCGTCGCAGTGGTCGCCGGGCTGTGCTTCCTGCCGTTCCTGTTTCTTTCGCCGCTGCTATCGCTCGTGCCAGCCATCGCGACCGCGCCCGCGCTCGTGCTCGTCGGCGTGTTCATGATGGAAGCGATCACGCAGATCGAATGGCATCGCTTCGACGAAGCCATTCCCGCGTTTCTCGCGATGATCCTGATTCCGCTGACCTATTCGATCACGGACGGCGTCGCGTACGGCTTTCTCGCGTTCGTCGTGCTGAAGTCGGCGACCGGACGCGCGAGGGAAATCAAGCCGGCGATGTGGATCATCGCGGCCTTTTCGTTAGTGCTGCTTTCGCAGTTGTAGACCTTTTATAGAAAACGGAGACGTTGCATCATGACTCAGACCGCCTACCGCGCCCAGTTGCTGACCTTCCGGGAAGATCCCGCGCATGCCGCTGACGGCGCGGTCCATGAGGCCGATGGCCTTCTGATCGTCGAGGACGGCAAGGTGGTCGCGGCAGGCGCGTATGCGTCGATCCGCGATCTGTTGAGCCCCGACGCGACCGTCCACTCCATGCGCGACAAGCTGATCGTGCCGGGTTTCATCGACTCGCACATTCACTATCCGCAGACGGACATGATCGCTTCGCCCGCGCCGGGACTCTTGCCGTGGCTCAACACGTACACGTTCCCGACCGAACGCGGCTTCGAGAATCCTTCCGTGGCGCGCGAGACGGCGAGCTTTTTCATCGATGAACTGCTTGCCTGCGGCACGACGACGGCGCTCGTCTACTGCACTGTGCACAAGCAGTCGGCGGACGCGTTCTTCACCGAAAGCGAAGCGCGCAACACCCGCATGATCGCGGGCAAGGTGCTGATGGATCGCAACTGCCCCGAGTTCCTGCGCGACACCGCGCAATCCGGCTATGACGACAGTGCCGAGCTCATCGGGCGCTGGCACGGACGCGGCCGTCAGCAGTACGCGCTGACGCCGCGCTTTGCGCCGACATCGACCGAAGCGCAGCTCGAAGCGTGCAGCGTGCTCGCGCAGAAGCATCAGGACGTGTTCGTCCAGACGCACGTTGCGGAGAACACGGACGAGATCAAATGGGTCGAGAGCCTGTTTCCGGGGCATCGCAGCTATCTCGACATTTACGATCACTACAACTTGCTGCGCCGTCGCGCGGTGTACGGGCACTGCATCCATCTCGACGAGCGCGACCGCGAGCGCATGGCGGAAACGGGCGCGGTGGCATCGCACTGCCCAACGTCGAACCTGTTCCTCGGCAGCGGCCTGTTCGACTTCGAGAAGGCCGGCGCGTCGAACATGCCGGTGGCGCTCGCGACGGACGTCGGCGGCGGCACGTCGTTCTCGATGCTGCAGACGATGGGCGCCGCGCACAAGATCGCGCGCCTGACCGGCCATCACCTGAGCGCGACGCGCATGTTCTGGCTCGCGACGACGGGCGCGGCCCAGGTGCTCGAACTCGACGACAAGATCGGCACGCTGGCCGCCGGAAGCGAAGCGGACTTCGTCGTGCTCGATCCGGCCGCGACGCCGCTGCTCGCGCGCCGCACGTCGCGGACCGAGACGCTGGAGGAACTGTTGTTCGCGTTCGCACTGCTAGGCGACGATCGCGCGGTGTTCGAAACCTACGCGGCGGGCAAGCGCGTGCACGCGCGCGATTCGCGCAAGACGGCGAAGCTGGAGCTGGCGGCTTGAGCGCCCTCTTCGCCCGATGAAAACCCGACGCCCTTCGATCGAAGGGCGTTTTTGTATGACGGCTGACGGGCGATGCAACGATCCACTCGACGAACCAAGCACATTTAATGCATTCTCGTTAAAGTGCTGGCTGCTTCGAAAAAACGCGTCGCCATGATCGCACACCGAATCGTTCGCCTCGTTCTGCCGATGACGCTCGCGTCGCTTGGCACGCTCGCGCACGCCGAAGCGATCAAGTCGATCGACGCGCCGCTCGATTGCAGATCGAGCGCGCACGATTTCATCGCGCCATTGCAGGAAAACCATCTGCTCGAAACGAAGCCGATGCGCATCGAGCCCAACCACGTCAACGCGTTCAAGCCGACGCACGGAACCACGCTCACGGCGTACGGTTTCAAGGTGTATGTGGTCGTCGGCTATCAGAAGGACGATCCGATCTTCAAGCCGGGAAAGGGACAGCCGATCGCGGATTCGGCTTACGGCGTGGTGGTCATCGGCAGCGACGACGCCGTGCAGGAAAAGGTGAGCGCCGCAGGCAGCGACGCGGATGTGCACCACGTCGCGCCCTTCATCACGGCGATTTTCTGCAAACAGTAAGGGTATGGGACTGGTCTTCTGTTGAACGTCCGCACTCAAGATCATCCGTCACGTGACCCGCATATGGCATTCGAATGAGTTTTCAATGATGTGTAGTCTTATCCAGCCGTTCCGGCAGAAAATTAAAAGATGAGAACAGCTCTTGATAGATACGCTGCTTCCTAATTTCGGTCCGAGTTTTTCCCGATGAGTAATCGTAGAAGGTAGCCGAATAAGTCCCATTGCCGAAAACATAAATAGTAAGCGCGTGCACTATCAGAAGCCTCATGTTCTCGGTCCGCCGGATCGCCTTGAAATTCAACGTATATAGATCGCCGCCACCCGTCAATTCAGTTCGCGACTTAGATGTCAATTCGAAAAGACCAGACTGCGCTCCGCCGTCTGGAGCTTCGACTTTCGCTACTGCCTCAGTCAAGGGACCACGTTCAATGGTGACAACAAAGTCTGTGAACCGACGCCAATCTTCGACCGTCCCCGGCAACTCGACTCGCTTCTGTTTGAGGGCGCCTGTGAAGAGAAAGGGAAGATAACAGACGATGCCTCCAAAGTATATATTGTCAGGGAGTTCAACATACTGTGTGAGCGCCGGCGTGATGAAAGAAACGTGACAGTGCTCCTTCCTGATCCTATCTTCTTGAGTGGCATGAGCCTCGTTTGCATTCATCCAAACCAGAATCAAAAATAATGCCGTCAAAAAAAAGTTTTTTCATCACTTTTATTCCACCGGCTTGTAGTCGCTGCAGGACATCACATCGTCGTTGAGTTGATGAAACGCGGAGAGAAATCCCGGAACTCGCCAATCAATATGTATGTAACGTCGCAGGATTGATACATTTGGTCACCTGCACAATGGCTTCTTGGTGGAACCCTTGATCAGCCCAATAATTTATAGATTGCTTTCCCAGCTCAAAAAATTTTTCTGAGATCTTTCTCCATCTTTGCTTCCAGATCCAATACCAGCCTGCTGCTCAACTGCCCGAACAAATGTGCAAGACGCAGTTTGCTCGCCGAGATTCCATACTTTCTCGTCATCTCGTGAAAAGCCGGATGAAGACTCGCCGGCCGTTTCGCAGTCCCGTCGCTAAGCCTATTCCTCACTGTGGCGTGCGATATCGCCACAACTTCCTTTCCGTTTTCCCGGATCGTCCGACGGATGCATCGAGCCGTTTCGTCCATGCTGAGCCACCCGCATCTTCTGAAGTGCCGAATGAACGCGAGCGGGTGAAAAAACCAGAGCTTCTGTCCAGCCGGCGCAGGTGCATGTAGAGCGAATAAAACGTCAACGCGCGGCCGGCACCCGTCTCTGTGGAATGTTTGAGGAGCACAAATCCTGCATTGCTATCGCCAGAATCAATGCCGTGCTGGCAGACCCGATACGCCACGACTTCACCGTCCGCGATGGCATAAACCGGCCCGTGCATGTCAGGACCGAGGTGCGTCCGGCAATGCCTGCGTCGGTCGAATGCAATTGGGAAGACGCCGTGTGCGAACTCGAATGTATCGAACGCCACGACGTCGAACATTCGCGACCAGTCTAGCGTTTTAACCCGTGCGGAGATCCCGAACAACGCCCTGACATCAGAGAAACGTCATTTATGTTTCCAATGCACGCCGACGGACGATCTCGCGAGTCGATGATGGCCGTTCTCCAACCCGACAACAGCACGGACCGAATCGGAAACGAAAAGGGCTTACGGCATGACACCGTAAGCCCTTGATCCTTCGTTGAGTGGAAGACGTCCAGCGACCTGCACTCCATGCAGACTTGGCCGGAACCAGACTGCCCTATCGCACGACTTCCAGAACCGCGGAAATCAGCCGGTCCATGTCGTTCGCATCGAGCGCGCCCATCGTCGAGATGCGGAACAGTTCCTTCGACAAGCCGCCCTGCCCCGCGTAGATCACGAAGCCCTTGGCCTTGAGCGCGTCGTGCAGCGTTTCATACGTGACGCCCGCGGGCAGCCGATACGCACGCAACACCACCGACGATTCCTCGGGCGCGAGCGCGCTTTCGATACCGAGCGACGCCAGACCCGCACGCACCTGTTCCGCGAGCTTCGCGTAACGCTTATGCCGCGCGCGCCAGCCGCCTTCTTCCTCGAACTCGCGCAGCGCCTCGACGAGCGCGTAATACGCGTGCACGGAAGGCGTGAACGGCGTGTTGCGCTGGTCCTGCAGCTTCGCCAGCCGCGCGATGCCGAGGTAATAGGTGCGGCTCGCGGCCTGCGCCAGCGCATCGCGGCGCGCGATGACGAACGCCGCGCCCGGCACGCCGTGCAGGCACTTGTTCGCGGTCGCGGCGATGCCCGCGATGCCGCCGCCGTCGAAATCGATCGCCTCGGCGCCGAAGCTGCTCACCGCATCGAGCAAGAGGCCAATGCCGCGTTCGCCGCACGCACGCGACAATTGATCGATCGCGTTCAGGCGTCCGGTCGTCGTCTCGTGATGAATGATCGCGACGTTGGTGAACTTCTTCGCATCGAGCAACCGGACGATGGCGTCGATATCCGGCGCCTGCATCCACTCGTACTTCACGACTTCATGCTCGATGCCGTACTGCTTCGCGATCTGCGCAATGCGGTCGCCATACACGCCGTTCTCAACGACGAGCAGCCGCCCGCCTTCCGGCACGAGGCCCGCGATCATGCTCTCGACGGCGGCGGTGCCGGAGCCCGTCATCAGCACGGCGCTCCACTTTGCCGGATCGAGTTCGTAAGCAGCGACGAGACGCGCGCGCGCTTCGTCCTGCAAATCGAAAAACTCCGGCTCGCGATGACACAAGTCGGTTTGCAGCAGACTCTTTCTCACGCGTTCGGTCAGCGTGACGGGACCCGGATTCAGCAGCAGCATCAACGGCCTCCAATATGGTGTTGCAAGCGCGCGCGCACGTCTTCCGGCGTGATCTTCGGGCGCGGCAGATCGCCGGGCGTGCCGGTGTTGATCGACAGACGCGCGAAGCGCACGCCATCGACATTCTTCGCATCGAACAGACGATCGATCACGCCGATGTCGTCGCCGTCGAGCGCGAGTGCATAGCCGCACGCCGACGCAACCGACGCGAAATCGACGCCGCGCGACACGGTCGCCTGGCCACCCGTCGATTCGTGCGCGCCGTTGTCGAGCAGCAGATGAATCAGATTCGGCGGGCCGTATGCGCCGAGCGTCGCGAACACGCCCATGCGCATCAGCGCGGCGCCGTCGCCGTCGAGCGCGACCACGGTAAGGTCGGGGCGTGAGAGCGCGAGACCCAGCGCCATCGGCGTCACGCAGCCCATCGAGCCGACGAGATAGAGCTGGTTCTCGCGGTCGTCGATTGCGTACAACTCACGTCCGCAAAAACCGGTCGATGCGAGCACGACCGTCGAATCCTTCGGCGTATGCGCGATGACTTTCTCGAGCGCGTCGTGACGCGTCACGCGCTCGCCTTCGAAGCGCTCCACGCGCGCCGCTTCGGTGCGGGCACGCACGCCCGACAAGCCGGTCTTCTTCAGCTCGTAAGGCGCGACGCTGCCCTTCTGCATGACGAGAGCATAAGGACGGCCGGTGCTGTCCATGAACTCGGTGGCGCGATCGAGCGCCGGGCCGATCTGGTCGGCTTCCGTCGGGAACAGCTCCCACGGAATTTCCATCGTCTCGAGCATCTGCGGCGTGATCGGGCCCATCAGCGCGTGCTGTGGTTCGTCGTGCACGCCCGGCTGGCCGCGCCATGTGACGATCAGCAATTGCGGCAGACGGAACGTCCACGTAAGCGATGTGAGCGGACTGACCGCGTTGCCGAGGCCCGAGTTCTGCATCATCGCGATGCCGCGTCTCGGCTGCTGCCCGAGCGTGCCGCCGGAACCCGCCGCGCCCAGCGCCACGCCCGCGATCAGCGCGACGGCATCGCCTTCGTTCGCCGCCGACACGTAATGCAGCGATTCGTCCTGCAGCACGTAGTTGATGAACGGCGTCAGAAACGAGCACGGCACGCCCGCGTACCAGTCGAAGCCACGCTCGCGCGCCGCTTCGACGAACTGAGCGGCTTCAATCACGCGCACTCTCCTGGCCTTCCGAGCCGATGGGCGTCTGGCCATGCGCGAAATCGCCCGCGCGACGGAAGTCGTCGAGATCGTTCACGCCGCGCCAGTGGCCATGCACGTATTGCACTTCGATCTTGTGACCGGCGGCGATCAGCGCGTTGAGCAGCGCGGCCATATCGAGCTTGTCGAAACCTTCGCGCTGCTGAAGCTGTTCGAGCGTCGCGGCGAAGGCCTCGCGCGCGCCGCCGCGCACCTTGATGAGACCCATCCATCGGCCTTGCGGCGCGCGGTCATCGGTCAGACTCTGGCCCGCGCCGACCACGCTTTCCAGCCACACCTTCTGGCCGAACAGCGCGCGGTCGTCGGCGGTCGAGCAGTACGCGAAGTCGGTCGCGGCAACGCCCGCGTGCGGCGCCTGCGACGAATCGACCACGACGCTGAAGTCGCTGTCCGATTCCATCAGATCGCGCAGGATATAGCTGCGGAACAGCAGGTCGCCGTAGGAGATGACCGTATCGCCGTTCATGTGCTTCACCGCGCACGCGAGCGACGCGAGCTCGCCCGTCGTCGCGTGCTGCTCGTTGACGACGAGACGAATGCCGCCCTTCTCGATCGCGTCCGCGCGATAGCCGCCCACCACCGTGATGTCGTTGATGCTTTCCTTCTTGAACGCCTCGACGAGATGGCGCAACAGCGGCTTGCCCGCGACCGGCAGCATGACCTTCGGACGTTCTTTGGTCAGCGCTTCGAGACCCGCGCCCCGGCTCGCCGCGAGCACGACCGCGCCGCGCTTTTCGTTCGCCGCGCTGAGATAGATGTTCTCGGCGGCAGAATATTCATCCGCGTCCTGCAGACGAAAAATCTCGTTCACGGCCGCGATGCGGTCTTCCACATTGACGAGCGTCTCGCTGTCGTGAATTTCCTTGGCGATGGCCTGCATCGCGGACACGGCGCCGCGAATCAGATGGTTCGCCCAGATCACGCAACTGATGCCCGCCTGACGGAACGCGTCGGTCGGCGTGCTGTAGTACTTCGTCGGCACGATGACAAGCGGGCCCCGCCCGGCCCATTCGCGCGCGAAGGTGAGAATTTCGTCGGGCTTCGAGAGCTTCGAGTGAATCAGGATTGCATCCGCGCCCGCCTGCCGGTACGCCTCGGCGCGCTTGAGCGCCTCTTCCATGCCCCAGCCCGCGATCAGCGCTTCCACGCGCGCCACGATCGAGAAATTCGGATCGCTCTGCGAGTCCTTGCCGGCCTTGATCTTGCCGCAGAATTCATCGATATCCGCGAGCGGCTGCGCTTCGCCGTTGATGAAGCTGTTGGTCTTTGGAAACTGCTTGTCCTCGATGCACACGCCCGCGATGCCGCGCTGCTCCAGCTTCCTCACCAGACGCCGCACGTTGTTGAAGTTGCCGTAGCCGGTGTCGCCGTCGAGCAGGATCGGCAGATCGCTCGCGTCGGCCATGAATTCGAGGTTGTCGACGACCTGCGTCCAGCTCGCCTCGTTGTTGTCGCGCACGCCGAACTGCGCGGAGATCGACAGGCCCGAGCCCCAGATCGCCTTGAAGCCCGCTTCCTTCGCGATGCGCGCCGAAATGCCGTTGTGCGCTTCCATCAGGAATTCGAGGCGATTGCTTTGCAGCATTTCGCGCAGACGCATGGTGCGCGAATAACCGACGGGAATTTGTGTAGGTGCGTTCATTTGTCGTGCGGCTCCTCTTATCCTGCGAACTGATTCAGCGCGTTGAGCGACGGCAGCACTTCGTCTGCCGCGCGCTTCACGTCGTTCTGAAAATCGATTTCGATCCACGGCGCGCCGGTCACATCGGCGATATCGAACACGTGGGACTTTTCCAGCAGCAAATCGCGCACCGCTTCTTCATGCGGCATCTTCGCGCGGCCGCTTTCGACGTAATCGGCGCAGATTTGCGCGAGGCGCGTGGCGGTCGCGTGATCGAAGCGGAAGAAGCCGACCGATTCGCCGATCGTGTCGTACTTCAGACCCGCCGCGACCTGCTTGCGCAGCTCGACCGGCACGCCGTTCTCGACGCACAGTTTCACCGGCTCGTCGCCCGCTTCGAAATCGCGGTCGATCAGAAGACGATTCACCGAAGCGCCCGCCACCAGCGGCTCGAAAATGCGCTCGTCGTAGAGCACGTCGGCGTCCATCAGCAGGACATCGCCGCCGCGGGTCATCGCGTCGCGCGCGGTGTGCACGGACAGCACGCTGCCGAGCGTGAACTCCTCGTTGACGACGACTTCGCTCGCAGGCTTCCAGTCGATCGCCGCCAGCTCTGCTTCGATCTGCTCGCTCTTGAAGCCGGTCACGAAGACGACTTCATCGACGCCCGCGGCTTTCAGAAAATGCAGATGACGTTCGAGCAGCGAGAGCTCGCCAAAGCGCAGCAGACATTTCGGCTGTTGCTGGCCTTCGGGCTGAACGAGGCGCAAGCCCATCCCGGCCGCAAGAATAATTGCGCGCATGGTTGTGTTCCCTTCGTGTGTGATTCAGTCGATATCCGGCACGCGCGCGAGACGGCGGCGCTGCCAGCCTTTTTCAACGAAATGCAGATAGACAATGCCCGGCACGCCGAGCAGCAATTCACGCGCGCGCTTGGCGAGCGACAGCGCGAGCGCCGCCTCGGGCGGCAAGCCGATCAGACGCGCGAGCAGGAGATAACCGCCTTCCTGCACGCCTAGCGAACCCGGAATGGCGAAGGCCGCGCCGCGAATCGCCTGGCCGAGACTTTCGAGCAACAGCGCTTCGGCCCAGCCGACCGGGTGGCCCAGCAGATGCAGCGCAAGCCACACTTCTCCCGTGCCGACGATCCAGCCGACGAGGCTCAAGCCGAAGCTCGCCGCGACCTTGCCACGTTCGCGATAGAGTTCGTGCACGGCGGCATCGACCGCTTCGGCGCGCGTGACGAGCGACGACCAGTCACGCTTGGCCGAGAATTTCGCGGCGATGCCGGAGGCGAAGCGCATCGCGCGGCCGAACAGCCCGCGCCGCTGCGCCAGATAGAAACCGAAGATCAACAGGCCGATCACGGCGATCACCGAGAGCACCGCGTACGTCACGCCCGACGACGAGCCGCCCGCCGCGTAACCCGTCAGCAGCACAACGCCGATCAGCGCGAAGATCAGTTGCGCGACGGTCTGCATCGTCGTGCTGATTGTGATGACCGCAGCCGCGCCGCGTGCGCGCATGCCGCGCTGCGCGAGATAGCGCACCATCAGCATCGGCCCGCCGATCTGCCCGGCGGGCATCAGGCTATTGACCGATTCGCCCGCCCAGCGCGCGAGCAAAGCATCGCGCAGGGAGACGTCGCGTTCGTTACGGGAGAAGAGCACGCTGATCGCGCCGGCGTCAATCACGAGCGGCACGAAATGAAACGCGGCGACCGCAAGCAGACCCCAGCCGGCGGCGGCGAGCGTCGCCGCCACGGAACCGAAACCCTGCCAGCCGAGCAGCGCGATGAACAACACCACGCCGACCGACAGCAGAAATGTGCCGGCGCGGCTCATGCCCGTCCGTTCTCGCCGCCCTTGCGGCGAAAAACCTGTCCGAAACCGAAATAGGCGATCGAATCCTTCATGTTCGAAATGAAGCGCTTGAACGGCTTCATGTTCGGGTTCGTCACGTACTCGAACGTGAGCGACACCCGCATTTCGTTTTCGCCGAGCGGCGTCACGCGATGGCGCAGTTTGTCGCCGTCGAAGAACACGAACGCGCCCGGCGGATAGCGCACCGAGCCCGGCTCATCCGGCACCGCCGGATTCTTCGTGTGCAGTTCGTAGTCGAGCGCACACGAAGAATCGTCGATTACGCCGAGCAGCAGCGTGTAGCGCCGGCCTTCGTAATACGAAGTGTCGTAATGCCAGCCGATGTGGTCGCCCGGACGCGTGTAGAAATAGAGCGCGTAGGCGTGCGGATCGTCTGCCGGCGAGAGTTGCAGCTTGTCGCCGGTGATCGCTTCCAGCCACTTGATGAGCGCTTCCGAGCGATACAGATCCGCGATGAACGGCGCGAGCTTGTCGAGCGTGTGACGGCTCACGCTGCCGCCCGCCTTATGGCCCGGCAGATAATTGCGGTTCACGGACGGCGTGACGTCGTGCACGGCGGCGATCAGGCGCTCGGTGTAGTCGCGCGGGAGGAAGTCCTCGATATACAGAAACGAACCTTGCTGGCCGTATTCGTCGCGTAGTTCAGGCGTTTGCAGCGTGGCCAAGCGCGCCTTCATCGTCGCGTCGATATCGCGCTGCGACAGACGAACGGCGCTCGCCGCATGCGCGGGTTGAGCCAGCGTGTTGTCCGGAGTTGCCGTGTCGCTCATCTCACCGCCTGGAAATCTTTGTCGTCTTTTGCGTGGGACGCCTGCGCGCGGCGCTTCATCTGCGCGCTGACGCGCTGATAGTCCACCGCGACGTATACGGCGAAGAGCGGCGCGCCAATAGCGGCGGCGATCAGAAACGGCGTCATGCCATTCAGGACGGTGACGACCGGCAGCAGATAAAGCACATCTTCCGTTTCGAAGCCAGCCATCGATGCCTGTTTCGTGCCGGTCTTGCCGACCATCGACTCGATGCGCATGCGCAGGAAGAAGATCAGCGCGACCGCCACGCCAGCCAGCGCGCCGAGCCATTGCGCGGGCACGATCATGGACGGGTGATGCACGGCCACGTAGAAACCCAGCCCGACGAACAGCAGCACGGTGACGAGCGCGTCGCACGCGAGGTCGTAAAAGTGCCCGATCTTGCTGGATTGCCCGCTGATGCGCGCGAGTTCTCCGTCGGTGTGATCGACGAGATTCGACAGCGCGATGAGCAGCGCGCCGAGCGTGCACATCCAGAACTGACCGAGCGACAGATAGTACGCGCCGGCAAGACCTATGGCGAGGCGCAGGGTCGTCAGATGGTTGGGCGTAACCGGCGTTCCGACGAGCGGCGTAACGAGGCGGCGGGCGAGCCGTGCATCCCACGTGGTGGGCTCGGGAACGGCTTTAGGATCGGGCGGACACGATTTTGTCATCCCGCGAATATAGCTCTAATTCGCCGAAGCTGCATATATTGCGGCCTGCCTGCGACGCGGCTTTTCCCTGATGGCTCAAGCCCTGAAAGACGATCTCGCGCGGAGCCTTGCGAACGCCAAAACAGTGCCTGCCCTTGCCCCGGAAATTTTTTCCTGCCGATGCAATTCGCGAGCGATGACGCAAAGAAGGCGGCGCCGGATGGAATCCGCGCCGCCTTCGCATCGAGATGCCAGAGAGTCAGTCGACCGCTTTCGCGCCCGACGCCGGTGGTGGCGGCGGTACGCTGCGCTCGTTCGAATTGACTGCCGCCGCTTCATTCGACACGCCGCCGTTCTTGTCCACCGGCAAGGTCACCGTGCGCACCGTGCCGTTGCCGAGCGGGAAGTCGGCGAGCGCGCTGCGCACGAGGAAAGGCATCGCCTGATAGAGAGAGGGATCGCCCGTCGAATTGACGGCCGTGACCTTGTAGGCTTCGCGGCCGGTGCTGCGGTCGGTCATGCGGATCTGCAGCGCATGGATGTAGACCGGATACGTCTGGTCGACGTAGCCCGTCGGGCCCCACGGACCGTACGGACCCCAGCCGCCCCACGGACCGCCCCAGTACGGGCCGCCCCACGGTCCGTACATCCACGGATCGTAGAAGACCGGCTGACGCACGGTCACCGTGTCGCCGCGCACGGCGTAGGCAATCGCCACCTGATAATTCGCGCTCGCGCCCGGCACCTGGCGGAAGTTGTACTTCGACAGCTCATTGGCGACGAGCGTCTCGTACGTCGTCTGCTCGATGCTGTTCTGCTGCTCGTCCTTGCGCGCGAATGCGTAGGTGCGGGTCGTGTCGTTGCCGCGCCAGTCGGAGAAGGCGGTCACCTGGGTCTGCACGTAGGTCGTGCATCCGCCGAGCCACAGCGCGACAAGCGCCAGCACGGCCAGGCGGCCCAGCGCAATCAAACGGAAATTCATGGTCGTCCTCACTTCGTTCAGCACCCTGCCCGTTATGTTTCGCACCGCCGGCATGTCCGGCGGCGGCTTGTTTTGTGGGGTCCACGACGCGCTGCGCCGCCCGATTCACGATCCCCGGGCGGCTTGTACAATGGTTCGACCAGCCGCGCGCGCGTTGGTGCGCTCATTCGTTCGAGCGCACAACGCCCGGCGCCGCTCAATCCAAACATGAAGATCTTGCCATGTCTACCACGACCGCATCCGCAGTGATTCGCCGCGAGGACTACACGCCGCCCGCCTTCCTGATCGACTCCGTCGCGCTCGAGTTCGACCTCGTGCCGGCGCGCACGGTCGTGAAGAACACGATGAAGCTGCGCCGCAACCCCGACGCCCGCGGCAACGCCACGCGCCTCGAACTGATGGGCGAGCAACTCGAATTCGTGAGCGCGACGATCGACGGCGCCGCGCACGCGGATGTCCGCATCGAGGAGAACGGGCTGTCCATCGGCAGTATTCCTGCGGATGTCTTCGAGCTTAGCATCGAGAGCATCTGCAATCCGGCGGAGAACACGACGCTCTCCGGACTTTATGTCTCCAGCGGCAACTTCTTCACGCAGTGCGAGGCGGAGGGCTTCCGCCGCATCACCTACTTCCTCGATCGACCGGACGTGATGGCCACCTACGTCGTCACGCTGCGCGCCGACAAGACCGCGTATCCGGTGCTGCTGTCCAACGGCAATCTGATCGAAGAAGGCGATCTCCCCGATGGCCGGCACTTCGCCACCTGGGAAGACCCGTTCAAGAAGCCGAGCTATCTGTTCGCGCTGGTTGCGGGCAAGCTCGTGTGCATCGAGGAGCGCATTCAGTCGGGTTCGGGCAAGGAGAAGCTGCTGCAGGTTTGGGTCGAGCCGCACGATCTCGACAAGACCCGTCACGCGATGGACTCGCTCATCAACTCGATCCGCTGGGACGAAAGGCGCTTCGGGCTGGAGCTGGATCTCGACCGCTTCATGATCGTCGCGGTGAGCGACTTCAACATGGGCGCGATGGAGAACAAGGGCCTCAATATCTTCAACACGAAGTACGTGCTGGCCAATCCGGAAACCGCGACGGACACGGATTTCTCCAATATCGAAGCCGTGGTCGGACACGAGTACTTCCATAACTGGACCGGCAATCGCGTGACCTGCCGCGACTGGTTCCAGCTGAGCCTGAAGGAAGGCCTGACCGTGTTCCGCGATCAGGAATTCTCCGCCGACATGGCCGCCGGCGACGTCGAAGGCGCGGCCAGCGCCGCTGCGCGCGCGACCAAGCGCATCGAGGACGTGCGCGTGCTGCGTCAGATGCAGTTCGCGGAAGACGCTGGTCCGATGGCGCATCCGGTGCGTCCTGAGAGCTACGTCGAGATCAATAACTTCTACACGATGACCGTCTACGAGAAAGGCTCGGAAGTCGTGCGGATGTATCAGACGCTGTTCGGCCGCGACGGCTTCCGCCGCGGCATGGACTTGTACTTCCAGCGCTTCGACGGCCAGGCCGTGACCTGCGACGACTTCCGCCAGGCGCTCGCCGATGCGAATCATCGCGATCTCGCGCAATTCGAGCGCTGGTACGCTCAGGCAGGCACTCCGCGCGTCTCAGTGCGCGCGCAGTACGACGCCGCGAACAAGCGCTACACGCTGACGCTCGCGCAAGGTTACGGCGACGCGTCCGAAGCCGCGCGCGAAACGCAGAAGGGACCGCTTTTGATTCCATTCTCGGTCGGTCTGATCGGCCAGAACGGCGCGGATCTGCCGCTGCGCCTGGAAGGCGAGAAAGAGCCGAACGGCACGACGCGCGTGCTCGAATTCACGCAGCGCGAGCAGTCCTTCACGTTCGTCGATGTGAACGAGGCGCCGCTGCCCTCGCTGCTGCGCAATTTCTCGGCGCCGGTGATCGTCGAATACGACTACACCAACGAGGAACTCGCGTTCCTGCTCGCGCACGACAGCGATCCGTTCAACCGCTGGGAAGCGGGCCAGCGCCTGGCCACGCGCGAGCTGCTCGCGCTCGCCGGACGCGCGGCGAAGGGCGAGACGCTCGCCATCGACGATCAGGTGATCGCCGCGTTCGCCCGCGTGCTCGGCGACACCACGCTCACGCCCGCGTTCCGCGAACTCGCGCTGATGCTGCCCTCGGAAAGCTATCTCGCCGAGCAGATGTCGGTATCCGATCCGGCAGCCGTGCACGCGGCGCGCGTCTTCATGAGCCGTCGCCTTGCGTCGCAGTTGCGCGACAAATGGCTCGCGACTTACGAGGCGAACCGCACACCGGGCGACTATCGTCCGACCGCGGACGATGCCGGCAAGCGCGGCCTCAAGAACCTCGCCCTCGCCTACCTGAGCCAGCTCGACGATCCGCGCGAGGCCGTGAAGCTCGCGCAGGCGCAATACGCAGCCGCCAACAACATGACCGACCGCTCGGCCGCACTCGGCGCTCTGTTGCTCGCAAGCGCGACGAAGGGCGCGGATGGGAGCGTCGCGGACGCGGCGCTGGCGGACTTCTACCGACGCTTCGAGAACGAGGCGCTGGTCATCGACAAATGGTTCGCGCTGCAAGCCACGCAGCGCGGCGGGCCGGATCGCAAGGTCATCGAGATCGTGCGCAAGCTGATGCAGCATCAGGCGTTCAACATCAAGAATCCGAATCGCGCGCGCTCACTGATTTTCAGCTTCTGCAGCGGCAACCCGGCGCAGTTCCACGCGGCGGACGGCTCCGGCTATGCGTTCTGGGCCGAACAGGTGATCGCGCTCGATGCGCTCAATCCGCAGGTCGCGGCACGGCTCGCGCGCGGGCTCGAACTGTGGCGCCGCTTCACGCCGCAGTTGCGCGAGAAGATGCACGCGGCGTTGAGCCAAGTCGCCGCAACGGCGAAATCGCGTGACGTGCGCGAGGTGGTCGAGAAGGCGCTCGCCGCTTAAGCCCTGTTTCATCTGCTTTTTTTGTCCGACGGCCGTCGCGCGTGGTTCTCGCGCGACGGCCGTTCTCGCTTATGGCGGATTCGCGCAGCCGCTGTCATACGGAGGCGTCAGGTCAAGCGGTTAGAATCGTGGATATTCGTCTAACGCTCACGGAGCTTAAGCATGTCCTCCATTTCCAGCCGCACCACGCTCTCGAAATATCTGATCGAGCAGCAGCGTGAACATCAGAACCTGCCGGCCGACTTGCGTCTGTTGCTCGAGGTCATCGCGCGTGCGTGCAAGCAGATCAGCTATCACGTGAGTAAGGGCGCACTGGGCGAAGCGCTCGGCAGCGCCGGCAGCGAGAACGTTCAGGGCGAAGTGCAGAAGAAGCTCGACGTCCTCTCGAACGAAATCCTGCTCGAAGCCAACGAATGGGGCGGCAACCTGGCCGCGATGGCATCGGAAGAGATGGAAAAGATCTTCCCGATCCCCAATCGTTACCCGAAGGGAAATTATCTGCTGACCTTCGATCCGCTCGACGGCTCGTCGAACATCGACGTGAACGTTTCGATCGGCACGATCTTTTCGGTGCTGCGCTGCCCGGACGGCGTAGAGCCCAGCGAGGCTGCGTTCATGCAACCGGGTTCGCAGCAGGTCGCGGCGGGCTACGCGGTGTACGGCCCGCAGACCGTGCTCGTGCTGACGACCGGCAACGGCGTGAACTGCTTCACGCTCGATCGCGAGCTCGGCTCGTGGGTGCTCACGCAGCGCGACATGAAGATTCCGGTCGAGACGCGCGAATACGCGATCAACGCGTCGAACAGCCGCCACTGGTATGAGCCGGTGCAGCGCTATATCGACGAACTGAACGACGGCCGCGACGGCGCGCGCAAGGAAGACTTCAACATGCGCTGGATCGCGTCGATGGTGGCGGACGTGCATCGCATTTTGAATCGTGGCGGCATCTTCATGTATCCGGCCGACAAGCGCGATCCTTCGAAGCCCGGCAAGCTGCGCCTTATGTACGAAGCGAATCCGATGTCATTCATCGTCGAGCAGGCAGGCGGCGCTGCGACCAACGGCGAAGAGCGCATTCTCGATATCCAGCCGACGAGCCTGCATCAGCGCGTCGCGGTGTTCCTCGGTTCGAAGAGCGAAGTCGATCGCGTGACCCGCTACCACCTCGACAAGAAAAATTGATCTTAGGTATTGCCAACCTCAGAAAAGCTCTGCATAATCTCACTTCTTCGTTGCTGACGAATATTTCAGACGCAACAATGGAGCCGGAATAGCTCAGACGGTAGAGCAGCGCATTCGTAATGCGAAGGTCGGGGGTTCGATTCCTCTTTCCGGCACCAGACAGGATTCAGGCAGCATTAAAAAACCCGCGTTCACGCAAGTGACGCGGGTTTTTGCTTTTTACTTTCGCCCCAAGCTTCGCCGCCATATTCGACGCCGACGAGCGTTGTGCTTTTTGCAACGATTGCTCGCTGTTCTCTACAGGATTGCGACAAGAACGGAAAACCGGCCTCACCGATTTCACGTTCCGGCCCGCCGCCTGCCTGATTCACGCCATATGTGCGCTTTCGTACAACAACGAGCCATTTTCCGCCCCGCACCATCGCGCGTCAACGCGAGTTTCCCGGTATCGTTATATCCATAGAGGAAAAGCTACAGTTTAAGTGCGCGATGGTCGCGTTTTCTCCGACGCCAGGCGGGACAAGGCTTGCGGGACGACGATCAAAAGGCGAAGAAACCGTAGTTTTTGCAGCAATCGATTAAGGGACGGTAATGCCTTACCGATGTTTTATCCCCCGAAAGACGAACGATCATGCGTTGCACAGGAGGCGCGCCAAAATGGCCGACAGAGACTCAAGCCAAAGCGGTTGCGATCCGATAACGCATTCATAGAGGAAAAACGTATTTCGTATTTCAGCCGCGTGCGGCGGCGCAAAAGCCGCATCGGCCAATGCATGCGCAATTGTTGATGTCACAGAGGAGAGCAATCATGGACGCAAAACCGACGAAAATCCCGACGCCCGACAAGGTGTTCTGTCCGGATCCGGAGCCGGTTGGCGTCGAGTTTCTCGCGACCGAACTGCCCGAGCATGTGCGCGCGTTCTTCGATGAACAGCGCAACTCGGCGCAGTCGAAATAGGCGGATCCGCTGGATCACGCCGTCGTCGTGAGAACGACGCCCGCTGCGCGCGGCGCACACGGACCCGATGGTCCGCTTATGGCTCACGCCAGGATGCGTCGCGCCTCGCGTTCATGACCGCTCTCCGGCGAGTCGTGCGGCGCGGCTCGCTTCTCCGAAATCTTTCGCTCTCGACTGACCTGCGGGCTTCGGCCTGATTGCGCGGTGCGCTATTCTGGCTCTTTTGCCTTGAGACCGTTGAGACCGATGCGCCGCCGATCGAAGTCTTTCCTCCTTTCCTTAGCCGCTTCAGCCTGTCTACTCGCACTCGCCGCGCCCTCCTCCGCACGCGCCGACGGCGACGACACTCCGTTCACCAATCTCATCGCGCTCGTTTCGCAACGGCTTGCGCTGGCCGAGCCGGTGGCGCGCTGGAAATGGGCGCATCACGAGCCGATCACCGACGCGCGGCGCGAAGAAGCGCTGCTCAAGCACGTCGAGGAAAAGGCCGCGGCCGCGCAGGTCGATACGGATTTCGCGCGCCAGTTCTTCCGCGATCAGATCGAAGCCAGCAAGGACGTGCAGAATGCGCTCTTCGCCAACTGGCGCGCGCTGAAGGCCGCACCGGAAGCCGCACCGCCCGATCTCGCGAAGGACACGCGTCCGAAGCTGGACCGGCTCACGCAATCGTTGATGTCAGCGCTCGCGCACGTCGAGCCCATTCGTCATGCGGACGACTGCCCGATGCGCCTGGCTGAGAGCGTTGCGCGCTGGAAGCATCTGACGCGCTATAACTCATCGATGAACGAACCGCTGCAGCGCGCGCTGTCGCATGTGTGCGCGTCCGGCGGCGTGGGCGCGGTCGGCTGATGAGCTTTTAGACGGCCGCGAGCATTTCGGCGGTGAGCGGCGTTACGGCCAGACCACGCGCCAGGCGCTCGCTCAGAACCCGGTAGGTCGACAGCTCGAACGCGCGCGACGTGCGGTTCGAGACCAGCGCGCCCGCCTGCGCGAGCGTATCGGCGGTGCCGAGATACTGCCAGTCGTCGATCACATGCCACACGCGCAGCGCCGAGGCGGCATCGCGCTCTTCGATCGCGATCGGGCCAGCGTAAGGCCAAGGCGCGCCACGAACATCGCCGGTCCGCGATTTCGGCGCGCGATTGTGCACGGGCCGCGCCTGCGCGATCCATTGCGTCTCCGCCAGCAACGCGCCGATTTCACCTCCGGTCGCCTTCCACTCGACGCGGCGCACGAGCGCTGCAAGGCGCAGATCTTTCGCCGAACGCCGAGGCCCGACGAGATGCGAGCGCACTCGCTGACGCAGTTTCACGCTGCGGCCCGCATAGAGCGGCGCGTCGTCGTCGCCATAAAACATGTAGACGCCGCAGCCTGCGGGAATCTGCTCGATCGTGTCCTCGTCGATGTGCGCCGCGAGCTGGAAGCGGCGCGTCACCCGTTCGAGATGTCCGCGCAATACGTCCGGCGCGTGCGCGCGATGCAGGTGCTGCCAAAACTGCCAGAGCAGATCTGCATCGGCGAGTGCGCGGTGCCGCGCCGAGGGCACGAGCGCATGACGTTCGACGAGCGCATCGAGGCCGTGACGGCTTTCGCCCGGATAGACCGCGCGAGACAACTGCACCGTGCACAGCACGTCCGGCGCGAAGCGCAGCCCGATTCGCTTGAACTCACCCTTCAGGAAGCCGTGATCGAAGTGCGCGTTGTGCGCAATGAACAGACGGCCATTCATCCGTTCGAGCAGAGCCGAGGCGAGTTCCTCGAAGGTGGGCGCGTCGCGAACCATCGTGTCGTCGATGCCGGTCAGTTGCTGGATGAATGCCGGAATCGGCTTTTGCGGGTTGACCAGCGACGTCCACTGCGAAACGCCTTGCGGCCCGGCCTCCACGATCCCGATTTCGGTGATGCGATCCACGCCGAACGTCCCGCCGGTCGTTTCTAGATCAACGAATACGACGGGCTCCGATGGGTAGGCCAGGTTTGAGAACGGTTCGAAATGCATCGTGGACGGCGGAGAGTCGGCGCGATGGCCGGATTGAGAACACGCGATGGCGACGGGATTGCCCATTCTAACGCAGGGCGCGGTGGCCGGCTTTCGCTGGCGGGCTTGCCTGTTTATCGCAGCTTTGGGGTTGGGATTTCAAATCAACTCATAGTCGGCGGTCACGTCGAGGGCCATTTCGCGGAGCATTTTGGCGATCATTAAGATCGATACGATAGCAATGGCGGATAACCCGTAATCGCATTCCCTGATTAGCAAATATTTTTTGTCGGCGCACGAGATGCAGAGCGCAGGTACCGACAGGGCAGCACGGCGCGAATAGGCGGGCCGGCGCGCCGCCCGCCACGCCAGATCTTGGCGCCGCTGGCATCGACCGAAACCTCGCTTCGCGGCAGTAGTTTTATTTGATCTCCCAAAAATCAATATTTTCGAAAATTAATATCGACGCGAATTCCCGCGCCCGCCATTCAAATAATCCGCATTGAGTTGAATTCGTTTCTTTAATTCGACCAGCCACAGTAACAACACTATTCGGCCTGCAAGTGTTTACTCGTCTTGCCCGATTCTCCGAAATTAAGAATAATGGAAATTAAAGAGTAACTTAAATGTAAGTGGAGGCCACGATCATGATGCAACTCAATCGAGTCGCGCAGTGGTTGAATTCGCTGCTAACGCCATCGATGGAACAGCCGGATGAAATCGCTTCACGGAGCGAATTCGATCCGGCATGGCATGGCGATCATTGGCAAAACCTGTTGTCATCGCCCATGGACGCGCGTCACTACGTCATGGAAGACTGGACGACACCGCTCGACGTCGACCTCGTCGCCGTCGAACCCGCGCCAGCACAGGCCGACGCGCCAAACTGACCCACGGAAAACGCAGGCAAAAAAAAAGCGCGACCGGGAAGTCGCGCTGACAAAGTTTGGAGATCTTTTTCCGTCAACGAAAAAGTCTGCTTCGGAAAGCAGAAATGACAGTATAGCGAGATGGCTCGCACAAATTACCTGCAGATTCAGCAAACTTCTGTTTCAAATATCTCAACAATTCATTTTCGGGCCTTGTCCCATTGATTTTGCGTACCGATTCATGTCGCACATGCGCAACGTCGTATGGTTGACACTTCTGCGCTTACGACTTTATTCGCCGATAAACCCCTGTATTTAAAGAAAAATACCCATCACCAAGATCATTGCCGCTGCAACAATGGTTTATTGCGGAAATTGGAACGCCCTCCTCTGTAACGCCGTCTTTACACTTCGTCTGGTCCGGAAACATATGTGTCCCACCGCGGATGCATGGCTCCTCCGCCGAGCGCCTCTCGCAGCGCGCCGGAGCGAGGTTTCCACAAAGCCTGGGTCCAAGGCCCTATCTGCTCTCGGAGTTACAAAGATGAAAAAGACTCTCGTGGTCGCCGCCCTGTCGGGCGTTTTTGCTACCGCCGCCCATGCGCAAAGCAGCGTCACGCTGTACGGCCTGATCGATGCCGGCCTGACGTACACGAACAACAACGTCAGCACCTTCGGCGGCGACGGTCACAGCAACTGGAAGGCGACGAGCGGCTCCGCGAACGGCAGCCGTTGGGGCCTGCGTGGTTCGGAAGACCTCGGTGGCGGCCTGAAGGCGATCTTCACGTTGGAGAACGGCTTCAACATCATGAACGGCCAGAACGGCCAAGGTGGTCGCGAGTTCGGCCGCCAGGCGTTCGTCGGTCTGTCGAGCAACCAGTTCGGCGCAGTGACCCTCGGCCGTCAATATGACTCCGTCGTCGACTTCCTCGGGCCTCTGGCTCTGACGGGCACGCAATACGGCGGCACGCAGTTCGCCCACCCGTTCGACAACGACAACCTCGACAACACGTTCCGCGTCGACAACTCGGTCAAGTACACGAGCGCGAACTACGCTGGCTTCAAGGTCGGCGCGATGTACGGCTTCTCGAACCAGGCTGGCGGTTTCTCGAACAACCGCGCATACAGCGCAGGCGTGTCGTATAACTACGGCCCGTTGAACGTCGCCGGTGCGTACTTCCAGGCGAACAACGGCGGCCAGGCTGCCGGCGCCCTCACGACGGATCAGACGCCGTTCGCGGCAGGCCGTCAGCGCATCTTCGGTGGTGGCCTGAACTACGCGTTCGGCCCGGCGACGGTCGGCTTCGTCTTCACGCAGACAATGCTCGACAACGCGACGGCTCTGACGAACGTCGGCTCGCAAGGCCTGGGCAACATCGCGCTCGGCGGCGGCAGCGTCCGCTTCACGAACTACGAAGTGAACGGCCGCTACAACCTGACGCCGGCATTGTCGATCGCGGGTAACTACACGTTCACGGATAGCCACATCGCAGGCGAAAAGCCGAAGTTCCACCAGTTCAACCTGCAAACGGCATACGCGCTGTCGAAGCGCACCGACGTGTACCTGCAGGGCGAGTACCAGCACGTGGCGGACGCGGGCGACCTGCCGATCGGCGCGACGATCAACGGCGTGGGCATCTCGTCGTCGACGAACCAGGTTTCGGCAACGGTTGGCGTGCGTCACCGCTTCTAAGCTTCACACGCAGTTCTGTTGTGCAAAAAGCCGCTCCTCGGAGCGGCTTTTTTTCGTCCGTGCTTCGCGCGGCGCGGAAGTTCAGTGGGGATATCGCACATCCAGAATATCGATCTGCTGCACGCCCGCGGGCGTGTGCAAGGCGACCGTATCGCCGATCTTGGCCTTCAGCAGCGCCCGCGCCACCGGCGAAATCCAGCTCACGTAGCCGCGGTCCAGATCAACCTCGTCGACGCCCACGATCGTCACGGTCTTCACGTCGCCGTCGTCGCCGGCGTAGTCCACGGTCGCGCCGAAGAACACCTGATCGACGTTCTCCTGCTTGCTGCTGTCCACCACTTCCGCCAGATCCAGGCGCTTGCCCAGAAAGCGGATACGCCGGTCGATTTCGCGCAGACGTCGCTTGCCGTAGATGTAGTCACCGTTTTCCGAACGATCGCCGTTGGAGGCCGCCCAGGAGACCAGCCTGACGACCTCCGGGCGCTCGGTATCCAGAAGCTGCAGAAGCTCGTCACGCAGGCGCTGGTGGCCTTGAGGCGTGATGTAGTTCTTGGTGCCCGCCGGAACGTCCGGATGGCCGAGATCGATGTCGTCGTCGCTGTCGTCCGACTCTTTGACAAATGCCTTGTTCATGATGCGAATCGCTTCCGAATTGCCAGGATTGGTGCTTTGAAAACATCAACTTACCACGTCGCGCCTCGGGTTCGTGGCCGCCCTTTCGATGGAACGTCAGACGAAAATCGAGATTTTGCCTAAAAACCCTTCCTTTTTGAAAATAGCTTGGCTATAATTCCGCTTCTGCGTGCGGCTGTAGCTCAGTTGGATAGAGTACTTGGCTACGAACCAAGGGGTCGTGGGTTCGAATCCTGCCAGCCGCGCCACTTATTCTGATGCTCTCGCGCTAACGAGGTCATCGAGTGCTTAACCACTAGCGCAATGAAGTAACACAGTGTTGTACCGTTTTGCGTGCGGCTGTAGCTCAGTTGGATAGAGTACTTGGCTACGAACCAAGGGGTCGTGGGTTCGAATCCTGCCAGCCGCGCCACTTATTCTGATGCTCTCGCGCTAACGAGGTCATCGAGTGCTTAACCACTAGCGCAATGAAGTAACACAGTGTTGTACCGTTTTGCGTGCGGCTGTAGCTCAGTTGGATAGAGTACTTGGCTACGAACCAAGGGGTCGTGGGTTCGAATCCTGCCAGCCGCGCCATTTTTTGAAGGGCCTTCCACACGGAAGGCCCTTTTTCTTTGCGCCGACGAAAGGGCTCACACGCGCGGCGTCGAGCCGATATCGCCGATATGCATGTTCGGCGATGGCACATCCTCGACCGAGGCCACCGCGCTCGATTCCCCGATCGCCTCGGCGCGCGCACCGAGCAGCGATTGCGGGCGACGCAGGAATTCGTCTTCGACGGTATGGCCGAACGCATGGCGCACGAATGCGCGCAAGAGCGCGATCCTCAGCGATTCGCCACGCCCTTCCACCGGCTTGCCCTCCCTGCCAAAGCTCACGGTGCACACCACTTCGCCACGGCCGTGATCGTGCATTTCCAGCCGGCAGGCGCGCTCCAGTACGACCGACGCAGCCTCCCACGACGTCGACGGCAGGAAACGCCCGTCCCAGGGCTTGCCCCGGTCGTTGCCGCGAATGGAGAGCGTCTCTCCGCTGTCGGTGAAATGAATCTCGCGGATGAAGTCGTGCAGCCCGCGCGCGACCCAATAGTCGAGCGTGGGGCCTTCGAGATCGGAAGTGTTCATTGCAGCGCTCTCCTGTTGTCGGACGACGACAGGCGTGCACGCTGCGTACCCGCAGGGCGTCAGTAGTCGGCGCGCTCGCGGTCGATGCGCATGCCGCCGTCCTGGTTGCGGTGATGCGGTTCGTCGCTTGGACGCTCGCGCGCGATGCGCATCACGTCCGGATTGGTGCGTACACGGCGCATGACATTGGCCAGATGCACGCGGTCGCTGACCTGAATCACGAAGCGCAGCAGCTTGGCTTCCTGCGACACGTCTTCGTCCATCGCGATATGCACGATGTTCGCATCCGCCGACGTAATATCCGCCGCGACGCGCGCGAAGACGCCCTTCGTGTTCTTGACCAGCACCTTCACGGCGACATCGAACAGACGGCCCGGCTGCGGCGCCCACGCGACGTCGATCCAGCGGCCCGGATCGCGGCGATGAATGCGCTGCGCGACGCGGCATTCGGTCGTATGAATCGCCATGCCGAGCCCGATGCCGATGTAGCCCATGATGTTGTCGCCGGGAATCGGGCGGCAGCAAGGCGACAACTGGACCGACATGCCCTCCGTGCCCGTGATGACCACCGGCGGCGCGGTATTGGTGTTGTGATGCTCGCGATGCGGATGCTCGTCGTCATCGACGATGCCGTTCATCAGCACCTCGATGCGCTTGGCCATGACCGCCGCCACGCGCCGGCCGAGACCGATGTCGGCGAAGATTTCCTGGCGCGTCTTGTTGCCGGTCCACAGCACGAGCTTTTCCCACACTTCCGGCGTGACGTCGGACAGCGCAAGGCCGTAGCCCTTGAGACTCTGATCGACGAGCCGCTCGCCCAGCTGGACGGACTCGTTCAGGCGCATCGTCTTCAGGTAATGACGGATGGCCGAGCGCGCCTTACCGGTGCGCACGAAGCCGAGCCACGCGGGATTCGGCTTCGAATACGGCGCGGTGATCACCTCGACGATATCGCCGCTCTTGAGCTCCGTGCGCAGCGGCAGGAGCTCGTTGTTGATCTTCACCGCGACGCACTGGTTGCCCAGGTCGCTGTGAATGGAATACGCGAAGTCGAGCGCGGTCGCGCCGCGCGGCAGCGGCATGATCTTCGACTTCGGCGTGAACACATAGACCGCGTCCGGGAACAGGTCGATCTTGACGTGTTCGAGGAATTCGCTCGAATCGCCCGCTTCGCTCTGAATGTCGAGCAGCGACTTGAGCCACTGATGCGCGCGCTTCTGCACGTCGTTGAGATCCGCGCCACCGTTCTTGTACAGCCAGTGCGCGGCGACGCCCGCTTCCGCTATCTCGTGCATCTTGCGCGTGCGGATCTGGAACTCGATCGGCGCGCCGAACGGGCCGACCAGCGTCGTATGCAGGGACTGATAGCCGTTCACCTTCGGAATGGCGATGTAGTCCTTGAATTTGCCCGGCACGGGCTTGTAGAGCGCATGTAGCGCGCCGATGCACGTATAGCATTCGAGCGCGCTCTCCACGACCACGCGGAAACCATAAACGTCGAGCACCTGCGAGAACGACAACTGCTTGTCGCGCATCTTCTTGTAGATGCTGTAGATCGTCTTTTCGCGGCCGGTGACTTCCGCGTTGATCTTCGCATCGGCGATGGTGCGCTGCACCGCTTCGAGAATCTTGCCGACCACTTCGCGCCGGTTGCCGCGCGCCGCCTTCACCGCTTTTTCGAGCGTGGCGTAGCGGTTCGGATTGAAGTTCGCGAAGGAAAGGTCCTGCAGCTCGCGATACGTATTGTTCAGACCGAGCCGATGGGCGATCGGCGCATAAATATCCAGCGTCTCGCGTGCGACGCGCCGGCGCTTTTCCGGCGGCACCGCGCCCAGCGTGCGCATGTTGTGCAGCCGGTCGGCGAGCTTGACGAGAATGACGCGCACGTCGCGCGCCATCGCGAGCAGCATCTTGCGGAAGTTTTCCGCCTGCGCTTCCTCGCGATTGCGGAATTCCATCTTGTCCAGCTTGGACAAGCCATCGACCAGTTCCGCGACCTTCGCGCCGAAGCGCTCCGCGATCTCGGTCTTGGTGACGCCCTGATCCTCGATCACGTCATGCAGCAAGGCCGCCATGATCGATTGCGCGTCCAGCTTCCAGCCCGCGCAGATTTCCGCGACGGCGACCGGATGCGTGATGTACGGCTCCCCGCTCTGGCGATACTGCCCCAGATGCGCTTCGTCGCTGAAATGGAAGGCCGCCTTGACTTCCTTGATCTCTTCCGGAGTGATGTAGCTCGCGAGCGTGTTCGTCAGCTTCGCGATGGAAACGACGTCATGCCTGCGCGGCTGCTCCGGCGTGGCGGTCGGGCCGAACAGATGGCGGAACGACTGTTCGAGGACCGCGTCGATGTACTTGCGCGCCGCATGCGGCTTGTCGGCGTCGAGCACCGAATCGGCGTCGATTTCGATGTCGGGATCCACGGCGGTGGAGACGGGCAACGGTGTCTGGCTCATCTTCGCCTCCGTGGTGATGTGACGCGCTGGGGTCGTCGGTTGCAGAAATTGAAACCGCTTTAGCCGCCGCCCTTAGACGGGCACCTTCTTCAGCATTTCAATGCCGACCTGGCCCGAGGCGATCTCGCGCAGCGCAACGACGGTCGGCTTGTCGCGGCTCTCGATCTTCGGCGTGTGGCCTTGCGCGAGCTGACGTGCGCGATACGTCGCGGCGAGCGCGAGCTCGAAGCGATTGGGGATTTGTTTCAGGCAGTCTTCAACGGTGATGCGGGCCATGTTTGTTTCCTTCTCGATATGGACTTTATTCTACCTTATGTGACCGATACGACCCGGCCACTCCAGTGCGTCACGCCTGCGGCGTGGAGTGGATGCCGAGGTCGACGAACAACTGCGTATTGCGTGCGTATTGCGACGTGAAGCGCAGACGCGTCGCAGCTACGAGACAGCGCAGTTCGGTGAGCGCCCGATCGAAGTTCTCGTTGATGACGACATACTCGGCTTCCGACGCATGCGCCATTTCGCTACCGGCCGCGAGCAGGCGACGCACGATCACTTTTTCGGAATCCTGGCCGCGTTTCTTGAGGCGATCTTCGAGCGCATCGAGCGACGGCGGCAGGATGAAAATTTCCACCGCATTGCGGAACTGCTTCTTCACCTGCTGCGCGCCCTGCCAGTCGATTTCGAGCAGCACGTCGTGGCCCTGCTTCATCTGGTCCGCGATCCACAGCTTCGAGGTCGCGTAGTAGTTGCCGTGCACTTCGGCGCTTTCGAGAAACTCGCCCTTCTCGCGCCGTTCCATGAATTCATCGACGGACACGAAGTGATACTGCACGCCGTTGGTTTCCTTCGACCGCGCTTCGCGCGTCGTGTACGACACCGACAGCAGGATGTCCTTGTCCTCGGCCAGCAGCGCGTTCACGAGCGTGGACTTGCCCGCGCCCGAGGGCGCGACCACCATGAACAGGTTGCCGGGATAGATACCCGTGTACTGGCTGTGCGAGCGGTGTGTGTTCGGCATGATGTTGCGTTACTCCAGATTCTGTACTTGCTCGCGCATCTGCTCGATGAGCAGCTTGAGCGTCATCGATGCATCGGCGAGTTCCTTCGCCGCGGCCTTCGAGCCGAGCGTGTTCGCTTCGCGGTTGAGTTCCTGCATCATGAAGTCGAGGCGCTTGCCGACCTTGCCGCCCTTCTGCAGCACGTGGCGCGTTTCATTCAGATGCGCGGTGAGACGTTGCAATTCCTCGGCGATGTCGATGCGAATGCCGTACATCGTCACTTCCTGGCGAATGCGCTCGGCAATTTCTTCGCGCGGCACGCTGGTCGTGACCGTCGCGCCGCCGTCCGTCGTGGCGATGCCGAGCGCGTCCTGCAGACGCTCGACGATCTTCTGCTGATGCCGGGCGATCAGTTCCGGCACGAGCGGCGTGATGCGCGCGACGATGGCTTCCATCTCCGTCACGTTGTTGATGAGCACGCCGCCGAGCGCCGCGCCTTCACGCGCGCGCACTTCGATGAGATCGGCAATCGCCTGCTTGCCGCACGCGAGCACGGCTTCGCGCAACGCTTCCTGCGACACCGCGCTTTCGGCCAGCACGCCGGGCCAGCGCAGGATTTCGCCGGTACGCATGCGTTCGGCGTCGGGGAAGATATCGAGCACGGCGCGCTCGAGCGTGGCGAGCTGGGAGAGCGCGTCGCGATTGAGCGCGCCCGCGTTGGCCGTCTGCTCGACCCGATTCAGGTTGATGCGGATATCGACCTTGCCGCGCGAGAGCCTGGTCATCAGCATTTCGCGCAGTTGCGGCTCGGTGGCACGCACGTCTTCGGGCATGCGGAAATTCAGGTCGAGAAAGCGCGAGTTCACCGTGCGCAATTCCACCGATACGCCGATGCTCGAAGCCGTGCCGCCATTGGGTCCCACGCCATCCGCGACGACTTCGCGCGTCGCGCTGGCATAGCCTGTCATGCTGTAGATCATGGTACGTCTCGCGATGTGAGCCTTCGTTGCGAAGGCCGTTTCGATACGAAACGCCCGGCGCTTTTCGAAGGTGCGCTGGGAATGGCACGCGTTGGCTGCCGGGCGAGGAATCCGCATTATCCCATTTTTGGCGTCGTGGCCGTCCGAATGACGAGTGCAATGGCGTGACGCGCGCGCAACGCCTGAAAGTGAATGACGATAAAATCCCGTGATTCGCAGTTCCACTTCCCAATCACGACATCCATGACCGATTCCCCCTTGCTCAAGCCTTCTCCCCCGCGCCCGAGCGGCCGCCGCGCGAACCAGTTGCGCGACGTGCGCATCACGCGGCATTACACGAAGCACGCGGAAGGTTCGGTGCTCGTCGAATTCGGCGATACCAAGGTGATCTGCACGGCGAGCATCGCCGAGCGCGTGCCCGAATTTCTGCGCGGCCGTGAACAGGGCTGGCTCACCGCGGAATACGGCATGCTGCCGCGCGCCACGCACACGCGCAGCGACCGCGAAGCCGCGCGCGGCAAGCAGACGGGGCGCACGCAGGAGATTCAGCGCCTGATCGGTCGCGCGCTGCGTTCCGTGTTCGATCTGAACGCGCTCGGCGCACGCACGCTGCACATCGACTGCGACGTGATTCAGGCCGATGGCGGCACGCGCACGGCGAGCATCACGGGCGCGTTCGTCGCGGCGCACGATGCGGTGGGCAAGCTGCTTGCGGCGGGCAAGATTGCGCAGTCGCCGGTGAAGGACTTCGTCGCGGCGATCTCGGTCGGTGTCTTCGAAGGCGCGCCCGTGCTCGATCTCGACTACGACGAAGACTCGCAATGCGACACCGACATGAACGTCGTGATGACGGGCGCCGGCGGCTTCGTCGAGGTGCAGGGCACGGCGGAAGGCGCGCCGTTTTCGCGCGACGAGATGAACGAACTGATCGCGCTCGCCGACAGCGGCATCAAGGCGCTGATCCTGAAGCAGAAGGAAGCACTGGGGATTCAAGGTGTCTGATGTCAACGGTCTTGGCCGCGTCGTGCTCGCGTCGAACAACGCGGGCAAGCTGCGCGAATTCGCGTCGCTGCTGGATGCGGCGGGCATCGAACTGATCGCGCAGGGCGAGCTCGGCGTGCCCGAGGCGCCCGAGCCGCACGTGACGTTCGTCGAAAATGCGTTGGCGAAGGCGCGGCATGCCTCTTCGTTGACCGGCCTGCCCGCGCTGGCGGACGACTCCGGCCTGTGCGTGCGCGCGTTGAACGGCGCGCCGGGCGTGTATTCGGCGCGTTACGCATCGCTCGATGGCGGCGAGAAGAGCGATGCCGCGAACAATGCGCGCCTCGTCGCGGATCTCGCCGACAAAGCCGATCGCCGCGCGTATTACTTCTGCGTGCTGGTGCTCGTGCGTCATGCCGACGATCCGGAACCGCTCATCGCCGAAGGACGCTGGCACGGCGAAGTGCTCGACGCGCCGCGCGGCGCGAACGGCTTCGGCTACGACCCATACTTCTTCCTGCCCGCGCTCAACGCGAGCGCCGCCGAGCTCAATCCCGCGCGCAAGAACGCGTTGAGCCATCGCGCGCTCGCGCTACGCGAACTGCTGCAACGACTGAAGGAACTTGCGTGAGCGCCGGACCGAAGACCATCAACGTGGTGCAGGCATTCACGTCGCCGGGCAGCATCAGGCTGACGTCGCTGCCGCCGCTCTCGCTGTACGTGCATTTTCCGTGGTGCGTGCGCAAGTGCCCGTACTGCGACTTCAACTCGCACGAGTGGAAGGACGACACGTTCCCCGAAGAACGCTATCTCGATGCGTTACGCGCCGATCTCGAAAGCGCGCTGCCGCTCGTGTGGGGACGGCAGGTGCATACGATTTTCATCGGCGGCGGCACGCCTTCGCTGCTGTCGGCGAAGGGTCTCGACCGTTTGCTATCGGATGCGCGCGCGCTGCTCCCCATCGACGCCGATGCCGAGATCACGCTCGAAGCCAATCCCGGCACCTTCGAAGCCGCGAAGTTCGCATCGTTTCGCGCGAGCGGCGTGAACCGTTTGTCGATCGGCATTCAGAGTTTCAACGAGGCGCATCTGAAGGCGCTCGGCCGTATTCACGACGCGACGCAGGCGCGCCGTGCCGTCGAAATCGCAGCCAAACACTTCGACAATTTCAATCTCGACCTGATGTTCGCGCTGCCGCAGCAATCGCTCGACGAGTGCCGGCATGACATCGAGACGGCGCTTGCCTTCGCGCCTCCGCATTTGTCGCTGTATCACCTGACGATGGAGCCGAACACGGTCTTCGCGAAGTATCCGCCCGTGCTACCCGACGACGACGCGTCCGCCGACATGCAGGACTGGATTCACGAGCGCACGCGCGAGGCCGGCTACGAGCGCTATGAAGTGTCGGCGTATGCGAAGCCGCATCGACAGAGCCGGCATAACCTGAATTACTGGCGCTTCGGCGATTACCTCGGCATCGGCGCGGGCGCGCATACGAAGCTGTCGTTTCCATCGAAGATTCTGCGTCAGGCGCGCTTCAAGCATCCCGCCTCGTACATGGATCACGCGCTCTCGCCCACCGAAACGCCGATTCAGGAAGAGCGTGAAGTCGGTCCGCGCGATCTACCCTTCGAGTTCATGCTGAACACGCTGCGTCTGGTCGAAGGCTTTCCGGTGCACGCTTTCGTCGAGCGCACGGGGCTCGCGCTGTCCGCGATCGAACCGGCGCTCGTTCAGGCGGAGAAGCGCGGCTTGATCACGCGCAGCATCGAACGCATCGCGCCCACCGAGCTCGGCCAGCGCTTTCTCAACGACCTGCAGGAACTGTTCTTGAAGGACCCGAAAAATTGAGCGCACCCACGATGGCGCCGGGCCCGGTGATGCGGCATCGCCCGTTCGCGCTGTTCTGGACCGCGCGGGTGATGTCGTCGGTGGCTTTTCAGATGATGTCGGTTGCGATCGGATGGCAGATCTATTCGATCACGCATAGCGCCTACGCGCTCGGTTTCGTCGGACTCGCACAATTCCTGCCGATGTTCGTGCTGACGCTCGTCGTCGGGCACGTGGCCGACCGTTACGACCGGCGCACGATCGCGTACGTGTGTCAGGCGATCGAGGGCCTCGGCGCGCTCGCCCTGTGTCTGGGCGCATGGCACGGCTGGGACAGCGTCGCACCGATCTACGCGATCGCGATGATCACGGGCGCGGCCCGCGCGTTCGAATCGCCGTCGATGGCGGCGCTCCTGCCGAATCTCGTCGCGCGTTCCCAGTTGCAGCAGGCGACCGCGTGGTCGACTTCCGCCAATCAGACCGCGATGATCCTGGGCCCGGCGATGGGCGGCCTGCTGTACGGTCTGGGCGCGCTCACGGTGTACGGCGCGGTGACGATCGCTTTTCTGGCGGCGGCGTGCTCGATTGCCGCGATCCGCATCGACGCGCCCGTGCGCATGCGCGCGCCCTTGTCGTTCGAAGCGCTGTTCTCGGGCATCGGCTTCATCAGAGGCAAGCCGGTGATTCTGGGCGCGCTGTCGCTCGATCTGTTCGCGGTGCTGCTCGGCGGCGCAACGGCGCTCCTGCCGGTCTATGCGCGCGACATCCTGCATACCGGCCCGTGGGGGCTCGGCGTGCTGCGCGCGGCGCCCGCCGTGGGCGCGCTCGCCGGTTCCATTTACCTGGCGCATTTTCCGTTGCGCCAGCGGGCGGGCACGGCCTTGTTCGGCGGCGTAATCGCGTTCGGCATTGCGACGATCCTGTTCGGTCTGTCGCGCGATATCGTGTTTTCGCTGGCGGCGCTCGCCGTGCTCGGCGCTTCGGACGTGATCAGCGTGGTCGTGCGCTCGTCGCTCGTGCAATTGCAGACTCCCGACGAGATGCGCGGACGCGTCGGCGCGATCAACTCGCTGTTCATCGGCACGTCGAATCAGCTCGGCGAGTTCGAATCGGGCATGACGGCGGGGCTGTTCGGCGCGGTGCCAGCGGTGCTGATCGGCGGCGTCGGGACGATCGCCGTCGCGCTGCTGTGGATGCGGATATTTCCCGCGCTGCGGGCGACGAAATCGCTGGAAGGCTGAGCGCCCCTTTCCGCCGATGACTTGCGCTACAATACGCGCCTTGCTGGAGGTGTGGCCGAGTGGTTTAAGGCACCGGTCTTGAAAACCGGCGAAGGAGCGATCCTTCCGTGAGTTCGAATCTCACCGCCTCCGCCAGAATCAAAAACCTCGTAAGTTCAGTGACTTACGAGGTTTTTCGTTTTTGGCGGGCCGATTTGCTCAAGTGCGCGTTTGCTTGGGCAGACGGTCCAGTTGGCGATTGCGATTCTTTGATTCGTCGGTCCCACTATTGCATGCCCTAACGGCACGCCTCGGCAGGACTACCGATCATATGAACCGCACATTCAGACGATACGTATAGGCACCGCATTGCAACCCCGGTATCGTCGTGCTGCCTCCTTCGCGGGTTTCTCCCCCGTTCCCGGTCGAAGGAGGGCTTCAATGGGTAAGGTTGGATTGTGGCCTCGCTACGTGCGAGGCCTTTTTTTATCCGCCGTCCGCCCGCACCGCAGGCTTCCAGCAAAATCGCCGTGAACAAGACGGCAAAAACATCATCTAACCGCCCTCATTGATAACAACGCGGAGCATCGCCTATGAAGCCAGGCCGCATCATTCCCCTTCTCTTCGCCTGCGTCGCGGCCACGACTTTCCCTGCATACGCCCAGCCCCAGGCTAGCGCCCAATGGCGCGCCACTGAAACCACGCTTTTCGATCTCATTCAGAACGGTTATGGGATCGTCACCGTGACGAGTGTCGCTGCACGCAGCACCGGCCTGCCCGAGGACACCTATGTGCTGCAGAAGAACAACAGCGTGTACCGTTGCGTGGAAACGCGCGCGGCGGAAACCGGCGCGACTCGCTCCACGGCGCCCCTACACTGCGCCGAACTGGTCAAACCTTATATCGACTGACAAGTGACACGGGACGGCGCGAAACAAGCGCCGCCCTTCGCTCAATTATCGTCGGATCGGACGGGCGGGCGCACGTGCGGAACCGGCTCCGCCTTGGCGGCATCGGTTTTGGTCGTGGCGCGCTTCGGCTCGTTCTTCGAAGGCGCCGCCGATGTTGGCTGCTGCTGCCGGGCCGGGGCCCCGGACGGGGCAGGATGGTTCTTGCGTGACATTGCATTCTCCCGAAAAGTCTGGGACATCCCTCTTCTACCTTAGCACCGCGCGGTCCTCGTCGCTTGGGTTGCGCCGGAATCAGCCGACCGGCGCCTCGCCCTCGCCCGACTGCTTGCCCGGGCGGTCGTTCGGCCCTTGCTTGCGGCCTTCGTCATCGCGCTCCGGCAACTTGCTCTTCTCGTTGTCGCTGTGCTCCGCGGGCTTGCCGCTTTCCGGGACGTTCGTATCGCTGCTCATGGCTCCCTCCTCTAGGGCTTTCGAATGAAAGCATGTTGAGCAAATCTCGCGCCCGAAAGCGCGCCAGCGCACGCTTTTTTCGCACCGAACTCCGCTGCAGCGACTACCATTTAAGTAGATCACCTGCGTCAATTCCCGCGATGTCCGCCTTACGTACCGGCCTCACCGTCTTCGCGATCATCACCATCATCGCGATGAGCGCCTGCACGATCACCCCGCCTCCGGGCGTCGTAGCGGCGCGCACCGCCGCCGCGCCCGCCGTCTCCGGCCAGACGCTCGACGAGTACAAGCACCGCATTGCGCAACGCATCTTCGAACGCAATCCGTCGCTCGTACTGAGGGGCACGCCGCAAGCGATGCTGCGCTCCTTCGTTCTCGTTTCGTTCACGGTCGACAGCGGCGGGCGGCTCGTGGATTCGTCCGTGTATCGCACGAATGGCGACGACGAAGCCGAAGCCACCGCGCTCGCCTCGCTGCGCCGCGCGTCGCCGCTACCCGCGCCGCCCGCGCGGCTTCTGAACGGCCACGGCCAGCTCGAGCTCTTCGAAGGCTGGATGTTCAACGACAACGGCCAGTTCCAGTTGCAAACGTCGCACTCGCCGCAGGCGACGACCATCGATTGATTGGCGGGCGCTGCGCACGCTCGTTATAATTTTCGACACCCCTGCCGGACCCGTTTCCGGCGCGGCCTTCGCCGCGCGCTCATCCGCGCGTCGCGCGAAGCGCCTGGCGCAGCATCGCCTGCGCCGCGACCGCGCGCGCCACTCGCGCGCGTCGCCTCGACCTTGGCTTCCCGCCTCCGTGTCGCCATTCATACAGAAAGCTTGCGCGCGCCGCCGATCGCCGACCTCGTTCGTCATCCACTCGCCCCTTGCCCGGCCGCGCGCGCGACAATGCTTCGCATCAAGCCAACACCAAGCAACACGACAACGGAGACAACATGTCCTCACCCTCGCTTTCCGCCGCAAAGCCCGACGACGGATCCCAAAGCGCTTCTCGCGTGATTTTCGCGAGTTTCATCGGCACCGCGATCGAGTTCTATGACTTCTACGTGTACGCGACCGCCGCGGCGCTCGTCATTGGACCGGTGTTCTTTCCGCACGATTCGCCCGCCGCGCAGGCGCTCTCCGCGTTCGTCACGTTCGGCATCGCGTTCTTCGCGCGGCCCATCGGCTCGTTCCTGTTCGGTCATTTCGGCGACCGCATCGGCCGCAAATCGACGCTCGTCGCCTCGCTGCTCGTCATGGGCCTCTCGACGACGCTGATCGGCTTCGTGCCCGGCTACGATTCCATCGGCAGCCTCGCGCCGATCCTGCTGTGCGTGCTGCGCTTCGGCCAGGGCATCGGCCTCGGCGGCGAATGGGGCGGCGCGGCGCTACTCGCGACCGAATACGCGCCGCAAGGCAAACGCGGCCTGTTCGGGATGTTTCCGCAACTCGGGCCGTCGATCGGCTTTCTCGCGTCGAACGGGCTGTTCTTCGGCCTGGCGCTGTCGCTCTCGGACGAGCAATTCCGCAGCTGGGGCTGGCGCGTGCCGTTCATCGTGAGCGCCGTGCTGGTCGCGCTGGGCCTGTATGTGCGCCTGAAAATCGCGGAAACGCCGGCGTTTCGCGCGGCTGTGGAGCGTGAGGAGCGCGTCAAGGTGCCGGTCGCGGAACTGCTCGGCCGACATCTCGCACCGACGCTGCTCGGCGCGTTCGCGATGGTCGTCTGCTACACGCTCTTCTACATCTCGACGGTGTTCTCGCTGTCCTACGGCGTCGCCAAGCTGCATTTCGCGCGTGAGACTTTCCTCGGCCTGCTGTGCTTCGCGGTGCTGTTCATGGCGATCGCCACGCCGATCTCGGCAATCGCGAGCGACCGCTTCGGCCGCAAGCCCGTGCTGATCGTCGGCTGTCTGCTGGCGATCCTCTCGGGCTTCACGATGGCGCCGCTGCTCGGCAGCGGCAACACCGTGCAAGTCGCGCTGTTCCTGACGATCGAGCTGTTCCTGATGGGCGTCACCTTCGCGCCGATGGGCGCGCTCCTGCCGGAACTCTTTCCGACCAACGTGCGTTACACCGGCGCGGGCGTCGCGTATAACCTCGGCGGGATTCTGGGTGCGTCCGTGGCGCCGTACATCGCGCAGTTGCTCGCCAATCGCGGCGGGCTGACGTGGGTGGGCGGCTATGTGTCGGCGGCGGCGGCCGTGAGCCTCGTCGCCGTGCTATGCATGCGCGAAACGCGCAATATCACGCTGAAGTAGGCCCGGAACGGCAACCGGCGCGTTAGCGATCGCGCCGGTTGCCGGCATGCGCCGGCACCGGCCGTCGCTCGATGGCCGGCACGCGCGGCGCGGTCTGCCTTTCGATCGCCGCGCCTTTGGCTCTCGCCGCCTTCATCGCCTTCCGGTCGGCCCAGAAACGCGCGAGCGCGAGCAAACTTACGATTGCGATGGCATCGGCGATCAGACCCAGAATCCAGTGCGACGGATAGCGGTTGAGCCCGAGCACGCCCATCGCGCGCAACGCCGAATCCAGGACAAGCGACACGCACGTCCCCGCGATAAAGCACACGAGCCCCTGCTGCCCGATCGTCACGACACCCGGCAGCCTGCGCGCGAGCCTGCCGATCCAGCCCGCATAGACCGCGCGCGCGACCACCCACGCGACCGCCGCGAAGCTCACGATGCGCAGCGTCGCGAGATTCTGCTTCATGTATCCCGGCGGTGCCTGGGTTTCGAGGAACAGCTTGAAGAACGCGAAGGTCAGCGCGACGGCGATCGCGCCGGCGGTCAGCCAGCGCGCGAACCGTCCGGCGTGGAATTCGTCGCTGATCGGCTGGACTCGCGCGAGCACGCCGGTCACGAACATCAGTTGCCACGCGAAAGGGTTGAACGACCACGCCTCGCCGTACGTGCCGGGCAAGAAGCGCAGCAGCGGCGCGGCCGCGAGCCACACCAGCAAGCTGCCGAACATGGCGACGACGGGCTTCCTCTGCGCGAGCGGCACGATCATCGGCACGGCGAGGGCGAACACCGAATACATCGGCAGCACGGCCGACAGATACGGCTGCTGGCGCAGCAACGCGATATCGGCGACGAGCCCGAACGGCCGCACGAGGAAATTCGGCCATTCGGTGTACTGGAGCATCGGCGTATCGACCTTGAGAAGCATCAGCAGCGCCCCGCCAATCAGCATCAGCGACGCGGTAAACAGGTACGCGCGATAAATCTCCCAACTGCGTTTGAAAAAGCGTCGGCGGGCGGCTGAATCGCTACGGCGAGTCGCAAGCGCCGTATAAGCCGCCGCCGACGCATAACCTCCAAGAAAAACGAATACTTCGGCGGAATCACAGAACGCATATTGATGCAGCGTAAAGCGCGACAGGACACTTCCCGTTATATGGTCCACCGCGATAATGAGCAGCACGATTCCCCGAAAGAAATCGACTTCGAGGGAACGTGTGGCCGGGGAAGTCATTTGGCGAATGCTCCACGAACTGCGGTTCGGCGCGCGACGGACATGTCTGGCGCGCATGCGGGGTTTGTACCTACGTCGGAGAGAAAATTCCCCGAATCGACGGGTATTTAAATTAACACCCGGGTGCAGTCGGCAAGCTGGCGGGAAAATGACTTTTTTGTCCGCTTTCCAGTCAATGTAGCGCTGCCTATACTCAAAACGAGTTCGACAAAAACGCTGCGCGGAAAGTTATTCCGCAATCCATTCAGGAGGTCGTCATGCGTATTCATCTCGAGAGTTCGAATCTCGTCGCAATGATTGCCATTGCGCTGCTGACCGCCTTGCTCCTCGCCGTGAAATTCAGACCCGCGACCTGGCGCGGCGTGCTCTTCGAAGCGGTGATCGCCAATGTCGGCGCGATCCTCGCCGTGCTCGCCTTCGAGGTGCTGACGGCCTGAAATCGCCCGCGCGCGGTTTCAAACAGCGCGCCTGCAAATAAATTTCAAACCAGTTGAACTTTCGCCAAAGCGCTCACTCTGAACAATTAATGTTGTTTGTGCGGGCGCGCTTCACGCGCTGGACGAACAGCAACCTTCTCCTCTCCGCTCCTGATTCTGTCGGGAGCGTTTCTTGGGCGCCCGGCGAAAGCCTCGCGCCTGTTCTTTTTTCTGGCCTCGGTTTTTGCGTATCGCCTTACGCGGTGTGACGCTGCCCGACGCACTTTCCTCCTGCGATCCCGTCCCGTCTGCGCATCCGTATCGGCCGCGAAATCGCTCCATCTGGCACGCGCAAACGATAGCGCGCGCAAAAACAAAAGCCAGGATCATGAAATCCTGGCTTTCCGGGCGATACGCCCGCGCGACCGGTTGGCAACCGCCCGCGCCCATTTCCGCAGAGGCTACGCCTGCGGAATTTCGATCTTCACTTCGAGCACTTCGAGATCGTCCTGACGTTCGAGACTGACCCGAATATCGTCGTCGGAAATCTTCACGTACTTCGAAATCACCGCAACGAGTTCCCGTTGCAACGCCGGCAGGTAATCGGCGGCGGCTTTGCCACCCGCGCGCTCGTGCGCAATGATCAACTGCAAGCGTTCCTTCGCGACCGTAGCGGACTTCTTCTTCTCGCCCAGCAAAAACGAAAGAATCGACATTGCGTCCCCTTACTTGGTGCCGAAGATGCGTTGCAGCAAACCGGGCTTCTGATAATCCGTGAAGCGCAGCGCCTTCTGCTCCCCGAGGAAGCGCGACACCACGTCCTTGTACGATTCGGCGACATCGGTGCCATCGAGATGCACCGCCGGCAAGCCCTGGTTCGATGCATGCAGCACCGCTTCCGACTCCGGAATCACGCCGATCAGATCGATGCGCAGAATTTCCTGGATATCGTTGAGCGAGAGCATTTCGCCTTCCGACACTCGCTTCGGGTTGTAGCGCGTGATCAGCAGATGTTCCTTGATCGGCTCCTTGCCTTCCACCGCGCGCTTGGTCTTCGACGACAGAATGCCGAGAATTCGGTCCGAGTCGCGCACGGACGACACTTCCGGATTCGTCACGATGAGCGCTTCGTCGGCGAAGTGCATCGCCATCAGCGCGCCGGATTCGATACCCGCCGGCGAATCGCAGACGATGTACTCGAAGTCCATCTTGACCAGCTCTTCAATGACCTTCTCCACGCCTTCGAGCGTGAGCGCGTCTTTATCGCGCGTCTGCGATGCCGGCAGGATGAACAGGTTCTCGCACTTCTTGTCCTTGATGAGCGCCTGATGCAGGTTCGCCTCACCCTGGATCACGTTGATCAGGTCGTACACCACGCGGCGTTCGCAACCCATGATGAGGTCGAGATTGCGCAGACCGACGTCGAAGTCGATCACGGCCGTCTTGTGGCCGCGCAATGCGAGCGCCGATGCGAAGCTCGCGCTGGTGGTCGTCTTGCCGACGCCGCCCTTCCCCGAAGTCACCACAATGATTTTTGCCATACAAGTACCTTGTGTTCGTCAAATAGGTCCGCTCGCGTTGCAGTCGAGCGCGCGCCAGGGCATCGGGCGCGCAAGCTGATACGACTCGTCAGGTCAGACGCAGCGGTTCGATCATCAGTTTTTCTTCGCTCAGCCAGATCTGCACCGGCTTGCTCAGCACGTCGGCCGGCAGCGGGTTCTCGGTCGTCCGGTAGATGCCCGCGATCGAGATCAGTTCCGGCTCGAGACAGGTGCAGAAGATGCGCGCGTCGAGATTGCCGTGCACGCCCGCAAGCGCGCGGCCCCGCAACGGCGCATAGATATGGATATTGCCTTCCGCGATCACCTCGGCGCCGAACGACACGAGCCCGAGCACGATGAGATCGCCTTTCGCATAGACCTGCTGCCCCGAGCGCAGCGGACGGTCGATGATGGTCGCCGGCTGTGGCAGTGTCGCGGGCGCGGGCGCCTGCGCGACCGCCGCTTCGATGACCGCGGCGGCTTCGGTGTTGGGCTTCGCTTCATCGACCGAAGGCTTGGGCGCGCCGCGCCGGTCGCGCGCTTCGAGCACCGGCAGGCCGCCCTGATTCGCCCACTGGATCGCCCACGTCTGCGCGGGCAGCGCGACGATGCCGATGGGACGCATGCGCACGCTGGTCAGCAGCTTTTCGAGTTCCGCGAGCGAGACACGCTCGCCTTCTGCGCCGCCCGCGCTTTCGGCAAGACGGCGCACGTCGATGGCGACGACATCGCCCGCGAAGAATTCGGGAGTCGCTTCGAAGCGCCGCGTGAGTTCAGTGCGCAGGGCATCAAGGTCGGAAGTCTTGACGACGAAGAGAAGCGTGTCGACGGAGCCGCTGCGCAGTTCGAAAAAGGGCGTTTTGTTGAGCGACATAAGAACGGCCAAAAATTTTGCGTATTTTACAGGCGTTGCCGCACACGGCCATAATTTTTAGGCCTGATTTACGCTATCGAAAACGAGGGGCGCGTGCTGAATGCACGCACGAAGCGAGGACGGAATGCGCGCGAACGCGCCTCAAGCGTGACTATGCGTGACGTTCGGAATGCATGTGCAGCACGAAGAGCGATTCGGCTTCTTCCGCGTGGGAGGGCATGGCGCGGCGGTCTCCGGTGGGACCGAAGCCCAGACGCTCGTAGAAGCGCATCGCGGTGCGGTTCTCTTCCGAGATCCACGCATGCACCTCGGCCGCGCCCTGCTCCGCGAGCCATTGCGAAGCGACGTTCACGAGCAGCTCGCCGCCGCGCAAATGACGCACCGCCGGCGCGACCCACAACGCGCTCACGAAGGCGCGCGCCTCGGGCGCGTCCTCGATGTACGCATGTACGAGACCGCAGGCATGCCCTTCCGTGTAGAGCAGAAATGTCGCGAGCCGCGGCGAGTTTGCGTGCAGCACCGCGGTTTGGTCGAAAGACGACGGCTCGACCAGCAACGCATCTTCGAGCGTTTCGTCGAATGCGTACGGCGCTTCGCGCAGCGAAGCCGTGCGAAGATCGCGTAGAACCGAACCTTGTTGCGCGGCGATGCGGCTGACGGTCAGTGAGGGACTCATGCGGGCGCTCATGCAGACTATTTCTCTCTGGCTTTCAGGCTCCATGCGCGTGCGGCTCTGTCGGCCGGTCCGGCGCGCGGGCCATTGGCATAGATTCAACCGAACGGGCGAACCCGTCAATTCCTAAATCCTGGAAAGTGCTTTACAGCGCACACGAATGGCGCTGCGACACTCACGGCGCGGCGTATTGTCCGGTGCCGTCCGGCCACGGCGTGAGCACTTCGAAGCCATCTTCGGTGACGGCGACCATGTGCTCCCATTGCGCGGACAGCGAGCGATCTTTCGTCGTCACGGTCCAGCCGTCACGCGACTGCTGCGTGGCGGCGCGGCCCGCGTTGATCATCGGCTCGATGGTGAAGACGAGGCCCGGCTTCAGGCGCAGGCCCGCGCCACGCTGGCCGTAGTGCAGCACCTGCGGATCTTCGTGGTACACGCGGCCGATGCCGTGGCCGCAGTACTCGCGCACGACCGAGAAGCCCTCGCGATGCGCGACGCTCTGGATCGCCGCGCCGACGTCGCCGAGCGTGGCGCCCGGGCGCACTTCGCGCATGCCGGCGATCATGGCTTCGTAGGTCGTTTCGGTCAGACGGCGCGCTTCGGCGCTCGGCGTGCCGGCGTAGTACATGCGGCTCGTGTCGCCGTAGTACCCGTCCTTGATGATCGCGACATCGATGTTGATGATGTCGCCGTCCTTCAGTTCTTTCGGTCCGGGAATGCCGTGACACACGACATGATTCACCGAGGTGCAGACCGTCTTCGGAAAGCCCATGTAACCGACGTTGGCGGGAATCACCTTCAGTTCGTCGACGATGAAGCGGTTGCAGATGGCGTCGAGTTCGTCGGTGGTTACGCCCGGGCGGACGTGTTCGGCGATCATCGCGAGGACTTCGGCGGCCATGCGGCCGGAGATGCGCAACTTTTCGATGTCTGCGGGTGTCTTGAGCGTGATAGCCATTGAGCAATGCGAATGGGTTCGTGCCGCCTCGCGTGCGCGCAGTTCTTCCGGTGTTTCGGGCAGGCGCGGCGCGAGGACAATGGGCCCGATGATAGCACTCCCGCGCAGCGCCGCCTCTTGCAAAGCCGCTTGGGCGCTGCATTTCGAGGCCTCGCGCGTGGTGTTTTCGATGCGCCGCGAGCGTCGTCCACGCTTGTGATGAAGGCCCGTTTGTGGTTTAGTGGCCCGCATTCAGACTTGCCGGAGGGTAATGACTTTGCAGCGATTTGCGTTGATTTCCGTGGTTTTCTCGGGCGTCGTCGCCCTCGCCGCCTGCAGTTCGACGAGCGGCCCCGAGCTGCGCGCATCGAAGCCGGTGATTCATGTTTCGTCGGCGCGAACAGCGTCGGACATCTCGAGTTGCCTGCAACGCATGATTCCGTCGGCGCAGACGAGGCGCAATCAAGGCACTACGGAGCTGATGGTCGGATCGAATGCGTGGCTCGTGACGCTAACGCCTTCGGGCTATGGATCGATCGTGAAGGTGCAGCAGTCGTCGAGCGATGATGGCGGTGTGCCAGAGCCGGAACTGCGGTTCGATATCGCGCGGTGCACGACTTGAGGGATGTGCTCCGCTTCGACCAAGCGGAGCGTCTTGTGATAGCGCACGCAAGCCCAAAAGCAAAACCCCGCAAGTCTCACGACTTGCGGGGTTTTTTGTGTCTTGGCGGAGAGGGTGGGATTCGAACCCACGGTACGGGAAAACCGTACGCCTGATTTCGAGTCAGGTACATTCGACCACTCTGCCACCTCTCCGTCTACCAATCGCGCTTTACTTTCGCTCTGCTTCGATCGGCCTTCGCTGAGTGGGTCGTTGCTCAACGAAGAACGAAAGTATATCGAAGTCTTCTGACGTTTCCAAGCCCCATTTTGAAAATAAACGTCACGCCGAAACTTCGATTCTTTCCGCGCCGCGCATGTACGGACGCAGCGCGACCGGAATCGTCACCGAGCCATCCGCGTTCTGGAAATTCTCCAATACCGCGACGAGCGTGCGACCGACCGCCAGTCCCGACCCATTGAGCGTATGCACGAACTCCGGCTTGCCTTGCGCATTGCGAAAGCGCGCCTGCATGCGCCGCGCCTGGAACGCTTCGGTATTCGAGCAGCTCGAAATCTCGCGATACGTGTTCTGCGCCGGCAGCCACACTTCGAGGTCGAAGGTCTTTGCGGCCGAGAAGCCCATGTCACCGGTGCACAGCGTGATCACGCGATACGGCAGTTCCAGCTTCTGCAGAATCGTCTCCGCCTGGCTGACCATTTCGTCGAGCGCGGCATACGAATGCTCCGGCGCCACGACCTGCACCATCTCGACCTTGTCGAACTGATGCTGGCGGATCAGCCCGCGCGTGTCGCGGCCATACGAGCCCGCCTCCGAGCGGAAGCACGGCGAATGCGCGGTGAGCTTCACGGGCAGCGTATCGGCTTCGAGAATGCTGTCGCGCACCGTGTTGGTCAGCGAGATTTCTGAAGTTGAAATGAGGTATTGCGTGACCGTGTTCTCGTCGCCGCCCTTCTCGACACGGAACATGTCGTCGGCGAACTTGGGAAGCTGACCCGTGCCGTAAAGAATCTCCGGATTCACGATGTACGGCGTGTACGCCTCCGTGTAGCCGTGCTGCTCCGTGTGCGTGTCGATCATGAACTGCGCGAGCGCGCGATGCAGCCGCGCGATCTGCCCGCGCAACAGCGTGAAGCGCGCGCCCGAGAGCTTCGCGCCCGTCTCGAAGTCGAGGCCGAGCGGCGCGCCGACATCCACGTGATCACGGATCTCGAAGTCGAACGAGCGCGGCGTGCCCCAGCGCCGCACTTCGACGTTCTGTGTCTCGTCGTTGCCTACCGGCACGCTTTCGTGCGGCAGGTTCGGCACCGTCAGCATGAGGTCCGACAGACGCTTCTGGACGTCCTCCAGCTTCGCCGCCGATTCCTTCATCGTGTCGCCAATGCCGCCCACTTCCGCCATCACCGCCGAGGTGTCCTCGCCACGGCCCTTCATCGCGCCGATTTGCTTCGAGAGGCTGTTGCGGCGCGCCTGCAGTTCTTCGGTGCGGGTCTGGATCTCGCGGCGCTCGGCTTCGAGCGACGCGAACGCGGCGACGTCGAGGGTGTAGCCTCGATCGGCGAGACGCTTCGCGACGCCGTCCAGGTCTTTGCGGAGGTGTTGGATGTCGAGCATGGCGGGGGCTGCTTGTTAAGTAATCGGAAACGCCGATTTTAGCGCACGGGCATCGGGCGACGGGCGCGTTTGGCGAACCGCTTGTCGAAACGCAGTTTGACCGCGCGCGAAACGAACCGCGCGCGCTTCAACGCTTCTTCTCGTCCCGATGCTCGCGCCGCCACGCTTCGTCGAGTTCTGCGAGACGGGCGAGCTTGTCGCCGATCTTGCCTTCGAGCCCGCGCGGCGTCGGCTGATACCAATACGGCTCGCGCATGCCTTCGGGCAAATAGGTTTCACCGGCCGCGTAGGCGTCGGGCTCGTCGTGCGCGTAGCGATATTCGTGGCCGTAGCCCAGTTCCTTCATCAGCTTGGTCGGCGCATTGCGCAGATGGACCGGCACGCCGCGCGACTGGTCTTTGCCGACGAAGCGCCGCGCCTCGTTGTACGCGTTGTAGCCGGCATTCGACTTCGGCGCGACCGCGAGATAGATGAGCGCCTGTGCGAGCGCCAGTTCGCCCTCCGGTGAGCCGAGGCGCTCGTAGGTTTCGGCTGCATCGAGCGCGATGCGCGCGCCGCGCGGATCGGCCAGCCCGATGTCCTCCCACGCCATGCGCACGATGCGCCGCGCCATGTAGCGCGGGTCCGCGCCGCCGTCGAGCATGCGGCAGAACCAGTACAACGCGCCGTCCGGATTGCTGCCGCGCACCGATTTATGCAGCGCGCTGATCTGGTCGTAGAACGCGTCGCCGCCCTTGTCGAAGCGGCGCAGGTTTTCAGCGAGCGCGCTGCCGAGCAATGCGCCGTCGACTTCGCCCTGTTTTTGCTGCGCCGCCGCGCGCGCGACGATCTCGAGATTGTTCAGCAGCTTGCGGCCGTCGCCGTCGGCGGAACCGACGAGCGCGTCGCGGGCTTCGTCGGTGAAAGTGAGGCCGCCGAGTTCCTTCGTCGCGCGTTCGAGCAATTCCTTCAGTTCGTCGGCGTCGAGGCTCTTCAGCACGTACACTGCCGCCCGAGAGAGCAACGCGCTGTTCACCTCGAACGACGGATTCTCGGTGGTCGCGCCGACGAACACGAACAGGCCCGACTCGACGTGCGGCAAGAACGCGTCCTGCTGGCTCTTGTTGAAGCGATGCACCTCGTCGACGAATACGAGTGTCTGATGCCCGTTCGCGCGATGAATCTGCGCCGTCTCCACCGCCTCGCGGATATCCTTGACGCCCGACAGCACCGCCGACAGCGAGATGAACTGCGCGTGGAACGCGTCGGCCATGAGGCGCGCGAGCGTGGTCTTGCCGACGCCGGGCGGGCCCCAGAGAATCATCGAATGCGGCTCGCCCGATTCGAACGCGACGCGCAGCGGCTTGCTCTGCCCGAGCAGATGCTTCTGGCCGATCACGTCGTCGATGGTGCGGGGGCGCAAGCGCTCCGCGAGCGGAACGGTGCCACGGTTTTCTTCGAACATGTGCTTGGTCGGGCGCAATGGATGCGCAAAGTCGCTCGACGGGTGTACGAGCGCGGTTGAGGCGAACGCGGCGATAATCTTGCCCTTTTGCGGCGCACCTGTGCATCGGCCGTTCGGCCAGGTTGTCGCGCGGGGCAATCCGACCGCAGAATCGGACAATTATGACAGCCGGGCGTGCCCGCACGTTCGGCTCGACAAGACAATATAGGGACGCAAACCCATGCAGCAAGAGACTACCGGCGATATCGGCAGCCGCTCCACCTACGCGCCGCTCACGCCCGTGCCGCCCGAGCGGCGCGCCTTCGGCACGCGAGACGCCTTTGCGCTGTGGTTTTCGCTCGGCATCGGGCTGCTCGTCGCGCAGGCGGGCGCGCTGCTCGTGCCAGGATTGTCGCTGCCGCATGCGCTGGCCGCGATCGTCATCGGCACTGTGATCGGCGTGCTGCTGCTGGCGCTCGCGGGCGTCGTCGGCGCGGATACGGGGCTCGCGGCGATGTCGTCGCTCAGGCCGACGCTCGGCGTGCGCGGCGCGTCGGTGCCGGCGGTGCTGAACGCGATCCAGCTCGTCGGCTGGGGATCGTTCGAGATCATCGTGATGCGCGATTCCGCCGATGCGCTCGCGAAGCAATCCTTCCACTTCTCGACGCCGATCGTCTGGACGCTCGCCTTCGGCGCGCTCGCCACGGTGCTCGCGATAAGCGGACCGCTTTCGTTCGTGCGGCGCTTTCTGCGCACCTGGGGTATGTGGCTGCTGCTCGGCGGCGCCGGCTGGCTCACGTGGAATCTGCTCGCGAAGCACGATCTCGGCGCGCTCATGACGCGCCCTGGCAACGGCGAAATGGCGTTCGGCGCGGGCATCGACCTGGTCGTGGCGATGCCGCTATCGTGGCTCCCGCTGATCGCCGATTACACGCGCTTCGGTCGCAGCCCGGGCGGCGCGTTCCGCGGCACGCTATTCGGCTACGGTATCGCCAACCTGTGGTTCTATGCGCTCGGGGCGATCTACGGGCTCGCGGCGGGCGGCGGCGACGCCCTTCTGACCACCGCGTTCGCGCAGGCGGGCGGCGGCATTGCGCTGTTCCTGATTCTGATCGACGAAACCGACAACGCCTTCGCCGACATCCACTCGGCGGCCGTATCGACCGGCACGTTCTGGGCGCGCGCCAGCGTGCCTACGCTTTCGTGCGCATTCGGCGCGTTGTGCACGCTGGTGGCGCTCGTCGTGGAGATGGGGAAATATCAGAACTTCCTGTTGCTGATCGGCTCGGTGTTCGCGCCGCTGTTCGGCGTCGTGCTGGCGGATCACTTCATCGTGAGAAAGCGCCGCATCGAAGCCGCAGTGCTCGCCGACGTCAACGGGCGTTATGGTCATTCGGCCGGCTGGCACGTGAGCGCGTTCGTCGCGTGGGGCCTCGGCATCGCGGCGTATCACGCAATCAACCAGTGGCTGCCGAATCTCGGCGCGACCTTGCCCGCGCTCGCGCTCGGCGCCGTGTGCTATTTGCTGCTCGTGTCGGGACGGCGTCGCGCGTACGCGTGATTGCGGTGAGAAACGCCGCCCGCGGACGGCCTTTTACTTCGCCGCGCGATACTCGACGCCCGGCAACACGCAAAGCAGCTCGAAAGCGAGGTTGGCGCCGAGCAGCGCGGTCGTGCCGAACGGATCGTAGGGCGGCGCGACTTCCACCAGATCCGCCCCGACGATGTTCAGCCCGCGCGCCCCACGCACGATCTCCAGCGCCTGCGGCACGGTCAGCCCGGCGATTTCCGGCGTGCCCGTACCCGGCGCGAATGCGGGATCGATGCCGTCGATATCGAACGTGACGTACACCGGACCATCGCCCATCTGCGCGCGCACTTCTTCCATCAACGGCGCGAGCGACTTGTTCCAGCACTCTTCCGTCTGCACGACGCGAAAACCCTGCTCGCGGCACCAGTCGAAATCGCCGGCCTCGTAGCCCGTGCCGCGCAGACCGATCTGCACCACGCGCGAGCAGTCCAGCAGCCCCTCCTCCACCGCGCGGCGGAACGGCGTGCCGTGGGCGATCTTCTCGCCGAACATGGTGTCGTTGACATCCGCATGGGCGTCGATGTGAATCAGCCCGACCTTGCCGTGCTTCGCGTGAATCGCGCGCAGGATCGGCAGCGCGATGGTGTGATCGCCGCCGAGCGTGAGCGGCTTGCAGTCGTGCTTCAGGATTTCGCGATACGCGCGCTCGATACGGTCGATCGAATCGAGCAGGTTATACGGATTGATCGCGACATCGCCGATATCGGCCACACGCAGCGAATCGAAGGGCGCGGCGCGCGTCGCCATGTTGTACGGGCGCAGCAGCACCGATTCGCTGCGCACCTGGCGCGGACCGAAGCGCGCGCCGGTGCGGTTGGACGTGCCCAGGTCGAACGGCACGCCGACGAAGCACGCATCCAGCCCTTCGGCCGACTGGACGTGCGGCAGGCGCATCATCGTCGTGATGCCGCCGCAGCGCGGCATCTGGTTGCCCGAAAGCGGTTGCGGCCGTTCGGCGCGCTGTTGGAGGAAGTGCGAGTCGAAGTGCTCGGCGGGTGCGAAAAGCGAGGATGGCGAGGATGTATTCATGGCGTCAGATGGGGAGCAGGTTTCGACCCGCCAATTAATAGCCGCATTTCTACAAAGATAAAATGGCGATGAAATTAACTTAACATCGATATTTATCGATGTATCGCCGGCGCCCATGTTCACGCATCTTTCCGACCTCGACCTCCGCCTGATCCGCGTGTTTCTCGCCATCGTCGATGCGGGCGGCGTCTCTTCCGCGCAGGCGACGCTCAACGTCGGGCAATCGACCATCAGCACGCAGCTCGCCACGCTGGAGACGCGCCTCGGCTACCGGCTCTGCGAACGCGGACGCGGCGGCTTCGCGCTGACCTCGCGCGGCGAACAGTTCGTCGAGGCGTGCCGGACGCTGCTCGCGGCCATCGATACCTTCGATTCGACTGCGCGAAACGTCGGCAAGACGCTCGTCGGCACGCTCACGCTCGGGATGATCGGCAACACGCCTGTGAGCGCGAACGCGCGCGTCAGCGAGGCGATCGCGCGATTCCGGCAGCGCGACGAATCCGTGCGCTTCGCGGTGCTCGTGCGCTCGCCGGGCGAACTGGAGGAGATGCTGCTGTCGGAGCGCATTCAGATGGCGATCGGATATTTCTGGCATCGCGTGCCATCGCTGGAGTACACGGAGATTTTCGCGGAGGACCAGCTCGCTTATTGTGGGCGCGAACATCCGCTCTTTGCGCACGCGGGCCGCATTCGCGCGACCGAAGCCTTCGAGCACGATTGGGCGTGGCGAAGCTATCCGCTGCCCGAAGCGGGCGAACTCACGCCGCGCAATGTCGTCGCGGTCGCGGACAACATGGAGGCGGTCGCGATGCTCGTGCTCTCGGGACGGCATCTCGGCTATCTGCCCGAGCATTTCGCCGCGCCGTATGTCGAGCAAGGTTTGCTCGCGCCGCTGAACGCGAAGACGATGCGCTATCGCGTCGCGTTCCAGATGGTCACGCGCGCCGAACGTGCGGGCGGTGCGAGCGGCGCACGCGCGGCGAAACGGGAGATCGTGGAAGCGTTTCTGGAAGACATGGCCGCGGCGCACGCGGCCATCGATTGAATCGGGGCGCAACGTTGCCGCTTCAGCGCCCCGCGAGGATCAGCCGTTGATCACGTCCGCGCCCTTCGGCACCGTGAACTTGAAGGTGTCGCTCTTGATCGGCGGATTCTTCTGGATGTTCGAGAACGTGAGCAGCGTCACGTTGCCGAACACATCGTGCAGTTCCATGGCCTGCAGATTGCCGTCCTTGAAGCCGATACCCACCGACTCGAACTGAGTGTCCTTCGCCTTCGGCGTGAGTTCGAGCCAGTCGATTCCACCCTTCTCGCCCGCGTCGCGCAGGTTGAAGTTCTTGTCGAGATCGTTGCTGCCGAAGAGAATCGCCGCCGGGCTCGCGCCAAGCGCGCCGCCGAGACTGCGCACGGTGACCTGATTCAAATCCTTGTCGTAGACGTAGAGCTTGTCGCCGTCGGCCTGAAGGATTTGCGAGTACGGCTTCTGATACGACCAGATGAACTTGCCCGGCCGCGCGAACATGAAGGTGCCGCTGGAGGTGGCGCCCTTGGTCGGCACCGCGTTCGAGGTCGCTCCGTTGTTGGTCTTGCCCGGCGCCTTGATTTCCTGCTGCGTGAAGTCGCCGCGCGCCGCCTTGACCTGCGACACGAATGCCTTCAACTGCTCCGTGCCGCTCGCGAACGCGTGCGATGCGAACAGCATCGACGCCGAAAAGATCGTCGCACCGACCGCCTTGATCAAGGTGCGCCCCGTAGGTTGCTTCATCGTTATGTCCTCCCTGTAATGCCTATTCCGCGTCGCGCGCCGGCGTCAGGATTTCCCGGTTGCCGTTCGACGACATCGCCGACACGAGCCCCGAGTTCTCCATCTGTTCGAGCAGGCGCGCCGCGCGGTTGTAGCCGATGCGCAAATGCCGCTGCACCAGCGAAATCGACGCGCGCTTGTTCTTGATGACGACTTCGACCGCCTGATCGTATAAAGGATCGGCTTCGCCATCGGCGCCGCCCGCACCGCCCGCGCCCGCCGAGCCTTCGTCGCCGTCGCCCGCGAGGCCGCCCTCCAGAATGCCTTCGATATAGTTCGGCTCGCCGTGCTCCTTCAGCTTGTCGACGACGCGATGCACTTCCTCGTCCGACACGAACGCGCCGTGCACGCGCACCGGCAGGCCCGAGCCCGGCGGCAGGTAAAGCATGTCGCCCATGCCGAGCAGCGATTCCGCGCCCTGCTGATCGAGAATCGTGCGCGAATCGATCTTCGAAGACACCTGGAACGCCATGCGCGTCGGCACGTTGGCCTTGATGAGACCGGTGATCACGTCGACGGAAGGACGCTGCGTCGCGAGAATCAGGTGGATGCCCGCCGCGCGCGCCTTCTGCGCGATGCGCGCGATCAGCTCTTCGACCTTCTTGCCGACGACCATCATCAGGTCGGCGAGCTCGTCGATCACCACGACAATGTTCGGCAGGCGCGTGAGCGGCTCCGGTTCGTCGGGCGTCAGGCTGAACGGGTTCGGAATCTTTTCGTCGCGCTTCTTCGCTTCGTCGATCTTCGTGTTGAAGCTCGCGAGATTGCGCACGCCCATCTTGCTCATCAGCTTGTAGCGGCGCTCCATCTCGGCGACCGCCCAGTTGAGCGCGTGGCCGGCCTGCCGCATGTCGGTCACGACCGGGCACAGCAAGTGAGGGATGCCTTCGTAGACGCTCATTTCGAGCATCTTCGGATCGATGAGGATGAGGCGCACCTGATCCGCGCTCGCCTTGTACAGGAGCGAGAGGATCATCGCGTTGATGCCGACGGACTTGCCCGAACCGGTGGTGCCCGCGACCAGCAGGTGCGGCATCTTCGCGAGATCGGCGCAGACCGGATTGCCGCCGATGTCCTTGCCCAGCCCCATGGTCAGCGGCGACGCGCCGTTCGCATAGACTTCGGAGCCGAGGATTTCAGAGAGCTTGACCGTCTGACGGCGCTGGTTCGGCAATTCGAGCGCCATGAAGTTCTTGCCGGGAATCGTCTCGACGACGCGAATCGACACCAGCGACAGCGAGCGCGCGAGATCCTTCGCGAGCCCGACGATCTGACTGCCCTTCACGCCCGTGGCCGGCTCGATCTCATAACGCGTGACGACCGGCCCCGGATACGCGGCGACCACGCTCACCTCGACGCCGAAATCCTTCAGCTTCTTCTCGATGAGACGCGACGTGTATTCGAGCGTGTCCGCAGCGATGGTCTCCTGCGTCTTGGGCGGCGCGTCGAGCAGCGCGAGCGGCGGCAAGGTGGAGTCTCCCGGCAAATCCTTGAAGAGCGGCACCTGCTTTTCCTTCTCGGCGCGTTCGGAGCGCGGGGGCGCGGGCGCGGCGGGCACGATCATGACCGGCTCGTGATCCTCGCTCTTTTCGCGCGAACGCACGACCTTGCCCTCGCGCTTCGACGCCGCCGCCTCGCCGAGCTTGCGGTCGCGTCCGGCTTCGCGGCGCAGTTGCGCGCCGGTGATCGCGTTGAGAATGCCGTCGCCGACCTTCTCGCACACCGACAGCCACGAGAAGCGGAAATAGAGCGAAAGGCCGATCGCGAGCGCGATCAGCAGGAACAGCGTCGCGCCCGTGAAGCCGAGCGCATGCGAGACGTGGCGCGCGACGAAATCGCCGACTACGCCGCCGGCCAGGCGCCACTGCACTTTGAGCGACCACATGCGTAGCGCTTCGATGCCGTTGCTCGCGAGCAGGACGAGCACGAACGCGAAGGCTTCGGCGAGCCACGTGCGATCCTTGGGCGCATCTTCCGCGACGACCGGCGGTTGCGTGATCTTCCGGTAATTGGCGACGATGCGGCGCGCGAGGAGCACGACCAGCCACCACGACGACAACCCGAAAACCTGCAGCAGGATATCGGACGTATATGCGCCGACGCGCCCTGCCCAGTTGCCGATGTGATCGACGCTGACCGCGTGCGTCCAGCTCGGATCCTTGCGGCTGTACGAGAGGAGCGCCATCACGAGGAACAGTCCGAGGGCGACCTGGAGAATCCAGCGAATCTCGGTGAAGAGCCGCGACATGCGGTGCGGCAACGCCTGCGGGCTCGCGGAATAAGTAGCTTTGGCCATTGATTCGGTGTCGCTTTGTGTCGCTTGCTTGCGGCTTCGCGGCGATAAAGGGCGCCAGTGAAGGGCCGCATGGAACGGTGACCTATTGTAAACGCTGCATTGCGGTGAAAGGCGCAAAAACGGCCGCGTTCTTGCAACCTGTAACACTCGTCACGCACTCGTCATGCGAGCGCTTCGTCGCGTTTCGCCCGTCAAACGCCTATCAACGCGATTGAAAGGTTCATTCGGAAGGCTTTTCCGGCGGCCTTTATAATCCTCTCTTTGCACCTAAATACGGTTCAAAGGAAGCACGCGGCGCAATCCGGCCCGCAGCGGCATGCAGCGGCACCGGCGCGGGATTGCTGCGTTGCAGGTAATCGGCCAGTGCGCCGGTGCCGCTGTACGGCGCGCTTCCGCTGACCATCAATAACGGACCATCATCATGTCTTCGCCCAAACACGCCAAAGTGCTGATTCTCGGTTCCGGCCCCGCCGGCTACTCCGCGGCCGTCTACGCCGCGCGCGCGAACCTGTCGCCGCTGCTCATCACCGGCCTCGCGCAAGGCGGCCAGTTGATGACCACCACCGACGTCGAGAACTGGCCGGGCGATCCGTCGGGCGTTCAAGGCCCGGAACTGATGCAGCGCCTCGAAGAACACGCACGCGCGTTCAACACCGACATCGTCTTCGATCACATCCATACCGCGAAGCTCAACGAGCGTCCGATGCGCCTGATCGGCGATTCGGGCGAGTACACCTGCGATTCGCTCATCATCGCGACCGGCGCGTCGGCGCAATATCTCGGCGTGCCGTCGGAAGAAGCGTTCATGGGCAAGGGCGTCTCCGCCTGCGCCACGTGTGACGGCTTCTTCTATCGCAACGGTGAAGTCGCGGTGATCGGCGGCGGCAATACGGCCGTCGAGGAAGCGATCTATCTCGCGGGCATCGCGAAGAAGGTCACGGTCGTGCATCGCCGCGACAAGTTCCGCGCCGAGCCGATCCTGATCGACCGGCTGCTGGCGAAGGAAAAGGAAGGCATCGTCGATATCAAGTGGAATCACGTTCTCGACGAAGTCATCGGCGACCAGTCCGGCGTCACCGGCCTGCGCGTCAAGGACACGCAATCGGGCAACACCACGGACATCGCGCTGCAGGGCGTGTTCGTCGCGATCGGCCACAAGCCGAACACCGACCTCTTCGCGGGTCAGGTCGAAATGAAGAACGGCTACATCATCACCAAGGGCGGCACCACCGGCGACGCCACCGCGACCAGCATTCCCGGCGTGTTCGCCGCGGGCGACGTGCAGGATCACGTGTATCGCCAGGCCATCACCAGCGCGGGCACCGGCTGCATGGCCGCGCTCGATGCACAACGCTATCTCGAGACCATCAACGAGACGCCGACGCCGCATTCGATGAGCCACGAAGCGGATCGCTGAAACGCCTGAACGCGCAATGCGGGCGCGAAGACGCGCGGCGAGACATTAAAATGTGTGTCGCCCGCGCGTGAGCGTCCCGCTACAAAGCGCAGAAACGACTGAAAGAACAACGGGCCACGGTTCGCGCCGCCGGCCCGTTTTCGTTTCGGCGCGCGCCGGACGGCGTATCGCCCTGCGGCATTCGATGCGCGGCGCGCGCGTGGCATGATCGGCGCCTGCGCGCCTCGCCCGACCCCTGACGTTTTTCCGCTGGCCGAACGATGCCGAAGAATCTCCCTCACCCGAACGAACCGAAAGTCCGACGCAAGGACGCGCCGCGCGCGGCCACGCTCGTCGAACCGAAGCCGGCCGATGCGCGCGAGCTCGCTGCCGCCGTGAAGCGCGAGGGTTTCGCGGGCCTGTCGTCGCTCAAGACCGCGCTGAAAGCCGGCGCCGAGAAGCGCGAGGTGCAGCGCGTCGCGGCGGCGCGCGCCGAACGCGAGGCCGTCGCCGACGCGAGCGAGTTCCGTCGCGCGATCGGCGAGATCGAGCCGCTCAAAACACCGCCGCGCACCACCGTCACGCGCGTGCCGCCTCCGCCCGTGCCGCTGCAAAGCCGCCGCGACGAGGAAGCCGTGCTGCAGGAAGCGCTCTCCGACGAATACGACCCGGAAAGCCTGCTCGACATCGATGAGACGCTTTCCTTCTATCGGCCCGGCATCAGTCAGGAAGTCGTGAGGAAGCTGCGGCGCGGCGCGTGGATCGTGCAGGCGCAGCTCGATCTGCACGGCATGCGCCGCGAGGAAGCGCGCGAGGCGCTGGCGGAATTCATCCGTGAAGCGGTGAAGCGCGGGCTGCGCTGCCTGCGCGTGATTCACGGCAAGGGGCTCGGCTCCATCGGCCGCGAGCCGGTGCTGAAAGGCAAGGTGCGCGCGTGGCTGGTGCAGAAGCAGGAAGTGATCGCGTTCTGCCAGGCGCGTCCGAACGACGGTGGCGCCGGCGCCGTGCTCGTGCTGCTGCAGCCGGGCGGCGCGCCGCGGCATCACAATCATCCGCAGGACAAGGGCTCCAGCAGGAGTCAGAAACCGGGGCCGGAAAGTGCATCCTAGGCTTACCCTCGCCATCTCCATCATGGAGGCGCTCGCGATCTTCGCGTACGCCTTCTCGGGACTCATCGAGGCACGCAAGCGCCGGCTCGACGCGGTGGGTGCATTTCTCGTCGCGCTCGTGACGGCGTTCGGCGGCGGCACGGTGCGCGACGTGCTGCTGTCGCGCCGCCCGTTCTACTGGGTCGAGCATCAGGATTACGTCCTCTTCATCTTCGCGATGTCGATCTTCGCGCCGCTGTTCCTGCGCGTCACCTCGCGCCTGTTCGACCAGCGCGCCCTGCTCGTCACCGATGCGATCGGGCTCGGTCTCTTCAGCGTGTCGGGCACGTCCATCGCCCTCGACGCCCAGATGCCCGCCTTCACCGCGACGATGATGGGCGTCGTGACCGGCGTGTTCGGCGGCGTGCTGCGCGACGAGGTGCCGCTGATCCTGCGCGATTCGCGTCCCTACGCGGTGTGCGCGTTCGCGGGCTGCTGGATTTACCTCGGGCTCGACCGGCTCGACGTCGATACGATCTACAACGTGCTGATTTCGACGGCGTTCATCCTGCTCGCGCGGCTCGTCACCTTCAAGTTCGATATCCGATTGCCGCACTAGCCGCGCGGCGTAAAGCGCGGAACGGGCGGCAAAACCCGTCCTTTTGCTACAATCTCAAAGTTTTCCAGTCCCGCTTTTTCCAGTCGCCATCGGCCGCGGCACAGTCGCTCCGGTCGCCCTTACGCACACAGAACATGAACATCGAGCAAGCGCGTTTCAACATGATCGAGCAACAGATCCGTCCGTGGGAAGTGCTGGACCAGGACGTGCTGAACCTGCTGTCGATCGTCAAGCGCGAGAACTTCGTTCCCGCCGCGTACCGCAACATCGCTTTCGCGGACCTCGAAATTCCGCTGCCCGGCGGCGAAATCATGCTCGCGCCCCGGGTCGAGGCGCGCGTTTTGCAGGAACTGGCGATTCACAAAGGCGAAACGGTGCTGGAAATCGGCGCCGGGTCCGGCTACATGGCGGCGCTGCTCGCGCATCGCGGCCGCAGCGTGACCACGGTCGAAATCTCGCCCGAACTCGCCGCCTTCGCAAAGCAGAACCTCGCCGCGAACGGCGTGACGAACGTGGACGTGGTGACCGGCGACGGCGCGCTCGGCTGGGTTCAGAGCGCTCCCTACGACGTGATCTGCGTGTCGGGCGGCCTGCCGGTCATGCCGCAGGAATTTCTGGAGCAGTTGAAGATCGGCGGGCGCATTGCCGCGTTCGTCGGCAAGGCGCCGGTCATGAAGGCGCAGATCATCACCCGCGTCGATGAAAAGCAGTTCCGCGTGTCGGATGTCTTCGAGACGCTCGTCGCGCCGCTGAAGAACGCGGTGCATCCGTCGCTGTTCAAGTTCTGACGTCCAAAGCGCGAAGCCGGGCCTGCCCGCGGGTCGGCCCGCTTTCGCCTGTCTTGCCGGAATTCCCATGCAAAACCTGACTGCACCCGAACTCGCCGCGTGGCTTGCCGATTCCTCCCGCCCCGCGCCCGTCCTGCTCGACGTGCGCGAGCCCTGGGAAATCCAGACGGCGAAGATGAACAACATCGTGTCGATTCCAATGCGCGACATCCCCGCGCGCAGCGAAGAGCTCGACGACGAAGCGCAGATCGTCTGCATCTGCCATCACGGCGCGCGCAGCGCCCAGGTCGCGATGTTCCTCGAATCGCGCGGCTTCACGAAGACCTTCAACCTGTACGGCGGCATCGACGCCTGGTCGCGCCAGGTCGATCCTTCCGTGCCGACTTACTGATCTTTCCGCAGGCCGCGCCCATTCACGCGCGGCCTCGTCTTCGCTCTCATCCCGCGCTGGACCACAGCGCCGTGCCGTTCGCGGAATAGATCACCAGATGCCCGTCGGTCTGGATCATCGCGTACGCGCCCGGATTGCCCGCGGTCTTCGTCTGCCACACCATCGCGCCGTTGCTGTCGTACATGACGAGATTGCCGTCTTCCTGCATGCGGACCTCGACACCAGGCGTACCCGCAATCTGCGATGACCAGCTCGGCACGCCGCCGACTCCGGCCGCCAGATAGCCGTCATCGCCAAGCCCCACCGCCGCGTCGCCGCTGCATGCGGACAATGCCTGCCCGACCGACAGCCCCTCGCCGGTCGCGATCCGTCCGCACGCGGCCGGCGCGCTGATCGACGGCAACGCGGCGAACCAGCTCAGATCGATTCCATTGGCGATCGCTTGCAGGCCCGCCACACTCGGATGGAGATTGTCTCCGCTGTTGTAAGCGGCGATGAAGGATGACGAGCTGCCGCCCAGAATCGCGGCCTGATCGAGGACGGCGTCGCAGCCGCTGCTGCCGCCGCGGATGAACGCGTTCACGGCCTCGCGCGTGCTTTCGATGGCTGGCGTCCAATCCCCGACGCCTTCGAATGGCGTCAGCGTCGAGCAGATCACGCCGACACCCGCGTTATGCGCCTGCGGGATCAACTGCTGATAGGCGCTGATCAGCTTCTGCGCGTCCGGCGGATTGCCGCTGATGAGGTTGTTGACGGCGTCGTCGGAGATGATCACCCACTTCACGTTGGCCTGCGAAAGCACGTCGCGGGAAAAGCGCGAGAGGCCTGACGGGCCGGCGTCGTTGGTGAAGAAGTTGTTGCCGCTGATGCCCTGGTTCAGCACGCCCACCGACATGCCCGCGCGTGACAGGCGCGTCGCGAGCAGATTCGGCCAGCGGTTGTTGGCGTTGGGCGTGGAAGAAAGCCCGTCCGTGATCGATGCGCCGAACGCGACCACGGAGCCGGTCGCCGAGGCGTTCATCACGTCGACGTTGGTGAGGAAATAGTACGACTGGCCGCCCGCCGCGTTCGCCACGCCGCCGGTGAACGCCGGGTCGGCGCTGACATCGCCTGGCGCGATGTACACGTCCTGCATGCCGTCGATGTGGCCGGTGGAACCCGGCGGCGTCTGCGACGGAATATGGAAACTCACGGCGATGTCGGCGAGCGCCGGCACCTGGAACGCGACGGCGTCGCTCTGCGCCGAGCCGCCGGCGGGAATCGTCACGCTGGGCTGGCCGTTGAAGGTCACGGCGCGATCGGTGCCCGCGACCGTGCGTTCGGCGCTCGCGCGGCGAGCGATATGCACGTCGCTGATCGTGATCGGCTGCGCGCCCATCAGATTGGAGAACTTCACGCGCGCCGCCGTGCCGCCGATGCTCGTATGCACGATCTGACGAATCGTCTGATTGTTGAATCCGGGATCGGGCGTGGTGGAGGGTGCGACCGACCAGGTGCCGGTCCAGGGTGCACTCGTGATGATCCCTTGCGCGAAGTAATGCGATGTATCGGGCCACGACAGAAAAACGACGAGCGCCAAGCCGAGCAACCTGCGAAACCGCTGATTCACTTCCGCCTCCGATCTGTGTGGTCGCCGGGGAGTCACGATATCCGCGGAGCAAATCCGCGTTTTTGGAGCACCGGGCGCCAATCTGTATTTGGTAGTCGGAAACTAGACCACGGCACCCCCAGCATGGCCGTACGCTGCCGCACAGACACTGCGTAACCATTGGAAACGGGCCCAAGCAATAAACAAGCCGCATGAACGAACGCTCATGCGGCTTGGTTGCCAGGCGCCGATGCAACCGGCCGGATCAGACGACGTTCATCGCCAGCGCACTCGCGCGATAGTGTTCCGCGGCCTTCTCCGTGTCGCCCAGTTGCTCGTGCAGACGGGCGAGCGCGCGATGCGTGCGGATCTTGAGCGGTTCGTTGTCGGCCAGCTTGAGCGCCGATTCGAGGAACGCCTGTGCCTTGCCCCACAACTGCTGATGCAGACAGAGCCGCCCGAGCGTGAAGAGCAGGTCGGCGTCTTCCGTGCGCTCCTTCTGCCACGCCTCGGCGCGCTGGATCAGCGGGAAGGCGTCGCCGCCGACGACGCAATCCGGATAACGCCGCAACAGCCGCGCGTCCCAGTTGTGCGCGAGCGCATCCTCGACGATCTTCTTCGCTTCCGCGCGACGGTCGAGCGCGATCAGCAGTTCGGCTGCGAGGTCGGCGAGACGCGGCGACTGACGCTCGGTCGTCGACAGCGACTGCCAGAACTCCATCAGCGCATCTGGATTGTGGCGCCGGTCGCGCAGCAGATTCTCCGCCGCGACCTGCCGCAGCCGAACCGCGACCGCCGGATGCAGCGCCTCGCGCTTCTCCAGCATGCGCACGAGCTTCAGCACTTCTCCCCAGTTCTTCAACTGCTGCTGCGCGCGCAGCGCGATCTGCTGCGCGTGAATGCGTTTGCCGCCCTGCACCTGCATTTCGGTCAGCGCGACCAGGGCGCCGTCGGCGTCGCGGCCATCGGCGCGCATGTCGGCGGTGGCCATCAGGCGCGCGTCCTGCCAGTCCGCGCCGCTCACTTGCGCGAGCCATTCGTCGCGACGCGCGTACTCATGCAGACGATGCGCCGCGCTCGCGCCGATCAGCCCGGCCGCGGCCTTGTTGTCATCGACGGAAAGCGCATCGCGCGCGGCCTTCTCGGCTTTCGAGAAGCGCCCGGCGTACAGATGGCCGACCGCGTCGCGCAGGGAGGCATTCGCCTTCGCGAGCTTGCTGCGGGCGCGATACGCGGCGACCCGCGACGGCATCTTCCACACGCCGCGCACGGCGCGAATGATCGCGTAGATCACGATGAACAGCACGACGAGCGCCACGACGAACAGATTGAGCGACACGTCCACGCGATACGGCGGCATCACGAGCAGGATCTGCCCGCCGTTGAAACCTCCGACCGTCGCGACGATCACCGCGACGGCGAACAGCAGCGCGAGCCAGATCAGTCCACGAATCGTCATCATCCGCCTCGCTTGAACTGATGCACTGCGGCGAGGCTGGCGTTCAGGTTCGGCACGGCGACCGCGAGCGACGCCTGATCGACCTGCTTCACGAGATCGCGCACGGCCTGCACTTTCCTGGACGACGCATCGAAATAACGCGCGAGCGCGGCGTCGGCGGCGCGCAGATCGGACTTGAGCGTCGGCTCACTGCGCGAGAGCAGCGACAGGCGCGCCGACAGCAAACGCAGCTTCACGTTCTCGCGCACGAAGTAACCCTGATCGGGCGACGTGAGCATGGCGTCGGCATTGTCGATGCGGCGCACCGAAACCAGGCTCGACAACTGCTGGCCAATGCCGCTCGTGATCTGATGCCACAGCACTTTCCAGCGCGGCTCGCCGGTCGCCGCCGCGATCGACGCGCTGTCGGCCGGCTCGGCGGCCTGCGCGCGGGAACGCGCGATCGGCGCTTCGCCTGAAAGCGGCAACTGGTCGACCTGATCGATGGCGGTATCGAGCTTGATCGCGAGACCGGTCAGGTCGGTGGTCGGCGTGGCCTTGAGCTTGTCGATGTCCTGCGCGATCGCCTTGCGGATCGCGACCACCTGCGGGCCGGTGGTCGCGGCGAGGCGCGTATCGGCGCTTTGCAGCGCGAAGAGCGCGAGTTGCACGTTGCCGGTCAGCTGCAACTGCTGGCTGGCGCTCGACAGAATCTGCTCGACTTCGGCGACGGTCCAGTCGTCGCGATTGGCCGCGAGATCCTGATACTGCTGCTGCAACGCCTGGCTGTGCGCTTCAGCGTCGGCGAGCTTGCCTTGCATCTGGATGAGCTGCGTGTTGAGCGCCGTGGTCGCGCTCGCGGCCTGATCGGCCTTGGCGCGCAGGTCGGCGTTCTGCTCGTCCGACTGCGCGAGCCGTTGCGACAGCTGCGCGTCGGCGCGATCGAATTTGCGGTTCAGAACGAACGCGCCCGCGCCCGCCGCCACCGCGAGGATGACGACGACGAGCCACAACAACACGACGCCAGCGCCGCCGCGACGCTTCTGCTGCTCGTAGGGCGTGAAGGGCGTGTTCGGCGGCAAGGGCGGTGTCACGTTCGGCTGAGGTGAAGCTTTCTTGGAATCGTTCGAATCAGTCATGCGTGATTGTGCCGTTGGTTGGTCCATTCGGTGGGCCGGTGCGCTGGCCGGATCGGCGTCGGCTGGCGCGGATGAACTGGAGCTCGAAGCGTAAGCGTTCGCGCTCGCCTGTGCGTGGGCCTCCGGATCATCTGGTGTCTGTGCCTGCGCGGCCGCGCGGGCGGGGTCGGACGGAAACAGCGCTTCCAGCGCGTGCGCGATGCGTTCGTCGCCCGCGCCGGACACCGTAATCCTATCAAAACCCGCTCCACGCGCGGCCTCGGCGATGCGCGGGTGCGGGCAGACGAGCGGCACGTGCTTCAGCAGCACGATTTCGTCGTCGGTGAGATGTTCGTGCGCCAGCTCGGCGAGATTGCGCACGCCCTCCGAACTCGTCAACAGCCACGCATGACGCTCGTTTGCCCGGTCCGCGAGCAGCTCGTGCACGCGCTCCCATTTCTGCATCGACGGCTCGGGCAACACGCGGCGATACGCGGCGGATTTCTCGACCTGCGCGCCCGCTTCGGTCAGGCGCTCGGCGAGCCATTCGCGCCCGCCGTCGCCGCGCACGATCAGCACGCGCTTGCCCGCAAGACCGTTCGTGCCGAAATGCGCTTCGATCGACGCGTAGAGCGCTTCCGAGTCGAAGCGCGGATCGGCCTGTTCCGTCGACGGACTGATCACGCGATACGACGGCGCGTGCACGCCCTGCCGCCCGAGCGCCGCGACCGACCCGGGGCCGACGACGGCCACCGGCAGATCGGCGGGCCACGGCGCACCGAGGCGGCTGAACGCATGATCGACCGCATTCGGCGACACGAACACGACGAGCGCGTAACGCTCGGGCGCAGCGGGCGGCAAATGGAGCGGATCGAGCGCGGCGCGCAGCGGAGCATCGTCGGCGATCGGCGCGATGTCGATGAGCGGAAACTCCAGCGTTTCGAAGCCGGCGTCGGCCAAAAGCGCGAGCAGTTCGGACGACTGCCCGCCCGGACGCGTGACGACGACGGTGGCGCGGCGTGCGCTCGCCATCAGGACTTGGGCGCCGTGGGCGCTGTGTTGGGGCCGTCGGTGCGGCTCATCGTCGTGAGTGCGGCGACGATCTGCATCGCGCCCTGCGCTTCGAGATCGGACGAGACGCGCTGCCCGAGCGCGAGCGCGGCGGCGAGATCGGGCGCCTGCGCGCTTTCCTCCGCGCGCAACACGCGCTTTCCGTCCGGCATCGACACCGCGCCGCGCAGATGCAGCGCGCCGTCGCGCCATACGGCGTGCGCGGCGAGCGGCACTTCGCAACTGCCGCCGAGCGCGCGCGACACGGCGCGTTCCGCTTCGACGGCGAGCGCCGTTGGTTCATCGTGCAGGGGTTGCAGCCACGCCGCCAGGTCAGCGCGATCGGCACGAATCTCGATGCCGAGCGCGCCCTGCCCCGCCGCCGGCAAGCTCTCCGAAGGATCCAGCAAAGCGCGGATGCGCGCTTCCAGACCGAGCCGCTTCAAACCTGCCGCCGCGAGAATGATCGCCGCGTATTCACCGCGGTCGAGTTTGCCGAGACGCGTGTCGAGATTGCCGCGCAACGGGCGCACGTCGAGATGAGGAAAGCGCGCGCGGATCATCGACTCGCGGCGCAGGCTCGACGTGCCGACCACGCTTCCCGCCGGCAACGCTTCGAGCGATTCGAAGTGCGGCGACACGAACGCGTCGCGCGGATCTTCGCGTTCCAGAATGGCGCCGAGCGCGAAGCCTTCGGGCAGTTCCATCGGCACGTCTTTCAGCGAATGCACAGCGAGGTCGGCGCGGCCATCGGCAAGCGCGGCTTCGAGCTCCTTCACGAACAGACCCTTGCCGCCGACCTTCGACAAGGTGCGATCGAGAATCTGATCACCGCGCGTCGTCATTCCGAGGATTTTCACGTCGCAAGATGGATATAATTTGTGCAGCGCACACCGCACATGCTCGGCCTGCCACATGGCAAGACGGCTTTCCCGCGAAGCGATGGTTATGCTCGCGGGCGGTGTCGTTGAATGCGTCTCGGAATTCATTGATGCTCGATCGAATGACGGGATGGATGAATAGACATTAGCGAACAATGGTAGCACGCACGCCGGGGTCCACTTGCAGACAGGCAGCGCGCGAAAGCCTTGTCCGATGTGCCTTTCGGGGCGTTTGCGGTGCGTTTCCATCGATGCGAACGGCAGTCATGGCCGACTCGCGCGCGTTGAACGCTTCGAGACGCCGCGAACGCCGCGACATGGCGTCGCCGATTTCACGCACGGCCGTTCGTCACGGCCTGCGGTTTCCCGCCCGATGCGGTTTCTCGATGCGATTTCTTTTTGTCGGCCGCATCCTGTAGTTGTGCCCTGGCTTCGCAGCTTCTGAGAGGAACCCAACGTGACGTCTTCTGGATCGGCTCGCCCGGCGCGCCGCAACGCCGCATTGCCCAAGTCTTCCTCCTCCGACGCGCCCCGCGCGGCGTCGTCGCCCATCGTCACGAAGGCCGCCACCGCCGTGAAGGCGTCGAAGGCCGCGATTGCGCCGAAGCCGCGACCCGGCATCAAGGCGACAGCGAAGCCCGCTGCGAAGCCTGCCGCGAGCAAAACCAAAGCGCCGCGGTCGAACGGCGCGGCGAGCGCCAAACGCGCAATCGTCGTGAAAACCACGAGCCGCACGCGCGACGACAAGGATCGCCCGCTCTTCGAGGACATCCGCTTCCTCGGCCGTCTGCTCGGCGAAGTGCTGCGCGAGCAGGAAGGCGACGCCGTTTTCGACGTGGTCGAAGCCATTCGTCAGACGGCCGTGAAGTTCCGCCGCGAAGACGATGTCGAAGCCTCGCAGTCGCTCGAGAAGAAGCTGCGCGCGCTGTCGCCGGAGCAGACGGTGTCGGTCGTGCGCGCGTTCAGCTATTTCTCGCATCTGGCGAACATCGCGGAAGACCGTCATCACAATCGCCGCCGCCGCATTCACGCGCTCGCCGGCTCCGGTTCGCAGCCGGGCACGATCGCCTACGCGATCGAGCGCATGCGCGAGCACAAGAACGTCAGCGCGACGCGCAAGCTGCTGGAGAAATTCTTCGGCGATGCGCTGATCGTGCCCGTTCTCACCGCGCACCCGACCGAAGTCTCGCGCAAGAGCATTCTCGACGGGCAGCACGACATCGCGCGCCTGCTCGCCGAACGCGATCAGGAACTGACCGCCCGCGAACGCGCGCAGAACGAAGCCGTGTTGCGCGCGCGCGTGACCTCGCTCTGGCAGACGCGCATGCTGCGCGACTCGCGTCTGACCGTCACCGACGAAATCGACAACGCGCTGTCCTACTATCGCGCGACCTTCCTGGCCGAGATTCCCGCGCTCTACGCCGATATCGAAGGCGCACTGGCCGAGCACGGCCTGCCCGTGCGGCTGCCGCCGTTCTTCCAGATGGGAAGCTGGATCGGCGGCGACCGCGACGGCAATCCGTTCGTCACCGGCGAGACGCTCGAAACCGCGATCACGCGGCAAGCCATCGTGATCTTCGAGCACTATCTGGAAGAAACGCACAAGCTCGGCGCGGAACTGTCCGTGTCGAATCTGCTCGCCGGTTCGAGCGACGCCCTGAAGGCGCTCGCCGATGCCTCGCCCGACCAGTCGCCGCATCGCAGGGACGAGCCGTATCGGCGCGCGCTGATCGGCATCTATACGCGGCTCGCCGCGAGCGCGCGCGTGCGTCTGGGCGAAGGCGTGGTCGCCGTGCGCAGCGCGGGCCCCGGTGCGCCGCAGATTCGCGCGACGCCTTACGCCGACGCATCGGAATTCGTGCGCGACCTGCACGTGCTGATCAATTCGCTCGCCGAGCATCACGGCGCTTCGATGTCGATCCTGCGCCTGTCGCCGCTGGCGCGCGCGGCGGAAGTCTTCGGCTTCCATCTCGCGAGCATCGACTTGCGGCAGAGTTCGGATATTCATGAAGCGGTCGTCACGGAGTTGCTCGCGCGTGGGGGCGTCGTGGCGGATTACGCGGCGCTCACCGAAGAGCAGAAGCGCGCGGTGCTGCTGAAGGAACTCGCGCAGCCGCGTCCGCTGCGCCTGCCCTACGCGCAGTATTCCGATCTCGCGAAAAGCGAACTCGGCGTGCTCGAAGCGGCACGTGAAACGCGCGAGAAGTATGGCGCGCGCGCGGTGCGCAACTACATCATCTCGCACACGGAAACCGTCAGCGACCTGCTCGAAGTCATGCTGCTGCAGAAGGAAACCGGCGTGCTGCGCGGCTTCCTGGGCGCGAAGGACGATTCCCCGCGCGACGGCCTGATGGTGATTCCGCTCTTCGAGACGATCGAGGACTTGCGCAATGCGCCGGTCATCATGGGCGAGTTCTTCGCGCTGCCGGGCATCGACAAGCTGATAGAGAATCAGGACAACGAGCAGGAAGTCATGCTCGGCTATTCGGACAGCAACAAGGACGGCGGCTTCCTCACCTCGAACTGGGAGCTGTATCGCGCGGAACTGGCCCTCGTCACGCTGTTCAAGCAACGCGGCACGACGCTGCGCCTGTTCCACGGGCGCGGCGGCACGGTCGGTCGCGGCGGTGGCCCGACGTATCAGGCGATCCTGTCGCAGCCGCCCGGCACCGTCGACGGGCAAATCCGCCTGACCGAGCAGGGCGAAGTCATCGCGAGCAAGTTCGGCAATCCGGAAATCGGGCGGCGCAATCTGGAAACCGTGGTCGCGGCGACGCTCGAAGCGTCGATCCTGCCGCACGAGAACGCGCCCGCGCAGTTGCCGCAATTCGAAGCGACGATGCAGACGCTTTCCGATTCGGCGATGGCCGCGTATCGCGCGCTCGTTTATGAAACGCCCGGCTTCACCGACTACTTCTTCCTGTCCACGCCGATCTCGGAGATCGCGGAGCTGAACATCGGCAGCCGGCCGGCGTCGCGCAAGCTGCAGGACCCGAAGCAACGCAAGATCGAGGATCTGCGCGCGATACCGTGGGGTTTCTCGTGGGGGCAATGTCGCCTGCTGCTGACCGGCTGGTACGGTTTCGGCAGCGCGGTGTCGGCGTATCTCGACAAGTCCGGCTCCGACGAAGAACGCGCCAAGCGTCTGTCGACGCTGCGCAAGATGCACAAGACCTGGCCGTTCTTCAAGAACCTGCTGTCGAACATGGACATGGTGCTCGCGAAGACCGACCTCGCGGTGGCATCGCGCTATGCGCAGCTCGTCACCGACAAGAAGCTGCGCAAGACCGTGTTCGACAAGATCGTCGCGGAGCACGAGCGCACGGCGAGCGTGCTCGCGGAGATCACAGGCAAAGGCGAGCGTCTCGCCGACAATCCGCTGCTCGCGCGCTCGATCAAGAACCGCTTCCCGTATCTCGATCCGCTCAATCACCTGCAAGTGGAACTGCTGAAGCGTCACCGCGCGGGCGATCAAAACGTGCGGCTGCGGCGCGGGATTCACCTGACGATCAACGGCATCGCGGCGGGCCTGCGCAATACCGGCTGATGTCTCGCGGCGTCGTGCGCTTTCCAGGCACGACGCCGTTCTCCTTCTCAGTCCCTTCGTGTCGCCTCGATCATCATCGCGTCGAGTTCGAACGAGTAGTCTTCCTTCACGCCGAAGTACTGGCGCACTTCATCCGGCGCGCTCGTCCACATCGACCGGATCGCGGTCACGCGCTCCGGTGGCGTGCGCATGCGCGTGACCCACGCATCGAACTCCAGCGGAATGCGCCAGCGCTCGGAGACGCGCGCGTCGAGGCCGGCGGCGTCGAGCATCGCGATCCATTCGTCCGCGCGATAGTCGCGGATATGCGATGCATCGCGCAGGATTTCGACTGCCTGAATGTGCGTGTCGTAGAGCGGATCGTCGATGCCGGCGATATCGATGAACCTGAGCCGCCCGCCCGGCTTCAGCACGCGATGCACTTCCTTCAATGCCGCCGGCACGTCGCGCCAGTGGTGCGCGCTCATGCGGCTCACGGCCCAGTCGAACGTGCCGTTGTCGAAAGGCAGCGTCTCGGCGGCGCCCTGCTGGGTGCGGATCGTCGCGAGTCCGCGCTCCTTCCCGGCGGCGTCCACGGTGGCGAGCATCTGCGGCGCGATGTCGTACGCGACCACCTCGCGAACGTGCGGCGCGATCGCAAAGCTCGCGTGACCCGCGCCGCAGCCCATGTCCAGCACGCGCGCGTTGCCGCAGGTGGCCGCGAAGGTCGCGGCGAGATTCTGCAGGTCCGCGCCGCTCGCGTGGACGGCGCTCGTGAGATAGGCGGCGGCAGTGCTGCCGAACGCGTCTGCGACCTGATCGTGGTGTTTCATTAGGGTCTCCGGTGCGGTGTGGGGAAGCTCTGCCGCTACAATAGAGCCCGCTTTGTACCAGTACAAGCTGAGCAATTATTCTGGTATCTGAACCACCTGCCACGCATGATCCAGTCCGACAAGAACGAACCGCTCGCCGAAACCCCCGCCCGCGCGCTCGGCGACTTTATCCGCGCGCATCGTGAGCGGCTCACGCCGCAGGCCGTCGGCCTGGCGCCCGGGCCGCGCCGCCGCACGCCGGGCCTGCGCCGCGAGGAAGTCGCCGCGCTCTGCGGCGTGAGCCCGACCTGGTACACCTGGATCGAGCAGGGCCGCCCGGTGTCGGCGTCCGCCGATGCGCTCGCGCGCATCGCCGTCGCGTTGCAGTTGTCGCGCGCCGAACGCGCATATCTGTTCGAGCTTGCCGCCCAGCGCGATCCCGCCGAGCCCGATCCCGCATCGCAGGACGCGCCCGCCGCGCTCCTGCAGACCGTCGGGCTGATCGGTGCGCCGGCCTATGTGCTCGATCGCCAGTGGAACGCGCTGCGCTGGAACGAGCACGCGGCGGCGCTGTTCGTCGGCTGGCTCGACGGCGCGAACGACCGCAATCTTTTGACCTACACGTTCACATCGCCGGCGGCGCGCGCGCTGATCGTCGACTGGGACACGCGCGCGCGGCGCCTCGCCGCCGAATTCCGGGCAGATTCGATCCGCCATCTGAACGACGCCCCGACCCGCGCGCTGATCGACTCGCTCTCCGCCGCGAGCGATCCCTTCGCGCGCTACTGGGCGTCGCAGGACGTGTTCGAGCGCGAAGGCGGCGAGCGCGCGTTCGATCATCCGGCGCGCGGGCGCGTCGTGTTCAATCAGATCACGTTCAAGCCGGCGCATCGCGAGGATCTGAAGCTCGTGATTCTCGTCGGGGAGCAGTAACGGCATTTGTTAAAATCGTAGGCTTCCGGCTTGCCAGAAAGCCGCCCGGCAAGCAAACCGCACGCAAACCCACCGCAGATCACATCACCATGACGTCCCAACTCCACAAAAAAGGCGAGGCCTGGTCGGCTCGCTTCTCCGAGCCGATGTCGGAGCTCGTCAAGCGCTACACGTCGTCGGTGTTCTTCGATAAACGCCTCGCGCTCGTCGACATTCAGGGCTCGCTCGCGCACGCGTCGATGCTTGCCGCGCAGAAGATCATCAGCGCCGACGACCTCGCCGCCATCGAGCGCGGCATGACGCAGATCAAGGGCGAGATCGAGCGCGGCGAGTTCGAGTGGAAGCTGGATCTGGAAGACGTGCACCTGAACATCGAGGCGCGTCTGACCGCGCTGATCGGCGATGCGGGCAAGCGCCTGCACACCGGCCGCTCGCGCAACGATCAGGTCGCGACCGACATTCGTCTGTGGCTGCGCGCCGAGATCGACCGCATCGGCGAGTTGCTGAAGGACCTGCGTCTCGCGCTCATCGACATGGCCGAGAAACACGCCGGCACCATCATGCCCGGCTTCACGCATCTGCAGGTGGCGCAGCCGGTCACCTTCGGGCATCACCTGCTCGCGTATGTGGAAATGTTCTCGCGCGACGCCGAGCGCATGCAGGACGCGCGCAAGCGTGTGAACCGCCTGCCGCTGGGCGCGGCGGCGCTCGCGGGCACGAGCTACCCGATCGACCGTCACGCGGTGGCGAAGACGCTCGGCTTCGACGGCGTCTGCGCCAATTCGCTCGATGCGGTGTCGGATCGCGATTTCGCGATCGAATTCACTGCGGCGGCCGCGCTCGTCATGACGCACGTATCGCGCTTCTCCGAAGAGCTCGTGCTGTGGATGAGCCCGCGCGTCGGCTTTATCGATCTGGCGGACCGTTTCTGCACGGGTTCGTCGATCATGCCGCAAAAGAAGAATCCCGACGTGCCCGAGCTCGCGCGCGGCAAGACCGGCCGCGTCAACGGTCATCTGATCGCGCTGCTGACGCTCATGAAAGGCCAGCCGCTCGCGTACAACAAGGACAATCAGGAAGACAAGGAGCCGCTGTTCGACACCGTCGATACGGTCGCCGACACGCTGCGCATCTTCGCGGAAATGGCGGCGGGCATCACGGTCCAGCCGGACGCGATGCGCGCGGCGGCGCTGCAAGGCTTCTCGACCGCGACCGATCTCGCGGACTATCTCGTGAAGCGCGGCCTGCCCTTCCGCGATGCGCACGAAGCGGTCGCGCACGCGGTGCGGATCTGTGACGATCGCGGCTGCGATATCGCGGATCTGTCGCTCGAAGAAATGAAGAAGGAGTTGCCGAACGTCGCGCATCTGATCGGCGAGGACGTGTTCGGCTACCTGACGCTCGAAGGCTCGGTCGCGAGCCGCAATCACGTGGGCGGCACGGCGCCGGATCAGGTTCGTGCGGCGGCACAGGCGGCGCGCGCGGCGCTTTGATCGCGCCGATCGCCTCATGACGCCCGTAACATTGAAGGCCATTCGCAAGGATGGCCTTTTTTGTTTTCCGGCGCGGCGTCGTGTCTCTCCGCGACACCCGGCATTTTCGAGATAATCGGAAGCTCGTCTCCGCTCGTTTGTCGACAAGCCCGCAAATGATCATCCGCCCCAAGCTTAACTGGTTCCGGCTGCTATTTGTATGGCGCGGCTCGGTGCTGCCGCAACTGCTGCCGCGTCTCGGGCTGATCTTCGCGCTCTCGGTGGCGGCGATCTTCATGCACGACCACATGCGGCGATATCCGATGGGACTCGGCACCCCGCCGTTCGCGCTCGTCGGCATCGCGCTCGCGGTGTTTCTCGGCTTTCGCAACAGCGCGAGCTACGAACGCTGGTGGGAAGGGAGGAAGCTGTGGGGCGCGCTGCTCAATACGTCGCGCGCGCTGGGACAGCAAGTGTTGTCCTTGCCCGAGCCACGCGATCCGGCTCAATCGCGGCGCTTTCTCGCGGCGCTCGGCGGACTGGCGCATGCGCTGCGCCATCAGTTGCGCGGCACCGATGCGCTCGCCGATCTCGCCCCGCGTCTGCCGCCCGAACTGCACGCGCGCGTGGCCGCCGCGAAGTACCGTCCCGCGCTGATTTTGGTCTGGCTCGGCGAATGGGTCGCGCAGCGCCGGCGCGAGAACGCCATCGACGGCTACGCGCTGCTGGCCATCGAGCACAACCTGAACGCGCTGTCGGACGTGATCGGCGGATGCGAGCGCATCGCTGCGACGCCGCTGCCGTTCTCGTACTCGGTGATGATCCACCGGACCATCTATCTCTTTTGCGTCCTGCTGCCTTTCGGGCTCGTCGATGGCGCGGGCCTGCTCACGCCGCTGTTCGCGCTGCTGGTCGCGTATGCGTTCATGGCGCTCGAGGCGATCGCCGCGCAGATCGAAGATCCGTTCGGTGTAGAGGAGAACGATCTTGCGCTCAATGCGATCTGCGAGACAATCGAGATCGCGCTGCACGATATGGCGGCCGATCCGGCATTCGTGCAGCCGCCACAACCGTCCACCATCACGCGCGATTTCATTCTCGACTGAAGTCGGGTCGGCCGCGGTCTTTCACCCGGCGACACAATGAGTTTCGTGATAGCGGATGCTGCGCGCGCACGACATCGTTCATAATCGTGCCGATTTATCCTGGAGAAATTGTTTTGAAACTGTTCTACAAGGCAGGCGCCTGTTCTCTTGCATCGCACATCGTCCTCGAAGAATCGGGGCTGCCGTACGAAGTCGAAGCCGTCGATCTGAAGACCAAGCTCACCGCGGGCGGCGCGGATTTCAACCGGATCAACGCAAAGGGCTACGTTCCCGCCCTGCTGCTCGACAGCGGCGAATTGCTGACCGAAGGCCCGGCGATCATGCAGTACGTCGCGGACCAGGCGCCGGCGAAGAATCTCGCGCCGCTCAGCGACGGCATGGCGCGCTATCGCCTGCAAAGCTGGCTCACGTTCATCGGCACGGAACTGCACAAGAACTTCTCGCCGTTCTTCAATCCGGCCGCGTCGAGCGACTGGAAGGCGGCTGCGATGGCCAACCTCGAGCGCCGGCTCACCTACGTCGCGCAGCAAGTCGACGACAAGCAGTATCTGCTCGGCAACGAATTCAGCATCGGCGATGCGTATCTCTTCACCGTGCTCGGCTGGGCGAAGCACATCGATCTCGACCTCGGCAAGTGGCCTGCGCTGACCGCCTATCAGGCGCGCGTCGGTGCGCGCCCTGGCGTGCAGGCGGCGATGAAGGCGGAAGGTTTGATTTAAGCTGTCATCGCGCTTCGAATAAACAAACGGCCCGCGAGGGCCGTTTGCTTTTGCACATCACATCAATCCCGCACGCAGTCGACGAAATACTCGACACGCCCGTTGATCATCTCGCCCACCAGCCCGTGGATATCCGTGTGGAAGCCCGGGAAGCGTTCGTTGAACTCGCGCGCGAAACGCAGGTAATCGACGATCGTGCGATTGAACCGCTCGCCCGGAATCAGTAACGGAATGCCCGGCGGGTACGGCGTGAGCAGGATCGACGTCACGCGCCCTTCGAGCTCGTCGATAGGCACGCGGTCGATCTCGCGATGCGCGAGCTTGGCGAACGCTTCGGACGGCTTCATCGCCGGCTCCATGCTGGACAGATACATCTCGGTGGTCAGACGCGCGATGTTGTTCGCGCGATAGACGCTGTGGATCTGCTCGCACAGATCGCGCAGGCCGATGCGCTCATACGACGGATGCTGCGCGACGAACTCCGGCAGCACGCGCCACAGCGGCTGGTTGTTGTCGTAGTCGTCCTTGAACTGCTGGAGTTCGGTGACCATCGAGTTCCAGCGGCCCTTCGTGATGCCGATCGTGAACATGATGAAGAACGAGTACAGACCCGTCTTCTCCACGATGATGCCGTGCTCCGCCAGATACTTCGTGACGATCGCGGCCGGAATGCCGTTGTCGCCGAACTCGCCGTCCACGTCGAGTCCCGGCGTGATGATCGTCGCCTTGATCGGGTCGAGCATGTTGAAGCCTTCCGCGAGCGGGCCGAAGCCGTGCCAGCGGTCGTTGGGCTTCAGCACCCAGTCCTCGCGGTCGCCGATGCCCTCCTCGGCCAGTGCGTCCGGGCCCCAGACCTTGAAGAACCAGTCGTCGCCGTATTCGTCGTCGACCTTGCGCATGGCGCGGCGGAAATCCAGCGCCTCCGCGATCGATTCTTCCACGAGCGCCTCGCCGCCCGGCGCTTCCATCATCGCGGCCGCGACGTCGCACGAAGCGATGATCGCGTATTGCGGCGAAGTGGACGTGTGCATCAGATACGCCTCGTTGAAACGATGACGGTCGAAGGTGCTGTTCTCGCTGTCCTGCACGAGAATCTGCGACGCCTGCGAAATGCCGGCGAGCAGCTTGTGCGTGGAGTGCGTCGCGAACACGAGCGCGCCGGTGCGCGGACGGCCCGCGCCGATCGCGTGCATGTCCTGATAGAACGAGTGGAACTCGGCGTGCGGCAGCCACGCTTCGTCGAAGTGCAGCGTGTCGAGCAGGTCGCCGAGCAGGTCCTTGATCATTTCGACGTTATAAATGACGCCGTCGTACGTGCTCTGCGTGATCGTCAGAATGCGCGGCTTGATCTTCGGGTTCTTCTCGAGCGCCTCGCGCGCGAACGGATTCGCCTCGATCTTCCTGCGAATGTTTTCCGGCTTGAATTCATCGCGCGGAATCGGCCCGATGATGCCGAAGTGATTGCGCGTCGGCGTGAGGAACACGGGAATCGCGCCCGTCATGGTGATCGCGTGCAGGATCGACTTGTGGCAATTGCGATCGACCAGCACGATGTCGCCCGGCGCAACGGTCGCGTGCCACACGATCTTGTTCGACGTCGACGTGCCGTTGGTCACGAAAAAGAGATGATCCGCGCCGAAGATGCGCGCCGCGTTGCGCTCCGAAGCCGCGACCGGGCCGGTGTGATCGAGCAGCTGGCCGAGCTCTTCCACCGCGTTGCAGACGTCGGCGCGCAGCATGTTTTCGCCGAAGAACTGGTGGAACATCTGTCCCAGCGGATTCTTCAGGAACGCCACGCCGCCCGAGTGCCCCGGACAGTGCCACGAATACGAGCCTTCGTCCGCGTACTGCACGAGTTCCTTGAAGAACGGCGGCGCGAGCGCATCGAGATACACCTTCGCTTCGCGAATCACATGGCGCGCCACAAATTCCGGCGTGTCCTCGAACATGTGGATGAAGCCGTGCAGCTCGCGCAGGATGTCGTTCGGCAGATGGCGCGAAGTGCGCGTCTCGCCGTACAGGAAAATGGGGATATCGGCGTTGCGGCGGCGCACCGCGTTGATGAACGCGCGCAGTGCGACGATCGCCGAAGCGAGTTCCGGGGTATCGCCTTCCACAACGACGTTGTCCGCATAAGGCAGCAACTCGTCGTCATCGATGGACAGAATGAAACACGACGCGCGGCTCGACTGCTGCGCGAACGCGGCGAGGTCGCCGTAGCTCGTCAGGCCGAGGACTTCGGCGCCTTCTTTCTCGATCGCCTCGGCAAGCGCCCGGATGCCGGAACCCGAGATGTTCTCGGAGCGAAAGTCTTCGTCGATGATGACGACGGGGAAGCGGAACTTCATGGGGCGAATCTCCAAATGGAAACGACCGCTGCCCGGGAAGCAATCCCGGAACCAGCGGTCTTTCGACAAGCGTTTGACGTGTGCGTTTCTTCGAGCGCGGCTATCAGTTCAGCGATCAGGTCTTCGGCAGCGTCACGCCGTGCTGCCCTTGATACTTGCCGCCGCGATCCGCGTACGACGTTTCGCACATTTCATCGCTTTCGAAGAACAAGACTTGGGCGACGCCCTCGTTCGCATAAATTTTGGCAGGCAAAGGTGTCGTATTCGAGAATTCGAGCGTGACATAGCCTTCCCACTCCGGCTCGAACGGCGTCACGTTGACGATGATCCCGCAGCGCGCGTAGGTGGACTTGCCCAGACACACGGTCAGGCAGGAGCGCGGAATGCGGAAATATTCGACCGTGCGCGCGAGCGCGAAGGAATTCGGCGGAATGATGCAGACATCGCCCTTGAAGTCGACGAACGATTTCTCGTCGAAAGCCTTCGGATCGACGATCGTGGAATTGATGTTGGTGAAGATCTTGAATTCGTCGGCGACGCGGATATCGTAGCCGTAGCTCGACGTGCCGTAGCTCACGATCTTGCGGCCGTCCTCGGCCACGCGCACCTGATCGCGCACGAACGGCTCGATCATTTTGTGCTCTTCGGCCATGCGGCGAATCCACTTGTCGGACTTGATGCTCATAGGGGACGCTACTCAGGGATGAACGGCTCCGGTCTCGCGACCGCCGCCTGCGGTGAAACGGAGCATGGCTCGCCGCGGCGTGTCGCGCGAGCCAGGCCAAACGAAATCGAAAGCGCGTATTTTACGCGATTGAGCCGCGGCGCCGCGCGCGACGCGAACGGCCGCCAGCGGCTAGCGGCGGATGACGCCGCACGCCAGCGCGGGGCCCACGTTGTGCGGCGCGAGCGCGTAGGGGTCCATGGCCTCGCGATGCAGCATGATGGCGCGCGAAATAACCGAGCGCACTCCGTCGAGCGAGACGTCGGTGGCGACGATGAAGCCGGTGGCCGCGCCGGTCGGGTCGGCGTGGATATTGCCGAGTTCGCCCTCGAGCCGCGAGCTCGGCTTTCTGCGCTCCGAGGGCAGCGCGAACACCGGGCTCGTGTCCTGTTCGTTGACGGCGATGCAGTCGCTGCGCTCATGCACGGTCAGCGCGTGATCGCTGTTGGGCGGCATGTCGGTGAAGCTGTAGGAAACCTGCACGCCGTCCGCGCGCTCGATCATCGTGACGGTGCCGCGCGTCGCGTTGCCGGGCGTCGGCTGGAGCATCGCGTCCGCGCGCTTTTCGTGATTCTGGAAGATGAGGCCGCAGCCGGAGAGCGCAACGCTGCACGCAGCCGTTGCGATCAACGCGCGAAACGCCCGTCCGTCGAATCTGTGTCTCATGCGATCCTCTCGGCGGCCCGCCGACGCCCGGTGCGTCCAGGCGGCCGCCTGTCGAAGGCGACATGATACCGCGAGCCGCGTTGCACAAGGCTCGCGCAGATTCGATCGTGCGCTCGAAATCAGGTGTTCTGCACGACGATGCTCGGAAACTTCGAGCTCATGTCGCGCTGACGCTCGGCGATCGAGATCGCGACGCGCCGCGCAATCGCCCGATACGCCTCCGCGATGCGGCTCTCCGGCTGCGACACGACGGTTGGCTGGCCGGCGTCGGTGCGCTCGCGAATGGCGATATCGAGCGGCAGGGAGCCGAGAATCTCGACGCCGTATTCCTTCGCCATGCGCTCGCCGCCACCCGTGCCGAAAATGTGCTCTTCATGACCGCAGTTCGAGCAGACATGCGTGCTCATGTTCTCGACGATACCGAGAATCGGAATGCCGACCTTCTCGAACATCTTGAGGCCCTTCTTCGCGTCGAGCAGCGCGATGTCCTGCGGCGTCGTGACGATCACCGCGCCGGTCACCGGCACTTTCTGCGACAGCGTGAGCTGGATGTCCCCCGTGCCCGGCGGCATGTCGACGACGAGGTAATCGAGGTCGCGCCAGTTGGTCTGACGCAGCAATTGCTCGAGCGCGGAAGTGACCATCGGGCCGCGCCAGACCATCGGATTGTCCTGCTCGATCAGAAAGCCGATGGAATTCGCCTGGATGCCGTGCCCTTCGAGCGGGTTCATCGTCTGATTGTCGGGCGACTCGGGACGGCCGGAAATGCCGAGCATCATCGGCAGGGACGGGCCGTAGATGTCCGCGTCGAGCATTCCGACCGAAGCGCCTTCGGCCGCGAGCGCGAGCGCCAGATTCGCCGCGGTCGTGCTCTTGCCGACACCGCCCTTGCCCGACGCCACCGCGATAATGTTCTTGACGTTAGGCAGCAGTTTCACGCCGCGCTGGACCGTGTGCGCGACGACCTGCGACGTAACGTCCACGCTCACATTGCCGACGCCGGGCAACGTGCGCAGCGCGCCTTCCACCTGCGCGCGGATCGCGCCGAACTGGGACTTCGCCGGATAGCCGAGCACCACGCTCACCGAAACGTTCGCGCCATCGACGGCAACATTGCGGAAGCTTTTTGTGTCGACGAACTTGCGGTTGGTGTTCGGATCGGTCAGTGTGGCGAGTGCGTTGTCGATCTTCGCGCGGTCAATGCTCATCGAAACTCCATGGAACGCTTGTTGCTAAAGGCCTTTGGAGCGGTCGCATCAAGCTGAAGAAATTGAAAGTAATTGTTAGCGCCGTTGCGCGTGTCTCGCGCGCATTGCACTATCCCGCTGCAAATCTTTCCGGGGACGCATCGCATCGGGCAGTCCTGCGCCTTTCTCAATATTGTAGAGGCTCGTCCCGAGGCACGTCCGAAGACCCTTTCGCACTGTCGGCGCCCGGCGCCGAATCGTTCGTTGAATCAAGGAGATCAAGTATGAACACGAAGTTGATGACCCGCTTGTCCGTCGTCGCGCTGGTAGGAGCGCTTCTGGCAGGCTGCCAGACGCAGCAAGGCACCAACACCGCGGTCGGCACCGGTGCGGGCGCTGCGACGGGAGCGGCAATCGGCGCAATCTTCGGCGGCGGCAAGGGCGCGGCGATCGGCGCGGGCGCAGGCGCGGCAGCAGGCGGCATCGTCGGCTACAACTGGCAGAACATCAAGAACAAGATTTCGGGCGACTCGAAGGGCACCGGCACGCAGGTGACCGAGCAGCAGGACGGCTCGCTCAAGGTCAACATCCCTAATTCGATTTCCTTCGATACGAACAGCTACGCCATCAAGCCGTCGTTCGATCCGGTGCTGAATTCCGTCACGCAGACGATGCAGCAGCATCCGGAACTGATCGCCAACGTCATCGGCCATACGGACAACACCGGTCAGCCGGCCTACAACCAGACGCTGTCGCAGAACCGCGCGCAGAGCGTGTCCTCGTACATCTCGACGCACGGCGTGCCGGCGCAGCGTTTGTCGGCGCAGGGCATGGGCCAGAACCAGCCGATCGCGGACAACTCGACGGAAGCGGGCCGTGCGCAGAATCGTCGCGTGGAAATCTATCTGCGCGCGACCGCGCAGCCGGGTCAGGTTCAGTAAAACGGTTGATTTGAAAGGAGAATCCGCCTTCGCGAAGGCGGATGGCCGGGTAGCGATTCAGCGTTGTTCAGGTGTCTGAAAAATTTTTGAAACTTGGGCGCGCGGCGCTTGTCTGTCTTTACGGTAGGTGGATGGCCAAGCCATCACCTGCCATTCTCCTCTTGTCGTTGTTGCTCCGGGGCCCGATTGGACCCCGGTTTTTTTTGGGCCTGTGGTTTTGCGCTTCGCGCTTCAGGCAATCGAGATGTTCAGGCGCTTTCCGAGCGAGTGGAACGCCGCTTCCATTGCTTCCAGCTTCGATGAATGGCGCGGGTTGAGCAGACGGTCGACTTGCGGCATATGTACGTTGAGACGGCGCGCGAGCTCCGACTTGCGTACGCCTTGACGGATCATCTCGTTGGCGAGAAGGACTTTGGTCACCGTCAGCGCGGGCAGGCTCACCACGAGTTGCCCTTTTTTGCGCTTGGACGGCATGGGCACCTCGCGTTTGTCGTCGAAATAGAATTCGATGGCCGTTTCAAGCGCATCAAGTCCATTGAGCAGCGCCTCTCCCTCGTCGTCTCCCGCTGTAATGGCTTCCGGGATATCTGGGAACGTAACAAGGAAAGTGTTGTTCGCGTCGAGTTCCAGATTGACTGGATAGGAAAGCATGATGGTGGATTCTCCAAAGAACATTGCGCCCTCGCTCATTTCAGTCCGAGTTGTCTCTTGATCGCTTCCGCGATTCCATTGCCGATCTCTTTGCTACCGTAGTCCGGGAACGTGGGCTTCTTGCCATTGGGCGTCGCGCGAAAGTGACTCCCCTTGCCTGGCGTAAGTTCGACGCCTTGCTCGCGAAGTCATCTTTTGAATTCACTGAACTTCATGATCCCTCCAGACAATGCGGAGAGATCAAAACACAACACGAATGTTGTATCCTGCTAAGCGAAAAATGCAACTTATTTGATGCATTTTGTCGTTGCAGGAAAGCAGTGTTTCGCCCCACGCCGTGCCGATCCCGCCCGCCTTCCCCCACCCTGCTAAAATCGAATTCCGCATTTTTTTACCAACCCCAAGCACTTCCACGGGCCGCGCCTTTATGTCAGCACCGATTTCAGCCTCCGCCTCCGCCGCGCCCGCCGCTTTCGCCAACGAAAACGGCCGCCGCCAGATCCTCGTCACGTCCGCGTTGCCGTATGCGAATGGTCAGATTCATATCGGCCACATGGTCGAGTACATTCAGACGGATATCTGGGTTCGGACGCTGCGAATGCATGGCCATGAGGTCTACTACGTCGGCGCGGACGACACGCACGGCACGCCCGTCATGCTGCGCGCCGAAAAGGAAGGCATCACGCCCAAGGCGCTGATCGAGCGCGTGTGGAAGGAACACAAGCGCGATTTCGACAGCTTCGGCATCTCGTTCGATAACTACTACTCGACCGATGCCGAAGAAAATCGCGTGCTTTGCGACTCCATCTACACCGCGCTCCAGCAAGCCGGCCTGATCGAAGCGCGCGACATCGAGCAGGCCTACGATCCGGTCAAGGAAATGTTCCTGCCGGACCGCTTCATCAAGGGTCAGTGCCCGAAGTGCGGCGCGAAGGATCAGTACGGCGACAACTGCGAAGTCTGCGGCTCGACCTACCAGCCGACCGAGCTCGTCAATCCGTACTCGGTCGTCTCGGGCGCGACGCCCATCCGCAAGACCTCGACACATTACTTCTTCAAGCTCTCCGACCCGCGCTGCGAAGACTTCCTGCGCGGCTGGGTGAGCGGCCTCGCGCAACCCGAAGCCACCAACAAGATGCGCGAGTGGCTGGGCGACAAGGGCGAGGCGAAGCTCGCCGACTGGGACATCTCGCGCGATGCGCCCTACTTCGGCTTCGAGATTCCGGGCGCGCCGGGCAAGTACTTCTACGTCTGGGTCGATGCGCCGGTCGGCTATTACGCGAGCTTCCAGAATCTCGCGGGCCGCATCGGCGTGAATTTCGACGAATGGGTGAAGCCGGGCGCCAAAGCCGAGCAGTACCACTTCATCGGCAAGGACATTCTGTACTTCCATACGCTGTTCTGGCCGGCGATGCTCGAGTTCTCCGGCCATCGCACGCCGACGAACGTGTTCGCGCACGGCTTTCTCACCGTGGACGGCGCGAAGATGTCGAAGTCGCGCGGCACCTTCATCACCGCGCAGAGCGTGATCGACACGGGCATCAATCCGGAATGGCTGCGCTACTACTTCGCCGCCAAGCTCAACAGCACGATGGAAGACATCGACCTGAATCTGGAGGACTTCCAGGCGCGCGTGAACAGCGATCTGGTCGGCAAGTACGTGAACATCGCGAGCCGCGCGGCGGGCTTTCTGATCAAGCGTTTCGACGGCCGCGTGCAGGACAGCGCGATGAATCATCCGCTGATCGGGCAACTGCGTGCGGCGATTCCGCAGATCGCCGGCTTTTACGAGGCGCGCGAATACGGCCGTGCGCTGCGCACGACGATGGAACTGGCCGACGCCGTCAACGCGTACGTCGATACCGCCAAGCCGTGGGAACAGGCGAAGGACCCGGCGAACGCCGTGGCGCTGCACGAAACCTGCAGCGTGAGCCTGGAGGCATTCCGCCTGCTGTCGCTCGCGCTGAAGCCGGTGCTGCCGAAGCTGATCGAAGCGGTGGAAGCGTTCCTCGGCATCGCCCCGCTCGTCTGGGCCGATGCGAACCAGCCGTTGTCGTCGGCGCACGCGATCAACGCGTACAAGCACCTGACGACGCGTGTCGATCCGAAGCAGATCGAAGCGCTGCTCGCCGCGAATCGCGAATCGCTGCAACCGGGCGCGGAAGCCGCCGCGACCACTGCCGCCGCCGCTCCCGCAAAATCAACGAAGAAAGCCGAAGCGAAGCAGGAAGAACCTGGCGTTATCTCCATCGACGACTTCGCGAAGGTCGATCTGCGTATTGCGAAGATCGTCGACTGCCAGGCCGTCGAAGGCTCCGACAAGCTCTTGCAACTGACGCTCGACGTCGGCGAGGAGAAGACGCGCAACGTGTTCTCGGGCATCAAGTCGGCATATCAGCCGCAGGACCTGATCGGCAAGCTCACGGTCATGGTCGTGAACCTCGCTCCGCGCAAGATGAAGTTCGGGCTGTCGGAAGGCATGGTGCTCGCCGCATCCGCCAGCGACGAAAAGGCCGAGCCCGGCCTGTACATTCTCGAGCCGCACAGCGGCGCGAAGCCGGGCATGCGCGTGAAGTAAGAACGCCGTCCTGAAGCACGAAGGGCACGCGAAACCGCGTGCCCTTTTTGTTTGCCGGCGCCGTCCGCTGGGCCGCCTGGTTCAGCCGCTCAATCCGCGTCGTGCGAAGAATCCGCGCCGGACGCATCCGAAGCACCCGACGCGTCAGCCGCACCCGATGCACCCGAAGCCGAATCCGCCGCCGACGCCCGCGCCGCCGAGGACGACGACGCCCACAGCCGCGCCCACGAATTGAAGCGCCGCGTATAGGACAGATCGACGCCCTGATACGTGCCGCCATACGCCGTCACGGCCCAGTAGCGCGATAGGTTGAGCGTCGCCTTGACCGCGTTCTGCGCCGATTGCAGCCCTTGCTCGTAGCCGATCACGAGGCGCTCGTTGATCGCCTTCGACAACAGCACGACTTGCGGGTCGGTCAGCCCCACTTCGCTCGAACCGACAGTGAACTCGTCGAGCCCGACCGTCTGCGCGATCTTCGCCCCGCCCCTGCTGCCGAGCAGCGCGAGCGCGCTCGTCATGGCGCTCTGCTGGCCGACGTTGTTGCCCTGATCGGTGCCGTGGCCGAAGAGCAGCCACGAGAGCTTTTCGTTGTCCGGCACGCTCGGCTCGGAGATCAGCTTGGCGACCGGCGCCTGCACAGTGCCCGTCACCTGAACGCCCGCCTCGACTTCCTGATTGCGCCGCATCGCAAGAATATTGATGCCCGGATTCGCCACCGGCCCGTTGAACGTGAAGAAGCCGTTCTCGATGTTCAGCTTGCGCCCGAACGCGGTGTACGACGAACCCGGCGTCGTCACGCGCACGTTGCCGACCGCGCGCAGCGGCATGTTCGGCGCGCTCGTCGCCGTGATCGTGCCCGCGAGGCCGAGATCCGCGCCCGCGCCCTTGAAGCGAAACTTCTGCCCCAGATTGATTTCGATGTTCGCGCGCGGCGTGAACGGCCCGACGGGCTTCTCGGTCTTCGCCGTGATCGACTGGTTCTCGCCCTTGATCGTGCCGTCGGGACGCTCGATCACGACATCGTCGCCGAGCGAGGGCGCGGACGATTCCGGCAGATCGATGAGCGCGTGATCGACGGTGAACTTGCCGTCGATCGCCATGCCGCCCTGCAGCCCCGCGTTCGCGATGTTCGCGCTGCCGGACAACATCAGCTCGCGATCCGGCGAAGCGAACAGCTCCAGCTTGTCCGCGATGATGCTCGCGGTCAGATCGGGCTGCTGCTGGTCGAGCCGCACCTTGCCGGTCGCGCGCAGCGTGCCGCTCGCGCCGTGGAACTCCACGCGCTGCAAGTCGACGAGATTCTCCGTGAGCGCAATCCGGATGATGCCGTCCTTCAGTTGCACGCCCTGATCGACGACCGTTGCGGAGAGGTTGTCGCCGGTGAGCGAGCCGGACAGATTCGGCTTCGCGACGATGCCCGCGATCACCAGCTTGAGCGCGATCCTGCCGCCAAGCAGATAGTTCGCGCCGAGCAGCCCGCCGGTCGTGCGCAGTTCGGGAATGTTCGCGTCGATGCCGCCGGTGAGCGGCGCGTTGTCGTCGATGGTGAGCATGCCGTCGCGATTGGCGAGCGGCGTATGCACGTTGGCGTCGATCAAGCCGATGCGGCTCGCCTGCACATGCAGCGACGCATTCAGGCGATTGCCGTTGCTGAAGTCCGCGCGCGCCGCCACGTCGGTCACGCCGAGCGCGGACAGGCCGCGCGTGCCGTCGATCGTCACATCGCCGCTGCGGCGCTTGATCTGCGCGTAGCCGGTCGCCGTCGCGCCGAGCGAGAAGTTCCAGTCGCCGTCGAAGATCAGATCGGTGCGGATCGGCGGTTCGGCGCCGGTCAGCTCCTGCCGCACTTCGAGCAGGTGCGGCACGGAAACGTTCGTCAAAGTGCCCGCCGATTGCAGCCGGCCGTTTTCCATCGCGAAGGATTTCAGGTTCAGCACCGCGCCTTCCGCGACGAGCCGCGTCGCGCCGAGCACGAGACGCTTCGGTCCGTAGCTCACCGAAAGCGGCGATTCGAGATTCAGCGACGGCGTGCCCTTGTTCGAGAGCTTCGTGATCGTGCCGTCCCAGTGCGGGCCGTCGGGCGCGTCGGTGAACTTTCCGTTGGCGCCGAGCGCGAGATTCACCGGCTGGCCGCGCACCTTGCCCGTGGCGGTGACGTCGAGCGTGTGATGCGCGCGCGTGCCGTTCAGGCTGGCGTCGAGGTTCGCGATATCGACGCCCTCGGTGCTCGCGTCGCGCGCCTTCAGCGTGAACACGAGCGCGCCGTTCGCGCCGTCGCGGATATCGGCGCGGCCTTCCGCATGACCGAGCCGGTTCGCGCCGAACACGACGCCATCGGCCTGATAGTTCGCCGCGACGTTCGGATGCGCGATCGAGCCGGTCAGATCGCCATCCGCCTTCACCGTGCCCGCAATGCCGAAGCCCAGCCGCTCGAGCGCGGGCGCATCGACCTTGAAGCGCAGCCGGTCGCCGGGCGCGCCGAAGCTGCCGTTCAGATCGACGTCGTTGCCCGCCACCGAGAGCGCCGCCTTGCTCGGCAACAGACGCGTGCCCGCGACCTGCACCGTGCCCTCGCCCGTCAGCGGCAGATTGTCGTACATGCTGTCGGTGAGCTTGAAGGTGGCTTTGGTCGTGAGCGTCGGCGCGAGCTGGCCGGTCGCGGCGAGCGTGCCGTTCACGCGCGCCTCGATCACGCGCGCCGGCGCGGCCGGTTTTTTCGCGACGCTTTTTTTCGCCGGCGCGGGTTTCGGCGCGATCAACTGCTGCTGCAGCAGGAGCGGATTGAAGTCGACGATCTTCGCCTTCAGGTCGTAGCTCGAATTGGCGTCCTTCTTCAGCGCGCCCGTCAGTTCGACGCGACCCTTGCCGACTTCGAGCTTCACGCTGTCGAGCGAAGTCTGCTTCGGATCGAGCTTGACCAACGCCCGCGCGCGGATCGTCGTTTTAGGATCGTTGAGATCGGCGGTGATGGTTTGCGTGCTGCCCGCGAGCACGACGCCGATCGGCCCCGCGAAATCGGTCGGGCGCAGCGTCGGTTCGATCGCGTTCAGGTCGAGCTTCGCCACCTTGAGGTCGAACTTGCCGTCGCCGCCCTTGAGCGTGCCGCCGCCCGTCACGGTCGCGTTCTTCAGGAGCCGCACGTTCAGGTCAGTGATGCTCTGCTCGGACGCGTCGAGCCGCACGTTCGCGCGGGCGTCGATCAGCGGCAGCAGCTTCTTGTCGATCGAACCGGGCTTCGCGTTCACGATCGACACCGGCCCGCTCACGACGAACGCCTTCGGATCGGCGCCCTCGACCGGCTTCACCTCGGCGCGCACGGCGAGATCGGCCTCGGGCGCGCCCGGCGCGAAGGCCTGCGGATTGAGGTGATCGACGGTGACGAGCGCCGATTTCAGCGGCACGTCGGCGAACGGCAGCGCCTCGACGTGCGCCTGGCCTTTGAGCTTCATGCCGCTCGCGTCGACGTCGGCGATCAGGTCTTCGAGCGAGCCGGACAGCCGCGCGCTCACGTTCACCGCTTCGTTGTTGACCTTGCCCGCATAGCCCGCGTCGCCCGACAGCGGGAACGGCCGCGCGCCGCCGTCGAGTTTCGCCGAAGCCGTCACGGAGCCGAACGGCGTGTCGAGCCGCTGCACCGTCGCCTGATGATGCTGGCCGTCGCTGCGGCCATTGAAGAGCAGGCGCGAGAACTCGGTCGTGGTCGTGCCCTGATGCAGGCGCAGCTTGTCGACCGACAGATCGTTGATCGCGAGCTGGATCGGAATGCGCAGGTCCTTCGGCAACTCGGTCTTCTTGCTCGGCTCGTTCGACGGCGCGATGCGCGCGTCGATGGTCCCGACATGCAGATAATCGATCGTGAAGCGCAGCGGCTCGCGCGTGAGCGCCCAGCGCCCCGAGACGCTGTCCACGGCGATATCCGTGCCGTCGTGGCCCTTCCAGTGGACATCGCGCAACTGCAGGCCGGTCGCGATCGAGCCGCCGCCGAGCTTGCCGGTGAGCTGGCCTTTGAGCAGCGAGGTCGCCGTGTCCCACGCGTAACGCGTGCCGCGCTCGGTCGTCAGCACGTAGAACACGCCGCCCACCGCGAGCGCCGCGATCAGCACGACGAGCAGTACGAACGCCCCGAGCCAGCGGAAAAGGCGCCGCCAGCCGCTTTTGCGCGGCGGCGGCGTCTGGGGTGCGCCGCCGTCGCCGCCTTCGCCGCTTTCCTTGCGGGGCGGCGGAGCGTCAGCGTCCGCGGATTTGATCGGGTCCGTCATGCCGTTTCAGTTTCCTTCATCGTTCCACACGCGCATCAGAACGCGATGCCGAGCGTCAGATACGGTTTGATGCTCTTGTTCTTGAGGCCATACGCCACGTCGACGTTCACCGGACCGACCGGGCTGCGCCAGCGCGCGCCGACGCCCACGCCCGGCTGAAACACGCGTTCGCCCCAGGTATCGGTCGCCGTGCCGATATCGAAGAAGACCGCGCCGCCCCAGTCGTGCGTGAACCAATGCTGATATTCGCTGCTGCCAGTCACCATGTACTTGGTTGGCAGAATCGATCCGTCGACGTTATTGCCGATACTCAGATAGCTGTAGCCGCGCACCGAGTTCGCGCCGCCCGCGCGGAACAAGAGCGACGCCGGCACGCCGCTCGACGGTCCGCTCGTGAAGACGCCGCCGAATTCCGCGCGGAACACGAGCAGATCGTTCTTGCCGAGCGGCACGTATTGCTGCGCGTTCGTATAGAGGCGCGCGAAAGTCTGATCCGCCAGCAAGCCCTTGACGGCGAAGCCCGCCTCCGCGCGGATGATGTTGCCGCGCCGTGGAAACAGCGGATCGTCGACATCGCGGCGCACCCACGTCCACGCGGGCACGAGCGCACGCGCGGTCGACGGATTCGGGTCGTTCTGCGTCAGGCGGTCGTCGTAGAAGGTGAGCGAATACGTCGTGTCGATGTTCTGACGCGAGCGCGAGCGCTGCACACCGACGCGCGCGCTGTAGATCTTCGTGCTGGAGACGTCCGTGATCGTGTACGAGCCGAACACGGCGTTCACCCAGCCGCGCGAATCGGGCGGCATGGCGAGCTGCACGCGACCGTACTGCTGCGTCTGGTCCAGACGTCCGGAAATCGTGAACGGATACGCGGCGTTGAAGGTATTCAGATAGCTGTACGCGCCCTGGATGTGAAACCCGGTGTCCGTCGCGTAGCCCACGCCGTAGCGGATGCTGTTGTACGGATACTCGCTGACTTTCACGTGCAGAGGCGTTTCGGTCGGCTTGTTGACGTCGGCGTCCGCGTCGATCGCCACGCTCGCGTAGTACGGCGTGTTCTGAATCTGGCGCTGCAATTCGTTGAGGCGCGCGACCTCGTAGATCTCGCCTTCCCGGATAGGATTCACGTGATCGATGATCCACGCCGGATAGCGCTTCGGGCCGCTCACGTCTAGCTTGCCGAGCGTAAAGGTCGGGCCGCTGTCGAAGGTCACCGAGAGATCGGCCAGATGCGCGCGCGGATTGATGCGCGCCTGCGAGCGCACGATCTTCGCGCCGAGATAGCGCTTCGCCTGCAACGCTCTCAGCGCCGCGTTCTTGGCGTCGTCCCAGCCGCTTTGCGTGAAAGGATCACCTTCGCTGACCGAAAAAGCGAAGCGCGCCGCGTTCTCCTGCGCGCGGTCCTCGGTCGCCACCGCGCCGGTGAAATTGAGCTGCACGGAGGCAACCATCGTGCGCGGGCCGGGATCGACGCTTACCTTGACGTTGCGCTTGCCTTCATCGGTCGTGACATCGGTGCGCACGACCGGCGAGAAGTAGCCTTCCGTGGCGACGAGATCGCGCACGTCCTTCGGCGCCGCCGTGACGAGGAACTGGAACTGGTCGTCGCTCACGTCGTCGCGTTTGGCGAAGCGGGCGATATCGAGGTTCTCCTTGAGCAGCTTCTTGACGCTGCGCGGCGCGTCGATATCGACCTCGTACTTCGCGAACGCGGGCGCGGCGAAGCCGAACGCAAGGAGCGCCAGCACCACGAGCCGCGTGGCCGACAAGCGCCCTGGCGCAGGCTTCGCGCGCAATGCGCGCAGCGGATCAAACGAACGCCCCGCCAAACGTGACCTCCGGCATCGGAAAGAGTGAGATTGAAAGGTGAATGTGCGGCCGTCGCGCTTTGGGACGCAGGCGCTATTTCACCACATCGATGCAGTGGACCATCGCAAAAATGGCCGGCTCGCGCCGCACGTGCGCCTCTTGGACGGCTCCCCTGCCGCCGGGTTCCGCGAAATACGCACGCGCGTGCGCCGCCGGCCTTCGAATCCACACGCCGATATGCGTGAGGGCCGCACGCTTGCGGTAAAATTGCGGCGCACGGGCGCGTCGCGGATTGCCGCCATCGCCGCCTTCGTCACAAAAGACGTGAAATCAGCGTCATTGCACGCGAACACGCATCGTCCCCTACGAAAGACTCAACGGAACGACCCAGGAAGCCGGATCATGTACCAGTCGGATATCACCCAGTTCATCAATCAGTTGAAAGAGCAGAAGCCGTCGCTGGAAGAAGAACAGCGCAGCGGCCGCTCGCTTCTGTGGGACAAGCAGCCGATCGACCTCGACGAGCGCAGCCAGCAGCAGCAATCGCGCGTGAAGCAGACGTCCTACGTCTACTACCAGAACTTCTGAACGTGAGCGCGGACGCGGGCCACGAGCCGCAACCGCCGCGCGGCGAGCCGCGGGAACACGCGCGCGATGAGCGGGCCGTCGCGCTCGCCACGCCCGCCACCGATTCGACGCCCGACACCATCGACGGCGTCGCGATCGCGCATCTGTACGGCGAGCCGCTGTGGAAGCTGCCCAACGACCTGTACATCCCGCCCGACGCGCTGGAAGTTTTTCTCGAAGCGTTCGAAGGTCCGCTCGACCTCTTGCTGTATCTCATCCGCAAGCAGAATTTCAACGTGCTCGACATTCCGATGGCGGATGTCACCGCGCAGTATCTCGGCTATGTCGACCAGATTCGCCAGTCGAATCTGGAACTGGCGTCGGAATACCTGCTGATGGCGGCGATGCTGATCGAAATCAAGTCGCGCATGCTGCTGCCGGTCAAGAAAGCCGACACCGGCGAAGAAGCGGAAGACCCGCGCGCCGAACTCGTGCGCCGTCTGCTCGAATACGAGCAGATGAAGCTCGCCGCCCAGAAGATCGACCATCTGCCGCAGCTCGGCCGCGACTTCCTGCGCGCGGACATTTACATCGAGCAGGCCGCCGAGCAGCGTTTTCCGGACGTCGACATGAACGACCTGCGCGCCGCGTGGGCCGACGTCATCAAGCGCGCGAAGCTCGTCCAGCATCACAAGATCACGCGCGAGGAGCTCTCGGTGCGCGAGCACATGAGCGTGATCCTGCGCCGCCTGCAGAGCGCGCGCTTCATGGAGTTCACGGAGCTGTTCGACACCACGCGCGGCGTGCCGGTGGTCGTGGTGAACTTCATCGCCATGCTGGAGCTCTCGCGCGAGGCGCTGATCGAAATCACCCAGGCCGAACCGTACGCGCCAATCTACGTGCGGCTCGCGTATTCTCCCGCTTGAGTTTTCCCTACCCTTTCCTCGTTGCGGCACTCAAGGCCGCCCGACAGGAGACACCTGCTCGATGAAAGTCATCAGCTCCATCCATGAACTGCGCGACCAGTTGCGCGGCCAGAATCGCACCGCCTTCGTCCCGACGATGGGCAACCTCCACGAAGGCCACCTCTCGCTGATGCGCCTCGCGCGCCAGCACGGCGATCCGGTAGTGGCGAGCATCTTCGTGAACCGCCTGCAATTCGGCCCGAACGAGGATTTCGACAAATATCCGCGCACGCTGCAGGACGACATCGAAAAGCTGCAGAGGGAAAACGTCTACGTGCTGTTCGCGCCGACCGAGCGCGACATGTATCCGGAGCCGCAGGAGTATCGCGTGCATCCGCCACACAATCTCGGCGACATTCTCGAAGGTGAATTCCGCCCCGGTTTCTTCACGGGCGTATGCACGGTCGTGATGAAGCTGATGTCGTGCGTGCAGCCGCGCGTCGCGGTGTTCGGCAAGAAGGACTATCAGCAGCTGATGATCGTGCGCGCCATGTGCAACCAGTTCGCGCTGCCCACGGAAATCATCGCCGCCGAAACCGTGCGCGATGAAGACGGCCTCGCGCTGTCGTCGCGCAATCGCTTTTTGTCGGCGGATGAGCGCGCCGAGGCGCCGAAGCTCGCCGAGCAGTTGCAGCGCGTGCGCGAAGCGATGCTCTCGGGCAACCGCGATATCGCGGCGCTGGAGCGCGACGCGATGAACGCGCTCGCCGAGCGCGGCTGGAAGCCCGACTACATCAGCATCCGCAAGCGCTCGAACCTGCTGCCGCCGGGCGAAGCGGACGCGGATGCGCCGCTCGTCGTGGTCGCGGCCGCGAAGCTCGGCGCGACGCGCCTCATCGACAATCTGGAAATCTGAAGCAACGCACTCAGGAAGGAAGCATCATGCAGCGCACCATGCTCAAATCGAAGATCCACCGCGCCACCGTCACGCATTGCGAGCTGCACTACGAAGGCTCGTGCGCGATCGACGAAAATCTGCTGGAAGCCGCGAATCTGCTGGAGAACGAGCAGATCGACATCTGGAACGTGAACAACGGCGAGCGTCTGACCACGTACGCCATCAAGGGCGAGCGCGGCAGCGGCATGATCTCGCTGAACGGCTCGGCCGCACGCCGCGCGCAACTGGGCGATCTCGTGATCATCGCGGCGTTCGCGCAGGTGGACGAGGAAGAGATCAAGGCGGGCTGGAAGCCGAATCTGGTTTTCGTCGACGATGAAAACCGCATCAAGGGCAGCCGCGATCACGTACCGACGCAGAACTGGACGTAAGCGCTTTTTGCCTCGCGCGAAGCCGGCGTTTCCTCACGGACCGCCGGCTTTTTCATTTCTTCGACACCCATTCCACGATCGGCTCCCACTGCTCCAGATCCTTCTCGACGCGGCTCTTCGCCACGTCCCAGATCGTGAGCCCGTGCGCGGCGAGCTGCACGTAGTTCTGCGTGTCGCGCAAAAAACCGAGCACCGGCAGATCCAGCCCTTCGACGAAGCGATGCAACTGCTCCGCCGAGCGCGTGCGCGAATCCACCCGCATGCCAACCACGCCGACCTGGATCGAGCCTTTGCGCACCGCCTTTTCCTTCGCGAGCCGGGTGAGGAAATCCTGCGTCGCGAGGATGTCGAACATTGACGGCTGGAGCGGCACGATCACCTTGTCCGCCAGTTCGAGCGCAACGGAAAGCCGGTTGCCGTGCACACCGGCGGGCGTGTCGACGACGGCTTTCTCCAGACCTTTGGGCGGCTTTCCGGGCGAATCGACGTCGATATCCCACTCCTCGATCTTCGGCAGCGTGTCGATCCGCAGCGAAAGCCACGCGTGCGAGGAGCGCTGCTTGTCCAGATCGGCGAGCGCGACCCATTCGCCCTGGGACGCGAAATAACCCGCCAGATTGGTTGCGAGCGTGCTTTTGCCGACGCCGCCTTTAGGATTTGCCACCACGATCACGGTCATTAAGTGTCCTGGATCTTGTTGTGCGCGCGAACGGACTGCGGGCGTTCGGGGCGCGGTTTTCGTCGTTACGAGAACAGGTGCATGATTTCGAGCGTTGATATTATCGGCAAAACTCGCGCGGCCGGCATCTATGCCGAACGGCCGTACGACTTTCCTCCTCTCCTTTGACCGAACGCCCATGACCATGCTCCGCCCCGACGTCACGCTCGACTTCCTTCGCAACCGCCAGAAAGGCCGCCTGCCCGAGCTGCTCGGCGTGCAACTGATTTCTCTCGATCAGGGCCGGTTGAGCGGCGAGCTCACGATCCGGCCGGAATTGCTCGCGCCCAACGGCTTTCTGCATGCGGCGACGGTCGTCGGTCTCGCGGATACGTGTTGCGGATATGCGTGCATCGCGCATCTGCCGGAGAAGGCGCAAAACTTCACGACGCTCGAACTGAAGAGCAATCATGTGTCGACGACGCGCGAGGGAAGGATCATCGCGAAGGCGTCGGCCGTGCATCTCGGGCGCAGCACGCAGGTCTGGGACGCGACGGTGACCAACGGCGACGGCAAGCTCATCGCGATGTTCCGGTGCACGCAGATGATTCTTTATTGAGCGAAAGCAGCTTCGAGCGCGCCCATGTCCAGCGATTCCGCGAACGAATCCGCCAGCCGGTCCAGCGAGGCCTCGCGCAGCGCCGGGTAATCCAGCGCCTGGGCGCTCTGCACGCCCGCCCACGCGAGCAGCGCGGCGCAGGCTTCGGGCGTGTCGAACACGCCATGCAGATAGGTCGCGGCGATCTGACCGTCGTCGGAGATCGCGCCGTCGAAACGTCCCGAATCCAGCGCGACGAACGGCCGCGCCAGCGCCGCGCCGTACGTGCGTCCCATGTGAATTTCGTACCCGCGCACGGGCGCTCGCGTGTCGCCGAGCGTCAGCGCGCCCGCGACATTTTCCAGTTGCTTCTGTGGCGTCAGCACGGTGAAGAGATCGAGCAATCCGAGCCCGCCGGCGCAGCCCGCCGCGCCTTCCACGCCATCCGGATCGTCGACTTCACGTCCGAGCATCTGCATGCCGCCGCAAATGCCCAGCACCTTGCCGCCGTATCGCAAATGCCGATCGATTGCGCGATCCCAGCCGTTTTCGCGCAGCCACGCGAGATCGCGCTGCACGCTTTTCGAGCCGGGCAGCACGATCAGATCGGCGGGCGGCGGCGCGACGCCCGCGCGCACGTATGAGAAGTCGACCTGGGGATGCTCGCGCAGCGCATCGAAGTCCGTGTGATTGCTGATGCGCGGCAGCGCCGGCACGATCACTTTCAATGTCGACGCCACGTCAGACGCTGCGCGCGCGGGCGGCTGGCTCGGCAGCATGTCTTCGGCGTCGAGCGTGAGGCCGTGCAGATACGGCAGCACGCCGAACACGGGCTTGCCGGTCTGCGCCTCCAGCCAGTCGAGCCCCGGCTGCAACAAGCCGATATCCCCGCGAAACCGGTTGATGACGAAGCCGCGCACGCGCGCCCGTTCGCTCTCCGACAAACACGCGAGCGTGCCGACCAGATGCGCGAACACGCCGCCGCGATCGATATCGGCGACGAGCACGACCGGACAATCGACGTGTTCCGCGAAGCCCATGTTGGCGATATCGCCGTCGCGCAGATTGATTTCGGCGGGACTGCCCGCGCCTTCGACGATCACCGCGTCGAAGTCATGCTGCAAGCGCCCGTACGACGCGAGCACCGCGTCGAAGGCGATGCGCTTGTACGCGTGATACGCGCGCGCATCGAGATTGGCGTGCGCGTGACCGTGAATGATGACCTGCGCGCCGCGATCGCTGGTCGGCTTGAGCAGCACCGGATTGAAGTCGATGCGCGCCGCCACGCCCGCCGCGATCGCCTGCAACGCCTGCGCGCGGCCGATCTCGCCGCCATCGACGGTCACCGCGCTGTTGAGCGCCATGTTCTGCGGCTTGAACGGCGCGACCCGCACGCCCGCCCGCCGCGCGAGCCGGCACAGACCGGCGACGAGCGTGCTCTTGCCGGCGTCGGACGTCGTGCCCTGGATCATCAGCGTGCCGCGAGGCGTGAATGGCATCGGACAATTCCCATGTAGAACGACGCGCTATCTTAGCCCCTCAGTACAATATCGCGATGACCTCACGCGATCTCACATTCATTCTCGGCGGCGCGCGCTCCGGCAAGAGCGCCTGCGCGGAGCGGCTCGCGGCCGAAAGCGGCCTGCCGGTCACGTATCTCGCGACGGCGCGCATCGGTGACGCCGAGTTCGCCGAGCGCGTACGGCTGCATCGCGAACGCAGGCCCGCGCACTGGGCGCTCGCCGAAGCGCCGCTCGATCTCGCGGGCGCGTTGCGCGAGGCCGATCGCGCCGGGCATTGCGTGCTGATCGACTGCCTGACGCTGTGGCTCGCCAATCTGCTTTTCACTTCCGCCAGCGCGAGCGAAGAACTCGCAGTGCTGCCCGACCACGCGCGCGAAGCCTTCGCCCGATTCGATGCGGCGCTTGAAGAAACGCGCGGCAAGGTGATCGTCGTGAGCAACGAGATCGGGCTGGGCGTCGTGCCGCTCGGCTCTGTCACGCGCCTTTACGTCGATGAGCTCGGCCGGCTCAATCAGCGCGTCGCCGCCGCCAGCACTCGCGCGACGCTAATGGTGGCGGGCCTGCCGCTCGCGCTCAAAGGCTGAACCCGCGATGCTCTTTCTCTCCATTTACGCGATGGCCCTGCTCGCGGTGCTCGGCGTGATCGTCGATCGCATCCTCGGCGAGCCGCGCGCGCGGCATCCGCTCGTCGGTTTCGGCACGCTCGCGACGAAGCTCGAAGCACGCATGAACACGGGTTTTCGCGCGCGTCCGGCGGGCATTCTCGCGTGGTTCGTCGCGGTCGCGCCGCCGGTCGGCATGGCGTGGCTGCTGGTCAGCGTGCTGCCGTTCGCCTACGCGGGTCTCGTGCATGTGCTGCTGCTGTGGTTCGCGCTCGGCGCCAGGAGCCTGCGCGATCACATCGCGCCGATCGCGCGCGCGCTCTCCTTCGGCGATATCGAAGCGGCGCGCACGCTGACTTCGCGCATCGTTTCGCGTGACACTTCGCAAGCCGATGAAAACGCGCTCTCGCGCGCGGCGGTCGAATCCGCGCTCGAAAACGGCAACGATGCGATCTTCGGCGCGCTGTTCTGGTTCGTCGTCGCGGGCGGCCCGGGCGCGCTGATGTTTCGCCTGGCCAACACGCTCGATGCGATGTGGGGTTATCGCACGCCGCGCCATCTGCGCTTCGGCTGGGCGGCAGCGCGCTTTGACGACGTGCTCAACTTCGTCCCCGCGCGCCTCACGGCCGCGACCTACGCGCTCGCCGGCGACACGCACATGGCCTGGCACTGCTGGCGCACGCAGGCGCGCTCGTGGGACAGCCCGAACGCCGGCCCGGTGATGGCCGCGGGCGCGGGCAGCCTGAACGTGCTGATCGGCGGCGCGGCGGTGTATCACGGCGTGCTCGAAGCGCGTCCGACGCTCGGCGCGGGGCACAGCGCGAATCCGAGGCATGTGGTCGCGGCATTGCGGCTCGTCGAGCGCGCGACGCTCATGTGGCTCGCGGTGCTGCTGATCGTCGCCGTCATAAGTGTGACCACGAGTGGCTGACATGGAACGTCCCGTCCGACACGGCGGCAATCTGCGCGAAGCCGCGCGCCGCTACGCGATTCCTCTCGAAGACTGGCTCGATCTGTCGACGGGCATCAATCCGCGCGGCTATCCGGTGCCGCCCGTGCCGCCCGATGCGTGGCGTCGTCTGCCCGAAGAAGACGACGGTCTCGCCGAATCCGCCGCACGCTATTACGGCGCGCCGCTCGCGTTGCCGGTGGCCGGTTCGCAGGCGGCGATCCGCGCGTTGCCGGCGCTGCTGCCGCGCGGCACGGTCGGCGTGGCGCCGCTGACGTACGGCGAATACGCGCCGGCGTTCGCGCGTGCGGGACACGCCGTCGCGCCGCTCGATATCGACGCGCACGCACTGCCCGATGCGCTCGATCACGTGATCGTCGCCAATCCGAACAACCCCACCGCCGGGCGACTTTCACGCGATACGCTGCTGCGCTGGCACGAACGGCTTGCATCGAAAGGCGGCACGCTGATCGTCGATGAAGCTTTCGCGGACGTCGATCCCGCTGATTCGCTGGCGGATGAAACCGCGCGCGATGGTCTCGTCGTGCTGCGCTCGGTCGGCAAGTTCTTCGGGCTGGCGGGCATTCGCGCGGGCTTTGTGCTCGCGGCGCCTGCCGTCGTCGATGAACTGCGCAACACGCTCGGCGCATGGACGGTAAGCGGCCCGGCGCGTTTCGCGGTCGAAGCCGCGTTCGGCGATCGCGAATGGCAACGCGACACGCGCGCGCGCCTGCAACGCGATGGCGCGCGTCTGGCCGCGCTGATCGCGAGCCACGGTTTCGACGTGCGTTCGACGCCGCTGTTCGCGTGGACCGAAACGCCCGATGCGCCCGCGCTGCAGCACGCGCTCGCCGCGCGCGGCATCTGGACGCGCCTCTTCGACCTGCCCGGCATGACGACGAGCCTGCGCATCGGCTTGCCCGGCGCGGAAGGCGACTGGGCGCGCCTCGCACTCGCGTTGAAGGAGATTCGCGCTTGAAGCTGCGTTTCGGGATCGCGTGGGTGTCCGCGCTCGTCATGACGCAAGCGCATGCGATCACGGTTACTGATGACACCGGCGCATCGGTCACGCTCGCCGCGCCCGCGCAACGCGTCGTGTCGCTGGCGCCGCACGTCACCGAATTGCTGTTCGCGGCCGGCGGCGGCGCGCGCATCGTCGGGGCGGTTTCGTATAGCGACTATCCGAAAGAGGCGCAGTCGATTCCGCGCGTCGGCGACAACAAGGCGCTCGATCTGGAACGCATCGTCGCGCTGCATCCGGATCTGATCGTCGTATGGCGGCATGGCAATGCGGCGCGGCAGATGGATCGACTGAAAGCGCTCGGCGTGCCGATCTACTTCAGCGAGCCGAAACATCTCGCCGATATCGCCGCGAGCATCGACAAGCTCGGGGCGCTGCTCGACACACGATCCATCGCGAAGCAGGCGGCAGATGCGTTCACGCGCGACATCTCGCAATTGCGTGCGCGTTATGCGCAAAGGCCGCCGGTCAGCGTGTTCTACCAGGTCTGGGACGATCCGCTGATGACGCTCAATCGCGACAACGTCTTCGACGAAGTGATCGGGTTATGCGGCGGCGTCAACGTGTTCGCGTCGGAGCAAGCGCGCGTGCCGACGATATCGACGGAAGCCGTGCTCGCGGCCAATCCCGAGGCGATCGTCACGTCGACGCCTGGCGCGACAAAGCCGGATCGCGCGTTGCCCGCGCTCGAAAGGTGGAAGCGATGGACTTCGCTGACGGCGGTCGCGCGGGGGAATCTGTTCGGGATCGATGGTGATTTGATCAATCGGCCGACGCCGCGGATTGCAACGGGTGCCGCGGAACTGTGCCGCGATCTGGAGACGGCGCGCGAACGGCGGCCGAAATGACTAGGCGTTCCAGCGCACGAGCAGCCATTCATCGCGCACGCGCCTGAAACCTGCGATCGCGCCAAAATCGAGCGGCCATTGCAGCGCCGTTTCACGCTCGACGCCAAGCAAATGAGCCGCAAGCACGCGCACCACGCCCGCATGCGCGACCACATGCACGGCTTCATCGCGCTTCGCGCACGTCTCGTCGAACCACTCGATCACGCGCCGCGAGAACTGCGCGAAGCTCTCCCCGCCATGCGGTCTTGCATGCGTGACATCCGCTGCCCATTCATCGATCGACGCGCGATCGATCGTGTCCCACGCGCGGTCTTCCCACGCGCCGAAGTGCATCTCCGAGAGACGCGCGTCGATATGCGCGTCGGTGGCCAGAGCCTTCGCGAGCAAAGCGCATCGCTGAAGCGGGCTCGTATGCCACCCGTCGACACATGCGGGCACGTTCAGCGCTTGCATGCGCGCGATCAACTCACGCGCGAGTTCATGCACATCGCGCTTCAAGGGCACATCCGTTTGCCCGTAGCAGACGCCCGCGTCGATAGCGACTTCCGGATGGCGAATCAGTACGAGATCCATGCAAGCCCGATGAGATAGATTGCGATCTCGAACACTTGCTGCGCGAAGCCGAGGCAATCGCCCGTATAGCCGCCGATGCGACGCACGAAGTAACGCCCAATAAAGAACCGCAACACGATCGACGCCGCAATCGTGACGCACGCGAGCTTGGAATCAATCAAGAACAACCACGGCAACCCGAACACCAACGCAAGCGCAAGCGACCCCAAACCCATCCGCTGCGCGACCGGCTTCGCCTTCCCTTCGGCCCGCACGTAATCGAGCGTGACGAGATAACTGATCGCGAAAACCCGGCTCGCGGCGTGCGCGGCGATCATCGTCCAGGCGACGCGTTGCGGCGGCAGCGCCGCGAGCGTCTGCCACTTGAGCGCCAATGCAATCACGATGGCGATCGCGCCGAACGCGCCGATGCGCGAGTCATGCATGATGCGCAACGCGTCCTCGCGCGTGTATGCGCCGCCGAATGCATCGACGCAATCCGCCAGCCCGTCCTCGTGGAATGCACCGGTCAGCACGAGCGTCGCGGCCATCGAAAGCAGCACCGCGACGCCCGGCGGAAACACGCGCAACGCAGCGAGATAGACGAGCGCGGCGACACCGCCGACCATCGCGCCGACGAGCGGAAAATAGCGCGCCGCCGCATTCAGATACTCGCGCTCGAAGCCGACCCAGCGCGGCACCGGCACGCGCGTGAAATAGCCGAGCGCGGTGAAGAAGTAGCGCAGTTCGTCGAGCGGGCGGTTCATCTCAATCGGCTTTGTTCGACACGCCCGCCGACTCGAAGCTCGCCATTTCATTGACGAACGCGACGGCCGCGCGCAGGATCGGCAACGCGAGCGCCGCGCCCGTGCCTTCACCGAGCCGCAAGTCGAGTTGCAACAGCGGCGCGGCATCGAAATGCGCAAGCATGCGCCGATGCCCCGTCTCGTTCGACGCATGCGCGAACACGCAATAGCCAAGCACTTCAGGCGCGATCTTCGATGCAACCAGCAGCGCCGAAGTCGCGATGAAACCATCGACGAGAATCGTCATGCCTTCGCACGCCGCCGCGAGATAAGCGCCCGTCATCATCGCGATTTCGAAGCCGCCGAAGGTCGCGAGCGTATCGATCGCATCGCCTTCGTGCGCGTGGAGCGCGAGCGCCTTCGAAAGCACGTCGCGCTTGTGCGCGAGACCGCGGTCGTCGAGACCCGTGCCGCGCCCGACGCATTCGTCGACAGGCAAGCCACACAGGCGGCTCATCAGACACGCCGCCGCCGACGTATTCGCGATGCCCATCTCGCCGAAGCCGATCACGTTCGTGCCGAGCGATGCGTGATGCCGCACACGCGCCGCGCCGCGCGCGATGGCTTCGAGCGCGGTCTCGCGCGACATCGCCGACTCGGTCGCGAAGTTGCGCGTGCCGAGCCCGAGCGACAGACGCTCATAACCCTGATCGATAGGAATCGGCGTCGCGACGCCCGCATCGACCACTTCGAGCGTCATGCCGACCGAGCGCGACAGCGCGTTGATCGCAGCCCCGCCCGCCAGAAAATTCGCGACCATCTGCGCGGTGACTTCCTGCGGATACGAACTCACGCCCTCCTTCGCGATGCCATGATCGCCCGCGAACACGATCATCGCTGGGCGCTCGATGCGCGGCTTCGTGGTCCGCTGAATCAGACCCATCTGCAGCGCGAGCGCTTCGAGCCGGCCAAGGCTGCCGGGCGGCTTCGTCTTCGTATCGATGACACGGCGCAGTTCGGCTTCGAGCGCGTGCTCGAGTGCGCGGGGCATCGGGATGTCGTTGAACGTGGACATCGAAATTCCTCTTAAAGGCGATGAATGGTGGGCACGAGCGCTTCGTACGCGCCGTCGCGGATCAGCGCGAGCGGATAGCCGAATGCGGCGCTCGCGCGCTCGGGCGTGAGCACGTCGGCAACGGGGCCGGCGTGCGCGCCGCCGCGGCCGTCGAGCAAGAGCGCGTGCGTCGCGAAACTGCGCGCGAGATTCAGATCGTGGCACGAGAAGATTACGGTGCGCTTGTGCTCGCTCGCCGCGTCGCGCAACGCATGCAGGCAATCGATCTGATGATGCAGATCCAGATGCGAAAGCGGTTCGTCCAGCAGCAGCAGCGGCGCGTTCTGACACAGCGTGGCCGCGAGCGCGACACGCTGGCGTTCGCCGCCGGAAAGCGTCAGCACGTCGCGCGAGGCCAAGGGAGCGAGGCCGAGCAGATCGAGCGAAATGCGCGCGGCGCGACGATCGTCGTCGCTTTCCCAGCCCCAGCCGGTGAGATAGGGGAAGCGGTTCAGCAATACGGTATCGAGCACGGTCGCGCCGAACGCGTCGTGCGTGGCTTGCGGCATCAAGGCGCGCGCGCGGGCGAGTTCAGCCGGGCGCCATGAAGCGAGCGCGCGGCCATCGAGCGACACGCTGCCCGCCGCCGGCTTCGCAAGACCCGCGAGCACGTTGATGAGCGTTGTCTTGCCCGCGCCATTCGGCCCGGCGATGCACCACACCTCGCCCGATGAAATCGTCTGCGTGAGACCGTCGACGAGCGTGCGCGCGCCCGTGCGCAAAACGATGGCGTCGAGTTGCAGGCTCATCGCGGTCTCCGCAACAGCATCCACAGGAACATGGGCACGCCGATCATCGCGGTGATCACGCCCACCGGCAATTGCGCGGGCGCAATCACGGTGCGCGCGGCGAGATCGGCCGCCATCACGGCCACGCCGCCCGCGAGCGCGGCGGCGGGCACGAGCATGCGCTGATCATTGCCGAACGCGAGCCGCAGCAGATGCGGCACCACGAGCCCGACGAAGCCGATGGTTCCCGCCGTCGTAACCGCCGCGGCCGCCGCGAGCGACGCCAGCAGGTACACGCGCACACGCAATCGCGCGACCGGCACGCCGAGCGCCAACGCGGCCGCATCGCCGCGCAACAGCACGTTCAGTTGCGGCGCGACGGGCAAGATCAGAACGATGGCGGCGGCGAGCGCGATCAGCGCGGGCCACGGCGCCGCGGCGCCGTTCAGATCGCCGGTGAGCCAGAAGATCATGCCGCGCAGGCGATTCTCGGGCGCGATGCTCAGAATCAGCGTGATCAGCGCGCCCCAGCCCGACGCGAGCACGACGCCCGTCAGCAAAAGGCGCGGCGACGCGTCCTGCCCGCTGCCCCACAAATCGCGGCGCGCGAGTCCGAGCACGAGAAGAATCGATGCGAGCGCACCCGAGCACGCGGCGAGATCGACGCCCCACCACGGCGACGAAGCCAGCATCGCGATCAGCGCGAAGGTGGCCGCGCCGCCGGAGACACCGAGCACGTACGGCTCGGCGAGCGGATTGCGCAACAGCACTTGCAGAAGCGCGCCGGCCAGCGCGAGCAATGCGCCGCAAGCAAAGCCCGCGAGCGCGCGCGGCAGGCGCAGCGTGAGCACGATTTCATCGGCGATATCGGGCGTCGTGGCGTGCGCGTGCAGCAGCGCACTCAGCGCGCGCATCGGCGGCAAGGCGACACTGCCCATCGCAAGCGAAGCGACGAGCACGGCCAGCGCCGCGATGCCGAGGGCGATCCAGATGGCCGATGCCCGCGCCGCGTTCATCGCGCGCGGACGCCGCAGCGGATCAGGCGCGCCGCTCACGACGGCTGCCAGCCCAGCGTGATGTATGCGCCGCGCCGTGGCGTGTTGTACGAGTAGGCAAGTGCGTAGTCCTTGTCGAAGAGATTGTCGATGCGAGCCGTGACGTACCACGACTTCGAGATGTCATAGCGCGCCGACAGGTTCACGACGCCATAGCCCGCGAGCGTCGAGTCGTAGTCACTGCGCTGGCCGCTCACGATCCATTCGCCGCCCACGCGCCAGGGCCCGAAACTGCGATGCGCGGTGAAGGTCGCGAAGCGCCGCGCGCGGCGCGTCAGGTCTTCGTGATTCGTTTCGTCGACGGGATTCTGGAACGTCACGCCCGCGCGCAAATCCGTGCCGTACACGCGCCCCGCCCACGATCCCTCGATGCCCTGCACCTTCGCGCGCCCGACGTTCTGCGCGACATAGTAGAAGCCGCCATCGGACACGTAGTCGATCAGGTTCGAATAGCGCGTCTGGAACAGCGTCACGCGCATCACGCCCAGCGCATTCGACGCGTACTGCAACGCCGCCTCGACCGAATGGCTGCGTTCCGGCTGGATCGACGGATTGCCGCTGAACGGATAGTAGAGGTCGTCGAAACTGGGCGCGCGAAACGACGACGCGTAGCTCGCGCTCGCCTTCCAGTGCGCGTCGAAGTTGTAGGCGTAGCCCAGATAGTAGCTGTTCGCGCCGCCGAAATCGGAATACTGGTCGTGGCGCAGATTCGCCTGCAGTTCGTTCGCGCCAAGGTGACCGACATAGCCCGCGAACACCGAATCCACATGACGATCGGGCGCGCTGAGCTGATCGGAATCGAGCGTCTGATCCAGATGCTCGTAGCCGAAGAGAAGCTTGTGCGCGTCCGTGATCCTGAAATCGTTCTGCCACGTGTACTGCCGGTTCTCCGAGTTGAAGCGGCTCGTGTAGATGCCGTTCTGCTCGATGTTCGAGCGGTCCTGTCCCTGCGCGACGATGAAGTGCGTGGTCCAGTCGTCGGTGAGCCTGCCGTTCGCGAACACGGACATCGAGCGCACGCGATTGTGCGATTCGTTGATGTCGGTCGGCTGGCCGTAGGCATCGTCGAAACTGTTGATGCCGTTCGATTGCAGGAAGCGCACGCCCGCGTCCCACTTGTCGGTGAATTTGTGGCGCAGCGTCGCCGCGACGCTCTCGTTCAGATAGCCGTTCGCGTTCGGATTCGCGCCAGGCGCGATGTTCGGATCGATCGACGAAAATCCATCGGTCTTTTCGCGCGACACGTTCACGCTGAAGGTCGTGCGGCCTTCCTTGTCGAGCGCGCCGTTCACGCCCGCCGACTGACGCTGCGTGTGATAGCTGCCGTATTCGGCCTCGAAGTTGAAGCGCGGCGGATGCGGCTCGCCCTCCTTCGTGAAGATCTGCACGACGCCGCCGATCGCGTTCGATCCATACAGCGCCGACACGTTGCCGTTCACGACCTCGACGCGGCCGATCTGATCGAGCATCAGTTGCGACAACTGCGCCGCACCGAGCGACGCCGATTCGACGCGCACGCCGTCGATCAGCACGAGCGACTGCGACGACGCCGCGCCGCGTATATACAGCCCCGAGTTCGCGCCCGGCCCGCCGTTGCGCGTGATCTGCACGCCGGGCGCGAGCGCGACGAGGCCGAGCGCATCGCTTGCGTTGGCGTCGGCGATATCCTGCGCGTCGAAGAGCGAAGTCTGCGGGATGGCGTCGGCAAGCGGCTGCGGCGCGCGCGTCGACGTGACGACGACAGGCGCAAGCGTTTGCGAGGCCTCATCCGCTGCAAGCGCGGCGTGTGCGGTGGTGACGAACGGCAAGCCGACTGCAGCGACGGCGCGCGCGCGGCGGCGAAAGCGGCCGTCGCTGAGCGCGGCCAGAGGCGATGACATGTGTGAAGCGTTCCCGTTGACGATGAGCGCGACCCCGCTCCCCGCGAGATCGATGCGCGACGAACGCGCCCTGCGCGATGCATGCGATGCAAGCAGTGCGATGAGCGCGTCGGATTCTGGCCGGTATCCGGGCTGGCGACACATCGTCAGGCCTTCCCGCGCATTGAGCGCAGTGGCGTCGACACGTTTCTTGCAGTGAGTCGGAGGATCGACCCGGCGTGATGAAAAACCACACGTTTGCGCTGCAAAAACGCGCATGAGACGACTTGCAACTTGCGTTGCGGTCGCTTACCGTTGCGGGGGCAGCACAGGTTGGCTCGTCCCGGTCGTACTTCGGGGACTTCGCTCCCTGTTTCCCGTTTGACTGCATTCGCGAGAAACGCGAATGCGAGCACCAAAAAGTGCGGCAAGTGTAGGAGCGCGGGTTGGGGCCGTCAAGAAAACGGCAAGGACAGCATGGCGCGCGGCACAAGACGAATCGAACGAAAACCGGCCGGGCCTGTCTTCACGAGCGCAGACCAGCGCTCGCGTTTTCTGCACACGAATGCATGACGAGATACGCGCGAATCGATCGATTAAGCGCGAGATCGCGTGCTGTTACGTCTCGAAACGAGACAATTATCGGAAGCTCCGTTGAACCGCGCTAAAATGCGAGGTCTTTAGAGGACGCAGCACATGCTCAACGAACTCGAATCACTGTCAGGAAATATCGGCCGGCTGATCCAGATCAGCGAGCGCCATAATCAGGCGCGCGCCGCGCTGCAAGAACAAATCGAGCAACTGCGTGCGGACTATGCCAACGTGCAGGCCGAACTCGCGCAGGTGCGCGAAGAACGTGACGCGTTGCAATCGGAACGCGACTCGCTCTCCGCGAAGATCGACGACGCGCAAGTGCGCCTCAATGCGATCCTCGAAAAACTGCCCCGCGCGAAATCCGCGCTGCACGACGAGCCGGACAATCAACTCGATCTCCTCGAAGCCAATTCGCAAGGCGCGCATGAGCATGCGCACGAAGCGGAGTTGCACGGCGAGCATCATCAGGGAGAGAAGGCATGAGCACCACGCAAATCGAAGTATCCATTCTCGGGCAGCAATATCGTCTCGCTTGCTCGCCGGAAACGGAAGGCCCGCTGCGCGAAGCCGTGGCGCGCGTGGACGCCGAGATGAACAAGGTGCGCAATGCGAGCAGCGTGCGCGGCACCGATCGCATCGCGGTCATGGCGGCGCTTTCGCTGGCGTCGGAATTGCTTAAGCTGCAGGACAGCGTGCGTCACGGCGAGGCCTTCCCCGCCGAGGAAATCCGCCGCACCATGCATTCGATGAACGAACAACTGGGCGCCGTCATTGCGCAATATGAAGCGCAATGAGAGGTCTGCGCGTCGAGTCAATCAGCGCGCGATGTCGATGAAAAAAAGAAACCGCCGCGGGGCTGCAGAAGGCAAACGATTGGTGTAGAGTGTCGTTTCCCTGCCTGGTACGCCAAGGTCATATATTCCTTGAACCAATGCTACATTGGCACGGTTGCGGAACCTTGCAGCACGGGCGCGCGCGTCGCTAGTCCGATGTACCCGAAGTGTTGCTTACCGCGACCAATCTTGAACCCAGGTTCAGGATGCCGGCCTAGCGGCTGTGGCGGGGACCTAATTTAAACGGCATCGGTTTTTCCGATGCCGTTTTCGTTTGTCCTCGCAGTTTTCTTCGCGATTCGAGCACACCACCATGCGCTACTGGCTGATGAAGTCCGAACCGGACGAAGCGAGCATCGATCATCTCGCGCACGCGCCGAAGAAAACCCTGCCGTGGACCGGCGTACGCAACTATCAGGCGCGCAACTTCATGCGCGATCAGATGCAGATCGGCGACGGCGTGCTCTTCTATCATTCGAGCTGCCCGGAGCCGGGCATCGCGGGTATCGCGAAAGTGTGCTCGACCGCGTATCCCGATCCCACGCAGTTCGACCCGAAGAGCGATTACTACGATCCGAAATCCACGCAGGAAACGCCGCGCTGGATGCTCGTCGACGTGAAGTACGTGAAGAAGACGCCGCTCATTTCGCTCGCCGCGCTGCGCGAGCACGACGAACTCGCGGACATGCAGGTGCTCGCGCGCGGCAACCGGCTCTCGATCACGCCTGTGACGGAAGCGCAGTGGCGATTTATTACCGAGCGTCTCGTCTAACACGGAACTTACGACACAAGGCAAACGCCTAAATGCGGTCGCGAATCACGCGATACCTTGCGTTCGGAGTCTCTCGATGATCAACAAGAAAACCGCCGCTGCACTCGCACTTCTCGCGATGTCTGGCGCCGCGCTCAGCTTCACTCAAACCGCCGCCGCGCAAACAGTGATCAACCAGCAGCCCGCGGGCGTGCTTTCGCTGTCGGCGCAATCGAGCGCGCAAGTGCCGCAGGATGTCGTCAGTATCACACTCTTCTACGAGCAGGAAGCGGCCGATCCGTCGTCGCTCACCAACACGCTCAATCAGCGCGCCGAGGCCGCGTTGCGCGAGGCGAAAGGCGTCGATGGCGTGACGGCCAAGAGCGGCTCGTTCACCGTGTATCCGTCAACCGATCGCGACGGCAAGATTTCCGCGTGGCGCGGCCGCACGGAAGTCGTGCTCGAATCGCACGATTTCGCGGCGGCGTCGAAACTCGCGGGCAAGATGAGTTCGTCGATGCAGGTAGGCAGCGTCGCGTTCTCGCTGTCGCCGGAAGCGCAACGCACGGCCGAGCAAAAGCTCGTCACGCAGGCCATCGACTCGTTCCGCAAGCAGGCGCAGACCGCCGCGCAGGCGTTCGGCTACAGCAATTTCACGATTCGCGAGGTGAACATTGGACGCGGCGGCATTCAGCCGCGCCCGGTCATGATGATGCAGTCGCGCGCCATGAGCGCCGATGCCAAGATGGCCGCGCCGATCGCGATGGAAGCCGGCACGACCACCGTGACCGTCGATGTGAACGGCTCGGTGCAGATGGGGCGTTGAGCGCGCAAACGCCGCTCAGGAAACTTTGACCGGATCGGGCGGCAGGCGCAGATTGCGCTTGTACGCCCACACCATCATCAGGACGCCCGCGATGATCATCGGCAGCGAGAGCCACTGGCCCATCGAAAGGTTCAGTGCGAGCAGGCCGAGATAATCGTCCGGCTCACGCGCGAACTCCACCGTGAAGCGCGCCAGTCCATAACCGATCAGGAACAGCGCGGAAATCGCGCCCACGGGCCGCTGCTTGCGCGAGAAGGTCCAGATCACGATAAACAGCACGAGCCCTTCCAGCGCGATCTCGTACAACTGCGACGGATGGCGCGGCAGCATGTGATAGCGCTCAAAAACTTCGCTGAGATGATATTGCGCATCCATTTGCGGATTCTTCGAGAGCCAGATCGCATCGTCGTTCGACGAATGCTGGAACAGCATCGCCCACGGCGCGTTCGGGTCCGTCACGCGGCCCCACAATTCACCGTTGATGAAGTTGCCGAGACGCCCGGCCGCGAGGCCCAGCGGCACCATCGGCGCGACGAAATCGGTCACCTGCAGCCAGGTGCGCTTGCGCTGGTACGCGAACAGCACCATCGCGAGCGTCACGCCGAGAAAGCCGCCGTGGAAGGACATGCCGCCTTCCCAGACCTTGAAGATATCGAGCGGATGCGCGGCGTAGTAACTCGCCTTGTAGAAAATCACGTAACCGATGCGCCCGCCGAGAATCGTGCCGAGCACGCCGTAAAACAGCATGTCGTCGATATCCTTCACGGTCCAGCCCTGGGCGGACACATAAGGCAGCCGCAGCCGCAGCCGGCCGATGACGATGGCCGACACGAACGCCACCAGATACATGAGGCCGTACCAGCGCACGGCGAGCGGTCCGAGATGAATCGCGACGGGATCGAAATTGGGATGTATGAGCATTCTGATGTGGGAGCCTGAGCGAACTACAACGCGAACTACAAGGGCGAATCATACCGAACCGGCGGAGTCTGCCCGCGCTCGGACGATCTCGATGAACCCGGCGAGCACCGGGCTCACTTCGGCGGCGCGCCACACGAGTCCGGTTTCGACGAGCGTCGCCGACTCGCGCGCCGGCCGCAGAGGACGATACACAACCCCCGTGCGACGCAGATGACGCAGCGACTGCGGCACGAGCGCGACGCCCATGCCGGCGGACACGAGGCTCACGATGGTCTGCATCTGGATCGCCTCCTGCCCGATGCGCGGCGCGAGTCCCGCCGCGCCGTAGCAGCCCATGATGATGTCATACAAACCGGGCGCCAGCGGTCGCGGGAAAATGACCAGCGGCGCGTCGGCGAGATCGTGCAGGTCGACGGGCGTTTCCGCCCATTCTTCCGCGCCCTGCCCCAGTTCGCGCGCCGCATCGGCCGATATCGCGATCACCAGCGGCTCGCGCGCCACCGCCAGATACGACAGCGCGCTCGCGTAACGCGGCGGCAGCGGCGGAATCACGAGACCCGCGTCGATGCGCCCGGCGACGAGTTCCTCGATCTGCACATCGCTGGTTGCCTCGGTCAGTTGCAGGCGCACGCCGGAAAAACGCGCCCCGAATTCGCGCAGGAGATCCGGCAGCAGCCCGTAATCGGCCGTGGACACGAACGCCAGCGACAGCACGCCCGCCTCGCCGCGCGCAAGCGACTGCGCGAGCGGGCGCAGCGCGTCGGCGGATGCGAGCAGGCGCCGCACTTCCGGCAGCAGATCCTTGCCGACCGGCGTCAGCTCCACGGTCCGTTTCGTGCGCACGAACAGCGCGACGCCGAGCGCTTCTTCCAGCGCGCGGATCGCCTGCGACAGCGGCGGCTGCGTCATGGCGAGACGCGCGGCGGCGCGGCCGAAGTGCATTTCTTCGGCGACCGTCACGAAATAGCGCAAGAGTCGCAAATCCATTGATACTTTTTCCGACCTAATTAGCCTTGAATAATATATTGGACAGGCACATCGCGGGAGTTGCATTCTTGCTGCACTAGATCAAAAACATCCCCCAAGGAGCACACCATGGCCTTCAATCGCCGCTCGAAGCACATCACCCAGGGCGTCGCGCGCTCGCCCAACCGTTCGATGTATTACGCCCTCGGCTACAAGGAAGAAGATTTCGACAAGCCGATGATCGGCGTCGCGAACGGTCACTCGACCATCACGCCGTGCAACGCGGGCCTGCAGCGCCTGGCCGATGCGGCCATCGAAGCGATCAAAAAGTCCGACGCCAATCCGCAGATCTTCGGGACGCCCACGATCTCCGACGGCATGTCGATGGGCACCGAAGGGATGAAGTACTCGCTCGTCTCGCGCGAGGTGATCGCGGACTGCGTCGAGACGGCCGTGCAGGGACAGTGGATGGACGGCGTGGTCGTGATCGGCGGCTGCGACAAGAACATGCCGGGCGGCATGATCGGCATGGCGCGCATGAACGTGCCGTCGATCTACGTGTACGGCGGCACGATTCGCCCGGGCAACTGGAAAGGCCGCGACCTGACGATCGTGTCGTCGTTCGAGGCGGTCGGCGAATTCACGGCGGGGCGCATGTCGGAGGAGGATTTCAAGGGCGTCGAGAAGAACGCGTGTCCGTCGACCGGTTCGTGCGGCGGCATGTACACCGCGAACACGATGAGCTCGTCGTTCGAGGCGCTCGGCATGTCGCTGATGTATTCGTCGACGATGGCGAACCCGGATCAGGAAAAGGTCGATTCCGCCGCGGAATCCGCGCGCGTGCTCGTCGAAGCTGTGAAGCAGGATCTGAAGCCGCGCGACATCATCACGAAGAAGTCGATCGAGAACGCGGTCGCGCTGATCATGGCGACGGGCGGCTCGACCAACGCCGTGCTGCACTATCTGGCGATCGCGCATGCGGCCGAGGTGGAATGGAGCATCGACGACTTCGAGCGCATGCGCAAGAAAGTGCCGGTCATTTGCGATCTGAAGCCGTCGGGTCAATATGTCGCGACCGATCTGCACAAGGCCGGCGGCATCCCGCAAGTGCTGAAGATCCTGCTGGACGCGGGCCTGCTGCACGGCGACTGCGTGACGATCACCGGGCGCACCATCGCCGAAGAACTGAAGGACGTGCCCGCGAAGCCGCGCGCCGACCAGAAGGTCATCTTTCCGATCGAGCAGGCGCTTTACAAGGAAGGTCATCTGGCGATCCTGCGCGGCAATCTCGCGGAAGACGGCGCGGTCGCGAAGATCACCGGCCTGAAGAATCCGGTCATTACCGGCCCGGCGCGCGTGTTCGAAGACGAGCAAAGCGCGATGGAAGCGATCCTCGCCGACAAGATCAAGGCCGGCGATATCCTCGTGCTGCGCTATCTCGGGCCCGTCGGCGGCCCCGGCATGCCGGAGATGCTCGCGCCGACTTCGGCGATCATCGGCAAGGGCCTGGGCGAATCGGTCGGCTTCATCACGGACGGGCGCTTCTCGGGCGGCACGTGGGGCATGGTGGTCGGTCACGTCGCACCGGAAGCCTTCGCGGGCGGCACCATCGCGCTCGTGCACGAAGGCGATTCGATCACCATCGACGCGCACAAGCTGCTCCTGCAACTGAACGTGGACGACGCAGAACTCGCGCGCCGCCGCGCCGCGTGGAAGCAGCCCGTGCCGAAGTACACGCGCGGCGTGCTGGCGAAGTTCGCGGCGCTCGCTGGGCCGGCGAACAAGGGGGCGGTGACGGGGTGATCCTTTTGCCGCGATGAGACGAAGGGGCGCGCGTGCGCCCCTTTTTCATTGCGTGCGCGCCGTGACGCGTCTCCTATAATGCGCCAGACACCAGCCCGGCGCAGTCATCGGGGAGACCACATGAAATCGATTCGAAGGAGTGTCGTCGCGACATTCGCGCTGCTCGCCCTGTGCGGCACGGCGAACGCGCAGAACGACAACACGACGATGCTAGGCTTCGCGCAGAGCCACAACTGCATGAGCTGTCACTCCATGTCGCGCACCTTCATGGGCCCGTCGTTCAACAGCGTCGCGCACAAATATGCGCACACGGAAGGCGCGCGCACGCAACTGGCGCGCAAGATCGTCGAAGGCGGCGTGGGCGTGTGGGGACCGGTGCCGATGCCCGCGAACACGCAGATTTCGTCCGATCAGGCGATCGCGCTGGCGGACTGGATTCTGTCGCTGCGATAGAAACTCACTCGCCGCGCTGACGGCGCAATTCTTCTTCCACCGCCTCGCGCACCCATTCGCGCATGCGGCCTTCGAGCGCCAGTGCGACTTCGCGCGTAATGGCCGAGACGAGCTGCGTCGAATGTTCGCGCAGCACGTCGCGGCAGCGCTCTTCGATCAGCGCGCGGGCGTCGCCCGTCAGAAAGCCCGTGAAGCGACCGCTCAGCCGCTCGGCGATCTGGTCCGCGTCATATTCGATCGCCGCATCGGCGGACGGCGCGCGCGCGTATTCCGGCTTGCCGGGCACGACGACATCGGTCAGAACCGGGATGGACGGATCGAAGGATTCGGGCTTGTTCGTCATTGGCTGATCTCTAGTGTGAGCGAGCGCGACGCCAGCGGCGCCCGCGCTTCGCTCTCAGGTGATGCGCTCGGGTGATTCGCTCACGCGCCTTGATTGTGCGTCTGGATCGCGTAGCCGCGGTCGCGGTAGAAGCGATAACGCTCGCGGCCCGCGGCGAGTTCATCGCCGTCGTCGCCGACGATTTCCACCAGCCGCTCGAAGCGGGCGAACTGCGCGGGCATCGGCGCGCCCAGATTCACGAGCACCTGATGATGCGGCGCCTCGTCGAGATTCGACGTCAGCACCACGGGCGTGTCCTGCGCGAGCGGGCTCTTCGCCATGCAATGCGGGATGAACTCCAGCGGCTCGAAAGTCCACAGTTGCTCGTCGAACGCGGCGAGACGCTGCGGCTCGGCGAGCACGACCACGGGCTTGCCGCTCGCATACGCCTTGCGCGCGAGGCGGCAGGCGTACGCGAGCGGATCGCCGACGTTCGTATGAAAGTCGATGCGCGTCATGCAGCTTTCACGCGCCCGCGCGATCGATCAGGAACTGCGACAGCAACGGCACCGGACGTCCTGTCGCGCCCTTCGCCGCGCCGCTCTTCCACGCGGTCCCGGCGATGTCGAGGTGCGCCCACGGATAAGCCGTGGCGAAGCGCGACAGAAAGCACGCCGCCGTCACGCTGCCCGCCGGACGTCCGCCGATATTCGCGACATCGGCGAAATTCGACTTGAGCTGATCCTGATACTCGTCGTCCAGCGGCAGGCGCCAGGCCGGATCGACCGCCTCGCGCGAAGCGTCGAGCAGCTCGCCCGCGAGCGCGTCGTCCTTCGAGAACAGGCCCGTGTTGTGATGACCGAGCGCGATGATGCAGGCCCCCGTCAGCGTCGCGATGTCGACCACGGCGGCCGGCTTGAAGCGCTCGGCGTAGGTCAGGGCGTCGCACAGGATGAGACGGCCTTCGGCGTCGGTGTTCAGCACTTCGATGGTCGTGCCGTTCATCGACGTGATGATGTCGCCCGGCTTCACCGCGTTGCCCGCGGGCATGTTCTCGCAGGTCGGGATCACGCCGATCACGTTGAGCTTCAGGCCCATTTCAGCGACCGCGCGCATCGTGCCGAACACGGAGCCCGCGCCGCACATGTCATATTTCATCTCGTCCATCGCCTCACCCGGCTTGATCGAGATGCCGCCCGAATCGAACGTGATGCCCTTGCCGACCAGCACGATCGGCGCGTTCCTGCCCTTGCTCTTGCCGGTGTCGGCGCCCGCGCCCTGGTAATGCATGACGATGAACTGCGGCGGTTCGACCGAGCCCTTCGCGACCGAAAGGAACGAGCCCATGCCGAGCGCCTCGATCTGCTTCTGGCCGAGCACTTCGACCTTGAGCTTGAAGTCGCGGCCGAGCTTCTTCGCGGTCTGACCGAGATAGGTCGGCGTGCAGACGTTGGGCGGCAGATTACCGAGATCGCGCGTGAGATCCATGCCGTTGGCGATCGCGACGCCCTGCTTGAGCCCGACCTTGGCGGCTTTCTCGTCGGCGGAATCGACGCTGAACACGACCTTCTTGAGCGAGCGTGCGCCGTTGTCGGGCTTGCTCTTCATCTGCGTGAACTTGTAGGTCAGTTCGCGCAGCGCGAGGATCGCGGCGCGCACGCCCCAGTCGCCGGTGCGATCCTGAACGGGCAATTGCGCGAGCGTGAAGGTCGCCTGAACGATCTTCGAGCCGAGCACCACGCGCCACGCGGCACGCACGGCCTCGCCGTAGGCTTTCTGATTGAAGGCGTCCTGCTTGCCCAGGCCGACAAGCAGCACGCGCGATGCGCCGATGCCAGTCACTTCGGGCACGAGCAGCGTGGTGCCCGCGCGGCCGCTCATGTCACCGGCTTTCACGACACGCGAAATCAGGCCCTTGGTGGCGACATCCATGTCGCGCGCGGCGCCCGTGAGCGTCTGCGCTTCGAAGATGCCGAGGACGATGACATCTGACTTCCCGGTAAGGAAACCATTTGCCTCGCCTTTGCTCCAATCACAGGCTTTTATGCTAAAGTCCATCGCGCTTATCCTCGGATAAAATCTTGGCTGAAGGATGAAAGCCGCAATTATCCGCTATTTTTTCCGCGGCGGTCACGGGCACCCGGCGCTGGGGTAAGCGAACTTGAGCGAATACCCTTCCCGTCTGCCACGAGATGCGTGCATGATTCCGCATCCCCGCCGGCTCAAAGCAAACATCAATGATCTTCGAACGCTCCCTGCAGCGCGAACTCGCGTACACGGCCGGCGCCGTGTTCATGGTGCTGCTCACGATCATGCTCACGACGATGATGATCCGCATCGTCGGCTTCGCGGCGCAGGGTCAGGTCGACCCGAAAGACGTCGTCGTGCTGATCGGGCTCACCGTCATCGGCTATCTCGCGGTCATGCTGATCGTGACGCTGTTCGTCTCCATTCTCTTCGTGCTCACGCGCTGGTATCGCGACTCCGAAATGGTCGTGTGGCTGGCCTCGGGCGTGAGCCATACGCAGCTCATCAAGCCGGTCGCCGTGTTCTCCACGCCGATCATCATCCTCATCATCTTCTTTGCGTTCGTCGGCTGGCCATGGTCGAACCAGCAGAGCAAGCTCATCAAGGCGCGTTTCCAGCAGCGCGATGAAGTGTCGCTGCTCGCGCCGGGGCAGTTCCGCGAATCGCCTTCGAGCCATCGCGTCTTCTTCATCGAGAAGATGTCGCCGGATCAGAGCCAGGTGCAGAACGTATTCGTGACCAGCACCGAAGGCGGCAAGGTCAACGTGATCGTCTCGCAGACGGGTCACACGGAAACGCGTGAAGACGGCGACCGCTTCATCGTGCTGGATAACGGCCGCCGCTATGACGGCCTGCCCGGGCAGCCAAACTTCCGCATCATGGAATTCGAGCGGTATGGTGTGAAGATAATGAACCATCAGGTCGTCAACACGCCGACCACCACCGGCATCTCGACACCCGACCTGCTCGCCCGGCCGACCAAGGAAAACCTCGCGGAATTCGCCTGGCGCGCGGGCCTGCCGCTCATCGCCATCAACCTGATGCTGCTCGCCATTCCGCTGTCGTACCAGAATCCGCGCCGCAGCCGCACCATCAACCTCGTGATGGCCGTGCTGATCTATCTCACGTATTCGAACCTGTTGAACGTCGTGCAGTCGTGGATCGAGCAGGGCAAGCTGTCGTTCGGCGTGGGCATCGTCGGGCTGCATGTGATCGTGGGGGCGGTCGTCGCGTTCATCTTCTGGCTGCGCATCCGTAACCGGCCGCTCTTCAGGCTGCCTTCGCTCGCGCGTTCGAAGGGAGCCTGACGCATGCGTATCTACGAACGATATTTCGCGCGCCAGATCTATCTCGCGTTCATCTTCATCCTGTTCGCGTTTTCGGGCCTGTTCTTCTTCTTCGACCTGATCAACGAGCTGAACACGGTCGGCCACGGCAACTACAAGTTCACGCTCGCGGTGCTGCGCGTCGCGCTGCAGACGCCCTCGCGCTTCTACGAAATCATTCCGGTCGCCGCGCTGATTTCGGCCATCTATGTTTTCGCACAGATGGCGGCGGCTTCCGAGTTCACGATCTTTCGCGTGTCGGGACTCTCGACGGGCGCCGCGCTGCGCTCGCTGCTCAAGATCGGCATTCCGCTCGTGCTGATCACGTACATCATCGGCGAGGTGGTCGGGCCTTATACCGATCAGCTCTCCGAGCGCGTGCGGCTCGAAGCGCTGGGGTCATCGGTGTCGTCGAACTTCCAGTCGGGCGTGTGGGTGAAGGACACGCTCACGGCGAAAGAAAACGGCGAGCAGGTCACGCGGTTCGTGAACGTCGGCACGCTGAATCCCGACACGACCATCGCCGATGTGCGCATCTACGAGTTCGATTCGAAGTTTCGTCTGACCAACGTGCGCATTGCGAAGAGCGGCGTGTACCAGCCGCCCGGCCACTGGAAGCTCACGGACGTCACTGACACGAAACTGAGCGACGCGCCGCCGCAGGCCGTCAATCCCGGCGATACGCTGAACCCGATCTATCGCGCGACGCAATCGACGTTGCCCGAATACTCGCTGCGCTCCGAGCTCACGCCGCAGATTCTGTCGGTGCTGCTGGTGTCGCCGGATCGCATGTCGATGTTCAACCTGTTCCGCTATATCCAGCATCTGACGGAGAATCATCAGAACACGCAGACGTATCAGATCGCGTTCTGGCGCAAGATTCTTTATCCGTTCGCAGTGTTCGTGATGCTGATTCTGTCGCTGCCGTTCGCGTATCTGCATACGCGAGCGGGCGTGGTCGGCGTGAAGGTGTTCGGCGGGATCATGATCGGGATGAGCTTCCAGCTGGTCAACACGCTGTTCTCGCACATCGGCAATCTGAACACGTGGCCCGCGCCGATCACGGCGGCGGCGCCCGCCCTCGCCTATCTCGCGGTCGGTCTGATCGGGCTGAAGTGGGTCGAGCGGCACTGAGATTTCTCCCGGGAGCACGCGATGAAGAAGCACGGCATCATCCTGTTCGGCCACGGGGCGCGCGATCCGCGCTGGAAGGAACCGTTCGAAAGGCTCGCGGCGAAGCTGCGGGCCGCGCGTGGCGATCAGCCGGTGGCGCTGGCGTTTCTTGAACTGATGTCGCCGGATTTGCCTACGGCTGTGGCATCGCAGGTCGCGGAAGGGTGTGACTCGGTGACGGTCGTGCCGGTGTTTTTCGGGCAAGGCGGCCACGTGCGCAAGGATTTGCCGGAGATCGTCGAGAAGTGTCAGGCGGCGCATCCGGGCACGGTCATTTCGTGCGCGACGGCTGTCGGCGAGGACGATGCGGTGCTGGAGGCGGTGGCAGAGTATTGTTTGCGGGAGATGGGCCGATAGCCCCAATCGTTGGCCAACTGGCCGAATTTTCCTCAAGCCTTTTGGCAGCTATCCTTGGATATACGTTCCCGTATATCCAAGGATGCTCTTGATGAACCTGATCCTTTCCAAATGAGGCAACAGCCTCGCAGTCCGGATTCCCGCTGACTACCTGCGGCACACGGGCCTGTCCGAGGGAGACCAGGTGCAGGCCAGTCTGACGGTAGACGGTGGCATTTGCTTGCGGCCAGGTAAATGGGACCGCCGTGCGTTCGCCGAGGAACTCGCGAAAACTCGGAACGCGATGCCGATGACCGAATCGGTCATGGACGAACTTCGACGCAGGGCGCGCTACTGATGGTCTAAGTAGACACGAGCGTTCTCGTCGCGCTGTTCGTCAGAGAGCGTATGACTTCGGCCGTTTCGAACTGGTACGCGTCAGTCAAGGACGATCTGATTTCAGTAGCGTGGCGCGTCACGGAGTTCGCCGGCGCTCTGGGCATCAAGCGGCGAACCGGACAACTTACCGAAGAGCAGTCGACGTTTGCCTGGCAGAGCTTCGAACGAATGTGCGCAAGCGACCTGCAACTGACGCCAATCGAGCCGCCGGTGTTTCATCAGGCCACCCTCACGCTCGACGGGTCGACCGGACTTCGCGCCGGAGATGCGCTTCATCTTGCCACGGCACTGGATTGCAACGCCAAGACGATCGCCACGCTGGACACCGTGCTGGCAAACAACTCAAAAAGAAAAAAGATCAGGCTGGTCGATTTCTAAGCCTGTCTGCAAACAAAAAAGCGCACCGTTTCCAGTGCGCTTCTTTTTTCCGTAGGTCGATCAAACCCGAACTCAAGCCGCCGCCTGCATCCCCTTCAAATGCACCTTCGACTTTGCGGCCGCAGCCCGTTCGCGGAACGCCTCGCCGATCATCAGCAAGCTCGGCTGCGACGGGTCGAGCCACTCCTGCGCCTCGCCCAGCGCCATGCGCGCGAGCGTCAACGTGAGCGTGCGTTCACGCGGTGTGCTGCATGCCTCGACGATCGCCACCGGCGTCTCGCCCGGCCGCCCCGCGTCGATCAACTGCTGCGCGATATCCGGCGCACTGTCGCGCCCCATGTAGAACACGAGCGAGTCCGCCTTTGCCTGCTCGCGGATTTCATCGCTGTCGGCGGCGCGCGAATGTGTCGCCAGCGCGACGCTGCGCGCCACGCCACGCAAAGTCAGCGAGCGCTGCAAAGTCGCCGCGCTCGCCAGCGCCGCCGTGATTCCCGGCACCACTTCGAATTCGATGCCCGCCGCTTCCAGCGCGCGCATTTCCTCGTCGGCGCGGCCGAAGAGCATCGGATCGCCGCCCTTCAGACGCACGACGACACCATGCTCCAGCGCCGCATCGACGATCTGCTTGTTGATGAAGTGCTGGGCCGTCGAACGCTGTCCACAGCGCTTGCCGACGGCGATCCTCTTCGCATGCGGCGCGTAGTCGAGCATCGCCGGTTCGATCAGCGCGTCGTGCAGCACGACATCCGCCTGTTCGAGCAGCCGCATGCCGCGCACGGTGATGAGATCCGCCGCGCCCGGCCCCGCGCCGATCAGATAGACCTTACCCATAGCTTTCATCGTCGAACTCACGCGTTCAGCATCCTCATGCGGAAATCGCACGAATCATACCGGCCGCGACCGTGTGATGCGTCGCTTCGTCGATCAGCACGAACGCGCCGGTGCCCTGATGCGTATCGTACTCGTCCGCGACGATAGGCTTCTGCAGAGTGAGCGCCACGCGGCCGATATCGTTCATCGCGAGCGTGCTGCGGTCCACGGAATGCGACAGCGTGTGCACGTCCAGCACCTGTTTGACCGCGCCGATGCGCGCGAACACCGTGCTCGTCGTCTGCTTCAGCAGATACTTGCGCTGCGGCGAGAGCGGCTCTTCGTCGAACCAGCAGAGGTCGGCTTCGAGCTTCTTCGCCGGCTCGACCTTTTGCGACGCCGGCACGAAGGTGTCGCCGCGCGACACGTCGACGTCTTCCGTCAGGCGAATGGTGACCGTCTGGCCTGCGAACGCGCGATCCACCGGCGCCACGCCGCCCGGCACCGGCGCGATGATCTCGGCGACCGTTGCCTCGCGATTGCCCGGCAGCACGGTGAGCGCATCGCCGACGCGCACTTCGCCCGCCTCGACACGGCCCATGTAGCCGCGGAAATCGTCGGCCTGCGAGCCGTCCTGACGTGCAACCCACTGAACCGGGAAACGCAGCGCCTGATCGTTCGGCTGCGCGACGGGCAGCGATTCGAGCAGATCGAGCAGCGGCTCGCCCGCGTACCACGGCATGCGCTCGCTCGCGGACACGATGTTGTCGCCCTTCAGCGCCGACACCGGCACGAAGCGCACATCGGCAATGCCGAGCTGGCGCGCGAGAGCGACATAAGAGTCGCGAATCTCGTTGAAGCGCGCTTCGCTGTACTCGACCAGATCCATCTTGTTGATCGCGACGATCACATGCTGCAGGCCGAGCAGCTTGACGATCGCGCTGTGGCGCTTCGTCTGCGGCAGCAGTTGCGCGACGCCGTCTTCGAACGTGACGCGGGTCGCGTCGACGAGAATGATCGCGGCATGCGCCGTCGATGCGCCCGTCACCATGTTGCGCGTGTACTGCTCGTGACCCGGCGTATCGGCGATGATGAACTTGCGCTTGGCGGTCGCGAAGTAACGATACGCGACGTCGATCGTGATGCCCTGCTCGCGCTCGGCTTCGAGGCCGTCGGTCAGCAGCGAGAGGTCGATTTCATCCCCGACGGTGCGCTTGTTCTTCGCGCGCGAAATCGCCGACAGCTGGTCGGACAGCACAGCCTTGCTGTCGTAAAGCAGACGGCCGATCAGCGTGCTCTTGCCGTCATCGACGGAACCCGCGGTGATGAAGCGCAACACGCCCAGATCTTCAGCTTGATAGATGCTCATGACTCGTTTCTTCCTGTGGCGTGTTGCTTAGAAATAACCTTGCTTCTTGCGCTGTTCCATCGCGGCTTCGGACGCCTGATCGTCCATGCGCGTGGCGCCGCGCTCCGTGATTTCCGTCACGGCCGTTTCCGCGATGATCTTCTCGACGTCATCGGCATCGCTCGCGACCGGGCACGTGCAGCTGATGTCGCCAACGGTGCGGAAACGCACTTGCGCGATCTCGGCGGTTTCGCCTTCGCGCACCGGCGTGAGCGGCGTCACCGGCACGAGCAGGCCGTTGCGGCGCACGATCTCGCGGTCATGCGCGTAGTAGATGTTCGGCAATTCGAGTTTCTCGCGCGCGATGTACTGCCACACGTCGAGCTCGGTCCAGTTCGAGATCGGGAACACGCGCAGATGCTCGCCGTTGTGCAGACGCGCGTTATAGATGCTCCACAGTTCCGGGCGCTGCGCCTTCGGGTCCCACTGGCCGAATTCATCGCGGAACGAGAAGATGCGCTCTTTCGCGCGCGCCTTTTCTTCGTCGCGGCGCGCACCGCCGATCATCGCCGTGTAGCCGTATTCCTCGATGGTTTCGAGCAGCGTCACCGCTTGCGCGGCGTTGCGCGAATCGGTTTCGCGACGCAGACGCACGGTGCCCTTCTTGATCGAATCTTCCACATGACCGACCACGAGTTCCGCGCCGATTTCGGCCGCGCGGCGATCGCGGAAGTCGATCACTTCCTGGAAGTTGTGACCCGTATCGATATGCACGAGCGGGAACGGCAGCGACGTCTTGCGATTGCCGCCCAGGCCGAACGCCTTGAGCGCGAGCGCCAGCACGACGACCGAATCCTTGCCGCCCGAGAACAGCAGCGCGGGCTTGCTGCATTCCGCGACGAGTTCGCGAATGATGTGGATCGACTCGGCTTCGAGCCAATCCAGGTGATCCATGCGAGTCGCCTTGTTGACGACCGGTGCGGTGACGGTAGAGTCGAGCGTCGTGCTCATGTTCGTCGATCCTTTTCTTGGCGATCTTGCTGTGAAGACCGCGTTCAGTGACAGGGTTTTGATGCGGCGTCTTGCGCGCCTGTTAGATCGTGGAGCTCGGAGCTTCCTCAACGACCTTGATATTCGTGATGTGCAGGCCGCATTCCTTCGTATCGCGCGATTCCCACCACCAGCGGCCCGCCCGGCTATCTTCGCCGGGACGCACCGCGCGCGTACACGGCTCGCATCCGATGCTCGGATAACCGCGCGCATGCAGCGGATTCACCGGCACGTCGAGCGCCTTCAGGTAGTCCCACACATCGGTCTCGGTCCAGTCCGCGAGCGGATTGAACTTCGCGATGTTGCGCGGTTCGTCGTGCTCTTCCTCGTGCAGTTCGGCGCGCGTCACCGACTGCTCGCGACGCTGGCCCGTGACCCACGCGGAAACATCCGACAGCGCGCGGTTCAGCGGCTCGACCTTGCGGATATGGCAGCAGCTCTTGCGCAAATCAATGCTTTCGTAGAACGCGTTGAGGCCGTGATCGCGCACGTAGACATCGACCGCGTCCTGCTGCGGATGAAACTGCTCGATGTCATAGCCGTAACGCGCTTTGACCGTATCGAGCATGCCGAGCGTTTCCGCGTGCAGGCGGCCCGTGTTCAGCGAAAAAATGCCGATCTTCACGCCGCGCGAAAGAATGGCGTGCGTGAGCACCATGTCTTCGGCGGCGAGGCTGCTGGCTAGCTTGACGTTCTGGTGACGCGCCGCGATCGAATCGAGCAGCGCATCCAGGCGTTCAACCTTGGCTTGCAATTCAGGGGTCATGCTTCAGGCTCCGAGAGCTGCGATCAATGCCGCGCGACGGCGGAACAGCGGTTCCAGATTGTCGGTCGCGCCCTGATACAGCTCGGTGAACTCGGTGAAGGCGTTGAGCGCGTCGTTGATGTCCTTGTCCGCGCGCACGGCGAACGCGTCGAAGCCGCAACGCGCATGGAACGCGACCTGATCGCGCAGCACGTCGCCGATCGCGCGCAACTCGCCCGTCCACTGGTAACGCTCACGCAGCAGACGGCCGATGGAGAAGCCACGGCCATCGCGGAACACGGGGAAATCCACCGCGATCACGGCGATCTGCGCGAAGTCCGCGACGATGTCGGCGGGCTCGTCGTCCGGCGCGAGCCACACGCCGATTTCATCCTTCGAACGCGATGCGACGATCGCCGCCTTGTGCTCCTTCCACAGCGCGAACGGCACGATGATCTTGCCGGCGGGAAGCGCTTCGACTGCGGGCAGCGCGCCGTCTTCGGCGGCACGCACAACGGTGAAACTGTCTTCGACCACCGCGCGGTTCTTGATAATCAACGTCATGTGCAGATCCTTAAGCGTGTGCCTGGCGCGATGCGTACACGCGCTCCTTGAACGGCGCGATGCCGATGCGGTTGAACGTCTCGATGAAGCGCTCATCCTCGGTCCGATGCTCGACGAAGGTGTCGATCACCTGCGAGATCACGTCGGGCATTTCCTCGGCCGAGAACGACGGGCCGATCACCTTGCCCAGATGCGCGCCGGTTTCGCCCGAGCTCTGCTCGCCGCCGAGCGTCACCTGATACCACTCCGAGCCGTCCTTATCGACGCCCAGAATGCCGATGTTGCCCACGTGGTGATGACCGCACGCGTTGATGCAGCCCGAGATGTTCAGCGACATGTCGCCCAGGTCGTACACGTAGTCGAGATCGTTGAAGCGGTCCTGAATGGCGAGCGCGATCGGAATCGACTTCGCATTCGCGAGCGAGCAGAAATCGCCGCCCGGGCACGCGATGATGTCCGTCAGCAAGCCGATGTTCGCCGTCGCGAAACCGAGCGCCTTCGCGCGTTCCCACACGGTGTACAGATCGTGCTTCTTCACGTTCGCGAGAATCAGGTTCTGCTCGTGCGATACGCGGATTTCGCCGAACGAGAATTCGTCGGCCATCGTGGCGACGTCGTCCATCTGCTGGTCGGTGGCGTCGCCCGGCGCGATATGGCGCTGTTTGAGCGACAACGTGACCGCCGCGTAGCCCGGCACCTTGTGCGGGCGCACGTTGCGCTCGACCCAGCGCGCGAACTGCTTGTTCTCGATCAGATGCTTTTCATACGACGCATCCGTGTCCGCGAGCTTCTCGTAGACGGGCGGCGCGAAGAACTTCGACACGCGATCGACTTCTTCCTGCGTGATCGTCGACGGGCCGTCCTTCAGGTGCTGCCATTCTTCCTCGACCTGCTTCGAGAACTTCTCGGCCGACAGCGCCTTCACCAGAATCTTGATGCGCGCCTTGTACATGTTGTCGCGGCGGCCGTAGCGGTTGTATACGCGCAGCACGGCTTCGCAATAGGTGATGAGGTGTTGCCACGGCAGATCGCGCTTGATGATCGCGCCGACGATCGGCGTACGGCCGAGACCGCCGCCCGCGAGAATGTCCATCACGAGCTCGCCCTGGGCGTTCTTCTTCAGATACACGCCCATATCGTGGATCTGCACGGCCGCGCGGTCTTCCGCCGAGCCGTTCACCGCGATCTTGAACTTGCGCGGCAGCCACGCGAATTCCGGATGGAACGTCGACCATTGACGCAGGATTTCGGCCCACGGACGCGGATCGACGACTTCGTCGGGCGCGACGCCCGCGAACTGGTCCGCCGTGATGTTGCGAATGCAGTTACCCGACGTCTGGATCGCGTGCATCTGCACCGAGGCGAGCTTGCGCAGGATTTCCGGCGTCTCTTCGAGCTCGACCCAGTTGAACTGGATATTGGTGCGCGTCGAAAAGTGGCCGTAGTTGCGGTCGTGCTCGCGGGCGATCGTGGCGAGCATGCGGAGCTGGTCGCTGCGCAGGTTGCCGTACGGAATCGCGATGCGGTGCATATACGCGTGACGCTGATAGTAGAGGCCGTTCTGCAGACGCAGCGGACGGAATTCCTCTTCGCTCAATTCGCCCGACAGACGGCGGCGGACCTGGTCAGCGTACTGCGCGACACGTTCGTCGACGATGCGTTGGTCGATCTGATCGTATTGGTACATTCGGGGGCCCCAAGTTCTTGTCAAAAGCGCTGCGTCCTAGGTTACGCAGCGCGTCTCATCCAATCGAATATCCATTGATTCACTGCCGCGCGAGCCGTTCAGACGGATCGCTCATTTGCTTATGACAGGTGGAGATATGGATATTGGAAAAATTGGACTGATAGTAAAGAACCTGCTATATATTGCAAACGACTGAAAAATTACTTTGATATGCGGCTGGGTTATAAATGAATCTGCATCAGTTCCGCTTCGTGCGCGAGGCCGTCCGGCAGAACTTCAACCTGACGGAAGCCGCGAAGGCGCTGTATACGTCGCAGCCCGGTGTGTCCAAGGCGATCATTGAGCTGGAGGACGAACTGGGCGTCGAAATCTTCACGCGGCACGGGAAACGCGTGAGGTCGCTCACCGAGCCGGGGCGGATCATCCTCGCGTCGGTCGAGAAAATATTGCAGGAAGTGGAGAGCCTTAAGCGCGTCGGTAAAGATTACGCGGCGCAGGATCAGGGCAATCTGGTGATCGCCGCGACACACACGCAGGCGCGTTATTCTCTGCCCGCCGCCATCGCGGAGTTCAAGAAGCGCTTTCCCAAGGTCCACCTTTCGATTCTGCAAGGCAGCCCGACACAGGTCGCCGAGATGGTGATCCACGATCAGGCGGATATCGCCATCGCGACCGAGGCGATCGCCAACTACAAGGAACTGGTGTCGCTGCCCTGCTTCCAGTGGCAACATCTGGCCGTCATGCTGCCGGATCATCCGCTGCTGGAACGCAAGACGCTCACGCTCGACGATCTCGCGCAGTACCCGATCATCACCTACGAGGCGTCGTTCGCCGGGCGCAGCAAGATCAATCAGGCCTTCGGATTGCGCAATCTGACTCCGGATATCGTGCTCGAAGCGATCGATGCGGACGTCATCAAGACTTACGTCGAACTGGGGCTCGGCGTCGGGATCATGGCGGATATCGCTTTCAATCCGGAGCGCGACCGTCATCTGCGCGCGATGCCGGTCGGACATCTGTTCGGCACCAACGTCACGCGGCTCGCCCTCAAGCAAGGCGCGTATCTGCGCAGCTATGTGTACACGCTCGTCGAGTTGCTGTCGCCGTCGCTGAACCGCAAGCTGATCGAACAGGCGCTGTCGGGCGAGCACGAAAGCTACGAGCTTTGAATCGCGGCATCAAGCGGTGGCCGCGCGCTGCCGAAAATAACGAATACCTTTCCCTTGGAGACCTTCCGATGACGTTGTCGAAGTTCACGCGCCGGCTCCTGGCCGGCGTTGTCTTGTCCGCAATCGCCGCCGCCGCGCACGCGCAACTGAAAGTAGGCATCGATCTGTCCAGCACGGGGCCGGCCGCCGCGATCGGCATTACCAGCAAGAACGCGATGCTGATGTGGCCGAAGACGATCGCCGGCCAGAACGCGGAGTACATCATCCTCGACGACGGCTCGGACCCGGGCGCGGCCGTGCGCAATATCCGCAAGCTCATCAGCGAAGATCACGTCGATGTGATCGTCGGGCCGAACATCACGCCGGCGGCGCTCGCGGCGCTCGATCCCGTCGCCGAATCCGAAACGCCGATGATCACGCTGATCGGCTCGGCTTCCGTGGTCGAGCCGCAGGAAGGCAAGAAAGTGTGGGCGTTCAAGATGGCCCAGACCGACCGCGCCATGGCCGACGTGATGACGCGTTACATGGCGAATCACGGCATCAAGACGGTTGGATTCATCGGTTTCGCGGACAGCTACGGAGATAGCTGGCTCAACGAATTCACCAAGTTCGCCGATTTGCGGCATATCAAAATCGTCGCGAGCGAGCGCTTCAACCGGACGGACGCGAGCGTCACCGGCCAGATCCTCAAGCTGATGTCCGCGAAGCCGGATGCGGTGCTGATCGCGGGCGCGGGCACACCGACCGTGCTGCCGCAGCGCACGCTGGTCGAGCGCGGCTACAAGGGCGCGATCTATCAGACACACGGGATTGCCACGCCGGAGTTCATCAAGCTGGGCGGCAAGGACGTCGAAGGCACGCTGTTTCCGACGCAGCCGGTGGTCGTCGCGCGCACGCTGCCGGCGGATCATCCGTCGAAAAAAACCGCGCTCGCGTTCGTGAATGCCTATGAAGAGAAGTACGGCAAGGGCAGCGTCACGCAGTTCGCGGGCGATGCAGCGGGCGTATATCCGCGTCTGCAGGACGCCGTGGCGCGCGCGCTCAAGGCGGGCAAGCCGGGCACCAAGGAGTTTCGCGTCGCGCTGCGCGCGGAGCTCGAACACGCACATGAACTCGTCGTGCCGAACGGCGTGGTGAATACCAGCGCGACGGATCACGTCGGACTGGATCAGCGTGCAAGCGTGATGGGCGTGATCAAAAACGGCGCGTTCACGTATCTGGCCCAGTAATTTCGGATTTTCCGAAAACGCCGCCGGAGTTGCTTGCCTGCGATGGCTTTTTGGGTAATAATCGCCGACTCGATTGGCTCGTTGTGACGCTGTTTCGCTACGAGCCTAATGCGAGCCCAGGTGGTGAAATTGGTAGACGCAGGGGACTCAAAATCCCCCGCCGCAAGGCGTGCCGGTTCGATTCCGGCCCTGGGCACCAGGATTCTGTGAAAAAGCCGCTTCTTCGGAGGCGGCTTTTTTGCGTTTGGAGTTTTGACTTCGCCGCATGCGTAGCGCCCTTCTGCGCCACGGCTCGGTTACGCGTCGTTGCGCCGGTCCAGCCAGGCGTCCAGCCAGGGAAAGCCGAAGTGCATGATCATGCATGCCACCAGAACGATCCAATATTCTCTGAAAAACCCGAGTACGAAGCTCAACATCTCGCCACCCTTCCCTTAAGCAACGCCAACCGCACAGAAAATATGTAGCACCCCAAAGATTCAACGAGTGGATACGGAGGCAGGATCTCCCTGACCTCTTCGCTGAACCAGCGAGGCGAAAATTCCCATATTTGCGATCAACACCGCACGCTCAAATCGCTGCCGCGGGAACACGTCAATCTCGGCCGGAAAAGCGGCTACGGTCACATTAAGGGAAATACCCGACGCCACTAGAGAAACAGGAAAGAATTCTTCCTTTCCGGGTTGCCGCAGCGCCACCCGCAGGATGTATTCGATCACGCCCAGAAATGCGGGTAGCCAGACCACCAGATATCGTGCCGTCGTTTCGAAACTGCCGAGCCTCATCGTCACCCTCTGTCGTTTGCGGTAATCGCCACTTTTCCACGCACGCACATGCGCTGACAGTCATCCAGGTGGCCAACCCGCGTCGTCTCTACCGCGCCCCTCGCGTTTCCCCTAGCCTCTTCATTGCGCGAATGTGCGCAATCGCGTATACGTGTTTCGCTGCGCGCCGCAAAAATTGGCTTCCGAACGACCAAGACCGGCACGCGGGGAATCGCGAGGATTCTCATGCGCGCGGCGCCCGCGTTTCGGGTTGCTTAGGACTTTTTTGATGCCGTGAGCCGCCCACGCGAAGGGCGACAACTCGAAGATGGGTGCGACATGAATCGACCTGAAAACTCGCTGTCGCTAGACTCAGTAATTTGCCGCCGCTGCAACGCCGTTTCCGGCGCCGGGGAAAGCACGTGTCCGTTTTGCGGCGCAGATCGCGAGGGCGCGATCTTCACCGCCCGCGCCGACACTCCGGCGCACGCCGCCAACGACGACTACGCGACGACCCCCAATCAGCTCGATGTGCGCCGCAGCAACTGGCTCACGCGGCGCGTGCGCCGCAAGATGCTGACGTCGTATCCGGGCATGGCCGAGCCCGACAATTCGGCGCCCGCGTCGCCGCGCCGGCCCGCGCGCAGCGGCATCGCGGTGCTGGTCGGCATGATGTTCGCGGTCCTCGCGGCGGGCGTGTATTTGTATGTCGATTCGGATGACGACGATCCGACCGCCGGACGACTGGCCGTCAGCGCGGCGGGCGCCGTTCGCGACGGCCCCGCATCCGCCGATACGCCCGAAACGAACGCAGTCACCGCGCGACCGTCTATCGACGAAAAGCGGCTTGGGTCCGAGGCCGCGGTCGCGGCAGGTCCGGCGACCGAACCCGCGCCGCTCGTCAGGCGCGACGGACGTGCATCCCAGACGCCCCGTGTGGTCGCGGCAAGCGGACCAGTAATTGCCGCGATCGCGTCGCCGGGCGTTTCGGTCGCGGGTATCGTGCCGTCGATCGCGCCGGCAGCGCCGGTGGTGTCAGTGGCGCCCGCGAACAAAAACGCGGCCACGTCGGCGGCAAAACCATCGACGGCAAGAGGCATCGACTCCGCGACGCAAACAGCCGCCCCGCTCGACAAACCCAACGCGAGCACGACTCAAGCGGCGGCAGGCAAAGAAAAACCCGGCATGCGCAACATCGCCTCCCTCCAGCAGGCGCTCGCCAGCCACGATCTCGCGTCGGCGCGCCGCCAGATGCGCGGGCTCTCCGCGAGCGAGCGGCGCAGTCCGGAAATTGAGCGCTTCGCGGCCGATCTGTCCCGCCAGGAGCGCGAGCGCGACCGCGCGATCGCCACCTCACATGCATGCGCCGCGAGCAGAGACCCGGCATGCGCCGTACGCAACGCCCGCCGCGCGGTTGCGCTCGACCCGAAGAATGCGCAGGCACAGGCCAGCCTGCGACACGCCCTCGCCGTCCAGGCGCAGAGCAATGCCGAATACTTCCGGCAAGCCGGCGCGATCCCGAAGCCCGTCGTCCCGGCTATGACCTTCGACGGCCGCTGGAGCGCGGCCCCGAAGCACGCCGGGTCATCGAGCGCACAGAACGACGCGGCGCGCGGTACGTTCTTCGGCTGGGGCGTGCCCACGACATCGAAGGGACGAGGCGACGCGCACTGACGGCCTGCGCAACGAACGCGCCGCGGAAGAACGGAATAAGGCTCCACGCGCATTCGTTTAAAGGTGACGAACGAACTGACGGCACGCCGCTGCCGAAGGAGTCACCATCATGCAAACCAGATTGTGGAGCCGCGTCCTCGCGTGCGCCGCCGTGGTCGCGACCTTGACGGGCATCGCCTCGTGCGGCGGTTCGAGCGACAACAACATGCCTTCGGCGACGCGCTTCAAGATGACGGTCGTCGTCTCCGATGGCGCCGTCGCCGCGCCGCACACCGACGCCAATCTCAAGAACGGCTGGGGCGTCGCGTTCAATCCGAACGGCTTCGCCTGGGTCGCCGACAACGGCACGCAGAAGGCCACGCTCTACGATGGCAACGGCGTCGTTCAGTCGCTCGTCGTGGCGATTCCGCCGACCGCGAACGGCACGGCGGATCCGACCGGGATCGTCTTCAATAAAGGACCGGATCTCGTGGTCGCCCGCAACGGAAAGTCGGGCGTCGCGGCGTTCGTCTTCGCGGGCGAAGGCGGCTCGATCACCGCGTGGGCGCCGGCCGTCGACACGAACAATGCATTCACCGTCGTCGATTCGAGCGCGTCGGGCGCCGTCTACAAGGGACTCGCGATCGCGGCGACCGCGTCGGGCGCGCATCGCCTGTACGCGACCGACTTCCACAACAACAAGGTCGATGTCTTCGACGGCAGCTTCACGAAAATCGCCGTGCCCGGCGGCTTCAGGGACACGCAGATTCCCGTGGGCTTCGCGCCTTTCGGCATTCAGGCGATCGGCTCGAAAATCTTCGTCACTTATGCGAAGCAGGACAGCGACGCCCACGACGACGTGGCCGGCGCGGGCCTGGGTTTCATCGACGTGTTCGACATCGACGGCAACCTGATGCAGCGTTTCGCCGCGAACGGCGCGCTCAACGCGCCGTGGGGCATGGCGCAGGCGCCAGCGAACTTCGGCACCTTCAGCAACGACATCCTCGTCGGCAATTTCGGCGACGGCACCATCAACGCGTTCGATCCGAACAGCGGCGCGCTCGTCGGCCAGTTGGCTAACACGAACGGCATGCCTCTCGTGCAGCAGGGGCTGTGGGGCATCGCGTTCGGCAACGACCTGGACGCGCAGCCCTCGAACACGCTGTTCTTCGCCGCCGGGCCGAACGACGAGGCCAATGGCGTATACGGGCGCATCGACATGCAATGAAACGCGCGCGCTTTTTCCCTGGGCGATGACGCCGGCACACGGACGCGCATCGCCATTCCGGGCGTCGTCCGCATCGCGGGCGGCGCTTTTTTGCCGTCGGCGACGGATGGATGCGGGCCGAAAGCGCGCCTTGCTAGAATGCGCGCTTCAACTCAGCTCATCCGATGGACCTCGAAACCCTCCTCTTCTCCCAAGGCTTCGGGTCGCGCCGCCAGTGCCGCGGCATCGTGGCCGAGGGCCGCGTGCGTATCGGTGGCGCCGTGCATGACGATCCGCGCGCCAGTCTCCCCGTCGCGGCCGGTCTCGAATTCGAAGTCGACGATCACGCCTGGACATATCGCGAAAAGGCCTATATTGCCCTCAACAAGCCCGCGGGCTACGAGTGCTCGCGCGATCCGCAGCATCATCTGAGCATCTTCCATCTGTTGCCGCCGCAACTGGCCGAGCGCGGCGTGCAGGCCGTCGGCCGGCTCGATCAGGACACGACCGGCCTCTTGCTGCTCTCCGACGACGGCGCGTTCGTGCACGCGTTCACGTCGCCGAAGCGCAAGGTGCCGAAGGTGTATCTCGCGACCGTGCGTCACGCGCTCGACGACGAGCAGCTCACGAAGCTGCGCGAAGGCGTGCTCCTGCACGGAGAGACCAGACCGAGCGCCGCGCTCGCGGCCGTGCGGCGCGACGAGCGGCTGCTCGAGCTCACCGTGCTCGAAGGCAAATATCATCAGGTGAAGCGGATGGTCGCGGCGGCGGGAAACCGCGTGGAGAAACTGCATCGCGAGCGGGTCGGCGGTTATGCTTTGCCGGATACGCTCGCGGAAGGCGCGTGGAGCTGGCTCGAAGAAGCCGATCTCGCCGCGCTGCGCGCGAAGCCGGGCTAGACGCCGCCAGTTGGCAGATTCACCGTTGCACCGGGCGTGCAGCCGTTGTCGATCGATCTACTTCGAAGGTTGAGGACATCATGCACATCCCGGCGCGACGGCGGTTCATTTCTCTGGCGCTCGTCATGGGCGCGGGGGCGGCGGGATTCATCACCTCGCGCGCGGATACGCCGGACGGCAATCCCGGCGACAAGCGCGCCGACGGCCTCGCCTACGGCGACACGCCCCGTCAAAGGCTCGACGTCTATGCGCCCGATGGATCGTCCGCCGCCGCGCGGCCCGTCGTGGTCTATCTGTACGGCGGAAGCTGGCAAGGCGGCCAGCGCAGGGATTCGCGCGGCGTCGGGCAGGCGCTTGCCAGCCGCGGCATCGTGACGATCGCGCCGGACTATCGCCTGTATCCCGAAACCGTCTTTCCCGGCTTCGTCGACGATACCGCGGCCGCCGTGCGCTGGACGCGCGACCACGCGCGCGCGTTTGGCGGCGACCCGCAGCGCATCAGCGTGATGGGGCATTCGGCCGGCGCGCATATCGCGGCGCTGGTGGCGTCCGATCCGCGCTATCTGGCGGCGCACGGCATGTCGAAACACGACCTGCGCGGGATGATCGGCCTGGCCGGCCCGTATGTCGCGCTTCCGCCCGACGAGCCGCACATCGGGGATATCTTCCCGGCGGCGCTGCGCAGGCAGGCGTTGCCCATCGACGTGATTTCGGGCAACGAACCGCCGATGCTGCTCGCCACCGGCACCGCGGACACCGTCGTCGATCCGGAGAACAGCGTGCGTTTCGCCACCGCGTTGCGCGAGCACGACGACACGGTCGAACTGAAGCAATACGCCGGCTGCACCCACGACAAGATCGTCGACGCGATAGCCGCACCACAGGGCGCGGCATGGCCTGTCCTCGACGACGTCATCGCTTTCATCGAAGCGCATTAAACATGCAAATCGGTACATGCCCCTAAGCGCGGGCGCTGCGACGCAGCATGCCTTCCCGGTTCCGCACTCATATACTGATCTGACGGATACCAAAAATGACGATCAAAAAAGCAGGAGGGCATCATGGTCTCCCACTCGGTTGCCGCGCTGATCACGTCTGTAGCGCTCGGCGCTGTCCTCATCGGGGCGTTGGCTGTTGTCATGCACGTACGCCACAAATATTCGCCGAACCTCATCGGCGCGTTGATCGGCGCGCTGATGTGCTTCGTCCTGCTGGAAACGATTCCGGCGCTGATCTAGCGCTGCGCGTTCTCGCGCAGGAAATCGTCGACGCTCGGATAACGCAGCGCGTAGCGCAGCTCGCGCTTGAGCCGCGCGTTGGAAAGCCGTCGCGATTCGCCCATGAACGAGAGCGTGATGGGTTCCAGCCGCGCCTGCGCTTCCTGCCGCGAGATGCGCGGCACGCGCGGCATGCCGTACGCGTCCGCCACGCGGTCGAAGTAATCCGCCATGCGCAAATCCGTGTCGTCCGATGCGTTCGTTACGCGCTGCGGCCGGCCGCGCGCGAGCGTGCAAATGAGAATCGCGGCGAGATCGTCGGCGTGGATGTGATTGGTGTAGACATCGTCAGCGTCGACGAGCGCCGGCATTGCCCGCTCGATGCGCGCGAGCGGCAGACGGTTGCCCGCATAAATGCCCGGAATCCGCACGACCGACACGCGCCAGCCGCTTTCCGCGCCCGCCCTGCGCAACTGCCGCTCCGCCGAGACGCGCCGCCGCGCGCGCTCGTTTTCCGGACGCGCGGGCCGCGTCTCGTCGATCCAGGCGCCGCCGCAATCGCCGTAGACGCCCGTCGTACTCGCGTAGACGAAGCGCAGGCCGGGGCGAAAGCTCTCCGGGCGAAGGCTGGTCGAAAAAGGGCCGTCGGGTACAATAAAAGACGTTTTCGCGAACGAACTCGAACGCGATCCCGGTCGGCGCAAAGGCACGCTGGACGCGTTTCGAAACTCGTGACGCACGCGCAGATCGGCGGCCCGCATGTAACCGCGCGCGAAGCGCTGCGCCATGACAGGCGTTTGCGCCGGACGCGCCGCCGAACGATACCGCGCACGCAACGTGCTGATGAGCGCACGTGTACGCGTATCGGCGGCGCCGTCGCGGGGCGGCGGCGCGAGATGCAGCACGGTCCGCGCGATGCCCGCCAGGCGCTTCAGGCTTCGGCGTGCGTCGAGATCGCCGGGAATCGGCATCGCGCCCGCCGCGCGCAATTCACCGGCGCGCGCAGGATGATGCGTGAGCGCGATCACGCGGGGCGCCGCGGCGCGCGCTTGAAGAAGCGGCAGCGCGCGCATGCCGACATCGCCGCATCCGACGATAAGCACGCGCGCGCGGCGAAGTTTTCGAGTGGCGATCATCCGGGCATTTTATCCGCCGCATCGCAAACCTCGCTGAAGAACACCGAGACACACAACTCACCCCATTGCACGACATCGATCTATGGCTTTTAACGTAATGCTCCGGCAAAGCGGCCGGCAGTTTCAAGTGGAACCCGACGAACCCGTGCTGAGCGCGGCGCTGCGTCAGGGCATCGGTCTGCCGTACGGCTGCAAGAACGGCGCGTGCGGTTCCTGCAAGGGGACCGTCGTCAGCGGCGAAATCGAGCAGGCGCCGCATTCGTCGTCGGCCTTGTCGAACGATGAGAAAACCCGCGGCCTCGCCCTCTTTTGCTGCGCGACCGCGCAGACCGATCTCGAAATCGACGTGCGCGAAGTCGCGGGCGCAGGCGACGTGCAGGTGAAGAAGCTGCCGTGTCGCGTGAACGCGCTCGAACGCCGCGCCGACGACGTCATCGAGCTCAGACTGCAACTGCCCGCCAACGAGCGCCTGCAATATTACGCGGGGCAGTACATCGAATTCATCCTGAAGGACGGCAAGCGCCGCAGCTATTCGATGGCAAGCCCGCCGCATCACGAAGGCCCGCTCGAACTGCATATCCGCCACATGCCGGGCGGCACGTTCACGGATCACGTGTTCGGTGCGATGAAGGAGCGCGACATCCTGCGCTTCGAAGGTCCGCTCGGCACGTTCTTTCTGCGCGATGAATCGGACAAGCCGATTGTCTTGCTCGCATCGGGCACGGGTTTCGCGCCGATCAAGGCGATCATCGAACATGCGGTGTTCAAGAATCTGAATCGCCCGATGACGCTCTACTGGGGCGGCCGCCGCAAGAAGGATCTCTACATGATGGAACTCGCCGAGCAATGGGCGCGCGAGATCCCGAACTTCAAGTTCGTGCCGGTGCTCTCCGAGCCCGACGCTGACGACGCCTGGACCGGACGCACGGGCTTCGTTCATCGTGCTGTCATCGAAGATCTGCCAGACTTGAGCGAATATCAGGTGTATGCGTGCGGCGCCCCGGTCATGGTGGAGTCCGCGCAGCGCGATTTCACGCAGCATCATCGCCTGCCGGACGACGAGTTCTACGCGGATTCGTTCACCAGCGCGGCGGATCTCGCGCATCCCGTCTGACGTTGCGCACAACCTGCACGCGGACAAAAAATCCGCGTGCACGGTTTACAGGCAGGAACGTCATAACGTATCCTTCGCGAATGATCAGAATCCTGAACGCACTTCGACGTCGCCGCTCGCCGCTTCCCTAGGGATGCCGCTGGCTCGTCACGCATTTGCGCTTACGGTTCGGTTGTTTCGAAGCGTACGAAATGAAGCCACGGAACTCCGTGGCTTTTTGTTTTTTCCGCACCACTTTCCTCTTTTGCCTTCGTGGAGCCCGCTGTCATGAATTTCAATGAGTACCCCGTTGATTCGCTGATGTACATCACGAACCGTCCCGAGATCGTGTTTACGCATGGCAAGGGTTCCTGGCTCTACGACAACACGGGCAAGCGCTATCTCGACTTCATCCAGGGCTGGGCCGTCAATTCGCTCGGCCACTGCAACGAAGGCATGATCGAGGCGATGGAAAAGCAGGCGCGCACGCTGATCAACCCGTCGCCCGCGTTCTACAACGCGCCGATGGCGCAGCTCGCGGGCCTGCTCACCGCGAACAGCTGCTTCGACAAGGTGTTCTTCGCCAACAGCGGCGCGGAAGCGAACGAAGGCGCGATCAAGCTCGCGCGCAAGTGGGGCAAGAAGTTCAGGAACGGCGCGTACGAGATCATCACCTTCGATCACAGCTTTCATGGCCGCACCATCGCGACGATGTCCGCGAGCGGCAAGGCCGGCTGGGACACGATCTACGCGCCGCAAGTGCCGGGCTTTCCGAAGGCCGATCTGAACGACATCGCTTCGGTCGAGAAACTCATCAACGAGAAGACCGTCGGCGTGATGCTCGAGCCGATTCAGGGCGAAGGCGGCGTGATTCCGGCGACGCGCGAGTTCATGCAGCAACTGCGCGAGCTGACGAAGAAGCACAACCTGCTTCTGATCGTCGATGAAGTGCAGAGTGGTTGCGGCCGCGCGGGAACGCTCTTCGCGTACGAGCTCTCGGGCGTGGAGCCGGACATCATGACGCTCGGCAAGGGCATCGGCGGCGGCGTGCCGCTGGCGGCGCTGCTTTCGAAGGCGGATGTCGCGTGCTTCGAGGCGGGCGATCAGGGCGGCACCTACAACGGCAATCCCCTGATGACGGCGGCAGGCCACTCGGTGATTTCGCAACTCGTCGCGCCCGGCTTCCTCGAAAGCGTGCGCGAGAAAGGCGAGTATCTGAAGCAGGAATTGCTCAAGCTTTCCACCGAGCGCGGCTTCAAGGGCGAGCGCGGCGAAGGCCTGCTGCGCGCACTGCTGCTCGACAGCGACAAGGGTCCGCAGATCGTCGAAAAGGCGCGTCTGATGCAACCGGACGGCCTGCTGCTCAACGCGGCGCGCCCGAACCTGCTGCGTTTCATGCCCGCGCTCAACGTCACGAAGGACGAGATCGACCAGATGATGGCGATGCTGCGCTCGGTGCTCGATTCGCTGTGATCATCCGCACCTTCGACGCAGGCGATCGCGATGCCGTGATCGCCCTGTGGCGCGATGTGTTTCCGGAGTACGCGGACGTGTCGCGTCCGCAGCGCGACCCGGCGTTGTCGATCGCCAACAAGATGAAGATGCAGCCGGAGCTGTTCTTCGTCGGCTCGCTCGACGGTGAAGTGATCGGCACAGTCATGGCGGGCTACGACGGCCATCGCGGCTGGGTCTATTCGCTGGCCGTCACGCCGACGCTGCGCGGACGCGGCTTCGGAAGCGCGCTGATGCGGCATGCGGAAGCCGCGTTGGCGAAGCTCGGGTGCCCGAAGGTAAACTTGCAGATCATGTCGTTCAAGACCGATTTGCGGGGGTTCTACGAGAAGCTGGGTTATCGAATGGATGAAGTCGTGAGCCTCGGCAAGCGGCTTCAATAAAAAAAACCGGCTGTCGCATGACAGCCGGCTTTTGCTTTCAAGCAACGAGCGAAGCTTATTCGCCCAGATACGCCGCCCTCACCTTCGGATCATCCAGCATGGTTTTCGCGTCGCCGGTCATCGTGACCGTGCCCGAATCCATCACGTAACCGCGATTCGCCGCCTGCAACGCCAGACGCGCGTTCTGCTCGACCAGCAGCACGGTCAGACCTTCCTTCGAAATCTCGCGCACCACTTCGAAGATCTTCTCGACCATGATCGGCGAGAGACCCATCGACGGCTCATCGAGCAACAGGAGCTTCGGACGCGAGAGCAGCGCGCGCGCCATCGCGAGCATCTGCTGCTCACCACCCGAGAGCGTGCCCGCGTATTGCGACGCACGTTCCTTCAGACGCGGGAAGAAGCCGAACATGCGCTCGGTGTCCTTCTGAATCTCTGCAGTGTCATTGCGCAGATACGCGCCCATCTGCATGTTCTCGAGAATCGACATGCGCGCGAAGATGCCGCGACCTTCCGGCACCATCGCGAGGCCGCGCTTGAGCAACTCGTGCGTCGGCACGCCCTTGATCGACTGGCCCATGTACTCGATATCGCCTCCCGAGTACGGCTTGAGGCCCGTGATGGCCTTCATCGTCGTGGTCTTGCCCGCGCCGTTCGCGCCGATCAGCGTAACCAGTTCGCCCTGACCCACTTCCAGATCGACACCCTTCACCGCCTGGATGCCGCCGTAGTTCACCTGCAGACCCTTGACCTTCAACATCGCGCTTGTGGTCGCCATTTAGTGCACCCCCGCACCCAGATATGCCTCGATCACCTTCGGGTCCTTCTGCACGTCCTGTGGCAGACCTTCGGCGATCACCTTGCCGTAATCGAGCACCGTCATGCGGTTGCACAATCCCATCACGAGTTTCACGTCGTGTTCGATCAGAAGAATCGTCTTGCCGTCCGAGCGGATCTTGTCGAGCAGACGCGTCAGTTCGACCTTCTCCGTCGCGTTCATGCCGGCGGCCGGTTCGTCGAGCGCGAGCAGCTTCGGATCGGTCGCCAATGCGCGCGCGATTTCCAGACGGCGCTGGTGGCCGTACGACAGGTTGCGTGACGTGTAGTCCGCGTACTGCAGAACGCCGACGTATTCGAGCAGCTCGAGCGCGCGCTCCTTGATTTCCTTCTCTTCACGACGTTCCGCCGGCGTCTGGAACACCGCACCGATCAGACCGTGCTTGGTCCGCACGTGACGCCCGACCATCACGTTCTCCAGCGCAGTCATGCCGCCGAACAGACGGATGTTCTGGAAGGTGCGCGCGATGCCCGCCTTCGCCACCTGATACACGGCGGTCGGCGTGTACGCCTGACCATCGAGCTTGAACTCGCCCGAGTCCGGCGTGTAGAGACCGGTGATCACGTTGAAGAACGTCGTCTTGCCGGCGCCGTTCGGGCCAATCAGACCGTAGATCGTGCCTTCCTGGATTTCGAGACCCACATCCGACAGAGCCTGAAGACCGCCGAAGCGCTTGTTGACGCCCTTGACGGAAAGTCGCGTTTGTTTATCGCTCATGTTCTATTCCCCCGCTCTCAAGCGCGCACCGGCTTCTTGCCGCTGCGCTTCGCGATCTTCGCGATCTTGTCTTCGTGTTTCGCGGCCGGCCACAGACCTTCCGAGCGATACAGCATGATCAGGACCATCGCCAGACCGTACAGCAACTGACGGATGACTTCGGTATCGACGATCTGATGGCCGAAGATGGCGTTCTGCAGCGGACCCATCGTCGAACGCAGGAATTCGGGGAACACGGCGAGCAGCACCGCGCCGAGAATCACGCCGGGGATGTGGCCCATGCCGCCCAGCACCACGCACGCCAGCACGACGATCGATTCCCAGAAGGTGAACGATTCCGGCGACACGAAGCCCTGGAACGCACCGAACATCGCGCCCGACAGACCGCCGAACGACGCGCCCATCGCGAACGCCAGCAGCTTCACGTTACGGGTGTTGATGCCCATCGCCTTCGCGGCGATTTCGTCTTCGCGGATCGCGGCCCACGCGCGGCCGATGCGCGAGTGCTGCAGACGCGTACAGACCCAGATCACGAACAGCGCGCACAGCACGAACAGGTAGTAGTACAGGTACACCGACGGAAACTTGAAGCCGAGAAACTCGTGCGTCTGCGCGAGGCTGAAGTCGCCGACATGCACCGGAGAGATGCCCGTGATGCCCTTCGGACCGTTCGTGATGTTGATCGGACGATCGAGGTTGTTCATGAAGATCCGGACGATTTCCCCGAAGCCCAACGTCACGATCGCAAGATAGTCGCCGCGCAGACGCAGCGTCGGTGCGCCGAGCAGCACGCCGAAGGTCGCCGCGAGCGCCATCGCGATCGGCACGATGATGAAGAACGGGAAGTGAAGTCCGTTCGGCGCGAGCGCCGCGATCCATTCGAACTGGGTCGAAAGCTGCGGCGACGACAGCAGCGCCGCCGTGTACGCGCCCACCGCGTAGAACGCGATGTAGCCCAGGTCGAGCAGGCCGGCGAAGCCGACCACGACATTGAGGCCGAGCGCGAGCATCACATACAGCATCGCGAAGTCGAGCACGCGGACCCAGTAGTTGCCGCCCGCGGCGCCGATCACCATCGGTGCGGCAATGACGAACACGGCGGTGAGAATGCCCACGACGAGCGTTTTCGTCATGTTCTTCTCGGGGATGAGCGTCGTGGACGGCTCAATCGGTTGAATCGAAGTCATTTTTATGAGCTCCTCACACGAGGTTTAAGCGCGGTCCGCGACACGTTCGCCGAGCAGACCCGACGGACGGAACACGAGCACGATGATCAGCACGATGAAGGCGAACACGTCCTGGTAGTTGGACCCGAAGACGCCGCCCGTCAGGTTGCCGATGTAACCGGCGCCCAACTGTTCGATGAGACCGAGCAGCACACCGCCGACCATCGCGCCGCCCAGGTTGCCGATACCGCCCAGCACCGCCGCCGTGAACGCCTTCAGGCCGGGAATGAAGCCCATGTAGAAGTGCGCGTTGCCGTATTCGGAGGCGATCATCACGCCCGCCAGTGCCGCCAGCGCCGAGCCGATCATGAAGGTCGCGGAAATCACGAAGTTCGGATTCACGCCCATCAGCGAGGCGTTGGCCGGGTTCTCGGCGATGGCGCGCATCGCGCGGCCGAGCTTGGTCTTGTGCACGAGGAGCAGCAGGCCCGCCATCACGATGAACGCAACGACGATGATCACGATTTCGGTCATCGAAATCACGGCGCCCGGACGGGTTTCGTCGGCGGCGATCACGTTGATCGGATCGGTCGGCAGAAGCTGCGGGAACGCGAGCGGATTGCGGCCCCAGATCATCATCGCGATGGTCTGCAGGAGAATTGACACGCCGATCGCGGTGATCAGCGGGGCCAGACGCGGCGCCTTTCGCAGCGGCCGGTACGCGACTTTTTCGATCGTGTAACCGACGATCGCGCAGACGATCGCGGCGACGATCAGCGCAATCGTCAGCATGATCGGTCCGGGCAGGCCGGGCGCATGGTTCTGCATGACGCCGATGGCCGAGAGCGCAACCATGGCGCCCACCATCAGCACGTCGCCGTGCGCGAAGTTGATGATGCCGAGAATGCCGTACACCATCGTATAGCCCAGTGCGATGATGGCGTAGACGCTGCCAAGCACCAGACCGTTGATGATCTGCTGGATGAAAATATCCATTTAAAGCTCCTTAGCCCCGTGCGATTCGATAACGCTTTTATCACCGGCCGATAAACCGGTGTGAAGCGAAATCTGAAGCGGCACTGCGCGTACTTTTTAAAAAACCGGTAAAGGTTGAGCGCCGATCGTCCGCCCGCGGCCGGATGAGGCTGCGGGCGTCTCACGGACGGATACGAAAACGGCGCCGCCGGATAGCTGGCGCCGCCAGACTGCCTACTGCTTGACGACGTCGAGCACGTCCTTCTTCTTGTCCTTGAAGTCGTACAGCGTAATCGTCCCTGCCTTCAGGTCGCCATGGTCGTCGAATGCGATATGCCCCGTCAGACCGTTGTAGTCGGTCGTGGCGATCGCAGCCAGTACCTTGGACGCCTCAATGGAGTTCGCACGCTTCATCGCATCGACGATCACGTACATTGCGTCATACGCGAACGGCGCATAGATCTGCACCGGCGCATGAAAGCGCGCTTCGTACTTCTTCTCGAAGTCCGCGCCCTTGTCCATCTTCGACAGCGCGAGTCCCGCCTCCGAGCAGACGATGTTCTGAACCGCGTCGCCGGCTAGTTCGGCCAACTCGTCGGTGCAGACGCCGTCGCCCGCCAGGATCTTCGCCTTGATGCCGAGCGCCGCCGCTTCCTTCGCGAACGGCCCGCCCGTCACGTCCATGCCGCCGTACATGACGACGTCCGGCTGGACACGCCTGATCTTCGTGAGGATCGCCTTGAAATTGCGAGCCTTCTCGGTGGTCTGTTCCCGGGCGATGAGCTTCACACCGCCGGCCTGCATCGTTTTCGTGAATTCGTCGGCCAGGCCCCGCCCATAGGCGGTCGAGTCGTCCACCACCACCACTTTCTTCGCGTGCAGCGTCTTGATCGCGTAGCCGGCCAGCACCGGGCCTTGCAGCGCGTCTGTCGCCACGACGCGGAAGGTCGTCTTGTAACCTTGCTGCGTGTAGGCCGGATTCGTCGTCGACGGCGAAATTTCGGCGATGCCCGCATCGCTGTAAATCTTCGACGCCGGAATCGAGACGCCCGAGTTCATGTGGCCGATCACCGCGACCACGTGGTCATCGACGAGCTTCTGAGCCACTTCCTCGCCGGTGCGCGGGTCGGCTGCATCGTCCTGGCTGTCGAGTTCGAGACGGATGGAACGTCCGTCGATCGTCAAGCCCTGCGCGCTGATTTCTTCGAGCGCGAGACGCGCGCCGTTTTCGTTGTCGCGGCCGAGATGCGCCTGCAAGCCCGTCAAAGGCGCGGCATGTCCGATTTTCACGACCGTTGCTTCACTCGCCGCCGGCGCAGGCGCAGAGGCAGCCGGCGCAGCAGCGGAACTCGCCGCCGATGCCGCCGTGCTCGCCCCGCCCTCGTCCTTCTTGCCGCATGCGGTTGCCATTGCAACCGCTGCCGCGATGGATACGGCGTGAGCAAACTTGAATCGCATCAAATAGGTCTCCTGCGCCTATAAAAACTGTCGTCGTGAATGCTTCTGGCCTCAAGACGGGCGCATTGTAACGCTAAATATGAGACGGGCAATATTCTTGCGTGACGGGGTTTTCCAGCATTGCAACCGCGATTTTCAAGCCATTTTCCGGCACAGGCGCAACCAGGTTGCGATCCGATTTTGTGCAGCAGTTGCACCATAACCGCGACAGGTTCAATTGGTCGAATTAGAACGCTTACGTTTGCTTATTGGAATTACGGGGAAACCCTGAAGCTTTTAGAAGAAAAAGCCTACGGTAATGCGCGCCCCAGAACGGTGCTCAAGCGTTGGTTTCTTATCTCGCGCGAGGGTTCCGCAACGCGTCGCGGATATGGATTGCGAGACGAAAAAAAGCGCCCGCAGGCGCTTTTTTTCGAGAGATGCATCTAACTTACTGCGGCAACGACAAACCGCGCGGCAGCGGAAACGAGATCGTCTCCTCGATGCCTTCGAGCGAACGCACATTGCTCACGCCGAGTTCACGCAGCCGCGCGATCACGGCCTGCGCCAGCACTTCCGGGGCCGATGCGCCCGCCGTCACGCCGATGCGTTTCTTGCCTTCGACCCATTTCGGATCGATCTGCGTCGGCGAGTCGACCATATAGGCGGGAATGCCGCGCTTCTCGGCCACTTCGCGCAGACGGCTGGAGTTCGAGCTGTTCGGGCTGCCCACCACGATCACGACATCGCACTGCGGCGCGAGAAACTTGACCGCGTCCTGGCGGTTTTGCGTCGCATAGCAGATGTCCTGCTTCTTCGGCTCCTTGATCTCGGGATACTTCGCCTTGAGCGCATCGATGATGGCCGAAGCGTCATCGACGGACAGCGTGGTCTGCGTGACGTAGGCAATGCGCCGCGGATCGGGCAGATCGAGCTTCAGCACGTCATCGATATCTTCGACGAGATGCATGCCCTCGCCCGACTGACCCATCGTGCCTTCGACCTCGGGATGCCCCTTGTGGCCGATCATCACGATGTCGAAGCCGTCCTGACGCATCTTCGCCACTTCGATGTGCACCTTGGTCACGAGCGGACAAGTCGCGTCGAACACGCGCAGACCGCGCGCTTCGGCCTCGCCGCGCACCGCTTTCGAGACGCCGTGCGCGCTGAAAATGAGCGTGGCGCCTTCGGGCACGTCGGAGAGCTCTTCGATGAAGATCGCGCCCTTCTTGCGCAGGTCCGCGACGACATAAGCGTTATGGACGATCTCGTGGCGCACGTAGATGGGCGCACCGAACAGCTTGATCGCGCGCTCGACGATCTCGATCGCGCGATCGACGCCAGCGCAGAACCCGCGCGGCTGCGCGAGGAGGATTTCGACGTCGGTCTGAACTTCGTTGAGGCTTTCAATCATGGTTACAGAATTCCGATGATTTTCACTTCGAAGACGAGCGCCTGGCCCGCGAGCGGGTGATTGAAGTCGAACAACGCCGCGGTTTCGCCGACTTCCTTCAGCACGCCGGCGTAGCGTCCGCCGTTCGGCGCGTTGAATTCGACGAGATCGCCGGGCGAGAAATCCTCGCCGATCATGCTGTTTTCGCGCAGCGTCGCCAGCGACACCCACTGGACCAGCTCCGGATTGCGCGGACCGAATGCCTGATCCGGCGTTAGCTGAAAGGTCGAATGGTGGCCGACCTTCAGCCCCAGCAAAATCTCTTCCAGCGGTTCCGCGAGCTGGCCTGCGCCGAGCAGGAGCGTCGCGGGCTTGTCGGTGAATGTGTTGACGACGTCAGCACCATCGGCCAGTGCGAGCCGGTAATGAAGCGTGACGTGCGAACCGGGTTTCACTTCGGAGATATCGATGATGCTCATGAGTATTGGATGTGGCCGTTCAGTCGGAAGCGGGGCGCGAACCCCGCGTGGGGCGGCTCTTCGGCGCAAGGCAGCGAACCGCGCGGCGGCGGTGCGAGACGCGCGCCAAAACCGCTATTGTAAGACAGAGTTGTGTCCGGACGTGTCACGCGGCGTTGTCCGGCTTGCGCTCGACCGCGCGACAAGACGTCCCGGGAGGCCGCGATGAACGCCGATCTGCGGCTGGTGGCGCCGCCCGCCCCGCATGACACGGACTTCCCCGGGAGCGGGCCCGTCCTGCCCATCCGGAACTGGGCGCGCGCCGAGCGGCCGCGCGAGCGGCTGCTGGACACCGGGCCCGCGTCGCTGTCGGACGCGGAACTGTTCGCGTTGTTCCTGCGCACCGGAGTTTCCGGCGCCACCGCCGTCGATGTCGCGCGCCAGCTCTTGCGGCGTTTCGGCTCGCTGCGCGGCGTGCTGGATGCATCGGCCGGGGAGTTGCGCGAACTGCGCGGGATCGGGCCGGCTCGGGCGGCCACGCTCCTGGCTGTCTCGGAACTATGCCGGCGCGCGCTCGCCGAGAAGGCCCGCGACCGCGAACTGCTGAACGCGCCGGGTGCGGTGGAAGACTATCTGCGGCTTTTGATCGGCACGCGGCCCTACGAAGCATTCATCTGCCTGTACCTCGACGCCCGCCATCAACTGCTGCATACCGAGGAGTCCGCGCGCGGCTCGCTCACGCGTGTGGCGGTTTATCCGCGGGAGATCGTGCGGCGCGCGCTCTCGCTCAACGCGGCGGGGCTGATCGTCGCGCACAACCATCCATCGGGCGGAGTCGAACCGAGCGCCAGCGACCGCCGGCTGACCAAGACGCTGCAGGACGCCCTGGCGCTCATCGATGTGCAACTGCTCGATCACATCGTCGTGGCCGCCAATGATGTCTTCTCGTTCGCCCGCCACGGCTGGCTGTGACGTATCATTCGCCTCGAAAAGGTTTGATATTGCAGCGTTTTTCCTGCTACAATCCGCGTTTGCTTTTCTCACCCCGCTCTGAGTAGGTTCGTCGGAAGCGACGCAACTGGGCGCAGTCCTCATTGGCATAACCGTGCTGCCAAATCCCCGATCGGCAAATTGGGCGAAAAGAGGCATCGAACGAAGGTATCCGCTTTCAATCGAGCGTTCGACTCGGACTTAATCCGTGTATTAGGAGTGTCCTCATGGCACGCGTATGCCAAGTAACTGGGAAGGGCCCGATGTCGGGCAACAACGTTTCCCACGCAAACAACAAGACCAAGCGTCGTTTCCTGCCGAACCTGCAGAACCGCCGTTTCTTCGTTGAAAGTGAAAATCGCTGGGTGCGTCTGCGCGTCTCGAACGCCGGCCTGCGCCTGATCGACAAGAACGGTATTGACGCCGTGCTCGCAGACCTGCGCGCACGCGGTGAAATCTAAGGAGCACGCACATGGCCAAGGGCGCACGCGACAAGATCAAGCTGGAGTCGACCGCAGGCACGGGTCACTTCTACACGACCACCAAGAACAAGCGCAACATGCCGGAAAAGATGCTGATCAAGAAATTTGATCCGGTCGTCCGCAAGCACGTTGAGTACAAGGAAACCAAGATCAAGTAAATCTTGAGATTGAGTAGCCTGCACGAAGACAGCAAAAAGCCCCGCGAATCGCGGGGCTTTTTGTTTTTCGGCGCCAGTTTTCACACGCTTTGCACACGATCGTGCGGGGGTTTTCACTGTCACTGAATGTTCATGCGCGTTATGCTTGCCGGCTATCGACGAGAACACGGACGGAGAACCGGCAGCATGAATTTCGATGTGGCAATCGTGGGAAGCGGCCTCGCGGGTCTGAGCGTCGCGCTGAATCTCGCGCAGACGCGGCGCGTCGCGATCCTCGCCAAGCGCGCGGCGAGCGTCGGCGCGAGCGACTGGGCGCAGGGCGGCATCGCGGCAGTGCTGGATTCGTCCGATAGCGTCGACAATCACGTCGGCGACACGCTCGTCGCGGGCGGCGGCCTGTGCGACGAAGCCGCGACGCGCTTCATCGTCGAGAACGGGCGCGCGGCGATCGAATGGCTCATCGAGGAAGGCGTTCCGTTCACGCGCGACGTGAAGGCGGAACTGGGCTTCCACCTGACGCGCGAAGGCGGCCACAGTCATCGCCGCATCATCCACGCGGCCGACGCCACCGGCCATGCTGTGGTTACGACGCTCGCCGAGCGCGTGCGCAACCATCCGAACATCACCGTCCTCGAAGATCATTACGCGATCGACCTGATCACGTCGGGCCGTCTCGGGCTGCCGGGGCATCGCTGCCACGGCCTTTACGCGCTCGATATCAACTCGGGCCGCACCGTGACCATCCAGGCGCCGCACACGGTGCTCGCCACCGGCGGCGCGGGCAAGGTCTATCTCTACACGACCAATCCCGACACCGCGACCGGCGACGGCATTGCGATGGCGTGGCGCGCGGGCTGCCGCGTCGCGAACATGGAGTTCATCCAGTTCCACCCGACCTGCCTGTTCCATCCGTACGCGAAGTCGTTCCTCATTTCCGAGGCGGTACGCGGCGAAGGCGGCATCCTGCGCCTGCCCGACGGCACACGCTTCATGCCCGCTCACGACGAGCGCGCCGAGCTCGCGCCACGCGATATCGTCGCGCGGGCGATCGACTTCGAAATCAAGAAGCGCGGCATCGACTGCGTGTATCTCGACATCAGCCATCAGCCACGCGCATTTCTCGAAGAGCACTTTCCGACGATCCTCGCGCGCTGCCAGGAATTCGGCATCGATATCGCGAAGCAGCCGATACCCGTCGTGCCGGCCGCGCATTACACGTGCGGCGGCGTCGTCACCGATCTCGCGGGGCGCACCGATCGCCCGGGGCTCTATGCGGTCGGCGAGACCTCCTACACCGGCCTTCACGGAGCGAACCGGCTCGCGAGCAACTCGCTGCTGGAATGTCTGGTGGTCGGGCGCGCCGCGGCGCAGGCGATCGAAGCGGATGGCTTTTCGAACGGCTGTCACGCCGAATTGCCCGACTGGGACGAAAGCCGCGTGTCCGACCCGGACGAGGAAGTGGTCGTCGCGCACAACTGGGACGAGTTGCGCCGGCTGATGTGGAATTACGTCGGCATCGTGCGCACGGACAAGCGCCTCGCGCGCGCGCAGCATCGGCTCGCGTTGCTGCGCGACGAGATCCACGAGTACTACGCAAACTTCAAGGTAAGCCGCGATCTGCTGGAACTGCGCAATCTCGTGGACGTAGCCTCGCTGATCGTGGAAAGCGCGTGCTCGCGGCGCGAAAGCCGCGGTCTGCACTACAGTCGCGACTGGCCCGAGACTTTGCCGAAGGCGCTGCCGACCGTGCTGATGCCGCCGGCTGCGCGCCGCACGAGCCTTTAAACCAGACGCATGGAGAAATCGGTCGCGCGCACGTCCTTCGTGAGCGCGCCGATGGAAATGCGGTCCACGCCGGTTTGCGCGATCGCGCGAACCGTATCGAAATTGACGCCGCCGGACACTTCCAGCAACGCACGCCCGGCTGTCACGCGCACGGCGTCGCGCATCGTGTCGAGCGCGAAGTTGTCGAGCAGGATGGATTCCGCCCGATGCGCGAGCGCTGTCTCTAGCTGGTCGAGCGTTTCCACTTCGATCTGGATCGGCACGCCGGAATTCAGCGCCAGCGCCGCGTTCATCGCCGCACCCACGCCGCCCGCCGCCGCGATGTGGTTTTCCTTGATCAGGATGCCGTCATAGAGCGCGAGACGCTGGTTCGCCCCGCCACCCACGCGCACCGCGTATTTCTGCGCGAGCCGCAGTCCGGGCAAGGTCTTGCGCGTATCGAGAATGCGCGCGCGCGTACCTTCGATCGCATCGACATAGCGTCGCGTCGCGCTCGCCACGCCCGAGAGCAACTGCAGGAAATTAAGGCCATTGCGCTCGGCCGTGAGCAGCGCGCGCGCGGGGCCGTGCAACAGCACGACGAGCGAATCCGCCGTCATGCGCTCGCCTTCGCGATACTTCCATTCGACTTCGATCGACGGCTCGACGCGGCGCATGACCTCATCGAACCACGGCGCGCCGCACAGCACCGCTTCCTCGCGCACGATAATGCGCGCGGTGCGTCGTACGTCGGCGGGTACGAGACGACCGGTGACGTCGCCAGCGCCGACGTCTTCATCGAGCGCATCGACGACGTTGCGCGCAAGCGCCGCCTCGAACGCTTCGCCGTATTGCGCGCGGATTTCCTCGAAGATTCCCATTACGCCGCTCCCACGTTCTTGAACAGCGAAGTGTCGCGGGCGAGATCGCCGCTCGCCTGCACGCGCTTCTTGTGACGGGCAGCGAAGTCGAGCATGCGGTCGATCGGCACACGCGCACGCGCGCCGATAGCCGGATCGACATGAATCTCGTTGTGGCCGCGCTCCAGCACATCGGCGAGGTTCGCGAGGCCGTTCATCGCCATCCACGGGCAGTGCGCGCAGCTCTTGCAGGTGGCGCTGTTGCCGGCGGTCGGCGCTTCGATGAACGTCTTGCCAGGCGCGGCGAGCCGCATCTTGTGCAAGATGCCGAGATCGGTCGCGACGATGAAGCGTTGCGCGTCCATGCGCACGGCGGCGTCGATGAGCTGCGTGGTCGAGCCGACCACATCCGCGAGCGCGACGACACCTTCCGGGGACTCCGGATGCACGAGAATCTTCGCGTCGGGATATTCGCGGCGGAGCAGATCGAGTTCGATGCCCTTGAATTCGTCGTGGACCAGACACGAGCCTTGCCAGAGCAGCATGTCGGCACCGGTCTTCTTCTGGATATAGCCGCCGAGGTGCCGGTCCGGCGCCCACAGGATCTTTTCGCCGCGCGCGTGGAGGTCGGCGACGATTTCGAGCCCGATCGACGACGTCACCATCCAGTCCGCCCGCGCCTTCACGGCCGCGCTCGTATTCGCGTACACGACGACCGTGCGGTCCGGATGCGCGTCGCAGAAAGCGGAGAATTCGTCGGCGGGACAGCCGAGATCGAGCGAACAGGTCGCATCGAGATCGGGCATCAGCACGCGTTTGTCCGGGCTCAGGATCTTGGCGGTTTCGCCCATGAAGCGCACGCCCGCGACCACGAGCGTCTTCGCAGCGTGATCGCGCCCGAAGCGCGCCATTTCAAGCGAGTCGGCGACGCAACCGCCGGTTTCATCGGCGAGTTCCTGGAGTTCTGCGTCGACATAATAGTGAGCTACCAGAACCGCCTGTTCGCGCCTCAAGAGCGCCCGAATGCGTTCCTTCAGCTCGCGCCGCTGCTCGAGCGAAGGCGCATCCGGCACGCGCGCCCAGGCCTCGCCTACTCCACAAGTCAGGCCATGCGGCCGGTCGTACTCGACGCTTCTGATCGCTTCCATGTCTCCCCTTCCCCTGCTTGCTGCTCAAGCAATACGAATTGCGAAATGCGAAAATCGGCCGCCAAAAACAAAGACCCCGCCAGAGCGGGGTCTTGTGACGTCATTAAATTTTAACGGATATCGCGCGTTACGCGTAGCGGCGCAAACGCAACGCAAAATCCTGCAGAGCCTTGATGCCGCTCTCTTCCGCACGGTGGCACCAGTCCTGCAATTGCGTGACCAGTTGCTCGCGCGAAGCGTTGGAACGATCCCACATTGACGACAGATCCTTGCGCAGCTCGATGAAGGTGCGCAGCTTCTGGTTGTCCGATGTCAGTTCCGGAATTTGCTTGAGCTGTGGCTCGTTCAGGCCGTCTTCTTCCTTGTGGAACCACTTGCGCGCGCCGCGCATAAGCTGGTACTTCTCGCGCGCGCCGGCTTCCTTCAGCTTCGCCAGTTCCTGCGCGTAGGCGTGCTTGAGCGCCTTGCCGTAACGCGCCATCACTTCGTAACGATTCGCGAGCACGGCCTGCAGCGTGTCCTGATCCACGACCGCCTTGCTCGCGGCGAGCTTCGGCGTGGGCGCGACCTTCTTCACCTTCGCCAAGCCGACCATCGACATCATGCGGATGTATACCCAGCCGATGTCGAACTCGTACCACTTGCTCGACAGCTTCGCGGAGGTCGCGAACGTGTGGTGATTGTTATGCAGTTCCTCGCCACCGATCAGGATGCCGAGCGGGAAGATGTTCGTCGACGCATCCGACGAATTGAAGTTGCGGTAACCCCACCAGTGCGCGAGACCGTTCACCACGCCAGCTGCCCAGAACGGAATCCAGATCATCTGCACGGCCCACACCGACAGACCGACGATGCCGAACAGCGCGACGTCGATCACCATCATCACGCTGATACCGAGGATGGGATAGCGCGTGTACACCTTGCGCTCCATCCAGTCGTTCGGCGTGCCGTGACTGAACTTGCGCAGCGTTTCTTCGTTCTTCGCTTCGGTGCGATAGAGTTCGGCGCCTTCGAGCAGCACCTTCCAGATACCACGCGTTTGCGGGCTGTGCGGATCTTCTTCGGTTTCGCACTTGGCGTGGTGCTTGCGATGGATCGCCGCCCACTGGCCGGTCAGCATGCCTGTGGTCATCCACAGCCAGAAACGGAAGAAATGGCTCGCGACGGGATGCAGGTCCAGCGCGCGGTGCGCCTGGCAACGGTGCAGATAGATCGTGACGCCGGCGATGGTGACGTGCGTCATCGCGAGCGTGAACAGAACGATCTGCCACCAGGAAAAGTTCAGCAACCCGTTGGCGAGAAATTCGAGGGAAGAATTCAGCAAGGCGGTTTACCTGTGTAGCTGTGAAATTCGGGAAAAATGGCCGGTCAAACTGGCTTCGGACGACTCGTTATGCGCGTGAAAGGAACGTGCGCAGGTTCGATCGCATTCTACTGCATGCGTTCCAAGTCTTTGTACCAAAGGTGAAATTTTTTAAATCCTAGCAAAACGAGGGAAATCTCACGCCCGGAATTGGGGTTGTCTTCCCTGCCAAATCGTAAGATTGGCGTGCTTTGCTGCCTTTAGGCCGCCGGCGAGGCGCCTTCAGGACCATCTTCGGCATTTAATACCGATTCGACGTCCGGGCGGGCGATGCCATCGATAATCCTTATCTCGCGCTGAGCGTAGGGAATTTCAATGCCATTCTCTGAGAATAACCGCCAAACGGCACGATTTACGTGCGACTTTACGCCGCCCGTGCCCTTGGCGGCCTCCTCAATCCAAAAACTCAGCTCAAGATTAATGCCGTCCGCGCCGAAGCTCGCCAGCAGCGCGGCGGGCGCCGGGTCCTGCAGCACGCGCTCGACGCCCTGCGTCGCCTCGACGAGCAGTTGCATCGCGCGTTCCACGTCCGAGCGGTAGCTCACCTGCACTGCAATCTTCGCATTGCCGCGCGTAAGGTACGACGAATGGTTTTGCACCACATCGGTGATGAGCTTTTCGTTCGGAATCAGCGTTTCGATGCCGTCCAGTCCGCGCACGACCGTGTAGCGCGTGCGAATCTGCGTGACCGTGCCCTGATTGCCGCTCACGCTGATCATGTCGCCGAGCCTGAGCGAGCGGTCCAGCAGGATGATGAACCCGGACACGTAATTGCTCGCGATCTTCTGCAAGCCGAAGCCGAGTCCGACGCCGAGAGCGCCGCCGAACACGCCGAGCACGGTAATGTCGATGCCGACGATCGACAGACTCACCAGAATTGCCGCGAGAATCATCAGCGCCCGGCCGACGCGCGCGAGCACCACCTTGAGATTCGCGTCGAGCGAGCGGGCGCGCATCAGGCGGTCGTCGAGCAAGGCGCCCGCCCACATCGCGACGATCAGCGTCACGCACACCCACAGCACGCCCGAGGCGAGCGACAGCAGCGTCATGTGCGCGTTGGCGAAATTGAAGCGCACGCTCGCCATCCAGTGCACGACGTCGTCCTGGATGCCCATGACGGTGAGCAGCATGGCGACCCAGACGATCACCATCACGAGCTTCTCGAACAGATAGAGCAGCGCGTTGGCCTCGTGCTCGGCCGCGCCCCGGCTGAACACCCGCCGGGCCACGTAGAGCATCGTGTAGATGACCGTGATGCCGCACAGCGGCACCAGCGCGAGACGCAGGAACGACGTGTGGATGAACGGCGCGAGCACGAGCTGCGCGATCGATACGAAGACCGTGCCGAGCAGCGGGAACAGCGCCTTGTTGAGACTTTCCGCGCCGAAACGCACGGCTTCGAAACGCGACTGGCGGCGCGCATCGAGCTTCGCGCGCAACACGCGCGCGCACCACCATGCCACCGCGAGCAGGCCCAGCAGCGCCGCGACCTGCCAGATCACTTCCGGCTCGCCGAAATCGCGGAAAAGACGCGCGGAGAGTTCGGACAAGAAGCGATTCTGCATGGTCGCGCGGACTTACTCGGCGTCTGCTTCCGTCGCGTCGGCGGCCTTGGCGGCCTTTTTCGCGACGTCAGGCACTCGTTCCAGCACCGCCGCGAAGAAGCCATCGGTTCCGTGCTTGTGCGGCCACAGCGACAGATACTCGCCCGTGTCGAGATCGATGCGCTGCTCCGCGAGCACGTCGCGCGCCGGCACGACGCGGAAGTTCGGATGCGCCTCCAGGAATTGCGCGACCACGCCTTCGTTCTCCGCTTGCAGCATCGAGCAGGTCGCGTAGACGAGGCGCCCGCCGGTCTTCACCAGACGCGCGGCGCTCGTCAGGATGGAAAGCTGCTTGGGCGTCAGCTCAGCGACCGACGCGGGCGACTGGCGCCATTTCAGGTCCGGATTGCGGCGCAAGGTGCCGAGGCCGGAACACGGCGCATCGACCAGCACGCGATCGATCTTGCCCGCGAGACGCTTGATCTTGGCGTCGTGCTCGCTGTCGATCAGCACCGGATTCACGTTCGACAGACCGCTGCGCGCAAGGCGCGGCTTCAGTTTGGCGAGACGGCGGTCGGAAACATCGAACGCGTAGAGGCGGCCGGTGGAGCGCATCATTGCGCCGAGTGCGAGCGTCTTGCCGCCCGCGCCCGCGCAAAAATCGACGATCATCTCGCCGCGCTTGGGCGCCATCAGCGAGCACAGCAACTGGCTGCCCTCGTCCTGCACTTCGATCCAGCCCTCCTGGAACGGCGCGAGACGCGTCAGCGCCGGCTTGCCTTCCACGCGGATGCCGAACGGCGCGAACGGCATTTCGCCCGCGTCGATTCCTGCTTCCGCGAGCGACTTCAACACGACCTTGCGGTCGGCTTTGATCGGGTTCGCGCGCAGATCGAGCGGCGCCGGGTAGTTCAGCGCGGCCGCGAGTTGCGCGAGCTCTTCGGGCGCGAAGCGCTTGCCCATCGCCTCATAGATCCATTGCGGCAGGTTCGTCCGCACGCGCACCGGCAGGCTCGCCGGATCGATCTTCGAGACCTGCGCGAGCCATTGATATTCATCGGCGGAAACGAACGGCTTGAGCGCGGAAAGGCCGGCCGTCTGCATCAGTCCGAGCAGCGCCAGACGCCGCGCCTGATTGCCGCTGCCGCTCTCGGCGAGATGCGAAAACTCCATCTTTCGGCGCAGCACGGCGAACACCGCCTCCGCGATCACGCCGCGTTCGCCATGGCCGAGCTTCGGATGCGCGCGGAAAAAGCGGCTCGTCGCGGCGTCGGCGGGGCCGGAGAAGCGCAGCACGTCCGCGAGCAGCGTTTCGGTTTGTCCAATCAGAAATCCATGCAGCCTCATGCGCCCTCCCCGGCAACGTCGGCAAAGAGCCATTGCGGCTCAGACGGCGTGAGGGCGACACGCTCGCCCTCGACAGATAAACGCCCTTCGATGAACCAGCGCACCGCGCGCGGGTAAATGATGTGTTCCACCTTGAGCACGCGTGCGGCGAGCGCGGCTGCATCGTCGCCTGCGATGACCGGCACCGCGCCCTGCGCCACGATCGGCCCGTGATCCAGCGTCGGCGTGACGAAATGCACGCTCGCGCCGTGCACGCGCACGCCCGCGTCGAGCGCCTGCTGATGCGTGCGCAGGCCCGGAAAGCACGGCAGGAGCGACGGATGGATGTTGATCATGCGCCCGGCGTATTTCTCGACGAAGGCGTCGGTCAGCACGCGCATGAAGCCCGCCAGCACGACGAGATCCGGCTCGAAGCGATCGATCTCGCTCGCGAGCGCGGCGTCGAACGATTCGCGGCTTTCGAACTTCCGATGATCCACCACCGCGGTTTCGATGCCGTTCGCCTGCGCAAAGCCAAGGCCGGCGGCGTCGGGCCGGTTGGAAATGACCGCACGGATGCGGGCCGGCCAGCCTTCGCGAGCGCATGCGCGCACGACGGCCTCCATGTTGCTCCCGCGTCCGGAGATCAGAATAACGATTTTTTTCATCCGCGGATTTTATCATTCGATGGGTGCGAAAATCGTGCCAATGAAAGGTGGCGGGTCGCCGCCCTGGCCGCTCGCGCCCGCCCGCCGGCGCGAGCGTTTATAATCTAACGCTTTGCAGCATCAGTCCCTCCCACCGACCAACGCCTATCGTGAGAGTCTTTCGCGGCCTCCCCAATGCCGAAAGCCGGGCGCCCTGCGCACTGACCATCGGCAACTTCGACGGTGTCCATCGCGGTCACCAGGCGCTGCTCGCGCACGTCCGGGCCGCCGCCGACGCGCGCGGCCTGCCAGTGTGCGTAATGACTTTCGAGCCGCATCCGCGCGAGTTCTTCAATCCGACGGGCGCGCCGCCGCGCATCGCGATGCTGCGCGACAAGCTGGAGGCGCTGCGCACCAACGGCGTCGACCGCGTGGTGGTCGAGCATTTCAACAAGACCTTCGCAAGCCAGTCGCCGGATACGTTCGTGAAGAACGTCATCGTCGACGGTTTGCACGCGCAATGGGTCATGGTCGGCGACGACTTCTGCTACGGCGCCAAGCGCGCGGGCGATTTCGCTTCGCTCAAACGCGCGGGCGAGCAATACGGCTTCGAAGTCGAGCAGATGGCGACGGTCGCGCATCCGAACGGCGCGCGCATTTCGTCGTCATCGGTGCGGGCGTCGCTCGTCGCGGGCGAGCTGGACGCCGCGCAAATCGCGCTCGGGCGCCCGTACATCATCAGCGGTCACGTGGTGCATGGCGCGAAGCTCGGCCGCGATCTCGGCTTTCCCACGCTGAATCTGCCCATCGCGCATAAGCGCCCGGCGCTCGCGGGCATTTTCGTCGTGCGCGTTCACGGTCTCGCCGATGAACCGCTGCCCGCCGTGGCAAGTCTCGGCCTGCGTCCGACCGTCGACGATTCCGGCCGCGTGCTGCTCGAAGTGTTCGTGCTCGACTGGCACGGCGACGCCTACGGCAAGCTCGTGCGCGTCGAATTCCTGAAAAAGCTGCGCGACGAGGAGAAGTACGTGGACCTCGAAACGCTCGGCCGCGCGATCGCCAAAGATGTCGACAACGCGCGCGCGTACTTCGGCTTGCCGCCCGCCAGTAACGCCGGCAGCCGCGCCACGGGCTTCGCCATTTCGGCGACTGACCGAATTAGGTGAGCGTGCGGCGCCCGGGCCCGGACCCGCGCGCGCCGCCCGCTGCCCCGCTTCCGATTCATCGCGCGCCAGCACGAGCGCCGCCTCACCGAATTCACTGAGTCACCCATGAGCGACAAGAAAGAGAAAGCCTCCTCGAAGTACCCCGTCAACCTGCTGGACACGCCCTTCCCGATGCGCGGCGATCTGCCGAAGCGCGAACCCGCGTGGGTCAAGGAGTGGCAGGACAACAAGATCTACGAGAAGATTCGCGCCGCGAGCAAAGGCCGCAAGAAGTTCATCCTGCACGACGGCCCGCCGTATGCGAACGGCGACATCCACCTCGGCCACGCGGTGAACAAGATCCTGAAGGACATGATCGTCAAGGCGCGCAATCTCGCGGGCTTCGACGCGGTCTACGTGCCGGGCTGGGACTGCCATGGCATGCCGATCGAAATCCAGATCGAAAAGCAGTTCGGCAAGACGCTGCCCGCCATCGAAGTGATGCAGAAGGCGCGCGCCTACGCCGGCGAGCAGATCGAGAAGCAGAAGGTCGGCTTCCGCCGTCTGGGCGTGCTCGGCGACTGGGACGATCCGTACAAGACCATGAACTTCACGAACGAAGCGGGCGAAATCCGCGCGCTCGGCAAGATCATGGAAAAGGGCTTCGTGTTCCGCGGCCTCAAGCCGGTGAACTGGTGTTTCGACTGCGGATCGGCGCTCGCCGAAGCGGAAGTCGAGTACAAGGACAAGACCGATCCGACCATCGACGTGATGTTCGCGTTCGCTGAAGCCGAAAAGACCGCGCAGGCGTTCGGCCTGAACGCGCTGCCGAAGGCGGATGGCGGCGTCGTCATCTGGACGACGACTCCCTGGACCATTCCCGCCAACCAGGCGCTCAACGTGCATCCGGAGATCGTCTACGCGCTCGTCGATACGCCGCGCGGCCTGCTGATCCTCGCACAGGAGCGCGTCGAGGAATGCCTGAAGAACTACGGCCTCACGGGCGGCGTCATCGCGACGACGACCGGCGAGAAGCTCGCCAATCTGCGCTTCCATCATCCGCTGGCGGCGGCGCATCCGGGCTACAAGCGCACCGCGCCGGTCTATCTCGGCGATTACGTGACGACCGAAAGCGGCACGGGCATCGTGCACTCGTCGCCGGCGTATGGCGTGGAAGACTTCGTGTCGTGCAAGGCGCACGGCATGTCGGACTCGGACATCATCAATCCGGTGATGGGCGACGGCCGTTACATCGAATCGCTGCCGCTGTTCGGCGGGCTGTCGATCTGGAAAGCGAATCCGCAAATCGTCGAGGCGCTCGAAGGCGCGGGTTCGCTCCTCAAGAGCGAAAAGTACACGCACAGCTACATGCACTGCTGGCGCCACAAGACGCCGATCATCTATCGCGCGACGTCCCAATGGTTCGCCGGCATGGACGTGAAGCCCAAGGACGGCGGCCGCACGCTGCGCGAGATCGCGCTCGAGGGCGTGGAGAACACGGCGTTCTATCCGTCGTGGGGCAAGCAGCGTCTCTACAGCATGATCGCGAACCGCCCGGACTGGACGCTCTCGCGTCAGCGTCAATGGGGCGTGCCGATGGCCTTCTTCGTGCACAAGGAAACCGGCGAGCTGCATCCGCGCACGCTGGAGCTGCTGGAGGAAGTGGCGAAGCGCGTCGAGGAAGGCGGCATCGAGACGTGGCAAGCGCTCGATCCGCGCGAGCTGATCGGCGACGACGCCAACATGTACGAAAAGAACCGCGACACGCTCGACGTGTGGTTCGATTCCGGCACGACGCACTGGCACGTGCTGCGCGGCTCGCACAAGGATTCGCTGCAATTCCCGGCCGATCTGTATCTGGAAGGTTCGGACCAGCATCGCGGCTGGTTCCATTCCTCACTGCTCACGGCTTCGATGCTCGATGGCCGTCCGCCCTACGACGCGCTGCTCACGCATGGCTTCACCGTCGATGGCGAAGGTCGCAAGATGTCGAAGTCGCTCGGCAACGGTATCGATCCTCATGAGGTGTCGAACCGTCTGGGCGCGGAAATCATCCGCTTGTGGATCGCATCGACGGATTACTCGGGCGAGCTCGCGATCTCGGAAGAAATCCTCAAGCGCGTGACGGAGACGTATCGACGTATCCGCAACACGCTGCGCTTCCTGCTCGCGAACCTGTCGGACTTCGAGTTCGACAAGGACGCGCTGCCGGTCTCCGACTGGCTCGAAATCGATCGTTACGCGGTCGCGCTCACGCGCAACCTGCAGGACGACGCGCTCTCGCACTACGAGAAGTATGAGTTCCATCCGGTCGTCGCCAAGATCGCGACGTTCTGCTCGGAAGACTTGGGCGGCTTCTATCTCGACGTGCTGAAGGATCGTCTCTACACGACGAAGCCCGGTTCGCGCGAGCGCCGCAGCGCGCAGACCGCGCTGTTCCATATCGCGCATGGTCTGCTGCGTCTGGTCGCGCCGTATCTGTCGTTCACGGCGGAAGAAGCGTACAAGGTGCTCAAGCCGGGTCAGGACACAATCTTCACGGAAGTCTTCGCGACTTATCCGGACATAGCGAACGGCGGCGATCTGCTCGACAAGTGGACGCTCATCCGCAACGCGCGCGGCGATGTGACCAAGGCGCTGGAAGAAGCGCGCACGGCGAACCAGATCGGTTCGTCGCTGCAGGCCGAAGTCGTGGTGCGCGCGAGCGGCGCACGTTACGACGCGCTCGCGAGTCTCGGCGATGCATTGCGCTTCGTGCTGATCACTTCGTCGGCTCAGGTCGAGAAGGTCGGAAGCGAAGCGGAAGAAGGCGTCGATGTCAAGGCATCGAGCTACATGAAGTGCGAGCGTTGCTGGCACTATTGCGCGGACGTCGGCTCGCACGCGGATCATCCGGGTCTGTGCGGTCGCTGCTTCTCCAACCTGTTCGGCGCCGGCGAAACGCGGGGCGCAGCATAATGGCTCGACCGATGGCGAAACAAACTACCAGTAAAACGGCGGGCAGCGGATCGCTCGCGCCGTGGCTCGGGGTCGCGCTGATCGTGATCCTGTTCGACCAGCTGACGAAGATCGCGGTGCAGCGCATGTTCGCCTACGGCGACCCGCACGCGCTCACGCCCTTCTTCAATCTGCTGCTCGTCTACAACCGCGGCGCGGCGTTCAGCTTTCTCGCCATGGCGGGCGGCTGGCAGCGCTGGGCGTTCACCGCGCTCGGCGTCGTCGCGGCGATCGTGATCTGCTATTTGCTCAAGCGGCATTCGGGACAGCGGCTCTTCTGCACGGCGCTCTCGCTCATCATGGGCGGCGCGATCGGCAACGTGATCGACCGGCTCGCGTACGGTCACGTGATCGACTTCCTCGATTTCCACGTGAACACGTGGCACTGGCCGGCGTTCAATCTCGCCGACAGCGCGATCACCATCGGCGCAGTCCTGTTGATCTTCGACGAATTGCGGCGCGTACGCGGTTCGAAATGACGTTCAAAACGCGGCTCCTTCCCGGAGCCGTGTTCTTTTGCGATGGAGGCATTTTGGAACTCGCGGGCAAACATCTCGTTTTGGGACTCACGGGCGGCATCGCCTGCTACAAGATCGCCGAACTCACGCGTCTGCTCATCAAGGCCGGCGCGACCGTGCAGATCGTGATGACCGAAGCCGCCACGCAGTTCATCACGCCCGTCACGATGCAGGCGCTCTCGGGCCGTCCCGTGTACACGTCGCAGTGGGACGCGCGCATGCCGAACAACATGCCGCATATCGACCTCTCGCGCGAGGCGGATGTCATTGTCATCGCGCCCGCCTCCACCGATTTCATCGCGAAGATCGCGCACGGCAGATGCGACGACCTGCTCTCGACGCTCGTCATCGCGCGCGATTGCCCGCTGCTCGTCGTGCCCGCGATGAACCGCCAGATGTGGCAGAACCCGGCAACGCAACGCAACGTCGCGCAGATTCGTGCGGATGGCGTCGAGGTGCTCGGGCCGGACTCCGGGTCGCAGGCCTGCGGCGAAGTCGGCGACGGGCGCATGATCGAACCGGAAGCCGCCTTCGAAGCCATCTGCGCGTTCTTCCAGCCGAAGATCATGCGCGGCCAGCGCGTGCTGATCACCGCCGGCCCAACCTTCGAGCCGCTCGATCCGGTGCGCGGCATCACCAATCGCTCGTCCGGCAAGATGGGCTTCGCGCTCGCGCGCGCAGCAGCGCAGGCGGGCGCGGACGTGCATCTCGTCGCCGGTCCGGTATCCCTGCCCACACCGTGGGGCGTATATCGCGAGGACGTGCAGACCGCGCAGCAGATGCACGACGCCGTGATGGCCGCCACGCCCGACGCCGATGTCTTCATCGCGGTGGCGGCGGTCGCGGACTGGCGCGTCGATCACGTCAGCGAGCACAAGATCAAGAAGGCCGCGGGACAGCCTTTGCCGGCGTTCAATTTCGTCGAAAATCCGGACATTCTCGCGACGGTCGCGAAGCTGTCGAACCCGCCGTATTGCGTCGGCTTCGCGGCGGAAAGCGGCGATCTGCAGCTCAACGGCATGGAAAAGCGCAAGCGCAAGGGCGTGCCGCTACTGATCGGCAATATCGGCCAGCTCACGTTCGGGCGCGACGACAACGAAGTCGTGCTGTTCGACGAAAGCGGTACGACGCCGCTGCCGCGCGCCGACAAGCAGGAACTCGCGCGCACGCTGATCGCGGAAATCGCGAAACGCGCGCCGCGCACGGGCGGGCCGCTGCTGTCATGACGCGGCTCTCCGTTCTCGACCAGACGCCCGTCATCCACGGCCACACGACCGCGGACGCGATCGCTGCGACGCTCGATCTCGCGCAGCTCGCTGACGATCTCGGCTACACGCGTTACTGGTGCGCGGAGCATCACGGCCTGCATGGCGTGTCGAACCCGTGTCCCGAAGTGATGCTGGCGCGCATCGGCAGTCTGACGAAGCGCATCCGCATCGGGTCGGGCGGCGTGATGCTGCCGTATTACTCGCCGTTCAAGGTGGCCGAGCAATTCCTGATGCTCGAAGCGCTGTTTCCGAATCGCGTCGATTTGGGCGTAGGACGCGCACCCGGCGGGGACATGCGCACCGCCCAGGCGGTCGCGGCGGGTTCGTACAATCGCGGCGATATCTTTCCGCAGCAGGTCGCGGAACTGATCGCCCTCTTTGACGGCAAGCTGCCCGACGACTCTCTCGCGCGCGGCGTGCTGCTTCAGCCGCAAATCGATACGCGCCCCGAACTCTGGATGCTCGGCTCGTCCGACTTCGGCGGCCTTCTCGCCGCGCAACTCGGCATCCGCTTCGCGTTCGCGCATTTCATCAACGCGCAGTACGGGCATCGCGTGGCGGAGGCGTATCGCGAGCGGTTCACGGCGGGACACGAAGCACAGCCGTATCTCGCAGCGGCAATTTTCGTGATCTGCGCCGATACCGACGAAGAAGCCGAAGCGCTCGAAAAAGCCGTCGATCTGCGTCGCGTGCAGATGGCGTACGGTCTGAACCAGCCGATTCCGTCAATCGCGCAAGGCGCCGCGCAGCATTACGGCGAGCGCGAACTCGCGGTGATCGCGCATGAGAAGGCGCGCAGCATCATCGGCACGCCGGAGCGCGTGACCGAACAGATTCACGTCCTGCAGGAACGCTTCAACGCCGACGAGCTGATCGTGCTGACGGTCGCCGGCAGCTACGCCGCACGCACGCGGTCCTATCAACTTCTGGCCGACGCCTTCGAGGTCGGCCGCCCGAACCCCGCACACCCGAACACATGAAACTCGACGTCAAGATTCTCGACGCGCGCATGCGCGACTACCTGCCCGCCTACGCCACGCCCGGTAGCGCGGGGCTCGATCTGCGCGCCTGTCTCGATGCGCCGCTCGTCATCGAGCCGCATCAGACCGTGCTCGTGCCGACCGGCCTCGCCATTCACCTCGCCGACCCCGGCTACGCGGCGCTGATCCTGCCGCGCTCGGGAATGGGCCACAAGCACGGCATCGTGCTGGGCAATCTGGTCGGTCTGATCGACTCGGATTATCAAGGTCAACTGATGGTCTCTACTTGGAATCGCGGCGACACTGCGTTCACGCTCAACCCAATGGAACGGCTCGCGCAGATGGTCATCGTGCCGGTGGTGCAGGCGCAGTTCAATATCGTCGAAGACTTCGAAGCAAGCGAACGCGGCGCGGGCGGCTTCGGCAGCACGGGCAAGCACTGAGCCTTTCGCGTTTCCTCAAGGCGAAAAAAAACGGCGCGGTGTTGAAACCGCGCCGTTTTCACATCAAAGACCCCTGCGTTTAATCCACTTCAATCGCTTCCGGATTCGGATTGCGCGGCGGCGCCGAGTTCTCGTCGAACGTCAGCTGAACCTTGTCGTCCGCATCGACATCGACTGTCACGCGACCGCCCGTGACAAGCTTGCCGAACAGCAGTTCGTCGGCCAGCGCACGCCGGATCGTGTCCTGGATCAGACGCTGCATCGGACGCGCACCCATGAGCGGATCGAAACCGTGCTTCGCGAGATGCTTGCGCAGCGCGTCGGTAAAGACCGCATCGACCTTCTTCTCGTGCAACTGATCTTCCAGCTGCATGAGGAACTTGTCGACCACGCGCAGGATGATTTCCTCGTCCAGCGAACGGAAGCTGATGATCGCATCCAGACGGTTGCGGAACTCAGGCGTGAACATGCGCTTGATGTCGGCCATTTCGTCGCCCGACTCGCGGCGCGACGTGAAACCGATCACCGCCTTGCCCATTGCCTCCGCGCCCGCGTTCGTCGTCATGATGATGATGACGTTGCGGAAATCCGCCTTGCGTCCGTTGTTGTCCGTCAGCGTGCCGTGGTCCATCACCTGCAAGAGCACGTTATAGATGTCCGGATGCGCCTTCTCGATTTCGTCGAGCAGCAGCACGCAATGCGGCTTCTTCGTGACGGCTTCGGTCAGCAGACCGCCCTGATCGAAACCGACGTAGCCCGGCGGCGCGCCGATCAGACGGCTCACCGCATGACGCTCCATGTACTCCGACATGTCGAAGCGCAGCAGTTCAATGCCGAGCGTGAACGCCAGTTGCTTCGCGACCTCGGTCTTGCCGACACCGGTAGGCCCGGAGAACAGGAACGCGCCGATTGGCTTGTCGAGCTTGCCGAGACCCGCGCGCGCCATCTTGATCGAAGCCGACAGCGCGTCGATGGCCGGGTCCTGCCCGAACACGACAGCCTTCAGATCGCGATCGAGAGTCTGGAGCTTGCTGCGGTCGTCCTGCGACACGCTTTGCGCCGGCACGCGCGCGATCTTCGAGATGATCTCTTCGATCTCGCTCTTGCCGATGGTCTTCTTCTGCTTCGACTTCGGCAGGATGCGTTGCGCCGCGCCCGCTTCGTCGATCACGTCGATCGCCTTGTCCGGCAGATGGCGATCCGTGATGAAGCGTGCCGACAGTTCCGCCGCCGCCGACAGCGCACCCGACGAGTACTTCACGCCGTGATGCTCTTCGAAGCGCGTCTTGAGGCCGCGCAGAATCGCGATCGTCTGCTCGACCGAAGGCTCGGTGACATCGACCTTCTGGAAGCGACGGGACAGCGCCGCGTCTTTCTCGAAGATGCCGCGATATTCCGTGAACGTGGTAGCTCCGATGCACTTCAACTGACCCGACGACAACGCCGGCTTCAGCAGGTTCGATGCATCGAGCGTGCCGCCCGAAGCCGCGCCCGCGCCGATCAGCGTATGAATTTCGTCGATGAACAGAATGGCGTGCGGACGCTCCTTCAATTCCTTCAGCACCGTCTTGAGACGCTGTTCGAAATCGCCGCGATACTTCGTGCCCGCGAGCAGCGCGCCCATGTCGAGCGAGTAGACCTGCGCGTCCGCGAGAATGTCCGGCACTTCGCCGCGCGTGATACGCCACGCGAGGCCTTCGGCGATCGCGGTCTTGCCCACGCCGGCTTCACCGACGAGCAGCGGGTTGTTCTTGCGACGGCGGCACAGGACCTGCACGACGCGCTCGACTTCCAGTTCGCGGCCGATCAGCGGATCGATCTTGCCATCCTTGGCGAGCTGGTTGAGGTTCTGCGTGAACTGCGCGAGCGGCGTTTCCTTCTGCGCGGCAGCGTCTTCCGATTCGGGATTCGCTTCGCTGTTCGTCTTGGCGGCGTCGCCATTGTTCGTCTTGGCGATACCGTGCGAAATGAAATTCACGACATCCAGACGCGTCACGCCCTGTTGCTGCAGGTAGTAGACCGCGTGCGAGTCCTTCTCGCCGAAGATCGCGACCAGCACGTTGGCGCCGGTCACTTCCTTCTTGCCGTTCGAGGTCGATTGCACGTGCATGATCGCGCGCTGGATCACGCGCTGGAAACCAAGCGTCGGCTGAGTATCGACGTCGTCCGTGCCCGGCACGGTCGGCGTGTTGTCATGAATGAAATTGCGCAGGTTCTGACGCAAATCTTCAATGTTGGCTGCGCAGGCGCGCAACACTTCAGCGGCGGTCGGATTGTCCAACAGGGCGAGCAGCAGATGCTCGACCGTTATGAACTCGTGCCGCGCCTGACGTGCTTCCATAAACGCCATGTGCAGACTGACTTCCAGTTCCTGGGCAATCATGCTTCCTCCATCACGCACTGCAACGGGTGCCCCGCTTGCCGTGCATGGCTAACGACTTGCTCAACTTTGGTCGACGCAATATCCCGCGTGTAGACCCCACAAACTCCCCTGCCTTCGCGATGAACCTTGAGCATGATCTGCGTCGCAGTCTCACGATCCTTATTGAAGTATTCCTGCACGACCATCACAACGAATTCCATCGGCGTGAAGTCGTCATTCAGCAGCACCACTTTGTACATGGCCGGCTTCTTGAGCTTTTGCTCCTGCCGCTCCAGTACCGTGCCATCCTGCTTGTTGGGATTGATCGCCATACACCCATTCTAAACAACACGGACGCCCTCGCAATCACCGCTCCAGCACCGACCGCCCGGTCGGAATGAAACGCTGAAACAGCTGTTACGCAACTGACGTCCATCGAATCCTGCCGCCGCCCAAAGGTTTCGGCGCGGCCCGCTTGCATCTCGTCGAAACCAGTATCGCACAGCTTCAAAAAAAACTGACCGGGCGCTGGGTACGGCGAGCCGGCGGTATCACACAAGTGAGTCGATTATGCGACTTTTCAAGATGGCGTGCTTGGACGGCAGCGCACACGCAAAGCAGGAATTACCCTACGAATGTGCTCTTTGCAACGAGCTTAACGGCCATCTCAAAATTTCCTTGACACTCGATTTAAGAGATTTAACAATCAAACTGGCACTTTTTTCCGGGGGCCAACCTTCGACGAAAAAAAAGGCCGAGGTGAGCTTGTGAGGAGGTGGCGGTTCACAATGTGGGGTGGCCGTCGAGCTTTTCCGAGCGTGCTCAGGTTGCGACGAGAGTTAGAGGGGAAGTACGAATGTCTACTGGTACGGTCAAGTGGTTCAACGACGCGAAAGGCTACGGATTCATCACGCCCGATGAGGGCGGCGAAGATCTGTTTGCACATTTCTCGGCGATTCAAATGAACGGTTTCAAGACGCTCAAAGAAGGCCAGAAGGTCAGCTTCGAGATCGTCCAGGGACCGAAGGGCAAGCAAGCTTCGAACATCCAGGACGCCGTCTGACCGTTCGATCGCACTTTGCCTCGTGAAACCCGGCCCTCGTGCCGGGTTTTTTTGCGCCCGCCGCTATCTCATCGCTGCCTCATATATGAGGCGGACACGCCAGATAAAAACCCCGGAAAGCGTAGGCCTTCCGGGGTTTTTATCTGTCACTTCGAATAGCGGTGAGTCCTCACATATTTTCGATCATCACCTCTCCGAAGCCCGAGCACGACACCTGCGTCGCGCCTTCCATCAGGCGCGCGAAGTCGTAGGTGACGCGCTTCGAAAGAATCGACTGCTCCATCGACGCAATGATGCGATCCGCGGCCTCGAACCAGCCCAGATGACGCAGCATCATTTCAGCCGAGAGGATCTCGGAGCCGGGATTCACGTAATCCTTGCCCGCATACTTCGGCGCCGTGCCGTGCGTGGCTTCGAACATCGCCACGGAGTCCGACATGTTCGCGCCGGGCGCGATGCCGATGCCGCCTACCTGCGCCGCGAGCGCGTCCGAGATGTAGTCGCCGTTCAGGTTGAGTGTGGCGATCACGTCGTATTCGGCCGGGCGCAGCAGGATTTGCTGGAGGAACGCATCGGCGATCACGTCCTTCACGACGATATCGCCGCCCGTCTTCGGATTCTTGACCTTCATCCACGGACCGCCGTCGATCAGCTCCGCGCCGAATTCCTTCTGCGCGAGCGCGTAGCCGTAGTCGCGGAACGCGCCTTCGGTGAACTTCATGATGTTGCCCTTGTGCACCAGCGTGACCGAGCGGCGCTCGTTGTCGATCGCATATTGGATCGCCTTGCGCACGAGCCGCTCCGTGCCCTCGCGCGACACCGGCTTGATGCCGAGTCCCGATGAATCCGGAAAGCGGATCTTCGTCACGCCCATCTCTTCGCGCAGGAACTTGATGACCTTCTTCGCCTCGGGCGAATCCGCCGGCCATTCGACACCCGCGTAGATGTCCTCCGAGTTCTCGCGGAAGATCACCATGTCGATTTTCTCGGGCTCGCGCACCGGCGACGGCACGCCCTTGAAGTAACGCACCGGACGCAAGCACACGTACAGATCGAGTTGTTGACGAAGCGCAACGTTTAACGATCGAATGCCGCCGCCGACGGGCGTCGTCAGCGGGCCCTTGATCGACACGACGTAATCCTTCACTGCGTCGAGCGTTTCGTCGGGCAGCCAGACGTCCGGGCCGTAGACGCGCGTCGCCTTTTCGCCGGCGAAGATTTCCATCCATTGAATCTTGCGCTTGCCGCCGTAGGCCTTCTCCACAGCCGCATCGACGACCTTGAGCATCACCGGCGTGATGTCGACGCCCGTGCCGTCGCCCTCGATGTACGGGATGATCGGCTGATCCGAAACGTTGAGCGAGAAATCCGCGTTGACGGTGATCTTGTCACCGTCCGTCGGAACCTGGATGTGCTGATACGGCATGGTCGACTCCAAAGAAGGCCGGCTTGAATGGAAGCAAACTGCTAACTGTATGAACAGGGCTGCGCCGCGCGATGCGGTGAGAACATCATTCTAACCATGCCAGCCCGCCACAGCGCGCCCGGACAGGCCCGGCGCATGCATTAAGATGCCGCATCCGGTCAAGCACCACGCGGTTCTCTGAATGTCACTCATCGCCCTCAACAAGCCCTTCGGCACCATCTGCCAGTTCTCCGCGCATGAATCGCGCGCGTCGCTCGGGGATTGGGTGAAGACGCCGGGCGTCTATCCCGCCGGCCGGCTGGACGCCGACAGCGAAGGCCTGCTCCTGCTCACCGATGACGGCGCATTGCAGGCGCGCATCGCGGAGCCGCGTCACAAGCTCGTCAAGCGCTATTGGGCGCAAGTGGAAGGCGCACCCGATGACGCGACGCTCGCGCACCTTGCTAAAGGCGTCGATCTCGGCGACTACGTGACGCGCCCCTGCCGCACGGCGTTCGTCGATGAACACGACATCGGAGCGCTCTGGCCGCGCAATCCGCCGATCCGCTATCGCGCCGCCATTCCGACGACCTGGATCGAGCTCGCCATCACCGAAGGCAAGAACCGTCAGGTGCGGCGCATGACAGCGGCCGTCGGTTACCCGACCTTGCGGCTCGTGCGTGTCGCGATCGGCGCGCTCGACATCTTCGCCCTCGAACTCGCGCCGGGCGAGTGCACGGAGGTCGCGCCGCGCGCGCCGTGGCAGCGCGTTGGGTGAATTGCATTCAACTATCTTGAAAATGAGCAACGCAGCTTCGTTTAGTTCGATGCGCTTAAACGTCGTGTCATGAAGATCGGCTAGTGCATAAACGGTCACGAATCGGCCGCGAATAACTTTTTTGGTCTGCTGCGCAATTCTTCTTGAATCGGCGTCAACCGACTCCTCGCACGATGCGTTAAGGACCTCAGATGCCGCATAAAGCTATCCGGCATGAGCGAATTGCCGATTACAACAACCTGTGTGCTCCAGGGAGTTTGAAAGGTTCAAGCGTTCACAGTCGTATCGAAAACAAATTAATCGATACGACTGTCAACCGAAAGGTAGGTGGCTCGTTTACCGACATGACTCATTGACCGGGTCGTTTGGTTAATCAACTCAAGCTAAAGGGTTCACAAATGAACAAACTGATCGCTGCTCTCGTCGCTGGCCTGTTCGCAACGGCTGCTTTCGCACAAGAAGCTTCGGCACCGGCCGCTGCTGCTCCGGCAGCTGCTGCTTCGTCGGCTCACAAGTCGTCGGCTCACAAGAAGTCGCACAAGAAGTCGCACAAGTCGTCGAAGAAGGCTGCTTCGGCACCGGAAGCCGCTTCGGCAGCTCAGTAAGTTCGTTGTAAGAGGCGGTATAGCGAAGTCAAGAACGAGCGTTACCGCCGTCTTAACGGCGTTGAAGGGCAGATGGCCGCGAGGCGTCTGCCCTTTTGTTTTGCCTCGGCGCTTCGAGTAACATGCCGGGGCTTTGCCGGAGTTTCTCCGGCGGACTCATTCGCTTGAATCAATCGGTTGGATCGCTTAGAGAAGGGAGCATCGTCGTGAATCTTGTATCTCGTATCCGGAATCAGCGGCAGAGTCTCGGCCGTGCATTGCGCGCATGCGTGCTCGCGCTCGCACTGCCGTTCGCCGCGTTCCCGCTCGCGCAAGCGCAGACGATGCCGCCGGGCGCGAAGCAGCCATCCGACTTTCCCCGCGCGAAGCTCACCGCCGGCATGTACGTGATCGACGCCGCCGTCGCCGCGAACGACGCCGATCGCGAGCAAGGGCTCATGTATCGCACCAAGCTCGGCGCGAACGAAGGCATGCTGTTCGTCTTCAACGAAAATGCCGTGCACTGCTTCTGGATGAAGAACACGCTGATCCCGCTCTCGATCGCGTTCATTCGCGCGGACGGCACCGTGACCGACATCGACGAGATGCAGGCCGAGACCGAAAACAATCATTGCCCGCGCAACAACGGCGTCTACGCGCTCGAAATGTCCAAGGGCTGGTTCACCGCGAAGGGCATCAAGCCGGGCATGCAGATCAAGGGCTTGCCGCAGCCGCAGTGAGCCTCCGGACGCATTCGCATCGACTGAGAAAACCGGCGTGTGGCGCCGGTTTTTTTTCGCCTGCGCGCGCCGCGGCGCGACCTCTCGCGGGCTGGCAGGATTCCTGCAAAGAGCTTGCCGACGCGCTATCCTAAAAAGATTCAGCGCGACGCTCTCGCGTTGCTTCAAACACGCCGCGCTGACTTTATCCACAGGAGGTTCACGTGCCCCGCAAGACTCCCATCGAGCGCTATCGGAACATTGGAATTAGCGCTCACATCGATGCCGGCAAAACCACGACTACCGAGCGCATCCTTTTCTACACCGGCGTGACGCACAAGATCGGCGAAGTGCACGACGGCGCGGCTACGATGGACTGGATGGAGCAGGAGCAAGAGCGCGGCATCACGATCACCTCCGCCGCTACGACGGCCTTCTGGAAGGGCATGGCCGGCAACTATCCCGAGCATCGCATCAACATCATCGATACGCCGGGACACGTGGACTTCACCATCGAAGTCGAGCGCTCCATGCGCGTGCTCGACGGCGCGTGCATGGTCTACGACTCGGTCGGCGGCGTGCAGCCGCAATCGGAAACCGTGTGGCGTCAGGCGAACAAGTACAAGGTGCCGCGCATTGCGTTCGTCAACAAGATGGACCGCGTCGGCGCGGACTTTTTCCGCGTGCAGCGGCAGATCGGCGAGCGTCTGAAGGGCGTCGCCGTGCCGATCCAGATTCCCATCGGCGCGGAAGACCACTTTCAGGGCGTGGTCGATCTCGTGAAGATGAAGGCGATCGTCTGGGACGACGAGAGCCAGGGCATCAAGTTCAGCTACGAGGAGATTCCCGACAACCTCAAGGAGCTCGCGCATGAATGGCGCGAAAAGATGGTCGAGGCCGCGGCGGAATCGAGCGAAGAGCTGCTCGAGAAGTATCTGGAAGACCACGAGAGCCTGACGGAAGACGAGATCAAGGCGGCGATCCGCAAGCGCACCATCGCCAACGAGATCGTGCCGATGCTCTGCGGCAGCGCGTTCAAGAACAAGGGCGTGCAGGCCATGCTCGACGCCGTGATCGACTACCTGCCCTCGCCCGTCGACGTGCCCGCGATTCTCGGCCACACGGAAGACGACAAGGAAGCGGAACGTCATCCGAGCGACGACGAGCCGTTCTCCGCGCTCGCCTTCAAGATCATGACCGACCCGTTCGTCGGCCAGCTGATCTTCTTCCGGGTGTATTCGGGCGTGGTCGAATCGGGCGACACGGTCTTCAATCCGGTGAAGGACAAGAAGGAGCGGCTAGGGCGCATTCTGCAAATGCACGCGAACGAGCGCAAGGAAATCAAGGAGGTGCGCGCGGGCGACATCGCCGCCGCCGTCGGTCTCAAGGAAGCGACGACCGGCGACACGCTCTGCGATCCGGCGCACGTCATCATCCTCGAACGGATGATCTTCCCGGAGCCCGTGATCTCGCAGGCGGTCGAGCCGAAGACCAAGGCCGACCAGGAGAAGATGGGCATCGCGCTGAATCGTCTCGCGCAGGAAGACCCGTCGTTCCGCGTCGCGACCGATGAGGAATCCGGCCAGACCATCATCTCCGGCATGGGCGAGCTGCACCTCGAAATTCTCGTCGACCGGATGAAGCGCGAGTTCAACGTCGAGGCGACGGTGGGCAAGCCGCAGGTCGCGTATCGCGAGACGGTGCGCAACAAGGTCGAGGACGTCGAAGGCAAGTTCGTCAAGCAATCGGGCGGACGCGGCCAATATGGTCACGCGGTGATCGCGCTGGAGCCGGACCCGGGCAAGGGCTACGAGTTCGTCGACCAGATCAAGGGCGGCGTGATTCCGCGCGAATTCATTCCGGCGGTCGACAAGGGTATTCAGGAAACGCTGAAGGCCGGTGTGCTCGCGGGTTATCCGGTCGTGGACGTGAAAGTGCGGCTGACTTTCGGTTCGTATCACGATGTCGACTCGAACGAAAACGCGTTTCGCATGGCCGGCTCGATCGCCTTCAAGGAAGCGATGCGGCGCGCCAAGCCGGTCCTGCTCGAACCGATGATGGCGGTCGAAGTCGAGACGCCCGAGGAATTCATGGGCAACGTGATGGGCGATCTGTCGGGCCGGCGCGGCATGGTGCAGGGAATGGAGGACATCGCGGGCGGTGGCGGCAAGCTGGTGCGCGCGGAAGTGCCGCTCGCGGAGATGTTCGGCTACTCCACGTCGCTGCGCTCGCTCACGCAGGGCCGCGCCACCTACACGATGGAGTTCAAGCATTACGCCGAGACTCCGTCGAATGTGTCGGAGGCGATCATCAACTCGAAAGCGAAATGATCCACGCCTGAAGCGTGTACTATCGGAAGTCCGTTGCGCGTCGGTTGGTGGCGGCAACGGACTTTTCATATCCGCAGACGAAACGACATGAGCGACGCACATCAGCACATCGATTGGCGCGAACACGGCGTCAAGGTCATCAAGGGCGATCAGCTCGACACCAACACCCCGCAGACGCCGGGCATGAACCGCGCGGCCGCGATCAACGCGGCGCGCGTCGGCGCGCAAAAGATCTGGGCCGGCACGGTCACGATCCATCCGAATGCCAAGACGGGCGCGCATCATCATGGCGCGCTCGAGAGCGTCATCTATGTGGTGCGCGGGCAGGCGCGCATGCGCTGGGGCGAACACCTCGAATTCGTGGCCGAGGCCGGTCCCGGCGACTTCATCTTCGTGCCGCCCTACGTGCCGCATCAGGAAATCAACGCCAGCACCGACGATCCGCTCGAATGCGTGCTCGTGCGCAGCGACAACGAAGCGGTCGTGGTGAACCTGAACATCGACGCGGTGGAGAAGCCCGAGGAAGTCTATTGGGTCGATCCGATTCACAAGCATCCTCACGATCATTGACGCGGGCGCGCGCCACGATGACGCGGCGCGTTCCTTGCTACCTACGCCTCGATGCGCCGCGTGATCAATGCAACGACGCAAGCGGCGCGGTCGAGCCGTTCGCGCGTGGCGACGGCAAGCACAACTACAACGGAAAGCACCGATGAAGAAACCTTCGACCGACGCGCATCGACTCGAACTGTCCCGCCAGAACGCGGGCGAACTCGGCAATCACGCGATCGACGAATTCGTGGCCGGACGCCTGACGCGCCGCGAGCTGCTGCGCCACGCGAGCGTGCTCGGCTTTGCGCTGACCGCAGGCGGCATCTTCGGCATGCCGGCCGCGCGCGCGCAAGGCGCGGGCAAGCCCGGCGGCACGATTCGCGTCGCGCACCTGATGCCCGCGGGCGCGGTCGATCCGCTCACCGTGACCGACGCGTCCGGTCTCGCGCTCATCAATCAGACCGGCGAATTCCTGATCGACGACGACAGCGAGCATCTCGCGTTGCGCCCCGCGCTCGCGCTGTCATGGAAGTCGAACGACAAGGGCGACGTGTGGACCTTCAAGCTGCGCCCGAACGTCAAGTTCCAGGACGGCCAGCCGATGACCGCGAAGGATGTCGTCGCGACCTTCAACCGCCTGTCCGACCCGAACGCGGGGTCGGCGGCGCTTTCCGTGCTGAAGGGCGTGCTGTCGAAGGATTCGGCCAAGGCCGTCGACGATCACACCGTCGAATTCCATCTCGACGCGCCCAATGGCAATTTCCCGTATTACGTCTCCTCGAACACGTATAACGCGGTGATTCTGCCGGCGAACTTCAGCGGGCCGTATGAGAAGAGCTTCATGGGCACGGGCGCGCTGAAGCTCGAGAAATACACGCCGAAAGTGGGGGCGTCGTTCGTGCGCAATCCCGACTACTGGGGCGAGAAGTCCCTGCCCGATCGGGTGCAGTTCTCCTTCTACGCGGATCAACAGGCCCAACTGCTCGCGATGCAGGGGCGCCAGGCCGACGTCATGGGCGACTTCACCGTGCAGGGCGGCGTAGCGATGCTGAGCAATCCGCAGTTCAAGGTGCTCGGCACGAAGTCGAGCTCGCACCGTCAGATGCACATGCGCTGCGACACGGGCGCGTTCAAGGACAAGCGCGTGCGTCAGGCGCTGGCGCTTTCGATCGACCGCGAGGTCATCGTGAAGGGCCTGTTCCGTGGGCGCGCGCAAGTCGGCAACGACAGCCCGTTCGCACCGGTGTTTCCGTCGAGCGATCTCACCGTGCCGCAACGCAAGATCGACATCGCGCAGGCGAAGAAGCTGATGAGCGATGCGGGGGTCGCGAATGGTTTCGACGTCACGCTGACGACCGAAAAGTACATGGAGATTCCCGATCTCGCGGTCGTCGTGCAGAACGCGGCGAAGGCGATCGGCATTCGCATCCAGTTGAAGGTGGAAAGTCAGGACCTGTATTACGGTTCCGGCACCTTCGGCAAGTCGGACTGGCTGGACTCGCCGCTCGGCATCACGGATTACGGGCATCGCGGCGTGCCGAACGTGTTCCTCAACGCGCCGCTCACGAGCGGCGGCACCTGGAATGCCGCGCACTTCAAGAATCCCGACTACGACAAGCTCGTCGCGCAATTCGTGGCGGCGCTCGATGTCGCGTCGCAGAAGAAGCTGTCCGCGCAAATCCAGCATCTGCTGCTCGATGAAACGCCGGTCGTGATCCCCTACTTCTACGACCAGCTGATCGTCACGCGCGCCAATGTCTCGGGCGTGCGCTTCAACGCGATTTCGCAGATGTGGTTCGACCGCGCGACGGTATCGGCGTAAATGAGGGCCTAGATGAGCACGATCACGCCGACGGCCCACGCAGCCGACTTCGCCAAAATGAAACGCATCGTGCGCTTCATCGGCGTGCGGCTCCTGCTCGCGCTCGTCACCTTGTGGCTGCTGTCGATGATCGTCTTCGCGGGCGGACAGTTGCTGCCGGGCGACGTCGGGCGCGCGATCCTCGGACCGCTGGCGGACGCGCGCGCGGTCGCGGCGCTCAATCATCAGCTCGGCGTGGACCGGCCGCTCGTCACGCAATACACGAGCTGGATCGGCCACTTCCTCCGCGGCGACATGGGCGAATCCTATGCGTTCCGCGCGCCGGTCGCGCAGTTCATCGGCGATGCGCTGTGGAATTCGGCCAAGCTCGGCGCGCTCGCGTTCGTCGTCGTGGTGCCGCTCGGCATCGCGGGCGGCGTGTATGCGGCGCTGCATTCGGGTCGCTGGATCGATCGCCTGATCAGCATCGGCGGACTGACGGCGACGGTCGTGCCGGAATTCGTGTCGTCGATCGTGCTGATCCTGATCTTCGGCGTATGGCTGCAATGGCTACCGATCGAAGCCACGGCGCCCGCCGGCGCGGGCTTCTTCACGCAGCTCGAACATCTGATTTTGCCGGTGCTGCCGCTCGTGTTCGTGTTCTTCGGCTATATCGCGCGGATGGCGCGCGCCGGCACCGTCGAAGCGCTCGACGCCGACTACACGCGCACCGCTATCCTCAAAGGCCTGCCGCAGCGCGTCGTTATCCTTCGGCACGTGCTGCGCAATGCGCTCCTGCCGACCGTGACGGTCGCTGCGACGCAGCTCGGCTACATGATCGGCGGGCTGGTCGTCGTGGAGACGCTGTTTCACTACCAGGGTATCGGCTCGCTGATCTACAACGCCGCGCGCGCCAAGGACTTTCCGATGCTCGAAGCGGGCGTGCTGACCGTCGGCGTCATTTACACGGCGGCGAACCTGATCGCCGATGCGCTTTACGTCGTGCTCAATCCACGTCTGCGCACGGGTGACGCGAAATGAGCACCGCCACCGTCGTTCCGCCCAAACCGCGCCGCTTCGAAGCGCTCAACGCGCTGACGCGTTCCGCGACCTTCGATCTCGGCGTGCTGATCCTGCTGTTCTGGGTGCTGTGCGCGCTTTTCGGACACTGGCTCGTGCCGCACGATCCGTACGCGTCCGATCCGCTCAATTCGCTCACGCCGCCATCGGCCGATCACTGGTTCGGCACCGATCAGCTCGGCCGCGACGTGTTCGCGCGCGTGATCGTCGGCTCCCGCGACATCCTCACCATCGCGCCGCTCGCGACCTTGCTCGGCACGGCGGCGGGCACGGCGATCGGCCTCGTCGTCGGTTATTTCGACGGCTGGGTCGACGCCGTCATTGGCCGCGTCATCGATGCGCTGCTCGCGCTGCCGCTCGTGATCGTCGCGCTGCTCGCGCTGGCCGCCGTCGGCGCGAGCAACACGACCGTGATTCTCGTCATCGGCCTCACCTTCACGCCGATCACCGCGCGCACCGTGCGCGCCGCCGTACTCGGCGAGCGCCATCTCGACTACGTTCTCGCGGCGCAACTGCGCGGCGAGAACGCGCTCTACATCATGTTCGCGGAGATCCTCCCTAACGTGCTGCCGCCGATCATCGTCGAGGCGACCGTGCGGCTCGGCTACGCGATCTTCGCCGTCGCGACGCTGTCGTTTCTGGGCTTCGGCATCCAGCCGCCGTCCGCCGACTGGGGTCTCGCGCTCTCGGAAAGCTACACGCTCATGGCGGGCGGCGCATGGTGGACCGTCGTGTTCGACGCCGCCGCGATCGCCTCGCTGGTCGTCGCCGTGAACCTGGTCGCGGACGCGGTGCAAGGAGTGATCGACCGATGAACGGACCTCCGCCATCGGCTTTTCCCACCTTCGGCGCCGCGAAAGGCGATCAGGCCGACGCGCTGACGGTCGTCGGCCTCACGGTCGCGTATCGATCGCGCGGACGTGAGCGCGACGTGCTGCAGGACGTCACGCTGCGCGTGAGGCGCGGCGAGGCGTACGGGCTCGTCGGCGAATCGGGCTGCGGCAAGTCGACCGCCGCACTCGCGATGCTGCGTTATCTGCCGCGCAACGGGCGCGTGAAGGCGGGCAAGATTTCGATTGGCGGACGCGACGTCGCCGCGCTCGACGCTCATGCGCTGCGCGAGATGCGCGCCAACGCGGTGTCAATGGTCTATCAGGACCCGGGGCGCGCGCTGAATCCGTCGCTGACGATCGCGCGGCAAGTGTCCGAAGCCTTCGAAGCATCCGGCGCCTCCGCCGACGAAGCGCTGGCCCGCACCGCCGATATCCTCGGGCGCGTGCGCATCGCGTCGCCCGAGCGCGTGATGGAAAGCTATCCGCATCAGCTTTCGGGCGGCATGCAGCAGCGCGTCGTCATCGCGATGGCGCTCGCGTGCAATCCCGAGCTGCTGATTCTCGACGAACCGACCACCGGGCTGGATGCGACCGTCGAAGCCGAAGTGCTCGATCTCATCGCGCAGTTGCGCGCGGAGCTCGGCACGGCGGTGCTGTTCATCAGCCACAATCTCGCGGTAATCGGGCGCATGTGCGATCGCGTCGGCGTGCTGTACGCGGGCAAGCTCGTCGAGGAAGGCACGACGGCGGATGTCTTCGCGAAACCGCGTCATCCGTACACGGTCGGTTTGCTGCGCTGTCTGCCCCGCGCAGGGCGCGCCAAGGAAACCGGCCGTCTCGACACGATTCCAGGCTCGCTGCCGCTGCCCGGATCGGTGACGCAAGGCTGCATCTTCGCGCCGCGCTGCAAGCTCGCCGATGAACGCTGTCTGAAGGACGCGCCGCCGCCCTATCGCGTCGCGGCCGCGCACGGCGACCAGATGGCGCGCTGCCACTATCACGAGCGCGCACAGACGCTGCCGCGCTCGACCGACGAAGCGCCCGTGCCCGTTGCCGATGGCCCAGAGCAGCCCTTCGCGTTGTCGGCCCGCAATCTCTCGAAGACCTTCCGCGTTGGCGACGAGGAAGTGCGCGCCGTCCACGATGTCTCGCTCGATCTCGTGCAAGGCGAGACGCTCGGGCTCGTCGGCGAATCGGGCAGCGGCAAGACGACGCTCGCGAAGCTGCTGCTCGGCCTCGTCTCGCCGGACAAGGGCGCGACGCTCGAACTCGACGGCAACCGCCTGCCCGAGCGCGTGACCAAGCGCAGCGAAGCGCAGGTGAAGTCGCTGCAGATCGTGTTTCAGAATCCGGACTCCGCGTTGAATCGCGCGCATTCGGTGCGGCGGCTGATCGCGCGCTCCCTGTCGAAGCTCGCGGCGCTCCACGGCGAGGCGAAGGAAGCACGCCTGCACACGCTGACCGAAGCCGTGCGTTTGCCCGAGCGCTATCTCGGCTCGCGCACGCGGCAACTGTCGGGCGGACTCAAGCAGCGCGTCGCGATTGCTCGGGCGTTCGCGGGCGATCCGCGCGTCGTCGTCTGCGACGAGCCGACCTCCGCGCTCGATGTCTCCGTGCAGGCCGCGATCCTCAACCTGCTTGCCGACCTGCAGCGCGAGCGGCGCGTGAGCTATGTGTTTATCTCGCACGATCTGCACGTGGTGCGCTATCTGTCGGATCGCATCGCGGTGCTGTATCTCGGGCGCATCATGGAAATCGGCCGGGCGGCGGCGGTCTTCGATGGCCCGCAGCATCCGTACACCGAGGCCTTGCTGTCGTCGGTACCGGCGATCGACGGCACGCACGCGAAGCGCATCCGCCTGTCGGGCGAGTTGCCGAGCGCGGCGAATCCGCCTTCGGGCTGCGTGTTCCATACGCGCTGCCCGCGCAAGATCGGCGCAATCTGCGAAACCGAAGCGCCGCCGTGCCGCGACGCCGGCGACGGCCACGCGATCCATTGCCACATTCCCGTCGACGAACTGCGCGCATTGCAGCGTCAGGAAGGCTGATCGGGCGCAGAGCCGGACGGGCATTCCTCGGAACCAAAGCGGCTTTGCGCGCCTCTCATCGGTTCACCGTCGAAACAACGAGGATTCCACCGATGAAACCCGCCCTTTCCGTCGCGCTCGCCACATTCACCTTGAGTTTCGCGATGGCCGCACACGCTCAGAACGCGCCGCAAGCCCCGACGCCGGGCGCCTCCGACCCGACCTTCTCCGCGTATTCGCTCGCGCAGCAATGCGCCGCCAGGTCCGATAACGCCGCGCTCGGGCAATGCGTCGGCGCGGTACGCGGCATCGTGCGCGGCTATCAGTACGGCGTGCTGTTCCTGTCGCAGCGCGTTTCGCTGCCGGACAACGAGACCAGGCGCGTGTCGCTGTGCCTCACGGACACGAAGGTGTCGTCGATCATCGACGACTTCCTCGCCGATGCAAAACAGGTCAACGAAGCCGATCTCAAGCGCACGCCGGCGGAAGTCGCGGTGCTCGGCTCGGTGCACGCGCACCACGCATGCACCTGAGCACGCGGCACGCTCAGAGCATTTCCAGCGAGCGCTTCGACTTCGGCGGCCTGAACTGCTGGTCGATGTCAGCGAGTTCATCGCCGGATAGCTGAAGATCGAGCGCCGCGCGATTCTCGCGCACATGCGCGACGTCAGCCGCCTTCGGAATCGCGAACACCTCGGGCTGGCTCAGCACCCACGCGAGCGCCACCTGAAACGCCGAAACGCCGCGAGACGCCGCGATCTTCTCCAGCGCGCCGCCGCGCGGCAGGCGCGCGTGGTCGACGGGGCTGTAGGCCATCGCCGGCATGCGGCGCTCGCGCAGCCACGGCAGCAGGTCGAACTCCGCGCCGCGCCGCGCGACGTTGTAGAGAATCTGGTCCGTCGCGCAGGCGTCGCCGCCATCGAGCGAAAACAGCTCTTCCATGTCGTCGGTGTCAAAGTTGCTCACGCCCCAGTGGCGAATCTTGCCGTCGTCCTTCAGCTTCTCGAAACCGGCGACCACGCCTTCCAGATCCTCGCCACCGCGCCAGTGCAGCAGATACAGGTCGATGCGATCGGTCTTCAGGCGCTTCAGGCTGCGTTCGCAGGCGGCCCGCACGCCGCGCTCGCTGCCGTTGTGCGGATACACCTTGCTGACGATGAAAAGCGCGTCGCGTCTGTCGCCCAGCGCCTCCGCGATCAGCTTTTCGCTTTCGCCGTCGCCGTACATCTCGGCGGTATCGATAAGCGTCATGCCGAGCTCGACGCCCGCGCGCAGCGCCGCGATTTCGCTCTTGCGCGCGTCAGGACGCTCGCCCATTTCCCAGGTGCCCTGACCGAGCTTCGGGATGGCTTCGCCGTACGGCAGCTTGACGGTCGACGGATTGGAACGGGTCATGAAATAGCCTCCTTGTGGATCCGCCGATTATGGCGCAAGGAGCACACCCGTCACGCCGACGAGTGCGCGGAGCGGCAGCGGCGCGAACTGGCCCGCGAAAAGAACGATCGTCAGAAGCCCGAACAAATTGCTCCCGCTATACGCCCCGACGATGTCCACTGCAGCAACGCAGTCTCTGCAGGGGACAAAACTGGCTGCTTGATTGCCTCCGACGCCGTGCCAATCATGGCGGAATCGGCGCCGCCGCAGGCGAGGAGAACGGCCGCGACTCCGCATCGAGCACGAGGAGCGCGACCACTACGAAGGCGTCGACGATCGAGAGCGCGGCATATCGCCAACCGCGTCCGATATCGGCGAAGAATGTGTCCCACTGGTGAATCCCGGTTAAAAAATAAATGCCGCAACAGCGATGTTCTTTAAATCGAGACTGACAAAACACGCTGCTTGGACAAAAATTCAACAGTACAAATAGCAATCCGCATGCCACCGTTGAGTTGAGCAGGAGCGGATTTTTAGCGCACTACCGAGATCACCAAATGGGAAACTCGCCAACAGATAACGGCCTCAAGTGGAGACGCACGCGCTACCGAAAAAATGGCGGGATTGTCACTTATCGATTCAATCACCATAGTGGCACTCGATCGCTTGCACCTCGCAATTATTCCAGGAAAGACATTCAAAGCAAAAATTTTTATCAAATGTAAGGTTGCGATTAATAAAATCTTTTTAGGCCAGCCTTGATATTTTCGGTCTGACATTCACGCATCAGACGCAATACATGCGTCCTTTTAAGTGCTCACTCAATGCAAAAATGAACAGAAGTTTAAGGTTCATTGCATTTTCCAATTGCAAATCCTGCGAATTCAAGACTTTCGAACAACGCCTGCAGATCAGGAAGTCCGGGAGTCGGCCAATATCCATAACGATTATATGGAAGACACTGCTTCGGATTTCTAAAATTTTATATTGCAATATCCTGACCTGATCAATATTATTGGCTTCACACGATAGTCAATAACTGGACACACGCGTGTCGTATAGCGTCGGTCCGGATCAACGTGGCACAAACCGAGAGGGCACAGCGATGAACCAGATACATGCAATGCGCGTGTTCGTGCGTGTGGCGGACACGGAAAGCTTTCGTCGCGCCGCACAACAATTAGACGTCTCGAATGCGCTGGTCACACGGGCGATCGCCATGCTGGAAGCGCATCTCCGCACCCGTCTCATCAACCGTACTACTCGCAATTTGTCGCTCACCGAAGCCGGCACGCGTTATCTCGAGGGCTGCCGCGCACTACTGGAGGAACTGGATCATCTGGAGTCGACCGTCACGCATACCGAGGGCGAGCCGAGCGGCACCTTGCGTGTCGTCGCCGCGAGTGCGTTGTCGCTGCTCACGTTGACGCCGCTCGTGGACGGATTCCGCAAGCTCTATCCCAAGGTGAACGTGCGTCTGACGCTCGCCGAACGCCATGTCGACCTTGTCGAGGACGGCTATGACGTGGGCATCGTCACGGCGTTCATGGTGTCGAGCACGGCGCTCGTCGAACGTCCGGTGGGAACCAACGCGCTCGTGCCGGTCGCCACGCCCGCGTTCGTCGCCGAGCACGGCTTGCCCGCAGCGCCGGCCGACTTGCAAACGTTGTCGTCCGTCGGGCTGCCGAACGAAATGCGCAGCCAGACCTGGCATTTCCGGCATCGGCTGGGCTCGGCCGATCAGGTCACGCTCGCGCCGGTGTACACGGTCAACAACGGGCTGATGGTGCGCATGGCCACGCTCAAAAGCATGGGGTTTTCGATCCTGCCCGAGGGCATCGTGCGCGGCGACCTGAAAGATGGCACGCTCGTTCGTCTGCTGGAGGACTACACGATCGACGACCCGGACATGAAAGTATCGATCGTCTATCCGGGACGGCAGTATCTGCCCGCCAAGACGCGTTTTTTCATCGACTATGCGCTGGACTATCTGAGTGGGGAGTTCGCGGCCAACAATGTCCGCCCCGACGAAGCGATCCGTTCGCCCATGGCCCCGCCGTTCATAGCCAGGCCGATAATGAGCAGCGCGACCGCGAACTGAAGCGGCGCAGACACGATTGCGCCAGGCGGCAGCCAGACGGTGACATCATCGTCTGGCTTTTTTATGCGGCTCGAACGCCGCTTAGTCTTCCCCGTACTCCGCACTCGATGCATCCGGCGCGGCGCACATCTCGCGCAGCAACGCCGCCTCGCGCTCGTGCACCTCGACCGGCATGCACAGTGCGCCGGCATAAGCCATATAGCGCGCGCGATGCTGTCCGTTGCGAAACGCGACGACGCCCTCGCGATGCACGCCGAGCAAGCCGAGCAGACCCGGCGACCGACGCACGCTGATGGTCACGTACGGCATTTCCGGTACGCGGGGATTGTCCGGATCGAGGAACTCGCGAATGCCACGCACCTTGCCGGCATGCCAGTCATCGACGGCCTTGAGCACGTAATCGGTGTCGTCGCGATCGGCGCACGCGAGCAGCTTGCTCACATCGACGAGCACGACCTGATGGCGCGAGCCATGGCCGTGAAATACCCGCTTCAGGCGCACGAAGTCATACTGCGAATGGCTTTGGAGCCTGACGATCCAGACCGCTTCTGCGGCGGTCGGCGCAACCATCGTGTCCATTTTCGGCATAGTTAAATGACTGCGGCGCGCGCGCCCCGTGCACGCGTGTTTCGCAAACAGACGACCCGGCGCAAGCGCCCGGGCCAAATCAACTTTTACACCCTAGCCGCAATTCATGAAAGCGCCATGACGGGCACGTGGCGTGCTTTTGTTGCCAGAATCGAACAGCTTCGGCCGGCATGTCACCCGGGCGTGTCGCGCCGCCGTCATCTACGCACTCTTCACGACAAGTGGACGCCTCTTCCGATCTCATCGTCGCGCGGCCAGAGGGACTTTTCTGTGTGCCGGGCAACTTCCATATCGACCCGTGGCGGCCCGTCGAACGCGCGGTCATCACGCATGCGCACGCCGATCATGCACGCTTCGGCCATGCGCATTACCTAGCGGCCGAACCCGGCGTCGGCGTGCTGCTTTCGCGCCTGCCGGGCATCGATGTGCAAGGGCTCGCCTATGGAGAAGCAATCGTCGTGAACGGTGTGCGCGTGTCGCTGCATCCGGCCGGACACGTGCTCGGCTCCGCGCAGGTGCGCGTCGAACACAAGGGACGCGTCTGGGTCGCCTCGGGCGATTACAAGGTGGAGCCCGATCCGACCTGCGCGCCCTTCGAGCCCGTGCGCTGCAACACCTTTATCACCGAGTCGACCTTCGGCCTGCCGATCTATCGATGGGAAGATTCGCGCGCGATCTTCGCGGGCGTCGATGCGTGGTGGCGGCATAACGCAGCGCAAGGCCGCGCATCCGTGCTGTTCTGCTATTCGTTCGGCAAGGCGCAGCGCGTGCTCGCGGGCGTCGATGCCGCCATCGGACCGATCTTCTGCCATGGCGCGGTCGAGCCGCTCAATCGCGCGTACGCGCAAGCGGGTGTCGCCTTGCCGCCAACCCGCCTCGTCAGCGAGATCGCCGCGCAGGACAAGGCCGCGTTCAAGGGCGCGCTGATCGTCGCGCCGCCGTCTGCGCAGGGCAGCACGTGGATGCGCCGCTTCGGCGATTACAGCGACGCTTTCGCCTCGGGCTGGATGCGCCTGCGCGGCACGCGGCGGCGCCGCGGCGTCGATCGCGGCTTCGTGCTTTCGGACCATGCCGACTGGCCCGGACTGCAACTCGCGATCGGCGCGAGCGGCGCCGAGCGCGTGATCGTCACGCACGGACAGATCGAGCCGATGGTCCGCTGGCTCGGCGAGCAAGGCCTCGAAGCAGGCGCATTCACGACCGAATACGGCGACGACGCCGTCGAAGCCGACGCGGCGCCCGACGCGCCGAAGGAAAGCACCGCGCCATGAAACGCTTCGCGACGCTCTACACCGCACTCGACGCGACCACCTCGACCAACGAGAAGCTCGAAGCGCTGATCGCATATTTTTCGGGCGCCGAACCCGAGGACGCCGCGTGGGCGTCGTACTTTCTCGCGGGCGGCAAACCGCGCCAGTCGGTGCCCACGCGTCTGCTCACCGAATTCGCCCGCGAGCGCGCCGGCTTGCCGGAATGGCTCTTCGAGGAGTCGTATCAGGCGGTCGGCGATCTCGCCGAGACCATCGCGCATATTCTGCCGCCGGCATCGGGAGAATCGTCGCTCGGGCTCGCGCAATGGATCGAGGAACGCGTGCTCACGCTGCGCGGCGCGAATCCGTCCGAGTTGCGCGAACGGCTGCTGTCCTACTGGGACGAACTCGACTGGAGCGAGCGCTTTTTGCTGACCAAGCTGATCGGCGGCGGCTTTCGCGTGGGCGTCGCGCGTCAGCTCATCGTGCGTGCGCTGGCGCAGGTGGCGGGCGTCGATCACAAGCGCGTCGCGCAGCGCATGGTCGGCTGGACCGATTCGCGGCAAGCGCCGAGCGCCGCGCGCTACCTGCGGCTCATCGCGCCGGCAGCGGAAGGCGACGATGTCGACACGCCTCACGAAAGCGACATCGGCCTGCCCTATCCGTTCTTTCTCGCGCATCCGTTGCAGGCCGAACCTTCGACGCTCGGCGCGACCGCCGACTGGATCGCCGAATGGAAGTGGGACGGCATTCGCGCGCAGCTCGTCAGGCGCGCGGGCCGCGTGTGGATCTGGTCGCGCGGCGAGGACCTCGTGACGGACCGCTTTCCCGAACTCGCAGCGCTCGGGGCGGCGCTGCCGGACGGCACAGTGATCGACGGCGAGATCCTCGCATGGGAGCCGGGCGCGAGCGCACCGCTGCCGTTCGCGCGCCTGCAGCCGCGCATCACGCGCAAGACGCTCACCAAAAAAGTGCTCGCCGATTCGCCCGCCGCGCTGCTTGCCTACGATCTGCTCGAAGCCGACGGACGCGATCTGCGCACGGAGCCTTTGCACTCGCGCCGCGCCGGACTGGATGCGCTGGCGGCGTCGCTCGCGGTGGATGTGCTGCGCGTGTCGCCGATGGTCCTCGCATCGGACTGGGGCGCGCTCGCCACGCTGCGCGAAGAAAGCCGCGCGCGCGGCGTCGAAGGACTGATGCTGAAGGAGCGCGACTCGATGTACGGCGTCGGGCGCACGAAGTCGTCGGGCACGTGGTGGAAGTGGAAGATCGATCCGTATTCCATCGACGCCGTGCTGCTTTACGCGCAGCGTGGCCACGGCCGGCGTGCGAGTCTCTACACGGATTTCACCTTCGCCGTCTGGGACGAAGCCGACGGCGTGCGCACGCTGGTGCCCTTCGCGAAGGCCTATTCCGGCCTGACCGACGAAGAGATGCGCCAGGTCGATGCGATCGTGCGCAAGACGACCATCGAAAAGTTCGGGCCGGTGCGCAGCGTCACGCCGACGCTCGTCTTCGAGATAGGCTTCGAGGGCATTCAGGCGAGTCCGCGACACAAGTCGGGCATCGCCGTGCGTTTTCCACGCATGCTGCGCTGGCGCACCGACAAGACCATCGATGGCGCCGACACGCTCGACATGCTCAAGGGCTTTCTCAACGAGGCCACGGCATGAACGACGCGCCCGACTCGGCCGACAAGGAACGCCGCCGCGCGCCGCGTCCACGCCGCGTGCCGCGCACGCGAGAGCGCCAAGCAGAGCTCGACGCCGCCGCCGAGCTCTTCACGCCCGCGCCTTTCGCCTTTGACGAGATAGAAGCCGCAAAACCGCTCGACGAACGCATCTCGCGCTGGTTCGACGAGCGCGGCTGGCAGCCGTTCGCGTTTCAGCGCGAGGCGTGGCGCGAGATCGAACGCGGCGCGAGCGGCCTGCTGCACGCGACGACCGGCGCGGGCAAGACCTGGGCCGTGTGGCTCGGCGCACTCGCCGCCTTCGCGAATAAAGCGCCGAAACAGAACGCGCTGCCCGCGCCGCTGACCGTGCTATGGATCACGCCGATGCGCGCGCTCGCCGCCGACACCGCCCGCGCGCTGCAATCCGCCGTTACGGCGCTCTCCGTGCCGTGGACGGTCGGCCTGCGCACCGGCGACACTTCATCGACGGAACGCTCGCGGCAGAATCGCCGCATGCCGTCCGCGCTCGTGACGACGCCCGAAAGCCTCACGCTGATGCTCACGCGCGCCAACGCGAGCGAGGAACTGAAGCACCTGCGCATGATCGTCGTCGATGAATGGCATGAGTTGCTCGGCAACAAACGGGGCACGCAGACGCAACTCGCGATCGCAAGACTCGCGCGCTGGCGTCCCGAACTGCAAATCTGGGGCTTGTCCGCGACGCTCGGCAATCTCGCGCTCGCGCACGACGCACTGCTCCATCCCGTGAAAACGCCGCGCGTGGTCGTGCGCGGCGCGCAACCGAAGACCCTCGTCGTCGATACGCTGATTCCCGAGACCATCGAGCGCTTTCCGTGGGGCGGACATCTCGGCGTGCGCCAGGTCGGACCCGTAGCCGATGAAATCGAGCACGCGCAAAGCTCGCTCGTGTTCACCAACACGCGTTCGCAATCGGAAATCTGGTATCGCGCGTTGCTGGAGCTGAAGCCCGAATGGGCGGGCCTGCTTGCGCTGCATCACGGCTCGCTGGACAAGGAAGTGCGCGACTGGGTCGAACTCGGGCTCAAGAACGGGCGGCTGAAGGCGGTCGTGTGCACATCGAGCCTCGATCTGGGCGTCGACTTCCTGCCGGTGGATCGCGTGTTCCAGATCGGCTCGCCCAAAGGCGTCGCGCGCCTGATGCAGCGCGCGGGACGCTCGGGCCACGCGCCGGGTCGCGTGTCGCGCGTGACCATCGTGCCGACGCACGCGCTCGAACTCGTCGAAGCGGCGGCGGCGCGCTGGGCGATCGGCGAACATCGCATCGAAGGACGCGATATGCCGTTGAAGCCGCTCGACGTGCTCGTACAACATCTCGTGACGGTGGCGATCGGCGGCGGCTTCACGCCCGCCGACATGCTCGACGAAGCGCGCACCGCCTATGCCTATCGCGATCTCACGCAGCAGGAATTCGACTGGGCGCTGGCGTTCGTCGAGCGCGGCGGCGCGTCGCTGGCGGCGTATCCGGACTTTCATCGCGTGGTGAAGGACGATGACGGCGTGTATCGCGTGCCGCGCGAGGACCTCGTGCGACGGCATCGCAACAACGTCGGGACGATCGTTGCGAACGCAACCATCAGCGTCGCGTATATGACCGGCGGACGAATCGGCGCGATGGAGGAATCGTTCATCTCGCGTCTAAAACCCGGCGATGTCTTCACCTTCGGCGGACGTGCGCTCGAACTGGTGCGCGTGCGCGACATGACCGCCTACGTGAAGCGCGCGAGCTCCTCTCGCGGCGCGATGCCGCAATGGGCGGGCAGCAAGATGCCGCTGTCCTCCGAGCTCGCGGACGCCGCGCTCGTCATGCTCGCGCGCGCCAGCGACGGCATCTACGACGAGCCCGAGATGCACGCCGTCAAGCCTTTGCTCGACCTCCAGGCGAAGTGGTCCGCGCTGCCGGGTCCGGGCGTGCTCGTCGTGGAACTGGTGCGTTCGCGCGAAGGGCATCATTTCTTCTGCTATCCGTTCGCGGGACGCATGGCGCATATCGGGCTCGGCTCTCTGATCGGCTGGCGGGCGGCGCGCGATCAGCCCGGCACGTTCTCCATTTCGATGAACGATTATGGCTTCGAACTGCTGTCGGCGCGGCCGTTCGACTGGGAGACGCTCATCGCTCAAGGGCTTTTTTCAGCGGAGAATCTGGAACACGACATACTCGCGAGCCTCAATGCGTCCGAGTTATCGGCGCGCCGTTTTCGCGAGATCGCGCGCGTTTCGGGGCTGATCTATCAGGGGCATCCGGGGCAGCAGAAAAGCGCGCGGCAGCTGCAGGCGTCGAGCGGCCTGTTCTATGAAGTCTTTCGCAAGCACGACAGCGGCAACCTGCTGCTCGCGCAAGCCGATCAGGAAGTCATGCTGCAGGAGCTCGAACTCGGGCGCATCCGCGCGGCCTTGCAACGCATGAACGAAAGCCGGCTCGCGCTGGAGCATCCGAAGAAGCCGACTCCGTTCGCCTTCCCGCTGATCGTCGCGCGGCTGCGCGAAAAGGTGAGCACGGAGAAACTGTCGGATCGCGTCGAGCGCATGCTGGCGGATCTGGAAAAGGCGGCGAAAGCGTAAATGGAAGCTCTGACCATCGACCTGAATGGCCACGCGCTCGTGCTTTCGGCGGAGCGCGCGGCCTTCGATCCGCACCTGAAGACCCTGCTCATCGCCGACGCGCATTTCGGCAAGGACGCCGTGTTCCGCGCGCGCGGCATTCCGGTGCCCGTCGGCACGACCGGCGAGAGCCTCGCGCGGCTCGATTCACTCATCGCGATGCATCGCCCGGAGTCGGTCGTGTTTCTGGGCGATCTGCTGCACGCGCGCGAATCCCACGCCGACGAAACGCTCGCGGCGCTCGCCGCGTGGCGCGCGAAGCATCGCGAGCTGGCGCTCGTGCTCGTCGAAGGCAATCACGACCGGCACGCGGGCGCGCTGCCGGCCGCGTTCGGCGTCGATGTCGTGAAGGAGCCGCACCGGCGCGGTCCGTGGGCGCTTTGCCATCATCCGCAGACGGTGGATGGCGCTTACGCGCTCGCCGGTCACGAGCATCCGGTGTATCGGCTCGCGACGCGCATCGACAGCGTGCGCCTGCCGTGCTTTCGCTTCGCTGCGCGCGCGGGCGTGCTGCCCGCGTTCGGCGCGTTCACGGGCGGCTTCGAAGTGAACGGCGACGCACGCGGCGAAGCGCTCTACGTGATCGCCGGCGAGCGCGTGTTCCCGCTCAGTGATAGGTCGAAGTCGACGATTGCAGCTTCGTGAGCTTGCCGCGCTGGAAGCCGTACCAGCCGAGATTCGACTGCATCACGATTTCCTCGCCCTGCCAGAACACGCGTTTGACCGTCATGCGCTGGCTGACGCGCTGCACGAGCGGCGGATTGCGGCGGAAGTCGTAGATGACGGGGCCGGTGTCGGATTGCACGAGCATGCGCGTGACGGTTTCGCTCGCGCCCGAGGTTTCGTCGAAATGCGCGACGCGTTTGGCGTCGAAACGATCGAACACTTGCGTGTCGATAAGCGCGGCCATGCCGGATTCGTCGCGCAGGAAATGCAGCGCGCCCGCCTTCGTGGCGATGGGGCCCGTCGTGTCGCTCTGGGCGTGCGCGAGCGCGGCGAGGAAAAGTGTGCCGGCGATCGCCGTGCGGATTGCGTTTTTGATCAGAGACATCTTCGTTCAGTAGTTACTGCGGTCTGTGCTGCGTTTTTCCAACACTCGCCGCCGCGAGGCGCGCGCAACGATTGCGCACTCGCGGACGTGTTACCGGGAACATCTGTCGCACGGCGGCTGCGCGATTGCAAGAGTCGTGCGTTGCGGCCACTTTCGCAAGAATATCCGTACAGACGAAAGCATGGTGCGGGCCGCCCGGGATCAGGGTTTATACCAGCATCAAAAAACACCTTTCGGTACAATTCGGGCCTTCAACTCCGCCTCGGCGCCTGCATCGCTCAATCCGACGATGCGCCCAGACGTGACACTTCGTCCGCTCCCGCCATGCCATTGCCTCTCTTCGCTCTCGCCGTTGCCGCGTTCGGCATCGGCACGACCGAATTCGTCATCATGGGCCTCTTGCCCAACGTCGCGCGCGACCTCGGCGTGACGATTCCGGCCGCGGGCATGCTCGTCTCGGGCTATGCGCTCGGCGTGACCGTCGGCGCGCCGATCCTCGCCGTGGTTACCGCGAAGATGGCGCGCAAGAAGGCGCTGATGAACCTGATCGGCGTGTTCATCGTCGGCAATCTGTTGTGCGCGCTCGCGCCGAACTACTGGGTGCTGATGGGCGCGCGCATCGTCACCGCGTTCTGCCATGGCGCGTTTTTCGGCATCGGCTCGGTGGTCGCCGCCGATCTCGTCGCGCCGAACCGCCGCGCGCAGGCCATCGCGCTGATGTTCACCGGGCTCACGCTCGCCAACGTGCTCGGCGTGCCGCTCGGCACCGCGCTCGGCCAGATGGCGGGCTGGCGCTCGACGTTCTGGGTCGTGACGCTGATCGGCATCGCGGCGGCGGGCGCGCTGGCCGTGTGCCTGCCGAAGCACATAGAGATGCGCGAGACCAGCATCCTGCGCGAATTCGACGTGCTCAAGAACCCGCAAGTGCTGATGGTGCTCGGCATCAGCGTGCTCGCATCGGCCAGTCTTTTTTCGGTGTTCACGTATATCACGCCGATCCTCGAGGACGTAACCGGCGTTTCGCCGCACACCGTCACCTACGTGCTGCTGCTGTTCGGCCTGGGCCTCACGGTGGGCAGCACGCTCGGCGGCAAGCTCGCGGACTGGAAGCTGTTGCGCTCGCTGCTGTCGTTTCTGCTGGCCATCGTCGTGATTCTGACGATCTTCGCGGGCACGATGCACGAGCCGGTCGCCGCGATGATCACGATCTTCTTCTGGGGCGTGCTCGCGTTCGCGATCGTGCCGCCGCTGCAAATCCTCATCGTGAACCGCGCGAGCGATGCGCCGAACCTCGCGTCCACGCTGAATCAGGGCGCGTTCAACCTCGGCAACGCGACGGGCGCGTGGCTCGGCGGCTGCGTGATCAGCGCGGGCGCGCCGCTCACGTCGCTGCCGTGGGTCGGCATTCTGATGGCGGCGAGCGCGTTCGGCCTCACGCTGCTCTCGGCGACGCTCGACAAGCGCGCGCGCCGTCTCGCAATCGGGCAGGCCGCCTGATTCTTCGCGGTCGGCACGGCGCATGAAGGGCATCTTCTCGCGTGACTTTCTCGCGCTGATCCTGAGCGTGGCGGTCGTCGGGCTGGGACTCGGCGCGACGCTGCCGCTCACCGCTCTCGCGCTCACGCAGGCGGGTCACGGCACCGGCATTGTCGGCTGGATGACCGCGACGCAGGCGGCCGGCGGGCTCGTCGTCGCGCCGGTGGCGAGCCGTGTGGCCGCGCGCTTCGGGGCGCGCGACACGATCGTGGGCACGGTGATCGTCGCGGCGCTGTCCACCATCGCGATGCAGTTCACCGCGCACTTGTGGCTGTGGGCCGTACTGCGCTTCCTGTGCGGCGCGGCGCTAATGCTGCTGTTCACGATCGGCGAAGCGTGGGTCACGCAGCTCGCCGACGATTCCACGCGCGGCCGCGTCGTCGCGATCTACGCGACCAATTTCACGCTGTTCCAGATGACCGGGCCGGTGCTCGTCAGCCTGATCGGCGATTTGCCGTCGATGCGCTTCGCCATTTGCGGCGCAATCTTCCTGTTGGCGCTGCCCGCGCTTGCATCGATTCGCGGTGCGCCGCACGCCCTTGCATCGGAAGAAGGCGCGCACGGCGACTGCCGGCAAGTGCTGCCGCGCATGCCGGCGCTCGTGATCGGCACCGGCTTCTTCGCGCTGTTCGACACGCTCGCGCTCTCGCTGATGCCGCTCTTCGCGATGTCGCACGGCATCGGCGAGGACATCGGCGTGCTGTTCGCCTCCGCGATCCTGCTCGGCGACACGACCATGCAATTCCCCATCGGCTGGCTCGCGGATCGCATCGGCCGCGCGAGGGTGCATGCGGGCGCGGGCGTGGTCGTCGCGGTGCTGCTGCCGCTGCTGCCGTGGGCGATTGCGCATCCGTGGATCTGCTGGCCGCTCCTGTTCGTGATCGGCGCGGCCGCGGGCAGTATCTATACGCTGTCGATCGTCGCGTGCGGAGAGCGATTTCGCGGGCCGACGCTCGTATCGGCGACGGCGATCGTCGGGGCGTCGTGGAGCGTGGCGAGCTTCGGCGGGCCGATCGTCGCAGGGACGCTGATGCAGCGCGTCGGAGCCGACGCGCTGATCGGCGTGCTGACGGCGGCGGCTTGTGCGTTTCTGGTTGCGGTGTGGTGGGAGAAGCGCGCCGCATCAACGAAGCGCGCCGGCTGAGCCCCCGGCACGCTCACGCCGCCTGCACCGCCCCGCCCTTCTCGCGCCGCACGAACGCCAGCACGCTCACGAGCACGGTCGAGCACAACACCGGCACAGCCGCCGCGTGAAACAGCGCGACATTGCTCCAGCCAAGCGCGATCATCTGCCCGCCGACGAGCGGTCCGATCACCGAACCCACGCGCCCGATGCCCAGACTCCAGCCAATGCCGGTCGAGCGCAGCGCCGTCGGATAGAAATGGCCCGCGAGCGCATTGACCGCCGGCTGCCCGCCGACGATGCAAAAGCCGCTCGCGAACACGGCCACGAAGAGCCACGTCTGCACGTGCGCCACGCCGCCGATCGCGCCGACGCACGCCGCACCCAGGAAGAAGCAGGCGAACAGCACGCGCACGAAGCCGAAGCGCTCGATGAACCAGCCGAGCGACAAGGTCCCGATCACGCCGCCCGTCTGCAGCAGCGTGCCGACGAGCACCGCCATGCCGGGCGTGTAACCCGCATCGCGCATCACGGTCGGCAGCCAGTTCGACAGGAAGTACAGATCGATCAGGTTCATGAAGCTGATCGCCCACAGGATCAGCGTGACCGGTCCGCGACCCGCACGGAACAGCTCGGCCACCGGCGCGCCGCCGCTCGCCTTTTCGCGCACGATGAGACGCGTCGAGGCGTCGATCGGAAGTGACGGGTCGAACTTCGCGAGCCACGCGCGCGCCCGCGCTTCTCGGCCCCTCAGCACCAGAAACTGCAACGATTCGGGCAGCGCGACGATCATCGCCAGCCCGAGCAGCAAGGGCACCGCGCCGCCGACCCAGAACACCGAGCGCCAACCGTACGCGGGAATCAGCGCCGCGCTCAGGAAACCGCCCAGCGCCGCGCCGAGCGTGAAGCCGCACGACACGAGCATCATCCGCTTGACGCGATGCTCCGCCGTCGAGAATTCGCCGACGAGCGCCATCGCGTTCGGCATGATGCAGCCGAGCCCGAGTCCCGTGACGAAGCGCAGCGCGGTGAGTACCGCGAGATCGTTGGTGTACGCGGTCGCGATCATCGAAAGGCCGAAGAACAGCGTCGCGCCGATCAAAACCGGACGCCGCCCGATGCGGTCCGCCAGCACCGAAAGCCCGAGCGCGCCGAGCAGCATGCCGAACAGGCTCGCGCTAAAGACCGGCCCGAGCGCCGCTTTCGAGACGTGCCAGTCCGCGATGACGGCGGGCGCGACATAGCCCATCGCCTGGGCGTCGAAGCCGTCGATCACGAGGCACAGCCCGCACAGCGCGAGGAGCATGAACTGGAACGCCGGGCGATGCGCGTTGCCGAGCGCGCGCTCGACATCGATGGTCGTCTCTCTCTGCATGTCTTTTCCTTTGCTTCAAATGAAAGCGGCCCCGGCGTGAACCGGGGCCGCTGGCCGATCAGGCGCGCGCCGCGAGAATCCGTCCCGCGCACTCGCCGAAGCCGACGCGATAGCCCTCGCCCTGGCACCATCCGGTGATCGCGATTTCATCGCCGTCCTGCAGGAACGCGCGCTCGCCGCCCTCTTCCAGCTTCAGCGGCCGCTGTCCGTTCCACGTGCTCTCCAGCAGACTGCCGCACGAATCCGGCGTCGCTCCGCTGATCGTGCCCGAGCCCATCAGGTCGCCGACGCGCGTGTTGCAGCCGCCGACCGTGTGATGCGCGAGCTGCTGCGCCATCGACCAGTACATCAGCTTGAAGTTGGTACGCGAGATAGTCGTCGCTTGCTTCGTGCCTTCGGGGCGCAGCGTCACTTGCAGGTCGATGTCGAAAGCGTGATCGCCTTTGTGGCGCAGGTAGTCGAGCGGCTGCGGCTCCTGCACCGGCGTCGCGGTGCGGAACGGTTCGAGCGCGTCAATGGTGACGATCCACGGCGAGATGGTCGTCGCGAAGCCCTTCGAATTGAACGGCCCGAGCGGCACGTATTCCCATTGCTGAATGTCGCGCGCGCTCCAGTCGTTGAGCAGCACCATGCCGAAGATATGCGCCTCGGCCTCTTCACACGGAATCGGCTCGCCCAGCGCATTGCCGCGCCCGACGATGAAGCCCGTCTCCAGTTCGATATCCAGCTTGCGGCAGGCGCTGAACACCGGTCTATCCGCGTCGGGCAACTTGATCTGCCCGTTAGGCCGACGCACGTCCGTGCCGCTCACGACAACCGACGATGCGCGCCCGTTATAGCCGACCGGCAGCTCCGACCAGTTCGGCAGCAGGGCGTTCTTCGGATCGCGGAACATGGAACCGACGTTGGTCGCGTGCTCCTTCGACGAATAGAAATCCGTGTAGCCCGGAATCTCGACCGGCAGATGCATGGTCGCGTCGCTAAGCGGCACGAGCGCGCGCTGGAGCAGCGCGGCGTTGTCGCGCAAGGTCGCATTACCCTGCGCGAGCAAGCCGGAAAGCGCGATGCGCACTTCGCGCCATTTCTCGCGGCCGAGCGCGATGAAGTCGTTCAGGCGCGGCGCGCGGAACGTGTCCTGTGCATCGATGAGACGCGCATCTTCGAGCACCGCGAGATCGACGATCCACTCGCCGATCGCGACGCCCGCGCGCGGCTGCGTGTTGACCGCGTTGCTGAAAATGCCGAACGGCAGATTCTGAATCGGGAAGTCGCTCGCGGGATCGTTCGCGGATTCGATCCAGCTTTTCAAAGAGGGCGCGAGCGTGGCCTTCAGCGCGTCGTTCATCGTTGCTCCGGGTTGAAATGTTTCGTGAGGCCTTGCCAGCACTCGTAGTAATTCGCCTGCAGTTGCGCTGTTTCGAGCGCGAACTGCGTCGGCTTGATGAGGGTGCGCGTCTCGAACATGAAGGCCATCGTGGCGTCCACCTTCGCGGGCTTCGTCGTGTCGCTATTCGATGCCTTCTCGAACGTCTCCGCATCCGGGCCGTGTCCCGACATGCAGTTGTGCAGGCTCGCGCCACCCGGCACGAAGCCTTCGGCCTTCGCGTCGTACACGCCGTGCACGAGGCCCATGAACTCGCTCGCCACGTTGCGATGGAACCAGGGCGGGCGGAACGTATCTTCGGCCGCGAGCCAGCGCGGCGGGAAGATCACGAAGTCGATGGTGTCGACGCCCGGCGTATCGCTCGGCGACTGCAGCACGAGGAAGATCGACGGGTCCGGATGGTCGTAGCTGATCGAGCCGATGGTGTTGAAGTGGCGCAGGTCGTACTTGTACGGCGCGTAGTTGCCGTGCCATGCGACGACATCGAGCGGCGAGTGGCCGATATCCGCGCGCCACAGCACGCCGTTCATCTTGGTCACCAGCTCGAACCCGCCTTCGCGGTCCTCGTAGGCGGCTTGCGGCGTGAGGAAATCGCGCGGATTCGCAAGACCGTTCGAGCCGATCGGGCCGAGATCGGGCAATTGCAGCAGCGCGCCGAAGTTCTCGCAGATGTAGCCGCGCGCTTCGCCATCGGGCAGCGTCACCGAAAAACGCACGCCGCGCGGAATCACCGCGATCTCATACGGTTCGACATCGACCTTGCCCAGTTCCGTCCAGATCGCCAGACGTCCTTGCTGCGGGACGATCAGCAGCTCGCCGTCGCTGTTGTAGAAAAAGCGGTCCTGCATCGAACGATTCGCGGCGTACAGATGGATTGCGCAACCGGACATGGATTCGGCGGCGCCGTTGCCGGCCATCGTCACCCAGCCGTCGATGAAATCGGTCGGCGCGGCGGGCATCGGCAGCGGGTCCCAGCGCAACTGGTTGGGCGGCGTTGCCGGCACTTCCGCGAAATTCGCGACGAGCTTCGCGCGCAGTTTGTCCGCCGGCACGCGCGTGAACGGCTTGTGCACCGCGCCCGGACGGATGCGATAGAGCCATGAGCGACGGTTGTGCGCACGCGGCGCGGTAAATGCGGTCCCCGAAAGTTGCTCGGCATAGAGACCGTAAGCGGCGCGCTGCGGCGAGTTGCGGCCGACAGGCAGCGCGCCCGGCAGCGCCTCCGTGGCGAAGTCGTTGGCGAAGCCGGACTGGTAGTGCTGACTGGCGTCCGTGTGCGTCTCGAACGTGGGCATGGGTCGAAATCCTCGGCGGGTGATCGGCAAATCATCGGACGAACAACCCTGCGGCCGTTCGTCACTGCGATTTACGCATGGTAAAACCAATTACGATTAGTGAAATTCATCGTAAACCCTTAATCGACGCGTTCTTTCCGGCATATCAATATGTGAATTTGGTGCTGGACGCGGTGTTGCGCGCTGATACCATCGACCATTCGAACAAAAATTGTTCGGTACGGCCCGCGTCACGAACCTGAATGCTCCCTTCATGATTTCGCCTTCCTTGCCTGAACTCGTCGCCCGCGCCGCGGAACATCCGTTCCTTGGCGCGCATATCGTGCTGGGAGAGAACGAGCACGCGGGACAGGCCGTCGCGCAGCATCACGGTCTGTGCATTTCGAGCGCGTATGAACCGATCTTCGATGTCGGCACGCATAGTTTTCCGCAAACCTTGAGCGCGTCGCCGGAGAGCGCGGAGCGTTTCGGCGATGAACTCGGCGTGCAGGCGCTGACGCTGATCGAGGGCGATGCGCCGCACGATCCCTTCGGCCAGATGGAAGACGACCGTGAGCTGGTCGTGATGGACCGGCTATCGCGGGCGCTGCATGCGTTCAACTTCTTCGGGCCGCATCGGCCGGGGCTTTTGTTTCTGCGCGTGCACGAGCGGCTTTTGAAGAGCGTGAAATACGATCACGGGCTGCACTTTTCATCCGTGCTGATGGAGTTCGGAATGAGCCCGTCGCGCGTGGTGATCGAATTGCCTGCGGCAGCGGTGGCGCACAAGACGTTTCTTGGTTATCTCACCAAGAGCTATCAGCATTACGGGTTCAAGGTGGCGGGGAATCTGCCCAATGCCGGGCAGATCATGTCGGTGTCGGATATGGCGCGGCTCGATTTCATCAAGATGGATGCCGGCGCGGCGTTACGCGATTCCGTGGTGAAGCATCTGGTGGCGTATGCGCATCGGCTGAAGATTCCGCTCATCTTCTCCAATGTTTCGGACGAGGTGCAGTTCAACGCGCTGCAGCAGTTCGATGTGCACTTCGTGCAGGGTCCGGTGTTCGATTCGCATCCGGTTTTGCATGGGCGGTGAGGTCAGTCTTCACCGCAACCGGTGCATCAACGTCTTCAACGCCGGATAAAGCTCGATATAAACCCCGAACCGTTCGGCATAAACGCGTTGCCGTTCCGCATCCGGCTGCGCCCGCTCGATGAGCGTCACCCAGCCGCCTTCGGCCACGTCCCTTGAAACCAGACCGGCCCCGAGCGCGGCCAGCAAAGCCGCTCCCATCGGCGCTTCGACATCCTGTTCGATCGACAGCACCGGATAGCCGGTGACATCGGCGATGATCTGCATCCATAGATCGGAATGCGCCGCGCCACCCACGACGATCAGCCGGTCGTCGAGCGACTGCGCGCCGCGCCGCCCCGCTTCCATGTTGTGCTTCAGCGCGAACGCGACGCCCTCCAGCACCGCCCGATAAAGCGTCGCGCGCGTATGGAACAGATTGAGTCCGACGAACGTACCGCTTGCGCGCGCGTCCCACACGGGACTGCGCTCGCCCATCAGATACGGCAGGAACACGACGCCGTCGGAACCCGCCGCGACCTTCGACGCCGCATCTTCCAGCAAGCGATGCGGATCGCCATGCGGCAACTGCTTCGCCGCTTCGATCTCGCCCTGACAGAACTGATCGCGATACCACGCGACGCACTGCCCCGCCGTGCTCGCCCCGCCGAACACGTACAGATCGCGCTTGCCGTTGTACACGTGCGGCATCGACACGAGTCCGTGGCTCGCATCGACCGTCTGGTTGATGTAGCCCCAGCACATGCTCGTGCCGATCATCGCGACATGATGGCCGGCCTGCGTGACGCCCGCCGCGAACGTCGCCACCGCCGCATCGACCCCGCCCGCGACCACCGGCGTGCCGGCCACGAGTCCGAGCCTCCCGGCCCACTGCGCCGACAATCCGCCCACCACATCCGACGATTCCACCAGCCGCTGCGGCATCATCGACGCGGGAATGCCGAGCATGTCGAGCGCCTCCGCCGACCACGCGCGCTTCGCGACGTCGTACACGCCGCCGAGATTTCCCGCCGAACTGTGATCGACGGCGAGCTCGCCCGTCAGCCGATGGATCACGAACGCGTTCGGCGGCAGGAAATAGCGCGTCTTCTTCCAGACCTCCGGCTGATTCGCGCGCAGCCAGAGCATCTTCGTGAAACCGTAGTAACTGTCGACGCCATTGCCCGTGATCGCCGCGAGCCGCGTCACGTCGACGTGCGCGCGCACCCAGTCCACCTCCGCCGTCGCGCGCCGGTCCATCCAGATGAGACACGGGTAAAGCGGCTCCATGTTCTCGTCGACGGGAATGCCCGAGCCGCCGTACAGACTGCTCACGCATAGCGACTTCACATCGCTCGCGACCACGCCCCGCTCGCGCGCTTTCGATACGACCGCCGCGATGCACTCGGTCACCGCATCGAACCAGACCGACGGCCACTGTTCCGCCCACAACGGCTTCGGCGTGTCGGGATGGTAGGCGCTGGAATGCTGCGCGACGATCGCGCCGTTCGTATCGACGAGCAAGGCCTTCGTACTCTGCGTGCCGATGTCGATACCGATCACGTAACCCATGTCTGTCTCCCGCGTTCTGTTTTTCCGCCTATCGTTAAGGACACGTGTTCAAAGGCGGTTGGCTCACGCACCTTCGTTCAATGGCCGACACATTGACTATCCGGGTTATTCCCGATCTGCACGGCGCGGTGCATCCGGCGAATCGCGCCGTGGCCGCCAGGCCCGCACCAGCCGCCCGTCCGGCGACACGAGGCGCGCAAATTGCACCGCAAGACGCAGCGGCGACCACGGCTTCGATGGTTGCGGCGCGCCTTGACTTTCGTCCGGGCGGATACCATTATTTCGATCATTCGATCATTCGATCATCGAACGAGCAAATGCTCACTCAGCCGTCCGCAAAGAACGGGCGCGCCGCCAATCAGAGGAAGAGACGACATGACTAGCGAAGCCAACGTGATCCTGCACATCGGCGCCGGGTCTTTTCATCGCGCGCATCAGGCGTGGTATCTGCATCGACTGAACGAGACAGGCGATAAAAGCTGGTCGCTAGCGGTCGGCAACATCCGCGGCGACATGAACGCGGTGCTCGAAGCCCTCGCCGCGCAAAACGGCGAGTACACGCTCGAAACCGTGACACCGAAGGGCGAGCGCGAATACGAGACCATCCGCGCGATCAAAAAGGTCGTGCCGTGGTCGGCGGATCTGGCGGAGCTCGTCGCCGTGGGCGCGGACCCGAAGACGAAAATCGTGTCGTTCACCGTTACCGAAGGCGGCTATTACCTCGACGAGCACGACAAGCTCGACACCGCGAATGCCGATCTCGCCGCCGACCTCAAGGGCGGCAAGACGACGATCTACGGCGCGATCGCCGCGATCCTCGATGCGCGCATGAAAAACGGCGCGGGCAAGGTCTCGCTGCAGAACTGCGACAACCTGCGCAGCAACGGCGACCGCTTCAAGAAAGGCATGCTGCAGTTCCTGGAGTTGCGCGGCGAAACCGCGCTGCGCGACTGGTTCAACGCGAACACGTCGTGTCCGAACGCGATGGTCGACCGCATCACGCCGCGCCCGACGCCCGACGTCGCCGAGCGCGTGAAGGCCGCGACCGGCTTCGCTGACCAAGCGCCGGTCATGGGCGAGAAGTTCATCCAGTGGGTGATCGAGGACCGGTTCGTCGCCGGGCGGCCCGCGTGGGAGAAGGTCGGCGCCGAGATGGTCGATTCGGTGCACGCGTATGAGGAAGCGAAAATCCGCGTGCTCAACGCGAGCCATAGCTGTATCGCGTGGGCGGGCACGCTGGTCGGCCTGCAGTACATTCACGAAGGCACACAGGACATGGAAATCCGCGCGCTCGCCGACGCCTATGTCACCGACGACGTGATCCCCTGCCTCACGCCGAGCCCGATCGATCTGGCGAAGTATCGCGATGTCGTGCTCGACCGCTTCAGCAATCCGTATATCAAGGACACGAATCAGCGTGTCGCGGCGGATGGTTTCTCGAAGATTCCGGGCTTCATCGCGCCGACGCTCTCCGAGTGTTTCGCGCGCAACGTCGATCCGGATTCGACCGCCATTCTGCCGGCGCTGTTCTTCCGCTTCCTCGAACGATGGCACGAAGGCAAGCTGCCCTATACGTATCAGGACGGGGTGATGGATGCCGGCGTTGCGCATGGCTTTTTCCAGGCGTCCGATCCCGTGAAGACCTTCGTCGGCGACAAGCTCCTGTGGGGCAGCATGGCGCAGACCGAGGGCCTCGAACGCGTCATGCGCAAGGCAATTTCAAAGGTCGATGCGTGGCTGGGAAACAGGCCATAAGCCAGCCCTCATTGTCGTGCTGATCGCATGCCGCAACTGCAAGCCGCGCCGCTCGGGTAATGTGCCCATGGCGCGGCGCGCTGCGTGGCGTTAAATTAGCGCCTCCCGCAGCACTGGCCTCACTCCTCGCTTTTCGCCGGGTTCGTCCCGGCAACGACCAAGGGTCCGTTCATGTACTTAGGCATCGACCTCGGCACCTCCGAAGTGAAAGTTCTGCTGCTGGCCGCCGACGGCGCCGTGATCGGCACGGCGGGCACGCCCTTCACCGTATCGCGTCCGAAGCCGCGCTGGTCGGAGCAGAATCCGCTCGACTGGTGGGAAGGCACGCGCGCCGCGCTCTTCAGGCTGCGCGAGAAATTTCCCGACGAATTCGCGCAAGTGCGCGGCATTGGCCTCTCGGGCCAGATGCACGGCGCGGTGCTGCTCGATTCGCAGGACAAGGTGCTGCGCCCCGCGATCCTCTGGAACGACATGCGCAGCGACAAGGAGTGCGCCGAACTGTACGAACGCGCGCCCAACCTGCACGAGATCGCCGGCAATCTGGCGATGCCGGGCTTCACTGCGCCCAAGCTGCTATGGGTCGCGCACAACGAGCCCGACATCTTCAGACAGACCGCGTGCGTGCTGCTGCCGAAGGATTACCTGCGCATGCATCTGACGGGCACCAAGGTATCCGATCCGTCGGACGCCGCCGGCACGCTCTGGCTCGATGTCGCGCGCCGCGACTGGTCCGACGAGTTGCTCGCCGCGTGCAACATGACGCGTCAGCAGATGCCGTCGCTTGCCGAGGGCAGCGAGCCTTCGGGCACGCTGTTGCCGGAGCTCGCGCGCGAATTCGGCCTGCAGGAAGGCGTGGTCGTCGCGGCGGGCGGCGGCGACAATGCCGCGAGCGCGGTGGGCATCGGCGCGACCGATCCGGGCGACGGATTCCTCTCGCTCGGCACCTCCGGCGTGCTGTGCGTGATCGGCGACCGCTTCCGGCCGAATCCCGCCTCCGCCGTGCATGCGTTCTGCCATGCGATTCCGGACCGGTGGCATCAGATGAGCGTGGTGCTGTCGGCGGCGAGCTGCCTGCGCTGGGTGTGCAAGCTGACCTCGACCGACGAGCCGACGCTGCTCGCCGAAATCGAGGCGCTGTCGCCCGATCTGCTGCCATCGGCGCCGCTGTTCCTGCCGTACCTCTCCGGCGAGCGCACGCCGCACAATGATCCGTATGCGCAGGGCGTGTTCTTCGGCATGACGCATGCGACCGACCGCGCGCTGCTCGGCTATTCGGTGCTCGAAGGCGTGACACTCTCGCTGACGGACGGCCTCGACGCGCTGGAATCGGCGGGCACGCAAGCGCGCGCGTTGTCGATGCTAGGCGGCGGCGCTCGCAGCGCGTACTGGGCGCAGATGTTCGCCGACGCCTTCGATACGCCGACGCGCACGCACGGCGGCGGCGAGACCGGAGCGGCGCTGGGCGCGGCTCGGCTCGGCTGGCTCGCGGCGGGCGGCGACCCATCGACGGTGCTGGCGAAGCCGGAGATCAAGCAGGAATTCACGCCGAATGCGGCGCGGCATGAGATGTTGCGGCAGCGGCTGAAAGGGTTCAGGGAGTTGTACCAGCACGTGAGGCCGCTGTTCGATCCGGCGCGGCCGAGGCTGGCTTGAGGCGCGCGCGAAGAGGCTTCGAATGCCCCGATTTTTCGATACAAAGGTGTACGATTTCATTTCTTCTCGAACGAAGGAAATCCGCGCGAAGCGGTGCACATTCACGCAAGCGGCGCCGCCGGCGATGCCAAATTCTGGCTTTACCCCAATGTGCACGTAGCGAGCAGCGCCGGCTTCGACGGGCGTACGCTATCCGAACTGTTGCTCGAGGTCGAAAATCGTCGTGACGAAATTGAGAGGTCCTGGAATGAGTACTTCCGCTAAAGAAGTTCGCTTCGACGATTGCACGATGTGGGTCGAACTCTCGGACGGCCGCACCCTGGGCGTTCCTCTTGGGTGGTTTCCCCGACTCCTTCACGCGACACCCGCTCAAAGGCAGCAATGCGAGATCAGCTTCAGCGGCAACGGCCTTCACTGGGAAGAAATCGACGAAGACATCTCCGTGGAAGGACTACTCGCGGCACGAGGTGACATGACGCATCTGCCGCGGCGCGCGGCCTGACATCTCTGCTCCCGGCGGGCCGTGTTTTGATTCGTGGTTCTGAATTCAGGACCACGACGCCCAAAATAAGAACTAAAACTTAAGCAGCAGACAAAACACCCAACCACAGTGCCCAAGTCCACAGAAAAGCTCGATCTCGCGACACGCGCGGCATGGCTCTACTACGTCGCCGGCAACACCCAGAACGAGATCGCCGAAAAGCTGCAGATCTCGCGTCCGGTGGCGCAGCGCCTCGTTGCGTTCGCGGTCGAGAAGAACCTGATCCGCGTGCGGGTCGACCACCGTCTCGCCGATTGCCTGTCGCTCGCCAAGGCGCTCAGCGACCGCTACGGCCTCGCGATGTGCGAAGTCGTGCCCATCGACGGCGACGCGCCCGAGCAGATCGATCGCAAGCTCGCCGTCGCGGGCGCGCAGGTCATGGAGCGCTACCTGCTGGAAGAAAAACCGCTGGTCGTGTCGATCGGCAGCGGCCGCACGCTGAAGGCCTGTGTCGCGCAGATCGGTCAGGTCGACCGCCCGCAGCATCGCTTCGTGTCGATGGTCGGGGCGATCGCGCAAGACGGTTCGTCGAATCGCTATGACGTCGCGCAGCAATTGTCGGAAAAGACCGGCGGCAAGCACTTCATGCTGCCCGCGCCGCTCATGGCCGACAGCGAAACCGAACGCGCGCAGTGGGTCAATCACCGGCTGTACCGCATCGTCGACGAACTCGCACAGCAGGCGGACGTGGCGTTCGTCGGCATCGGCAACGTGGGCGTCAACTGCCCGCTGCATCAGGACGGCTTCATCACCCGCGCGGAAGTCGACGAGATGATGGCGGCGGGCGCCGTGGCGGAATGGCTGGGCCTGCCGATCGATGCCGAAGGCCACCGCGTGACCTCGAAAACCGGCGCGCGCGTGACGAGCCTGAAGCTCGATACGCCACCGAAGCGCCCGACGATCGGCTTCGCGGGTGGAGAGCGCAAGCGCGAGGCGCTGATCGCGGCGCTGAAAGGACAATGGCTCTCGGGGCTCGTCACGGACGAGCTTTGCGCGAAGGCGGCGCTGGAAGCGTTGTGAGCATCCGGTGCGGCGCTACGCGTCGCCGCGCGCGGGCTGCTTCGCGGCCCACCAGCTACGCGACGCCTCATAGAGCTGCATGCCGATCATGTACTCCACGGAGCGCCCGTTCCCGCCGAGGAGTTCGGTCAAGTCCGCCCAGTCGATGTCCGCTTCGCCTGCAAAAAGGAGTCGGCGCAGCGTATTCGTCAGCTGATGATCGCGAGGTTCCAGCACATCGACACCGAGCGCGTCGTAGGGAATCGTCGATGTGTTTTTCAACTTCGGCGTAGCGAGGAACGGCACAGCCACCTTCGCCTTGAGCGCGCCGCTCCTGATCCAGCCCTTGTACAACGCGTCGATAGCGTTCTCGACGTGCCGATGCAACGGGAACAGCGTGCGCAACGTCTGCTTCCCTTTGGGCGTCACCACATAGGCAGCGGCGCAATAGGCGTACGAGTCCTTCGCATCGGACAGGTTGATTCCCGCGAGCTCGTGTCGTTCCGCACCCTGACGGCCTGACTCGCGACGGCGGCTCATCTTCTCCTCGGCCTGCGCAAGGAGAAACGGCACCTGATGATGGTAAGGACAACAATCCAGAAACAACAGATCCGCATCCGGATTTCCGGCGACGAAAAGGCCGATCACATGCGGATTGACGATCGATGGAAAATGCGCGCTGATCTCCACGTCGTCCTCCAGCACGATGGTGGCGGAGTCTGCGGAGGCCCGGAGAATCAACTCTTCGTGCGAACGCCGGCAAGCCCAGATGGCGTTCCGCGCCGGGTTGTCGAACGGTCCGTGCGCGCGGCCGTCCACCGCCGGAAACCGTTTGATGCAGTCTCGGTAACCGATCGCATCGATCCGGGCTTCCATCGATTTGCGTCTGTCGTCGCTCGTCGACAAATTGACGAAGTATCCATCCAGTTCCATGTGTCCGAGCCGCGCTGCAAGGCAGGCCAAGATAGCATCGATCGCGGTGCGTGAGCGAAAATTAAACCGCTCAGGCTAAGGATTAGGATATTTCGCAGACAGTGCGCGCGAATGGGCGGACGCCCGGAGCAATCAGAACTCGATCTCCGCCTCCACGGCCTGCCCGACTTCCAGCGCGCCGCCCTCGCCCGTCACGACGATCGCGTTCTTGCCGAACGTCAGCGCGCCGTCGAACTGCTCGCTCGCGCGATAGCCGCTCATCGTGTCGAGCGGTTCGTGCGGCCATGACGGATGCGGCGCGCCCGTCTGCTGATCGATCGTCGGCATCGGGCAGCGCGTGCAGAGCTTGACGAGGCGCAGTTGCACGTCGTTTCCCGGCACGCGAATCTGCATGTCGCCGACGTAATCCTCTTCGTACGCATCGAGTCCGCCGATCACCAGATTCGGCCGGAAGCGATTGGCCGGAACCTCCGGCGCACCCTTTTGCGACAGGCGTGCATTGAGATCGTCGAGCGACGCCTGGCTCATGATCAGAAGCGGGAAGCCATCCGCGAAACGCGTGTGCGTGACCTGCGGCGCTGTCCATTCCTCGTCCACCGTGCGGCGAAAAGCCGGCGCGAAGCGCGCAAGTCGCGCGGGCATGCCGAGAAACTCGCTGAACCACTGCGCGGATTGCTCGCCGGTGTCGAGCGCATCGACGGTATCGCGCCAGACAGTCGCGCGTACCGGCTTCGCATCCACGAGTGCTTCCGCGCGCAAGGGCGTGCGCAGCGTCGGCATGCCGGGCGCATCGATCACGAGATCGTCGCCGTCGAACGCGGTGCGGATCAGCGCCATGCGCGGATGAGCGCGCTGCGTGAACATGCCGCCGGCCGGATCGGTGATCATCCAGTGACGGTCGTATTCGAGGCCGGTTTCGAGCAGCGTGGCGCGACGCAGGGAAATGCCCGCGCAGGACTTGATTGGATAGACGAAGATTTCGTTCAGGACGGGCATGGCGATATCGGGTGGACGACGCCGGTCATCGGTCGTGGCCGGTCGAAACACGGATTATCGCGCGTATCCCGCGCCCTGCAAAAAACAACGGCGCCGTCCTTCCGGAACGGCGCCGCGCATGCGAAGCTCCGACGAATCAAGCCGCCGTCGCGTGCTCCCGCTGCCAGGAATCCACCACGTTGCGCGTGTACGCCTGACCTTCCGCATTGAACAGGTGACAGTGATCCGGCGCCGTGCCGAACTTGAGCTGCTGACCGCGCGGATGCTTCTCGAGCGGCGGAATGCGCGCAATCAACCCGTCCGGCGCGATGTCGGTTTCGGCATACAGATACGCTGCGTCGCCGAGCGTTTCGACGGTCATCGTCGAAGCCGACACGCCGTAATCGCCCGCTTCGGCCGAATTCGGCTGCAAGTGCTCGGGACGAATGCCGACTGTCACGGCGTCGCCGACTTTGGCGTTGCCCGACAGCACGCCGACCAGTTGCGTCTCGCCCGTCGCGTACTTCACGAGCACGCCGTTGCTTTGCACCGCCGCGATCGTGCCCGACAGAAAGTTCATCTTCGGCGAGCCGATGAAGCCCGCGACGAAGCGGTTCGCCGGCGCGTGATACAGCGCGTTCGGCGTGCCGACCTGCTCGATGTTCCCCGCCGACAGCACGACGATCTTGTCCGCGAGCGTCATCGCCTCGACCTGATCGTGCGTCACGTAGATCATCGTGGTCTTGAGGTCGTCGTGCAGGCGCGCGAATTCGAGGCGCATTTTCACGCGCAGCGCGGCGTCGAGGTTCGAGAGCGGCTCGTCGAAGAGAAAGACCTTCGGCTTGCGCGTGATCGCACGGCCGATCGCCACGCGCTGGCGCTGGCCGCCCGAGAGCGCCTTCGGCTTGCGATCCAGCAGATGATCGATGTGCAGGATCTTCGCGGCGTTCTTCACGGCGGCGTCGATGGCGGGCTTCTTCTCGCCCGCGAGCTTGAGGCCGAACGCCATGTTGTCGTACAGCGTCATGTGCGGATAGAGCGCGTACGACTGGAACACCATCGCAATGCCGCGCTTGGCGGGCGCCAGTTCGTTCACGCGCGCGTTGTCGATCATCAGATCGCCGCCGCTGATGTCTTCGAGACCCGCGATCATGCGCATCAGAGTCGACTTGCCGCAGCCCGACGGGCCCACGAACACGACGAACTCGCCGTCGTTGATATCGAGGTTGATGTTGCGCATCACCTCGGTTTCTTCGTAACGCTTGCTGATGTTGCGCAGTGTCAGGCTAGCCATGGTGTGTCTCCTGTGCATCATTTGCGACGAATACCGCGCCGTCGCTATCTGAGTTCGAACGTCGCGTTCTGCAGCCATTGCTCGACGAGCGCAGGCAATCGCGTCATGTCATCGAATACGGCCTGCGCGCCCGCTTTCTCCAGCGCGCCGATCTGTCCTTCGGTCGCGTGCCCGCCGCCGATGAAGCCCAGCACCGGCATGCCCGCGGCAGCCGCCGCCGTCACGCCGGTCACGCTGTCCTCGACCACCAGACAGCGAAGCGGCGCGATACGCATCGCGCGCGCGGCCGCGAGATACACGTCCGGCGCGGGCTTCGGGTTCTCGACCATGTCGGCGCAGAAACGCCGCTCGCCGAAGAAGCGCACGAGGCCGGTGCGTTGCAGCACGGCATCGACGTAGGTTGAAAAACTGTTGCTCGCGCACGCCTTCATGAACGGCACCGCGGCGAGCGCCCCGGCGATGCCCGGCACCGTCGGCGCCTGCATCGCCGCCACTTCGACGGCGCGCCGGATCGCGACGACCTGATCGTGCGTAAGCGTGCGGCCCACAGTGTCGGCGGCGCTCGCGAGCACGGCCTCGATACGCAGGCCGAGCAGCGGCATCACGACCGGCTCGACATCGACGCCGGGCCACAGCGCCTGCAACTCGGTGACGAGCACGTGCGCCGCCACTGTTTCGCTGTCGATCAGCACGCCGTCGCAATCGCAGATCAGCAGGCGATCTTCGAGGTTGGCTTCCCTGGATGGAGTGAGGTTCACGCTCGCTACCTCACTTCACCGCGCCAAACGTGAGGCCACGCACGAGTTGCTTCTGCGAGACCCAGCCGACGATCAGGATCGGCGCGACCGCCAGCAGCGAAGCGGCCGAAAGCTTGGCCCAGAACAGACCCTCCGGACTCGAATACGACGCGATGAACACCGTCAGCGGCGCCGCGTTCGAGCTCGACAGGTTGATGCTCCAGAACGCCTCGTTCCACGACAGGATGATGAGCAACAGGCCGGTCGATGCGAGACCGGGCAGCGCCATCGGCATCAGCAGATAGACGATTTCCTGCCACGTCGTCGCGCCGTCGATGCGGCCGGCTTCGAGAATGTCCTTCGGCACCTCGTTGAAGTACGTGAATGCCATCCAGACGGCGATCGGCAGGTTGATCAGCGTGTACACGATGATGAGGCCCGACACCGTATCGAGCATGCCCGCGTTCTTCCACAGCAGATAGATGGGCACCAGCACGCCGACCGACGGCATCATCTTCGTGGAGAGCATCCACAACAGGACCGACTGCGTTTTCTTCGTGGGGAAGAACGCCATCGCGTAGGCGCACGGCACGGCGAGGATCATGCACAGCAAGGTGACGCCCACCGAGATCAACACTGAGTTCCACGCGAAGCCGAAGTAATTGCTGCGCGCGAACACTTCGCGAAAGCTGTCCAGCGTCGGCGTGAAGAACAGCGACGACGAGTAGGCCTGCTGTTCGGTCTTGAACGCGGTGATCGTCATCCAGAAGATCGGGAAGAACAGCAGGATCGAGATGAGCCACGCGACGACGCCCGGCACGATGTTCTTCGCGTGATCGAGCGCCGAGGTTCGCGGCGCGGCGGTGACTGATTGCGTGCTCATGCTTCGTACTCCCCTTTGAGGTTCTTCGCGAGCATTCTCACGAGGAAGAACGCAACGATGTTCGCGAGAATCACCGCCAGAATGCCGCCCGCCGATGCGAGACCCACGTCGAACTGTTGCAGGCCCAGTGCATAGATCAGGTACGACAGGTTGGTCGTCGCGGTGCCGGGGCCGCCGCCGGTGGTCGTATAGATTTCAGCGAAGATCGACAGCAGGAAAATGGTCTCCATCATCACGACGACCGCGATCGCGCGCTTCAGGTGCGGCAGCGTAATGAAGAAGAACATCGCGAACGGACCCGCGCCGTCGATGCGCGCCGCTTCCTTCTGCTCCTGATCGAGCGACTGGATCGCCGTGAAGAGAATCAGGAACGCGAACGGCAGCCATTGCCACGCGACGATCACGATCACCGCGAAAAGCGGATACTCGGCGAACCAGTCGATCGGCTGCATGCCCATCGAGCGCATGAGCTGCGCGATCAGGCCGTACACCGGATGCAGGATCATGTTCTTCCAGATGAGCGCGGAGACCGTCGGCATCACGAAAAACGGCGCGATCACGAGCAGCCGCGCGATGCCCTGTCCGAAGAACTTGCGGTCGAACAGCACGGCGAGCAGCACGCCGCCCACGACCGTTATCGCGAGCACCGAAAGGATCAGCGTCAGCGTGTGAGCGATGGACGGCCCGAACGCCGGATCGGTGACAAGAAACTCGAAGTTGTCGAGCCCCGCGAACCCTTTGACATCGGGGTTCAGCAGGTTGTATCGCGAGAACGAAAACCAGATCGTCATCGCGAGTGGAATGGCCATCCACAGGAAGAGCAGCCCGGTCGATGGCATGATCAGCCAACGCACCGACTTCGCACGGCGCTTGTCGCGCGCGGCGGCGGATTCCTCCAGATGATGGTCGGTGATGGGGGGATTCAGTTGAGTCATCGTTTCACCTCTCGATGATGATGCTGGCGGGCCGCGCCACGCGACGCGGCCCGAGTACCGCGAAAAGATTTACTTCTGATAGCCCGCTTGCTTCACCGCGCGATCCGCCGCGGCGTTCGCGGCCTTCAATGCCTGATCGACGCTCGTCTGACCCGCCACGACACCCGCGATCGACTGTCCGACCACCGTGCCGAATGACTGGAACTCCGGAATGCCGACGAACTGGATGCCCGTGTACGGCACCTTATGCAGCGTGGCATCGTTCGGATCGGCGGTCTCGATCGCCTTCAGCACGAAGTCGCCGAACGGCGCGGCCTGCTTGTACTCGGGGCGCGCGTAGGTCGACTTGCGCGTACCCGGAGGCACCGAGGCCCAGCCCTCGTCCTTGCCGACCATCTCGATGTATTCCTTCGACGTCGCCCACGCGGCGAACTTCTTCGCGGCGTCCTGCTGCTTCGACGTCTTCGGAATTGCCAGCGACCATGACCACAGCCAGTGCGAACCCTTCGGCGTGACGGCGATCGGCGCCGCAGCGAAGCCGATCTTGTCCGATACCTGCGACTGCGCCTTGTTGTAGAGCATGCCGGCCGCGACCGTCGCGTCGATCCACATCGCGCATTTGCCGGACGACATGAGCGTGAGGTTTTCGTTGAAGCCGTTCGAGCTCGCTCCCGGCGGCCCGTCGTTCTTCAGAAGGTCCGCGTAGAAGCCGACCGCCTTCTTCCACTCGGGCGTATCGAGCTGCGCCTGCCACTTCTCGTTGAACCATTCGCCGCCGAACGTGTTCACGACCGTCGACACATAGGCCATGTTCTCGCCCCAGCCCGCCTTGCCGCGCAGACAGATGCCGTACTGGCCTTTGGACTTGTCGGTAAGCTTGTCGGCGAACTGCTTGATCTGGTCGTAGGTCGGCTGATCGGGCATCTTGAGGCCGGCCGCCTGGAACAGATCCTTGCGGTAGTACGTCATCGAGCTTTCGACGTAGAACGGCAGCGCGTACAGCGTGCCGTTATATGACAGACCATCGCGCGCGGTCTTCACGACGTCGTCGAGATCGTAGTTCGAGGGCAGGCCGGTCATCGGCGAAAGCCAGCCGCGCTTGCCCCATTGCGGTGCCTCATACGTGCCGATGGTCACCACGTCGAACTGGCCGCTGTTGGTCGTGATGTCGGTCGTCGCGCGCTGACGCAGCACGTTTTCCTCCAGGATCACCCAGTTGAGCTTGATGTCGGGATTGGCCTTCTCGAATGCCGGCGAGAGCTTCTTCAGCTCGATGATGTCCGGGTTGTTGAGCGTCGCGATCGTGATGGTCGCGGCATGCGCCGACAGCGGCACGAGCGCGGCTGCGGCCAGCGCGGCCGACATCGCCCCCGTCACGAACGGGGCGCGGCGCGCGCGCGATTGTGCTCGAACAATGCGTTGAGTGCGTTTCATATGAGTTCGTCTCCTTTTTGTTGGCACGGGCATGGCGGACAGTCTCGATGCATGACCGCACGTGCCGTGAATGCCGCTGCCTGCTTCTGAGGGTGCGCGATCGGAATCGCGTGGTTGCCGGTTTTTGCTTGTGCCGCACTTCTCGCGGGCGCCTGCCGCGTCTGCCTTCGTCGTTACAGAGCCTTCGTCTTCACGCCGCTCGCATTCGCCGCGACGCCGTTTCACTATAGACGGTGCTTCCCGCGCTTCAAGCCGCGCATTTCCGAATGCCGGGCGCGAGTGCGGTGCATCAACTCATCCAGTTGCCGCCGTCGACGTTGAGCGTCTGCGCGGTGATGTAATCCGAGTCCGATGAAGCCAGAAACAGCGCCGCGCCCGTGAGGTCAGCGGGCACGCCCATGCGACCGAGCGGCACTTCCTCGCCGACGAGCCGTTTCTTCTCGCCGAGCGGACGGTTTTCGTAACGCGCGAAGAGCGCATCGACCTCTTTCCACATCGGGGTGTCGACGACGCCCGGCGCGATGCCGTTCACGTTGATGCGCTCTTTCGCCAGCGCGAGCGCCGCCGACTGCGTATAGCTGATCACCGCCGCCTTGGTCGCGCAGTAATGCGAGACGAGCGCCTCGCCGCGCCGCCCTGCCTGCGATGACATATTGATGATCTTGCCGCCGCGCCCCTGCTCGACCATGCGCTGCGCGACGGCCTGCATCAGGAAGAACATGCCTTTGACGTTCACCGCGAAGAGGCGGTCGTACACGTCCCAGGATTCGTCGAGGATCGGGCGCATGTCGAAGAGCGCCGCGTTGTTGAAAAGAATGTCGATGCCGCCGAAACGCTCGACGGTGCGCGCAACGATGCGCTCGATATCTTCGCGGCGCGTGACGTCGGCCTTGAGCGCGAGCACGCGCGCGGAGAGGTCCGCATAGCGTTGCACCAAGTCGTGCTCGTCCTTGACGTCGACGACGACGACCTGCGCGCCCTCCTCCAGATAGCGCCTCGCGACTGCCTCGCCGATGCCGCTCGCGGCGCCCGTAATGATCGCGACCTTGTCTTTCAGTCTCACCGATGTCTCCGATTCCGGCCTTGCCCAGTCGCTGTGAGCGAACGCTCCGCGAATGAACAATTGCTCTCTGTTTGATCGAATGATCGGCGTTGCGCGTGATCGTGTCAAGGCATCGGCACAGGTTTCGATGTTGCGTCGCGCAAACGTCCGAAAACCCCGGGAAAACCCGTCTGGCAAGGGCGGAGGAGCAAACGACGTGCCGCGCGAAAGTCATCCAGGACGTGCATGCGAACCTGATACGTTATATCATCGCCGCATCGTCCGACGACGAGCGGTCCGTCCGCTCTTCCTGCATTAACTTTTTCGAGCCGCGCCCCGCGTGGCCAACACAACATGACCGCATCCGTCGAAACCATGCTGGCGCGGGCCGAGGCTCTCTCCATCGAACGCGGCGTGGCGCTCACGCCGCTGCGCCGCCAGGTGTACGAACTCGTGCTGAAAGCGCACAAGCCGATCGGCGCCTACGACCTCATCGATGCCATGGAGCCGCAGCGCGGCACCCGCGTGCCGCCGACCACCGTGTATCGCGCGCTCGAATTTCTCGTCGAGAACGGCTTCGTGCATCGCATCGAGTCGAAGAACGCGTTCATCGCTTGTTGCGATGCGGGCAAGCCGCACGAGAGCCAGTTCCTCATCTGCGACGAATGCGGCGAGACGCTCGAAATCCAGGGCCGCGAGCTCGCGTCGTCGCTGTCGGCCAGTCCGCCCGCGCACGGCTTTCAGGTGCACCACCAGGTCGTCGAACTGAGCGGCCTGTGCGCTGACTGTCAGAAGAAACATCGCGGCGCATAAGCCGTCCGTCCGATCACATCACAAAAGGAAACCGATGAAATTCGCGCACGTCCTGACCTGCTTCGCCGTGGCGCTCGGCTTTTGCAACGCGGCTTCGGCGCAGACCGCGCGCGTGCCGGTCGTCGCGGCGGAGAACTTCTACGGCGATGTCATCCGCCAGCTCGGCGGCGAGCACGTGCAGGTGACGAGCATCCTCAACAATCCGGACGAAGACCCGCATCTGTTCGAGGCCAGCCCGAAAACGGCGCGCGCGTTGCAGCACGCGGCGCTCGTCGTCTATAACGGCGCGAACTACGATCCGTGGATGGACAAGCTGCTCGCGGCGTCGAAGAGTAACGAGAAGCGCACGGTGATCGTCGCGGCGCAGCTCGTCGGCAAGAAGGCCGGCGACAATCCGCATCTCTGGTACGACCCGGCGACGATGCCCGCGGTCGCGAAAGCCGTGAGCGCGTATCTGGCGAGCGCTGATCCTGCGCACAAGAGCGACTACGACGCGCGCCTCGCGACCTTTCTCGATTCGCTCAAGCCGATCGATGCGAGCATCGCGCAACTGAAATCGCATTATCACGGCGTGCCGGTCACGGCGACCGAGCCGGTGTTCGGCTATATGGCCGATGCAATCGGCTTCGAGATGCGCAACCAGCGTTTCCAGATGGCGTCGATGAACGAGACCGAGCCGAGCCCGTCCGACATCGCCGCATTCGAGAAGGATCTGCGCGAGCGCCGCGTGCACGTGCTGATCTACAACAGCCAGGCGACGGGCGCGCTCACGAAGCGTCTGCTCAGCCTCGCCAAGGACGCGCATGTGCCGAGCATCAGCGTGACGGAGACCTTGCCGGCGAAGAAGACGTATCAGCAATGGATGCAGTCGCAGCTCGACTCGCTTGCGGGCGCGCTGCAAGGATGGCAACGATGAACACCGCGCAACCCGCGCTCGAAGTCGATCGCGTGACGCTTTCGCTCGGCGGCCGCGAGATTCTCGACAACACGAGCTTCACCGTGCACAACGGTGAATTCATCGGCGTGCTCGGGCCGAACGGCGCGGGCAAGACCACGTTGATGCGCGCCCTGCTCGGGCTCGTGCCGGTGAAGAGCGGCACGATCCGCGTGAATGGCGAGGCCGTGGTGCGCGGCAATGCGTCGATCGGTTATATGCCGCAGATTCGCACCGGGCTCGCAAACCGGCGCGTGCTGGGTCGCGATTTCGTCGCGATGGCCGCGGACGGGCATCACTGGGGCCTGCCGCATCGCAATGCGCGCATCCGCGCGGACGTCGAGCGCGTGCTCGAACTGGTCGGCGCGCATCAGCTGGCTTCGCGTCCGTTGTCAGAACTCTCGGGCGGCGAGCGTCAGCGCTTGCTGCTCGCGCAATGTCTGCTCGGCAATCCGCGTCTGCTGCTGCTCGACGAGCCGCTCATCAGTCTCGATCCGCGCCATCAGACGGGCGTCGTCGAACTCGTGCGGCGCGTGCAACGCGAGCTGAACATCACGGTGCTGTTCTCGGCGCACGAACTCAATCCGCTGCTGAATTCCCTGGATCGCGTGCTCTATCTCGGCAGCGGACGCGCGGCGCTCGGCACCGTCGACGAAGTCATCTCGAAGGCGGTGCTGTCGCGTCTGTACGGCTCGCCCATCGACGTGATGCGTGTGAATGGCCGCATCTTCGTGATGTCGGGCGATGTCGAGATCGACAAGCTCGATCACGCGCACGAGGAAGGCGAGGAACATGAGCACGAACACGAACATGAACACGGCCATGCGCACGGTCACGGTCACAGCCACGCAAAGTAGACACCACAATGTTTGAATACGACTTCATGGTGAATGCCTTCGCGGCGTCGGGGATGGTCGCGGTGCTGTCTGGCATCGTCGGATATTTTCTCGTGCTGCGCGGCCAGACCTTCGCGGGTCACGCGCTCTCGCACGTCGGCTTCACGGGCGCGACGGGCGCCGTGCTGCTCGGTATGTCGCCGCTCTGGGGGATGGTCGGCTTCACGCTGGCGGCGGGCGTCGGCATGGGCGCGCTCGGTGAGCGGCTCTCGGGGCGCGACGTGGCGATCGGCGTGATCCTTTCCTTATCGCTCGGTTTCGGGTTGTTGTTTCTGCACTTCTTCACGGCTTATGCCACGCAGGCGACCGCGCTTCTGTTCGGCAATGTGCTCGGCGTGAGTCACGAGACGCTTGCCGTGCTCGCGGGACTGGCAATCGTGAGTCTCGGCGCGCTCGCCTTCATCATGCGGCCTTTATTGTTCGCGTCTTTGCAGCCGGAGCTTGCCGAAGCGAAAGGCGTTTCATTGCGGCTCGTATCCGTGCTGTTTCTTGCGATCACCGCGCTCGCGGTGGCGGCATGCACGCAGATCGTCGGCGTGCTGCTGGTGTTCGCGTTGATGGTCGGACCGGCGGCGGCGGCGCAGAACGTGACGACGCGCCTGTCGTCGGGGCTGGTGCTTGCTGCGTTGTTCGCGCTGGGACAGGCGTGGATCGGACTTACGCTCGCGTATTACACCGACTGGCCGACGAGTTTCTGGATCACGATGCTGGCGGCGGTCGTTTATGGCGCAAGTCTGCTGGGACGCAGAGCGTAACGAAGCAAGCTCCCCCGCTCGGGGGAGCCGCTTCAAAGCAATGTCACCGACACAAGATCCGCGCGTGATGCGCGATATGGTCGCTCATGAACGTCGAAATGAAAAAATACCCGTGGTCATAGCCGTCGTGACGGCGTAACGCCACGGTATGCCCGGCGTCGTGCGCATTCCGCTCGAAAATCTCGGGATGAAGCTGCTCGGCAAGAAACTGATCACTCAGTCCCTGGTCGATCAGAATCCCGCCTTCGAAGCGCGACGCCACATCGCCCTTGATGAGTTCGCTCGCGTCATATTGCTTCCACGCCTCGCGATCGTCGCCGAGATAGCCCGAGAACGCCTTCACGCCCCACGGACACTGCGACGGCGCCGCAATCGGCGCGAACGCCGACACCGACCTGTACAGATCCGGATTGCGCAATGCGAGTACGAGCGCGCCATGACCGCCCATCGAATGTCCGAAGATGCCGATGCGATCCTCCCGCACCGGCAGCTCCGCGATGACCGTCTCGCGCAACTCCTGCGTCACGTACGAGTACATGCGATAACGCTGCGCCCACGGCTCGCGCGTCGCATCGACGTAAAAGCCCGCGCCGACGCCGAAATCCCATGCATCTTTCTCGCCTGGAATATCCGCGCCGCGCGGGCTCGTATCCGGCGCGATCAGCGCCATGCCGCGCTCCGCCGCGTAACGCTGCGCGCCCGCCTTGATCGGGAACGTCTCTTCGGTGCAGGTGAGGCCTGCGAGATAAAACAGCGCCGGCACTTTTTGCGATGCGGCCTGCTTCGGCAGGAAAACCGAAAAGCGCATCGGCAGGCCGATCGTCCGCGAGTCGTGACGATAGATGCGCTGCACGCCGTCGAAGCATCGATGTTCTTCCACGAGTTCCAGCATTGCCTTTTCTCCTCGCTCAATAAATGACGACGGAACGAATCGACTCGCCCTTCTTCATCAGGTCGAAGCCGTCGTTGATCTGCTCCAGCTTGAGATGATGCGT
>NZ_FCOA02000004.1 GCF_001544875.2 Caballeronia hypogeia
GCTGTTGATACTGAGTTCTTTCGTGCATCGCAACACCTTATACGAAACAGGTGTTGCACTTCAGATTTGAGGCCGCCGAGCCTTATAATCCGTCGAAGGTATCTCACCCATCAGCGAGCGCTTAAAGCAAGGCCATGGCTTGCTTGACGGACTCTGGTGATTGTGCGCGACTACTCGTAGGGCATAGAAAAACGGATGTTCCCATCGAGGACAGTGCGATAAAAATAATGCGCAGAATGAAACCGCAGCTTGTCCCGTTTTCCATGATGTCGCGCTCCAATTGGCGTTGCGGATCGCGTGGGGCGGAGACCTGCCCATGACGGGCAGGAATGTCGTCCTCTCATACGCGAATGGCCGTTGTGCCTTTGCTAGCGGCCAGTGACATTGCGCCGAATTGACGGGCCGTTGTAGGTCGATCGTCGGCCCATGTGCCACCGCGCAATCTAGCGGATCGCGCTCGCGCATTCGCACCGTCAGCGACGCGAGGAACGCCGCCACGCAATGGTCCAGAAGGACCGCACCGCTCTCGCGTTCGTTCGATACCAATAATTTCGTCCGCTTCGCTGATCATGTTTGACGAGACTTGGCGGTGTCGTGCCGGACACAAACCCCACGCCAATGCAAACGACGAGCAACGCAAGAAGCGACTGCAGCCATCCCCGTTTTTTGGGGCTTTTCAGAATCCCCCGCTCTTGCCCACGCGATATTCGGTGACTGAAAGCGTCGTTAAGCTGTCTGTAATACACATAAGACATCGTATGAGAGATGGCTGTTTTGGAAAACCTTTTCCTATCTCTCTTTGCTGCGATGCACCCCTTTAATAAAGGGTTAACACTTGGTTGAGGTCCACCAAGGAGTCGTGAGATAGTACGTCATCGTACAACGTTTAACTGATTGCGCGTACGCCGATACCAGCGGCGCTGTTGGCCCACATCGCCCGCTAGCCCGCTCCCGTGCAAGCTCGAAAGGAAATCCTATGAAGAAGATCGCCCTCAGCGGCGCCGGTGGCCAACTCGGTTCGGTCGTCCGCGCTGCGTTCGTCGCGCGTGGTACGCCGCTGCGTTCGGCCGCAGGCTCGAAGGCGCTGACGCCTCTCATCGAAGGCGAGGATGTGATGCACGGCGATCTGCGCGATCCTGCAGTAGTGGATCGTCTGCTCGCAGGCGTCGATGTGTTGATCCACTTCGCCGGGACGAGCGTCGAGCGTCCGCTGCCCGAGATCATCGAAAACAACTTGCGCGGCCTGGTCGAAGTGTACGAAGGCGCGCGCCGGCAAGGCGTGAAGCGCATCATATTTGCGAGCTCGAATCATGCGATCGGCATGTATCCCGTCACCGAGCGTCTCGAACTCGACTGCGAACTGCGCCCGGACGGCTTCTATGGGTTGAGCAAGGTTTGGGGTGAGGCGCTGGCAAGAATGTATTGGGACAAGCACGGCATCGAGAGCATTTGCGTACGCATCGGCAGTTGTCTCGAGCGGCCCACCGAGCCGCGGCATCTCAGCACCTGGTTCGGTCATCGCGATCTGATGCATTTCCTCGATCGCTGCATCGAGGCGGATGACGTGGGCTTCCTGACCGTCTGGGGCGTTTCGGCCAACGCACGCAGCTGGTGGGACAACAGCGGCGCCGCGCGTCTGGGTTATCAGCCGACACAAAACGCCGAGGACTACGCCGAGGAAATCCTCGCGGGTCCGAATCCGCTCGACGCGCTGGGTCAGCGTTTCCAGGGCGGCGGCTTTGTCGGCATCGATTATTCGCGCGACGATGCCGGCGCGGACGACCGGGCCGCCTCGGCGGCGAAGCGGGCCTGAACAGTAGTGGACTTACGAGGAGACGTAGCATGAAAATCAAAGGCATCCGCTGGTGGATGGTCAGCCTGGTCGCAGCCGGCCTCATCATCAACTATCTGGCGCGAAACACGCTGTCCGTGGCCGCGCCGAGCCTGATGAAGGATCTCGGCATCACGACGGAGCAGTACGCGCACGTCGTCGTGGCGTGGCAGCTCTGCTATGCGTTCATGCAGCCGGTGGCCGGCTACCTGCTCGACACCGTCGGCACCAAGATCGGATTCGTGGCGTTCGCGCTCGCATGGTCGCTCGCATGCGCAGCCGCGGCGTGGTCGACGGGCTGGCGCAGCCTCGCTTTCTTCCGCGGCCTGCTCGGCGTGGCGGAGGCGGCGGGCATTCCGGCCGGCGTGAAGGCGACGAGCGAATGGTTCCCGGCGAAGGAGCGCTCGGTCGCAATCGGCTGGTTCAACATCGGCTCGTCGATCGGCGCGCTGCTGGCCCCGCCGCTCGTCGTGTGGGCGCTGATGCACGGAGAGTGGCAACTGGCGTTCGTGCTGGTCGGCGCGGCAGGCATCGTGTGGTGCGTGCTGTGGATGGCGCTTTACAAGCATCCGCGCAAGCAGAAACTGCTGGGCGACGCGGAGCGCGATTACATCCTGAGCGGGCAAGAGGCCATGCACAGTGACGCAAGCGCCGCCACCAGGCGCAGTTGGTTCGCGATGCTGGGCAGCCGTGATTTCTGGGCGATCGGCATTCCGCGCATTCTCTCGGAACCGGCCTGGCAGACCTTCAACGCGTGGATTCCGCTCTACATGATGACCGAGCGGCACATGAACCTGAAGGAAGTGGCGATGTTCGCCTGGATGCCATTCCTCGCCGCGGATATTGGCTGCGTGCTCGGCGGTTATCTCAGCCCGCTGTTCCACAAGTACGCGAAGGTCTCGTTGTTCACGTCGCGCAAGATGGTGTTCGTGGTCGGCGCACTTTGCATGATCGGACCGGCATGTGTCGGTCTGGTCGCAAGCCCCTATGCGGCGATTGCATTGCTCTGCGTCGGAGGCTTCGCTCACCAGACGTTGTCGGGTGCGCTTTACGCGATTACCTCCGACATGTTCGGCAAGAACGAAGTCGCGACGGCAACCGGGATGGGCGGCATGGCGGGCTATCTCGGCGCAGCGGCGTTCACGGCGCTCTTTGGTGTGCTCGTGACCCAGGTCGGCTATAGCCCGCTGTTCGTGGTGCTGGCTGTATTCGATATCATCGCGGCCGGCGTGGTGTGCCTGCTGGCGAAGAGCGCGGACCGAACGCCCGAGCTTAATTGGGCGGGCGCCGACGCAGCGGCCAAGTAAGATTGCGGGTGAAGTGCCACGGGTTTCGTCCACGAAGGCGTGGCACTTGAAAGTGAATGGCGACGCCAGCGTAGGCAAACGCACTCGGCTCATTCGGAGCCGGCGAAGCCAGAACGGAAGGCGAAACACAGCCGCCTGAGAACAACCGAATCTCGAACGACGGTACTGACCGACGTCGTTCGCCAGCATCGGCGCATCGCGAACGGCTGCCTAGGGCGGCTTTGACATAAGCAAGAGCCTCGCCGATCGGGACTTGGCTAGCAACCATCGAAATATTCGATCCTTCAGCGTGACACCCCCCGCAAGACTTCGCGACGCCTGCAACGCCGAATTGATGGCCTACGCGGGCTGTCCCGCGCGCGCCCCTTTGCGTTTCCATTTTTCTCGCCGGATTTGCAATCGAGAATGGGGAAAGCGCAACCATTCGTGCGTTATTTAAGGCGGTGGAGAAATCGCGTCACCCTGCATCGTTTCAAGCGCACCGGAGCGCGGCCGTCTTGCTTCAGCGTATCCATGAGGGCGATGAAGTAGTCAGGCTTTCGAAGTTGGATCAGGACACGCAATCCGTCCCGGATGGCCTATCTTTATTGAGGACAAGCCTGCAAAGCCGCCTGTGAGATTTACAGGAAGCGATTCTGGGACGGAGGATAAGACCTATGTGGCAGCCTGATGGTTGGGGTGGAACGCGGATTGGCGTTCTTACGCCGCACGCCGACGTAAATCCAGAGTCCGAATTTAACGCGATGGCGCCGGCAGGGATCTCGATTCACGCCGCGCGCGTACCCTTGACGGTGTATAAGCCTGGCGGGGTTATGGAGCGGACTATTGCCGATGATCCTGTACGCGCGTTCGCCGATCCACCCTTTGTCGACGATGCTGCCGAGCTGCTCGCATCAGCGCCTCTTCACGCAATCGTCTACGCGTTCACTAGTAGTAGCTACGTCCGCGGCCGCGCCGATGACGTCAACCTGAAACAACGTCTCGAGACCCGCACACGAGGCATTCCAGTGGTTATTTCGAGTGCAGCCGCGGTCGCGGCGCTGAAAGTCCTTAATGCGACGAAGCTCGCATTGGTCAGCCCACCATGGTTCTCGGCAGAAATGGACCAGCAGGGTGCCCGGTACTTTCAGGTTTCCGGATTCGACGTAGTGCACAATGAGCCTGCAGCGCTGTTATCTGATCAGCAGGCGATTCAACCCAGCGATCTATTCGAATGGGTCCGCACCCATACGCCCACGAGCGCCCAAGCTGTCTTTATCGGCGGCAACGGATTCCGCGCTGTCGGGATTATCAAGGCCCTCGAGGAAGCTCTCGGAATACCCATTCTTACCGCGAACCAGGTCTCGCTCTGGCAAGCCCTGTTGCTCTCTGGGTCGCAGGTGTCGGTCACCAACTATGGTCAGATATTCAATCATAGATCCCCGGTTGGAGCCGCGTAGCCGGAATCCCGCGCCAGACTGTGAGAGGCGCAGGGAGCATGGAAACCGTGCTCAGGCGCGGAAAAATTATGCAGGCCACAACGTACGTGAAGTCTGACGGCGTATCGATTGCCTATCGAATTTCGGGCGAGACTGGGCCGACATTACTCCACATTCCGGGCGCCATCTCGAATCTTGCCCTCGAGCAGACGATTCCGAACCGCGTTCGTTACATAGAGCAGATGTCGCGGTTCTGTCGTCCGGCCCGGTTCGACAAGCGCGGAACCGGTCTTTCCGACCGGAGTGCCTCGCCGCCGACGTTTGCTCAGCAGGTGCCGAACGACTGGCGCTCCTGGGGCTTTCGCAAGGCGCCGCCGTGGCGATCCTTTACACGTTGGAGTTTCCGGAGCGCGTGACTCATCTCATTTTGGTCGATGGTGTCTGTTGCGGCGCATGCGATCCGTATCTTCCGATGACCGACACCAACAAGCTTGAGCATTGGCAGCAGTTTTTTGGGCTGATGCAGGAAGACTTTGAAGCGTTCACTCTCGGGTTTGCGTCAGATCTGCGACCAGATGGTCGCCGCTTTCGAGGAGTTCCTCACTGGCGGTATTCACCACACCGCAGAACGGCGTTTCGCGACGCTTTGGTTCACAGACATCGTGAATCCGACCGAGCAGCAGCGCGCACGTGGGGATCGGGAGTGGCGCGCCACGCTGGAAGCGTACGAGGCGACGACGCGTCGGCTAGTGGGCCAGTTTGGAGGGCATGTAGTCGCCGACGAGGGAGATGGTGTGATGGCCGAGTTCCCGGCTGCGGGCGAATCGCTTCGAGCGGCTCGCCTGATTGTCGCTGCGGCTCGCGAGCAAAATATTTCTATCCGCGCAGGTCTACATGCAGGCGAACTCTACGAAGCCGGCGGCGAGCGGTTTGGAATCTGTATCAGCATAGCCGCGCGAGTAGCGGCGCAAGCAGGCGCCAATGAGGTGCTCGCCACCGAACTCGTTGAGGGCCTCGTGGAGGGATCCGATCTTTCTTTTGCGCCGCGCGGGGAATTCGACCTCAAGGGTGTAGGGATGCGGAGGCTCGCACAACTGGTCTAGGGGTGTTGGAGACTCGTCTCGCGCGGAAAAGAAGTAGACGGTGACAAATCCACGCTCTGGCGCACGCGCGTTTTCCGGCCATCATGCGCCGCGGTCAGCGACTAAGTATCATTCGTCGGCTGCGCCTCAGACGTCCAAGGTCAGCTTCGCACTCGACAACCGCCAGTCGGTTTGGATGAGGTCGAGAGGCGGCTCAGGGTCGAACTCGCCTATTCGCATTGAGGGTGGCTGGCGTTCAACGCGGCGGCGATATGAATGGCCGGTTTCCTTCGTTCAACAGCCGTCCGAGCGCGGATCGATGAACATCGGTAAAGGCAGATAAGGGCGTTGGTCGCACTCGTGCAGCCCAGCAGTGAACAAACGTCAATGCTAGGAGAAGCTTGCAACCGCTGACGCGATAGCCATTTCCTCCGCCGGCGAGACGCGGTTGCGTCCGCCGTGTTTCGCGCGGTAGAGCGCACCATCCGCACGCCGCACCAGTTCCTTAATGCTCGCCGCCTCCCCCTGCAGACTAGCCACGCCAATGCTGCATGTGTAGTCGGGTAGTTCGGTGTTTGTTTGCGAAGAGACCTGCAATCGGACAGAATCGGCCAGTACCAATGCATCGTGCAGGACGTAGCCCGGAAGCAGGGCGGCGAATTCTTCTCCGCCCCAACGAGCCAGTTGCGCCCCGTGTGGAAGGACGGCAGCGGCACGGGTTGCAAAGTCGACAAGTACATCATCCCCAATGGAATGACCATACGTGTCGTTAACATGCTTGAAGTGGTCGATGTCGATCAACAAGAGCGAGAGAAACCCACCTTTGCGCGATGCAATCTGCAGGGCATCGGCATGCTCTCGGACAAACGCACGACGATTTAGCAAACCGGTTAGCGGATCGACGAGCGACTGCTTTTCAAACTCGATCCGCAGGCGATTCATCGCCACGAGCATGAATCCCACCGTTACGGCGAGTCCCATGAACGCGCCGCATCCTAGATAGATCTTCTGCATGAGATCGGTCGCAAGCAGTCCACCGGCCGATTTCGAGGCTTGAAGCGACGTCCATATGCGCATGACTGTCACAATCGTCTGAATCAGAAACATCGCGCCGACAAATAGCGCGTGCTTGTCCTTGCGCCCAAACCCGAGCATGACATGTGCATGACGACCGTATAGATAGGCGAGTATGACGTTCGAACAAAGTGATCGGCCGGCACCCGTCGGATATATCCACGTCATGATTGCGAGCCCTGACGCGTCGATGACGAGCAGCAAAGCAATAAGACGCCACGACGGGCGAAGGCCGTAGAAGCGCTGGCTTCCGGCCAGCCATATTCCGATGCCACCGATGAGGAAGACGTTGCCTGCGATGATCGAAAGCCAGTCAGGTACGCTGCCACGCAGCGACAGCACGATGACCGCTAGAGACTCGAGTAGCGCGCCGAGTGCCCAAAGTCCGACGCCGCGAATATTGCGAGGAAAATTCCTCCTCATCGAGGACATCACGAGCGCTACCAGTCCGGGCATCACGGCCGACATTAAGAGGATGGTACGCAGATCGAACGCGGGCATGCGAATGTATCGAGGGGGCACGTTGTGCGTTAAACGGGGTTAGGTGCGCGGCACCGTTTCATCGCGCGGCGGCTAGTTTATCGGCATCGGCTCGTGAGAACTTGAGGGTGATGATGCGCTCGAGAGAGATTGAAACATGCAACGCCCGCTACGAAGCGGAATGCAAGCCCGGTGGTCACGGACGGGGGACGCTTCCGCGCAGCTTAAGGAGCAGCCGATTGCGTTGCCGCTCACACTGCCGATGACGCGGTTGAAAGCAACGGACGTGCTGGACTTTCTTTCTAAATCGATACTCACAACGTCTCTCTGTTAGCACGCAATTACCTCGGAGAGGTTCGGGAATTCGAACATTCGCTCGATCGCCCTCTGGCCTGCCGCTGGCCTTAAACGTCCGCGCTCTTCATTGCGCGGGAGGCATGCAGCGCCGCTCCCGGCCACCTTGAGACGTTCGATCGCGAAACTCGAACGACCGCTTTCGATTGGCACCACCCGGGAGTTTGTGGCATACCGCAGACAAATAGGCATTCACTTTTTCACTCCGGAGTAGGAGACTCCTTCGATTGAAAGCCGTGACCAATGTGCGCGTAACATAGATGCGCTGATTGCCCCGGCAGTAGCCCAATGACGTGTAGAGAGGCGGACATGCGGCTTGCAGACTTTATCTTGCAAGAAATGGAGGCGATTCTGGCGTCGTGGGAGGCATTCGCAACCACGCTCGGGCCGGCGTCGGCAGATATGGGCTCGGTGGAGTTACGCGAAGAGGCGGAGCAAATGTTGCTCGCCGTAGCCGCGGACTTGCGAACCCCGCAGACCAGAGAAGCCCAACGCAAAAAATCGTTAAACCAAGGCCCCACGCCGGTCGGGACATCCGAATCAGCCGCTCGAACGCACGGCTTTCTGCGGGCTCGGGCCGGTTTCACTGTCAACCAACTCGCCGCCGAATATCGCGCGTTGCGCGCCAGTGTGCTTCGTCTGTGGATGGAACAGTGCGCGCTGGAAGTGCCTGACCTCGACGACATGATTCGTTTCAATGAGGCGATCGATCAGGCGCTTGCCGAGTCGGTCACTTCGTTCAATTTACAGGTCGAGCAGAACCGCAATCTTCTGCTCGGGATGCTGGGGCACGATATGCGCAGCCCCCTCCAGGCGATTCAGATGACTTCAACGTATCTGGCAGCACTGAATGCTGGTGAAAATGTGTCCAAGGCCGCCGGCCGCCTGATACGCAGTGGGGCTCGGATGCAGGCATTGCTTAATGATTTGACGGCATTCAATAGGACGAAACTAGGCTTGGGCATCAACGTTTCACCTTCGCAAGTCAATCTGGCGGACGTGGTTGCTGAGGAGTTGGACGAGTTGCGTGCTATTCATCCGGACAGACAGATTGAGTTGCAAGTGACTGGTGATCTGCAGGGAGTTTGGGACAGCCTGCGCCTGCAGCAATTGCTGGGGAATCTTGTGATCAACGCCATCAAGTACGGAGCGCAGGAGACACCTGTGCGCGTGATGGTGACGGGCGATGAAACTCATGTCCGGATTGACGTCCGCAACAACTGCAGCGCCGCCATCGAACCCACAACGCTCGCCCGCATCTTCGGCCCGCTGGAGCGAGGACAAGACCGTCAAACTCAAGACGAGAAGGCGGCCAGCCTCGGACTGGGTTTGTATATCGCAAGTGAGATCGCCAAGGCACACCACGGTGCCATCGAAACGCGGTCCGGTGAGACGGAGACCACCTTCTCCGTGTCACTCCCGCGTGCGAAACAGTAGCTCTGCGCTGACAGGCCGTCACAGCGAGAAGAGATGCTGCGCGGAAAGCCGCCATTCGACTGTCGAGTCGGAATGGTCCATTTGGGTCGCTTTGAATAGGTTTACATAGCGACCCCGTGCTGCCGTCCATCTCGGACGGAATGACGAGCGTTTCCCGCGGTGCAGGCTGCAGCGCGGGCGCTGAGGGCAGGGCAGGCTTCACGATGTGAGATTTTGCAGGCGGTGTTTTTGATCATTCTAATTTTCAAGTGCTTTCCGGCAAGGGCGAGAGTCCGTGGAGTTCTGCGCGGGAAGAGCAAATTGCGCGCTGCGTACCGCGACGTTCAGGCGTTAGACTGGCGACCTACGACAGACCTTCCGCCGTAACCGCGAAGCTGCAATTTCGGCTACGAGAGAAAAGGCCATACCGAGGACGGAAGGCTCCGTCTGCAAGATACATTTCGCTAAGAAAGGGTGCACGAATTGAAAGCTATGCCCGACGCTCTGCTTCCCCATTCACCCCGTAGTTCAGTGGCAGATATCGAATGGCCACCGGTTTTGACACGCGACGCCGCATCGCTCTTCGCGCTGCTGACCGAACTCGGCCGCACGCCTTCGCTGAATGACGATGAATTTGCCGCCGCGCAAGGGCGGCAATTACAGGCGCTCGCGCGTCATGCCAGCCAGCACTCGGGCTATTTTCTTGAGCGATTGAGGCGTTGCGGTCTGAAGGCCGACGATCTGTGCCACCTCGACTCGCTCCGCGCGCTGCCGGTCATGACGCGACAGGAGGTGCAGTCGAACGGCGCAACGCTGGCCTGCACGCTGGTGCCCGAATCGCACGGTCCGGTGCACGAGACCGGCACGTCGGGATCGCTCGGGCAGCCTGTTATCGTCAAGCGAACGGGCATCACGCAACTATTCTGGAATGCGTTCACGGTACGGGAACATCGCTGGCAGGAACGCGATATCAGCGCGCGTTTTGCGGCGATCCGCGCGGATTTGCCGTCCGAAGGCGTGAGGGTCGAGGACTGGGGCGCGCCGCTCAATCTGCTCTATCGCACCGGACCGGGGTTCGCCATGGCCAGTAACCGTTCCGTCGACGATCAGATCGCCTGGCTCGAGAGCATCGAGCCGCGCTACCTGCTGACGTACCCGACCAATCTGTCGGAACTACTGGACCGATGGGAAGCGCGCGGCCGCGGACTCGATAGTCTCGAGCAGATACGCACGATCGGCGAGACGGTGACCGATGCCTTGCGTGAGCGCGTACGCGCGGTGCTCGGCGTGCCGGTCGCAGATACGTATAGTTCGCAGGAGTTCGGGACCATCGCCATTCAGGCGGCATCGGATGAGCTTTATCACGTGATGGCGGAGAACTACATCGTCGAAGTTCTCGATGACGCGGGCGAACCCTGCGCGCAAGGCCAGACCGGCCGCGTGATCGTCACGGACCTGCACAACTACGCGATGCCGCTCGTGCGTTATGAAACGGGCGACTACGCGCAACCCGGCGCAGCGGGCCGCGGGCCGCGCGGCCTGCCTACGCTCAGTCGCATCATGGGACGCAAGCGCAACATGATCGTGATTGACGGCTCGCGTCGCTGGCCGAGCCTCAACGCGCACCGATATCGCGAAGTGGCCGCGATCGAACAGTATCAGATCGTGCAGACCACCCCGGAGACGATCGAGGTGCGGCTTGTGTGCGCGCCGCTAACGCGTGCACAGGAACACGAACTCGGAGACATCATTCTTGAAGCGCTGGAGCATCCGTTCCAGTTGACGTTCAGCTACTACGCGCAGCGCATCCCGCTCGGCCGCACCGGCAAGTTCGAGGAGTTCATGAGCCTCGTCGCATGATGCGCGAGGCCACGGCAATGACGCTGCCTCGTCAGCGCGGCAACAGCGGCGCGATCAGCGCAGGCCAGCGCTGCACCCAGCAGCAGGTGTGATCGAAGCCGTCAATCTCGATCGTGCGCACCGGCGCGGAGGCCGGAAAATGCGCGGCGAACGCACGCGCAATCGAAGGCGGCACTACTGTGTCGTCGGAGCCGACGAAATGAACCTGAGGCACCGCCTTCAGCGAAGCGGCGAAATTGGCGGGATCGAGCGATTCATTCAATGGCCGCAAACGCTGGATTCGCGTCCACGCAGCAATGTCCGTGTTCGCGGCAACGGTGACGAGCAATGCGACATCATGACGGCGCGCGGCGACGAGCGCCGCAAGCGCACCGCCGCCCGAATAGCCCACCAGCACGACTTGCGACGCGCCGGTGCGGCGCTCGATCATGTCGACGGCATGGTCCATGTCCTCCACCACTTCCGGCGCATAACGCGCGTTGGTCCAGTAGCGCTGATCGCAGGGCTGCCCGGTCTGCGGGCGGAACTGGCAGGGCCGCGCCACATAGGCGACTGTGCCGCCCGGATGCGCGAGCGCGAGTTCGAGCGCGACCGGATGGATCGGCGTCGGATCGTCGGACGGGGTATCCGGCGACTGCCATGCAACGCCATCGCCTTCGAAGTAAACCGCGACGATCTTCGTTGGCCGCGGCGGGCCCGCCGGCTGGAAGCCGGATAACGTAAAGCGACGCCCGGGAAAGTCGACGGCGTCCCAGCCAGCCCGTCCGGCGAGTGCGCGAGCGTTATCAAGGCGCGTCTGCGGGGACGGCGCAGCGCAGCCGGCAATGAACATGGCGACACTCAGGAAGACGAGTGAGACGCTCAGCCGGACGAGCATTTCATTCGGTCGCATCAACGGCGCGAATAGAAGCAAAACAACCGTTCAAATCGGAGCATGGGCGTGCACGCATGTGCGATTAAATACTTACTATTGATTGGATTGCGGGAAAAAATTCCGGTTCAGCGTGGTAGCCAGTAAAGGCCGGAAATAAAATCTCGAAAGCACTAAAGAACATTGTAAGTGCACCGTTAATGAGCGGGACATGTCGACTCGTTGATTCCGACGCGTAGGGCGCTCATTGCGAGCGATAGTGCCACGAGAAGCCAGCGCGTCGTGTTTACAGAACGGAGAGGGACGAAGAAGACCTACAGCCAGACCAGAAATTGCCGTATCCCGCTTGAAACGAACGATCCGACGTGTAATCAGGGATCGCCGTAATCCATTCCCGTTGTTTCATCGCCCGAAGCCGTATCGCTCTCGACGCATGGCATAGCCGCGTCGCGACGTATCGTGCCCGCTCCGAAAGCAATTAAAAGCCTTCAATGAAAAAAGAATTTGATTTTCGCAGGAAAAATATCGCCATTCTCGTCTCGGTCGCGTGCCTGACGATGGCGTCGACTGCCGCCATGGCGGATTGCTCGTCGCCGGTGACGGGCAGCCAGAGTGGCACGTGTTCGGTCTCGAGCGCCGCCGACTTCGTGGTCGCCCAGGGAGCAAGCGTCACGACATCCGACGGCACACCCGCCGTCTCGGTCTCGCCGTCGACGACGGCTTCGAGCGTGACGAATAACGGCTCTCTCTCCAGCAATTCGGGCGACGGTATCGTCGTGAATGGGACTGTGACCGGCGCAGTAGGCAACGTGTATGCAGACTCCATCGGCGCCCCGATTCCCACGATTACCACCGGACTCGATGCCATTCATGTGAGCGGCGGCTCGGCTGGATGGGTCTCGAACGCCGGCACGATCGTGGCGGGCAACGGCATCTCGGCCTACAACGACGCGCCAGTGGGTAACGGCATCGCGCTGGACAACAGCGCCACGGTGAATGGCGGCATCTACAACTCCGGCAACATTACGGCTTCGGGCACGGGCATTTTGGTGAACGGCTCGACGACCGGCTCCATCGGCAACAACGGAACGCTGCAGAGCCAGACGGTCACCAGTACGTATGACAATGGTGAAGAAACCTACACGTACACAGGCCCGCAGGGCGACGGCATCACCGTGTCCAACGGCAGCCAGGTCAACGGCAGCGTGTCGAACTCCGGCACGATCAATACCATTGGCGGTACGGGCGTGACGATTGATGGCAGCACGGTAACCGGCGCGGTCTCGAACTCCGGTTCGATCACGACGGGCGCCAACGGCATCGCCGTGCAGAACGGCAGCCATATCGGCTCTGGCGTGTCCAATACCGGTTCGATCAGCGGGGAGTACGGAATCGAGGTATCGGACAGCACGATCACGGGTTCGGTAACCAATGGCGGTTCGATCAACGGATTTCAAGGCATCGATATTTCCGACAGCACCGTCACGGGATCGGTGAAGAATAGCGGCTCGATCGAAGGCAATTTCAGCGGCATCAATGTATCCGGCAGCACGATCACCGGATCGATCACCAATACCGGTTCGATCGACACCGGCTCCGGCATCATGCCCGCCATGATGATCGGCGGCGGCTCGGATGCGATCCACGTGCAAGGCAGCACCGTCACGGGCAGCATCACGAATTCGAACTCGCTGCAGGCCGCGGCGAGCGGCATCAGCGTGACGGGCAATTCGCAGGTCGGCTCGATCACCAACAGCCCGAACGCGACGATCACGTCCAACGGCGCGGCCATTCTCGTCGATCAATCGTCGGTGCGGACCAACGTAACGAACCAGGGCACGTTGACGACCGGGTATGGTCCGGGAATCGAACTGGCGAACGGCGCATCGGCCGCATCCGTGTCGAACAGCGGAACCATCAATAGCAACGACGCCGACGGCATCGGCCTCTACAACGCCAGTCATCTCAGCGGCAACCTCATCAATACGGGCTCGGTCTCGGTCGGCCAGAACGGCAGCGGCATCGACGTCGCCAATGGATCGAGCGTCGGCGGCAACCTCATCAACACCTCGTCGATCGCAATCAACACGATGTCGATCGACGGCGGCGAGGGCAATCAGGCGGGCATCAACGTGCAATCCGCGAGCTCGGTCACGGGCTCCATCTCCAACACGATCTCCGGTTCGATCATCGCGCAGGGCGGCACCGGCGTGCTGGTGACGAATTCGACGGTTGGCGCAGGCATCTCGAACAGCGGCCAAATCACGGCCGATAACGGCATCGTCCTGAACAATCTCGATGGCGGCGAAGGCTCGGGCAGCAAGGTGCTTGCAGGCGGGATCACGAACAGCGGCACGATCAGCGCGGCGTTCGATGGCATCGACGTGAACAACGGTTCGACGGTGGCGGGCGGCATCAGCAACACCGGCGCCATTTTCGCGGCCCAGCAGGATTCGTATTCCAGCGCCGGCATCGTCGTGCGCAACGGCTCGACGGTCAGTGGCGGCGTGAGCAACACCGGCATCATCGACGCCACGCTCGACGGCGGCGAAGGCAGCTCGGCGGGCATCGTGGTCGAATACGGCTCGACGGTGAACGGCGGCATCACGAACACGGGCACGATTACGGCCACGGGTCCGAACGCCAGCGGCGCGGCGATCGCGGTCGTCGACGGAGCGACGGTCAACGGCGGCATTCAGAACGGTGTGGGCGGCCGGCTCGACGGTTCGTATGCAGGCCTGCTGGTCGGGGGCGCGGCGGTCAACGGCGACGTGTCGAATCAGGGCATCGTCAACGGCGGCATGGCGTTCGAATCGGCTGCGGTGACCGGCAACATCAGCAACGCCTCGACCGGCACGATCACCGGCGCGGCTATCGGCGTCGATATCGAGGGCGCGTCCACGGTAAGCGGCAAGTTCGTCAACAACGGTTCGGTGACGGGTACGGCGACGGGCCTCCTGGTGGCCGACAGCGCGATCGGCGGCGTGACCAACACGGGCACGCTGACGGGCGGCACGAACGGCATCGCGCTGATCGACGCGAACGTGTCGGGCGACGTGACCAACAGCGGCACCATCAAGGGCACGACGGGCGACGCGCTGTCGGCGTTCGGTTCGACGCTCGCGGGCACGATCAAGAACAGCGGCGCAATCGTGTCGACCGACGCGCGCGGCATCGCGATCGACGGTGGCGAAGGCGGCGGTTCGGTCGGCGCGATCGCCAACCAGTCGAACGGCACGATCCAGGGCGCAACAGACGGCATCGCGCTGAGCAACGTGTCGCTGGCGCGCGGTCTCACCAACGCGGGCTCGATCGTCGGCTCGACGGGCGACGGCGTGCGCCTCGACGCCGCCACGATCTCCGCGGGCGGTATCAGCAACACCTCGACGGGCACGATATCCGGTGCGGCGACGGCCGTGCTGGTCGGCTTCGCCAGCAGCGTGACGGGCGACATCAACAACGCCGGTCATCTGAGCGGGGGCTATTCAGGACTCCAGCTCGATCCGGCGAGCACGGTTCACGGCAACGTCGTCAACAGCGGCGCGATCGGGGGCCAGCAGGGCGTCGTGATGTACGACTCGATCGTCACCGGCAATCTGACCAACAGCGGCACGATCACCGCGACGCAAGGCAACGCGATTCTCGCCGCCGGCGCGTCGATCGGCGGCCAGATCGCGAACAGCGGCACGATCAAGGCTACCGGCGGTTCGGGAATCTTGCTCGACGGCGGCGAAGGCTCGGCACACGTCGGCTCGATCGCCAACGCCGCGGGCGGCAAGATCATCGCAACCGGCGGCAGCGCGATCCGCGCAAGCAATACGACCGTGACGAACGGAATCGACAACGCGGGCACGCTCTCGGGCACCTATGGCATCTATCTGAACGACGTGTCGAATGGCGGCTCGCTGACCAACCACGCCGGCGGCACGATCACGGGCACGGGCGGTCTGGGCATCGCGATAAGCAATTCGAAGATCGGCGGCGGCATCGCCAATGCGGGCGACATCAGCGGCTCGACGCAAGGCGCGGGCGTTATCCTGGCGGGGTCGGCCGTGAACGGATCGCTCGTCAATTCCGGTTCCATCGACGGCGCGATGGGCGTCGTGCTGACGAGCGGCTCCAAAGTCGGCGGCAACCTCACAAACAGTGGCTCGATCAGCGGCGTGACGCTCGACGCTTCGACGGTGCAGGGCAACGTCCAGAACGCTGGCACGATCGGCGCGGCGGGACTCGTCTTGCAGCAGGGCGCGAAAATCGGCGGCTCGATCACCAACGGTGGCGCGATCGCCGGCGTTTCCATCGACGCTTCCACGGTGACGGGCTCGCTGCAGAACACCAGCAAGATCGATGGGCTCGTCTCGCTGACCAGCAAGTCGACGCTCGGTGGCAATCTGACCAATAGCGGCTCGATTGGCGGCGTGACGCTCAACGCATCCACGGTGCAGGACAATGTGCAGAACACCGGCGTCATCGGCGCGGCGGGACTCGTCTTGCAGCAGGGCGCGAAAATCGGCGGCTCGATCGCGAATGGCGGCGTAATCGCCGGCGTCTCCGTCGACGCATCCACGGTAGCGGGCACACTGCAGAACAGCGGCAGGATCGGCGGTCCTGTTTCTCTGACGAACGGCGCGAAGCTCGGCGGTCTCGTCAATAGCGGCACCATCGGCGACGCGGCGAACGCGGTCGGTATCAGTGTGGTCAATGCCACGCTCGGCGGCACGATCGATAACAGCGGCACGATCAGCGGCGCGACGGCGATAGACCTGTCGAAGGCGAACACGCCGGTGACGATCGACAACTCCGGATCGCTCGCGGGCGCCGTGCAACTGGGCGCGGGCACGCTGAACCTGAACGGCGCGTCGTCGCAGGTGGCGGGCGCGGTAACGGGCACGGCTTCGTCGACCATCAACGTGAATGGCAACTTCAGCACGGCGAACACGTTCGATGTCGGCGCAATCAACATCGCCTCGGGCGCGAGCCTGGTCGATCAACACGATCTGACGGCGAGCCGCGGCGTCACCAACACGGGCACGCTCGCGGTGCGCGCGGCGACGCCGGTGACGGTGCACGGCGACTACACGCAGGCTGCGGGCGGCACGTACGCCATGCAGGCGTCGAGCCCAAGCGCGTATAGCCGTCTCACCGTGAACGGCGCGGCGAATCTTGCGGCGAACACGAACATCGACGTCGATGTCTCGGGTACGTCGACGCTCGTTCCGAATGGCGTGCTGAAGGGCGTGATTGCGGCGGACTCGCTGAGTGCGTCGACCTTCAACGTGACCGACAACAGCGTGCTGTTCAACTTCAAGGGTGTCGTGGATGGCAACAACGTCGACCTGAACGTGATCAACGCGCAAACCGTCCTGCAGCAGACAAACGCGAACAGCAACTTCGCTGGCGGCGGCGCGGCGCGCACGTTCGACTATCTGCTCGCGAACGGCGCTTCGGGCGCGATGAATCAGGTCCTCGGCGCGCTGGGCAGCATGACGACGAGCCGTCAGGTTTCCGATGCGGTCAAACAGACCCTGCCGGTGCTGACAGGCGCGACCGCCGCGGGTGTGACGAGCACCATGAACGACGTGAGCCGTGTGGTGCAGGCGCGCCAGGAAGAGAGTCGCGGCCTGTCCGCGGGCGATGGATACGCGGCGGACCGGCATCTCTGGTTCAAGCCGTTTGGTTCCTGGGCGCATCAGGACGACGACAATGGCGCGGCGGGCTTTACCGCGACGACTGCCGGTGTGGTGGTGGGCGGCGACGGATCGGTGTCGGCGCGTGACCGTGTCGGCGGCGCGTTCGCTTACGCACACCTGAACCAGAACAGCAGCGACAGCGCCGCGCCGCAGTCCGCACGCACCGATTCGTATCAGGCAATCGTGTACGGAAGCCACAGCCTCGAACCGCGCACCGATATCAGCTGGCAGGCCGGCGCTGGCTACAACAGCACGAACGGCAGCCGCACGATCACGTTCACGGGCGGTAATGCGACTGCGGCAAGTAGCTATGGCGGCTGGAACGCGCATGTCGGTGCGGGTATCGGACATATCTTCGATCTCAGCTCGGCGGTCAGCCTGACGCCTTCGCTGCGCCTCGACTACACCACCGTCAAGAACAGTGCCTACACCGAAACCGGCGCTGGCGCGCTGGACCTGAACGTGGATAGCCAACGCGCACAGGAACTGGTGCTGGGCGGCGACGCCAAGCTGCTGTACTCGGTCTCGGAGACGTTCTCGTTGACGGCGAACGCGGGCCTTGGCTACGACGCGCTCGCGAAGAATGCGGTGATCGTCTCGTCCTTCACCGGCGGCGGCCCGGCTTTCGCCACCGAAGGTGTGAGCCCGTCGCATCTGGTTGCGCGAGGCGGCGCCGGTGTTGCGTATCACGGCGCCAAGGGCCTGGAAGTGGTCGGCCGCTACGATGTGCAGGCGCGCTCGAAGTTCACGAACCAGACCGTTTCGCTGAAGATTCGCAAGTCGTTCTGATGCTGCTGTCAGGCGCGGCACTTGCCTTGCCGCGCAACTTCATCCCGTCGCCGTGAAGCGTGGCGCGAGGACGATAAAACCCCATGTCCATTCGGATATTGGGGTTTTTGTTTTGCGGATTTCGAACTTGACAATCTGGTTGCCCGCTGAAACCTACGTTCGAATGTCGCTAACGCGCCGTAGCGCGGTCATCTTGAACTGGTAATTGCAGTTGTCCGGAAGCCTCGGTTTGGCGAATCATGACGATGCACTTTCGCACTTGGGAATGGTGCGCATCGGGAAGCCCGCCGTCACTTCCGGGCAAACGGTGACGAGGCGGCCTTCGACGCGCCATCGGTCCAGCCAGGCATCACGCGTGGATTTGGCTTTGTCGTTGTAGCGGACGGGCTGTCCCGCGAGACTGGCGCCGACCAGCATCTTCAGCATGAACGTGGCTATCCGTGCAGTGGCGCGCGGGGGATCGAGGATTGACTTGTAGCCTTGTTATCCGCGTGGGAAGCGTCGCCGAAAAAACTTGCCAGACAGAATTGTTTGCCATCGCGGCTTCAACCGGCGTTGAGCGAACCACCCTCAGATCACTGCCAGGCATCTGCGTAGAAGCCGTCATTTCCCCGTGACCGAGCGCAGCGCCGAGCGTAGCAGTCCGATCGACGCTAGCGCCCAAGCCACGAAGGCAACGAGTACGGCCACCCGAGCCACGTAGCCGAGAACGTGAAGCCCGGTGGCCTCCGCGTACAGATCGGTCGCGGCGGAGTACATGCCGAGTGGAAAGACGACAGACCATTCAGCCGCCGAATAGCGAACCGGCTCGGCAACGATCACGTGCTTCTCTATGTAAAGCGCAACAAGAAGAGGAATCCAGAACGTCGCCATGACCCAGCATGCGGTCGTCAGAATCCGCAGCACCACTCGGTCGTCGCCGGGCCAACCCGCCACGTCATGCGCCGCCAGAATGAGGTCGCTGCCCGCCAATGTGGTAATGGCCATCGCACCCATATTGATCCACCATGGCTCCGTCAGGTCGGCGGCCGTCATCGGCACGAAGCACCATCGATAGAAAATCAGCGTGATCAGGATCATGTACAGCACACCGCCGAGCAGCCACGCGCCGAGCGCGAGCAAATCGAGCAGTGGCGTAGCGTCGCCCTTCATCTGCGACACGGCGATCGCAAGAACGGCAATCGACTCGGTCGCGACGACCAGCAGCAGCCAGGTCCCGTTGAGCCCGGTATGCAGACCGGGCTTTCTTTGCCCAATCGTCATTCCGCTGAGAAACGCATAGGTAATCACGAGCCACATCGCGGCCGCGAGCCCGAGCAACCAGGGCACCGCGGGTTGCAGGACGCGATACGCCGATAGTTGACTGCCGAGCACGGCGGTCGCTGCGACGAGCGTGAGAAACCCCGGTCCCCGGCCGTGGTCGACGATGTCGGCATGCACCGCACGGGGATAGAGCAACAGACGGCATAGATTGATGGCAAGCAACGCAGGCCAGCTCACCACATTGATGCCGAGAAGAACCCACCCAATGATGTCGTAGCCCAGCAGGCGCGCGGCGATCGAGACGATGCCCGTCGCCATGACCATCGCGAAGGCTGTCGTTGGAAATACCTGCAGCCGGGACTCGCGCGGATTTACCGCCGGCATTTGCCGCTCCAGGTGAGACGCATGTCAAGGATGTCCCGCTCCGCTCGCGGCGAGCGTGCGGCAGCCAGACCAAGGCTGCTATGTTCGCTGAACAGGCGCGCGGCAACTCGTCGACCGGATCCCGGCCCGCAACTCGACAGCGGGCGCAGTCCGGAGCTACCGCACATTCTGGAGCCTTTACCGCGTGCTCGAGGATGAAGCGGGATGGTCCGCGGTTTTCGCGGCCAGTTGCGCGGTCGAGGCCGGCTGCGGAACGGCGTCGAGATCGACCCAGTCATACCGTACGCTCGCGAGCGCCTCGTGCAGAGCGTCGTTGGCTTCATAGTACTTGTGCCTGGAGATCAGCCTCGCGGCATCGTCGACGTCGGCCATCACCAGTTTGAGCGGTACGAGTTCCATCGTGTACGCGACGTTGATGTTCGCGACTTTCAACGCGTTAAGCGCCTGGTCCCGCTGCCCTTGCTTGATGTGCTCATTTGCTGACGCCACGGCTCTTGATTTCCCGGAAGGCTGAGCGAGCTTGTCCGTAATAGTGACGTCCGCACCCACCGGAAGCCACACCATGGTCCGCGAAACGCGAGCGACGTCCGGTTCATTGCGCGGCACGCTGGACGCCGAAGGCGGAAGTTTCAGATCCTTTTCAGCGGCCGTAAACGCAGTATTGTCCGCCTGCGCTTGCAGCAGCGATTTCTGGGCGGCTTTCACAAGCGTGGCGGCCTTCGCCCCCTGACCGTTGAAGATCGCGAGGCGCGCGAGTTCGATCTGCTGGAACGCCTCGTTTCCCTTCCCCGAGACCTTGCCCATGTCTGCCCCGACGTTCCGCGGAGACTCAGCTGCCTGCACGGTCGTGCCGCAAACAGCGGCGGTAAATAATGCGCAGGTGACAGCGAAAACCTGATGCCTTTTCATGGCTTTTCCCTCCTTGCAGGTATGCGGCCCAACGCTTGACTGCCGCCGCGGACGCTCGAGTTTCCCCTGGCTTATCGCATCGGCGCTTTGAACAATGCGTGGGCTTCAAACTGACGCTTAAAAAATAGGCCGCGCCGCTTAAGGAAGGCTTAAAACGCATCGACGGGCGACCGCGGCGCGGCACTGATGAAGGCCGCGTCGAATCCGTGCGGGTAAATGATCAGAGTCGTGTCGGAGCGACGAGCGGAGCTTCAAGTACTCGCTTCATGAAATCGCTGGCGGCATGCTTGCATAGAGCTTACGCCGGCGAGCTCGCACCGCCGCGCTTTCGGCCAGTCGACCCCGATCAGACTTCCGTCCTGGGTATGAACGATGCTTCGAACACAGGGAGAAGTACTCACCCTCCTGATTGAGTTCGTCGCTCTGGACGGGAGCAATAAAAGGTGAGCGAAGTCAGAGAAATCACCTGACCTGAAAGTCAAATCTCCCCAAGATCGCCAGTTGGAGACAACCGCCATGACTCTATCCACCTTTTTACGGCAACCGGCCGAACGGAAGCTGGCCAGCTTACCGCTGCCCTGTTCGGTCTGCTTTCCTGACGGTCATCGCATCGGAGCGGCGCAGCCCCGGTTGTCGTTCGTCCTCCGCGACATGCGTGCGCTCCTGCACCTGACGCAGGGAGCGATTGGGCGGCTGGCGGAAGACTACGTGGAGGGCAGGATCGATATCGTGGGCGATCTGCATGACCTGATGTCGGCCGCACCCGCACTGCTCCACCATGACCCGACCCAGGCAACCCGCGGCCGACTAATGAGTTCGATCACTCACAGCCGTCATGCCATATGGGAGCGCACTCACCATAGCCAGGCTCGAGATGCCGCTCAGATCCAGCACCACTACGACATTTCCGACGAGTTCTATGCTCTCTGGCTCGATCCATTGCGCGTCTATTCCTGCGGGTATTTTTCTGCGCCTTCCATGTCGCTTGCTGAGGCGCAACAAGCCAAGCTCGATCACATCTGCAGGAAACTGATGTTGCGCTCCGGTGAGCGCTTTCTGGACGTGGGCGCCGGTTGGGGTGCGCTGCTGTTCTGGGCTGCAGAGAACTATGGTGTGTCAGCGACGGGCATCACCCTGTCGAGGAATCAGCATGCCTACGTCAACCGGCTCATCGAGCAGAAGGGCCTGCAGGGGCGGGTCAAGATGCTCCTGCAGGACTATCGCGATGTCGACGAGTCCATGCCCTTCGACAAAATTGCATCAGTCGGCATGTGTGAGCACGTAGGCCGCCCAAACCTGCCTGTGTATTTCGCAAAAATGCGCGACCTGCTCAAACCGGGTGGCCTCATGATGAATCACAGCATTACCGCTGGCGGCGTCAATAACGCCCAGCTCGATGGCGGAATGGGAGACTTCATAGAAAAGTATATTTTCCCCGGTGGCCAGCTGGTGCACGTTAGCGTGATGATGGATGCCATGGCCCGCGGGAATCTCGAACCTGTGGATGCCGAATGTCTGCGACCGCACTATGTGCGTACGCTATGGCTTTGGGTCGATGCGCTTGAGGCACATCTTGAAGAGGCCCGTAGAACGCTCGGCAAAGATGCAGAAAGGATCATCCGAGCGTACCGCCTCTACTTGGCTGGTTCGGCGATGGGATTTGAACGGGGGTGGACATCGCTGTTTCAGATTCTGGTTTCACGCGCCGACGACAGCCTTGAACCGCCGGCTCAGTTGTCCTTCGGAGCCGACACCACTCAAGATCGGTATCCGTTCAATCGTGCATACATGTATGCACGGAATCAATAGCCGCACCTGCTCGGGCGCTCCACTGAAAATCAGATAGCTACGCGATGACACGTGCATCGAGCTGGTACCTCTTTCCTGCTCGACCAGCTCTGCACGTTGCTGAGTGGCCCCATCCACTGGTTGATTGCCTGGCTGCCGTGTTCGACGCGACAGCTCAGTTCATGCGAGGCCCGTGCAAACTTGCGCGTCACAAGACCTCTGACAACGTGCAAATGAAGCTGGATTTTTAGACTTCACGAGTTCTTCCTATTCCGAAAACGGGACTGCGAACAGACAGTCATCCGCGGAAAGCGCGTGACTCCTCTTGGCCGGGTTAAGGCGGTGCCACCGGCAATTTGCTCGCCGGAAACCGGCCATTGAGCCGTGGCGGACGAGACCCTGGCCATTCGAACTGGATGGCGACCTCAACCAATCGGCCATGAACCGTCATCCGCTTATTCAATTGCCCGGACATTCAAACGGCGACTCCGCAATGAGTAAGCGGCTGTTCAATCCGCGAGCCTGCGACATCGCGATTAGTGGTTCGACCGTACACGGGAAACGGGTTAACCCACCCTCCTCTGCCGAGGGGGGCGGACGGCGATGTATCTGGGTATGCTACGAAGCGCTTTTAACGGGCGCGATTTTGCAAACAAGACGAGGAACCAAATGAAGAAAGTGATCCTATGTGCGGCAGTTTTCCTGCCGCTGGCCGCGCACGCCCAGTGGTACGGCTCGCAACAACACTACGGCAATACGGCTTACGGTAATTATTCGGGTCCGAATGGCCAGTCGATGAACTCCACGTCGCAGAACTTCGGCAACACAACCTACACTAATCAGACCTACTACGACGGCCAAGGCCACAGTTCGATGCGCAACTGCACGACCCAACAGTACGCCAATCAAACGTACACAAACTGCAATTAATAGCGCCGGTCGTCTCGGATTTCGCGCCCTTAAGCGGCGCCTTTTTTATGCATGTTGATGGACGACCCTGAATATCGCCTGAATATCGCCGGCTGGACATCAAGTAGTCGGCACCAACCGCCGTCCTCGAAGATTAGCGGAAGGGAGTACATCGGCTCAACTATGGGGCGTTGTTAGATGCTGCATTTTGACCCTGATCACATCACCAGCCTCGATGCCAGTGCAATCGTCCGCTATCATGCGAGGCCGTTCCTGAAACCTGAATACCGTTTGCAGACTCAGCTTGGGCCGCAGCCCTATGAGGGCGACGTTGCGACGGCACGGGTTCTCGTGTTGATGAACAACCCCGGTTTCGGCGGTACTAGCACCTCGGATGATCACCGTTTTCAGCGCGACGGCTGGCCCTATGCGTCACTGCATCCCGAGGCTCCCGCCGGCATGCGCGACTACAGCGTCCCGCGTTTCCGTGACTTGATCGCCGAGTTTGGTGCACAACACGTGTCGCGGCGCCTGGCGATGCTTCAGATTCATCCGTGGGCAAGCGCCGCGTTGGATGATCCGAAGCAACTCGCTTTGCCATCGATGGCCCTCGCGGTCGAACAGGCGAAGAACGCCATTGCTCGTGGTGCACTGGTTCTGATCGGTCGCGGCGCGTGGTACTGGCTTCCCGCACTCAGATTGAACAGGGGCGCACTCTTCGAGCACAGGGTTCCACGGAATCCATACTGGAACCACCAATCCGTGCCAGCTGAAATTTTCGAAGCAATGCGTAGCGCGCTGGAGTAGTCCGCACGGGAGTGTTGAAACGATCCCGGCTTCCCAAAGATGCAGCGTCTGATTCAAAGCGACCTCGTGCCACGGAAGGGTGCTCGTGCATAACGCTCCCGATAGCTGCGCCCACCCTTCGGCCGGGGGACAGCAATTTACTCAAGTGAAATGCACTCCCTCGTTTTAGTTGGGCCAAACTGTTCGGCAATTTGGAGCGGAGCAAGGCTGGGCGCGGTTGACGCAATGTGTCCTATGATTGGCCGAGGTTGCAAGTTGTGAACTTGCGATCTCCTGGTCTCGACTGCGGCTTTCTTTGCCTGCTCGCTACCCCTGAAGACGGAGTCAATCATGCTACACAATGTACTGGCGGCCGCTCCGGCCATGGTCCTGTGCCTGCTGCTGCAAGGCGTGGTGGTAGCCGTCTGCCTGCGTCGGTACGCGCGCTTCCGGCGTAGCGTCAAGAATCAGGACTTGCTATGGGTGGACGCCCTGCTATTGATAACCGTGATGCTGCTGACCTTGCTCTGCAATTTCGCCCAAATGGCCATCTGGGCTGCGCTATTCATGTTCTTAGGCGAGTTCTCCGATTTCGCCACTGCTCTGTATCACTCCGCGGTCAACTTCATCACGCTGGGCTACGGCGACATTGTCATGTCCAAGCAGTGGCGCATGCTTGGCCCGATCGAAGCTGCCAACGGCATCCTTATGTTCGGAGTCTCAACCTCGGTGATGACCGCTGCGGTCATGGATGTGATTAAGTACCATCATGCCCGGCTGGTGCAGGAGTAGCCGCGAGAGCACCGCACATGGGGCGCTGAAGGAATGTAAATCGGCAGCATCGTGCCAAGGCGGTTACTCGAGTGACCGTTGTATCCTGCGTGGTCGTTGATAGCCCGAGGAGGTGAAGGGCCGAAGTGGGTCGTATGGGCGCACTGATAGCACGCGAGTGCCGCTACCTCTTCAAAGCCCGGCAAGTGCTTTGTCTCCCTCATCGACGGCCCAAAAGAAGCGCGCCCCCAAAGGCGCGCTCCACACCACCTCTCAAGGCTCCACAACATTAAACATAGGATCGAACTCATCGAGCATGCCTAGCAACCGCACGACACAACCCCCATCCCCTTCGACCTTGATCTCGCCCTTCCCAACAAGCCGCACGAACACATCCGCGATATCCCCATCGCCCGTCTGCAGCGCCGTGAGCCCAGCACGCGTAAGCACTACCTTCGCCGTCGCCACGCCGCGCACCGCCCCCGGAAGATAAGTCATCGTCGCGTTCTCCAGCCGCATCGCGACGCATTCCCCGGTGTCCGGGTTCGACCACTCGATATCCATGCATTCGCCCTGCGCCTTCGCCCCATCGAGCCGCACCGCGAAGTAATCGAGCAGCAGCTCCAATGGCAACACCGAAACCAGATCGCGGCTCACATGCCGACGCCGCAGCTTCGGCGCCCCCTTGCGCAACTCCTGCGCGCCGAGCAGATATGCATTGCGCCAGGTCGACGATTCCGCCGAAAAACCAAGCTGTTCGAGCGCATCTGCGCACAGGGCGCGAGCCTCCTGATTCGACGGATCGGCGAACACCAGATGATTCGTCACTTCCGCGACCCAGCGATATTCCCCTCGCGCGTAATCCTCACGCGCCTTCTCCAGAACCGCCTTTGCGCCACCCATGTACTCGACGTAACGCGGCCCGGCAGCCTCGGGCGGCAGCGCGTGAAGATGCGCGGGATTGCCGTCGTACCAGCCGAGATAACGCTGCACGATCGCCTTCACATTGTGCGAGATTGCGCCATAAAACCCGCGGTTTGCCCATGTCGAAGCAAGCGAATCCGGCAGCTTCATGACCTCGGCGACTTCGATCGCAGTCAGTCCGTGATTCATGAGCCGCACGGTCTGATCGTGCAGATGCTTGTACAGATCGCGCTGCTGACGCAAATACGTGCGGATGCGCTCGTTGCCCCACGTCGGCCAGTTATGCTGCGCGAACACGACATCCGCCGTGGGCGCGTAACGGTCGAGCGCTTCGTCGAGATAACGCGACCACAGCCGCGCATCGCGCACTTGGGCGCCGCGCAGCGGACACAGATTGTGCATGGTCTGCACGCCGATCTCCGCCGTGTTCAGCGCGCGCAGCTCGGGAAAATGCATGAACATCTCCGAGGGCGCCTCGCTCTCGAGCGCAAGATGGAAGATGATCTTCACGCCGTCGATGACATGCGTTTCAACCTCTTCCTCGATGCTCATGTTAGGCGGGATCAGCGTGACCGTACCCATCGGCCCGCCCTTGCCGATCCCGCAATCGACCTGTCCGCACGCGTGCTTCGGCAGACTCATGCCCGCCTGGAACATGCCGCGCCGAAGCATGGCATTGCCCGCGATCACGTTCTCCGAGACCGTGTGCCACATGAAGCCGCGCGGCGCGATGATCGGCACCTTACGCGCGTGCGCATCGGTTTCGTCGAGTGCGCCGCGCGCGCCGCCGTAGTGATCGGCATGACTGTGCGTGTAGATCATCGCCGTCACCGGGCGATCGCCGCGATGCTTGCGATATAGCTCGAGCGCCGCTTGCGCGGTCTCGGCGACGGTCAGCGGATCGATCACGATCACGCCCGTATCGCCCTCGATGAAGCTCACATTCGCGATGTCGAAACCCCGCACCTGATAGATGCGCTCCGTCACCTTGAAGAGCCCGTGTTCCATGTTGAGGCGCGCCTGCCGCCAGAGATTCGGATGGACCGTCGGCGCGGGCGCCGGATCGTCGAGAAAGGCGTAATCGCGCAGACTCCATACGGTCCTGCCCCGGCTGTCGAGAATCTCGGCATCGGGAATCGTGCCGATGAAGCCACGCCGCGCATTCTGAAAGTCGATGTCGTCCGTCTCGGACTGGACGTTGTCACGCGTATTCATTGTTAGCCCTCTTGGAAAGGTGGTTGCTGCAAAGGCGTGGATGAAACGCGACGCCCATGAGCCTATGCGAAAGGTATGCGCATGCACGAAACCGGAGCCCACCGCCGATGGGGGGCGCGCATCGAACGCCCGAGGGTTATCCCGCCCCCACTATTCGGGTAGGCGGCGCAGGCGAAATCTTCCCCACACTCGATACGTCACCGGAGCGCCGATAACAACCATACGGCTGTGCGGTGACCATTCGTCCGCATTCGCCGGGTGCGGAAGCACAGTGGAGGAGACATTCATGCGTTTAGTCAGGCGAAGTATCTGCGGGGCTGCGATGTTGTGCGCCGCGCAGGCGGCATCGGCACAATCGAGCGTGACCTTGTACGGCGTGCTCGACGTATTCGGGTTCTGGAACAACAACGGCGGCACCAGCACGGTGGCCATGCGCAGCGGCGGCAACGTCGGTTCGCTGTTCGGCCTCAAGGGCAGCGAGGATCTCGGCGACGGGCTGAAAGCCGATTTCACCATCGAGAACGGCTTCAACATCAACAACGGCACATTTCTCGCCGATTCCACTGCCATGTTCTACCGGCAATCGTGGGTCGGGCTGTCGAAGGAGAAGTATGGTTCGCTGAGGTTCGGCCGTCAGTACACGCCGAGCTTCTTCGCCATCTACTATTCGGAGCCGTTCCGGCTCGACGAAGCGCTCGGGCTTGGCCCGTCGGCGGTTCTCGCGCGCGGCGCCAGCACGAACGCGGTGCAATACCTCAACGGCCGACAGAGCAATGCGATCCAGTACATGTCGCCGACCATCGCCGGCTTCAAGCTGTCGGCGCTCTATGGTCTCTCCGCGACCGTCACGCAGCCCACGCCGACCACCAACGGCAACGTGTTGGACGTCGCGCTCCAGTACAACGGCTTCGGGTTCTACGGCGCGCTGGCTTACCAGAACCAGCGTCCGGGACAAATGACCGTGCCGTCGCTGGCGGCGCCGCTCAATCTGGTCGCCAGCGAGCGTTTCACCGGTGCGCTGGCTTATCGCATCGGCATCGTGAATCTGCAGGCGTTTTACATCTACACGAAGCCGGACGACGCCCAGCCGGGCTCGGTCGCCGCGCGTCTCAACGCGGTCCACTCCTACAGCATCGCGCAGATAGGCGCGACGATCCAGGCCACGCCGTACGACACTTTCGAAATCGCCGGCTTGCAGCGCAACGTGCGGGGCGCGAACGACTTCACGTTCGGATATCAGGTGGGCTGGGATCACGCGCTGTCGAAGCGCACGTCGGTCTACGCGCGCGCGGGCTACATGAAGAACCACGGCACGGCGACGATGAGCTGGACGGGCATCGCGGTTTCGAACCTGGAAACGTCGCAGTCGATGGCCGCGGTCGGCATGATGCATCGCTTCTGATTCTGTCAGACAAGGAACAACCAACATGAAATACCTGAAACTCGACCGGATGGCGTTCGCCGCGCTGGTCGCCGTGGCCTCGCTCGGCGCGCACGCGCAATCGTCGGCGCGCGCCGTGAGCAGCGACGCTCCCGCCATGAGCGCGAAGGATGCGAAAGCCGCCGACCGCAAGCTGCGCAAAGACGTCGTTCGCGTGCTGGCGCGCACCAAGGGGCTCGTCGCGGCGGGCATCACCGTGCGCGCGAAGGACGGCGCCGTGATTCTCGAAGGCGGTGTGCCGGAGGCTTCGCAGATGACGCTCGCGGCCAGGGCGGCGGAAGGCGTGCCGGGCGTGAAGTCGGTGAAGAACATGCTGACGATGTCGCAGTTCTGAACAACTCGCTCAGTTGAAACGAAGACGGGAGGCCATGGCCTCCCGTTTTGTTTTGTCGATCTCCGCGAACGACCCGAATCAAGCGAACGTGACGTCCCCGTCGAGCAGCTTGCGCGCGATGGTGCGTCGCTGAATCTCCGAGGTCCCGTCGGGAATGCGCACGGTGCGCGCGTAGCGATAGCCCTTTTCCAGACGCAGTTCGTTGGTCAGGCCCATCGCGCCGTGAACCTGGATGGCGCGATCGAACACGCGGCCGACCATCTCGGTCGCCGACGCCTTCACGATCGACACTTCCTTCATCGCGGGCAGACCCTGGTCGATGAGCCACGCGCAGTGGCGCAGCATCGACTTGCTGGCGTAGATGTCCATCGCGCAGTCGGCGAGCATGAACTGCACCGCCTGATGATCCGCGATCGGACGCCCGAAGGTCTTGCGGACTTTCGCATAGTCCACCGACTGCGCGAGCGCCCACTGCGCGAGCCCAAGGCAGCTCGCGGCCATGGAGAGACGGCCGGCGTTCACGCCGTCGAGCGCGACGGCAAGGCCGTTATCGACCGGACCCAGACGATGGCTGTCCGGCACGCGCACGTTGTCCAGCGCGACGATGCCCGTCTCCGAACCGTGATGGCCCATCACGGGTATCACGCTCGGCACGGAAAAGCCGGGCGTGCTCGTCGGCAGGAAGAAACCCGTCACACCGCCCCGATGCGCGCGCGCCTTCTCTTCGTCGGTGACCGCGAAGATCATCGCGTAATCCGCGTAGGGCGCGTTGGTGATCCACTGCTTCGTGCCATTGATGACCCAGTGGTCGCCATCGCGCACGGCGCGCGAGCGCATCGCGAAGACGTCCGAACCCGCGTCCGGTTCCGAGAGACCGAAGCAGAGGGTTTTGTCGCCCGAGGCGAGGGCGTCGCGGCAGGTATCGAGCACGGCCGGATCGAGATGGCGCAGCACCGGCGAAAGCCCGTTGGTGAAAGGAGAGGGCAGCACGACCGTATGGACGAGATGACGCGCCGGGCCGCAATGCGCGTTGAGCCGCTCCTGGATATACACGCTCGCCTGTGCGCCGAGGCCGCCGCCGCCGAGCGACTCGTCGGAAAGCGCGGTATAGAAGCCGAGTTCCGCCGAACGCATGCGTACTTGCCGGCGCAGCGCCAGCACTTCGGGACGGTAACGCCCGTCCTCCTGATAGGCGCGATGCTCGCTTTCCAGCAACGCGCGATGTTCGTGTTCGAGCGGCGCCACTTCGCGATCGATGAAGCGGATCAGGGCGTCTCCGAAATCGACCCATTCGCCGGGCACGTCGAAGTTCATTGCAGTCTCCTTTGAATTGAGCGCGCGCTTTTCAGCACATCACGGATTTGATTTCGAGGTATTCGGCGAAGCCTTCGTCGCCGTATTCGCGGCCATTGCCCGAGGTCTTGTAGCCGCCGAAGGGCAGCGACAGATCCGCCGCCGCGCCGTTGATGCGCACCATGCCGGCGCGCAGCCGGTTCGCGACGCGGCGCGCGCGTTCGGCATCGCCGGAATAGACGTAGGCGGCCAGGCCGTAGGGCGTGTCGTTGGCGATTTCCACGGCTTCTTCCTCGCTGTCGTAGGCGATGATCGCGAGGACCGGCCCGAAGATTTCCTCGCGCGCGATGGCCATGTCGTTGTGCACGTCCGCGAAGATCGTCGGCCGGATATGGAAGCCGCGCGACATGCCGGCCGGGCGCGAAGGTCCGCCGGTCACGAGACGCGCGCCTTCTTCGACGCCCACCCGAATCATCCTCAGCACCTTGTCGTACTGCGCGCGATTCGACACCGGACCGATGCGCGTGGCGGGGTCCGCGGGATCGCCCACGGTGAGCTGGTCCGCAACCGCCGCGGCCACGGCGACCGCTTCGTCCAGATGCGCGCGCGGCACCAGCACGCGCGTGGGCGCGACGCACGTCTGCCCCGAGTTGGTCATGCATTGCACGACGGCGCTTTTCATCGCGGCGCGCACGTCGGCGTCGTCGAGGATCAGCAGCGGCGACTTGCCGCCGAGTTCCTGCGTCACGCGCTTGACGGTCGCGGCGGCGTCGCGCGCCACTTCCACGCCCGCGCGCGTGGAGCCGGTGATCGACACCATATCGACATCCGGATGGGCGCTCAGCGCCGAACCCACGATGCGACCGTCGCCGAAGATCATGTTGAACACGCCGGCGGGCGTGCCCGCTTCGTGCATGATCTCGGCGAACAGGACCGCGTCGAGCGGCGCGATCTCCGAGGGCTTCAGCACGACGGTGCAGCCCGCCGCGATCGCCGGAGCGACTTTCGCGGCGATCTGGTTGAGCGGCCAGTTCCACGGCGTGATGAGCGCGGCGACGCCGATCGGCTCGCGCCGCACGCAATGCTGGCCATGCTTGCGCTCGAAGACGAAGTCGCGCAGCGTGCGCAGCGCGTTTTCGAGCTGCGTCAGTCCGACGGGCGCGTGCATTCCCTTGCAAAGCGAAATGGGCGCGCCGATCTCGAGCCTCACGGCCTGCGCGATATCGTCCATGCGCGCGCGATATCGCTCGATGATGCGTTCGAGCAACGCGATGCGCTCCTCGCGCGTGGTTTGCGACCAGGCGGGGAACGCGGCGCGGGCTGCGGCGACGGCGTGGTCGACGTCCGCGGCGGCGCCCATCGCGAGCGTGCCGGTGAGCGTTTCATCGGCGGGATTGACGATCTCGTGGAACGTGGCGCCGTGGGCAGGCGCGACCCATTTTCCGTCGATGTAGAAGCGGTTGAGCGTTTTCATGTGCATTCCTTCTTGCGTGTGTTAGAGCGCGGTCGTGCGCGCATCGGGCGCAGCCAGGGGCGTGGCGAGCACTTCCCGCGAACGCTCCGGATTCAGCCAGCGCAGCGCGAGCAGCGCGGCGACGACGACCAGCGCCGCGCACGTGGCGAAGCCCTGTTCGCAGGCGGTCGCGAGCGAGCCGCCGCGTTGCACCAGCGCACCCATGAGTGCGGGCGAGAGCGCGCCGCCCAGGCTGCCGATGGCGGTGTACATTGCCAGCGCCGCGCCACGCTGATCGTCCGGCACCACTTCCGCGAGCAGCGCGGGCCCGATCGCGAAGCACACGGTCGGCAGGCCCGCGCCGATCGCGAGCAGCAGCACCTTCTGCAAGTGCGTGAGCTCGACGAACAGCGGTGTGACATAGATCGCGCCGCTCGCGATCAGCGCGGCGGCGAGCAGCTTCACGCGTGCGACGCGGGTCGACACGCCGCGCTCCAGTAAAAATTGCGAAAGCCACGACAGGCCGATGTTGATCGGCGTCGCGGTGATGATGACCAGCGCGAACCAGCGTCCCGCCTGCACGTTCGGATAGCCGAGACCTTTCTCGAGATAGGTGGGCAGCCACGTGAAGAGCTGGCTCAGCGACCAGTACGCCGCGAAGCCGAGCAGGAGCACGCACAGCACCGAGGGATCAGCGAGCGTCTTGCGAAGGGGCTTGCGCTTCGTGGCGAGCTTTGCGGTAGCGCGCGGCCTGGCTTGCGTGTCCAGATTGCCTTCGCGGCCGAGGAACAACCACAGCACGCTCCACACGACCCCAATCGCGCCGAGTAGCACGAAGTTCATGCGCCAGCCGTGGCGCGCGGTGATGAGCGGAATTACGAGACCGGCCATCAGCAAGCCGAGCCCCGCGCCCTGACTCACGATCGCCACCGGCAGATTGCGCTTGCGATCCGGAAACCACTTGTAGAGCGCATGCACGGTCGTCGGCATGAACGGGCCTTCGGCCGCGCCGAGCAGCACGCGGCATAACAGCAGCGCGAGCACGCTCGTCGTCAGGGCTTGCGGAATCTGCAGCACCGCCCAGGCAACGCCCATCGCGAGCAGCAGCCAGCGCGTCTGGACGCGGTTCGACACGAGGCCGACCAGCACCGTCGATATGGAAAACAACCAGAAGAACGAACCCGCGACAAGGCCGAACTGGGCGTGGCTGAGACCCAGGTCTTTCGTCATCGGCACGGCCACGACGCCGATCACGACCTTGTCGAGAAAGTTGATGAGCGCGAGCCCGGTGAGAAGGATGGTCATGGACCACGCGGACCGGGGCCTGAAATCGGACGAAGCTGTCATGGCGACTCTCGCTTGGCTTGGCGCGAAAATGGACCCGCCGCACCGGCAAGCCGATGCGGCGGCGAAGGTTCAGACGGATCGATCGGCGGTCACTGCGGCGCTCCCGCCACGGCCACGATCTGACCCGTGATGTAGTTCGACTCGGGCAGGCAGAACAGATACACCGCGCCCGCGGCTTCCTCGGGCGTGCCGCCCCGGCCCAGCGGGTTGCGCTGCGCATGCGTTTTCAGCAACTCGGGATTGATGCCCACGCGGATGTCGCGTCCTTCGATCTTCACCGTGGCGCCTTCCTTGGCGTCGGCGTCGGTCATGCGCGTGTGGATCAGCCCGAAAGCGACGGCATTGACGTTCACCTTCATGCGGCCCCATTCGCGCGACAGCGCGCGCGTCATGCCGATCACGCCCGCCTTCGCCGACGAGTAGTTCAACTGGCCCGCGTTGCCGTTCAGCGCCGACACGGACGAGACGTTGACGATCTTGCGGAACACTTCGCGACCCTCGGCGTTTTCCGCCTGCCATTGCGCCTTGATATGCGGATACGCCGCGCGCAGGATGCGGAACGGCGCGGTCAGATGGCAGTCGAGAATCGCATACCACTGCTCGTCGGTCATGCGCTGGACCACGTCGTCCCAGGTATAGCCTGCGTTGTTCACGATGATGTCGATGCCGCCGAACGCCTTGACGGCCGTGCCCACAAAGCGCTCCGCGAAGTCCGGCGCGGCGACGCTGCCCACGCACGCGACTGCATCGGCGCCGCTCTTCTTCAGCGCTTCGACCGTTTCATGCGCGGGGTCCGCGTCGAGATCGTTGACGACGATGCGCGCGCCCTCGCTTGCCAGCTTCATCGCAATGGCTTGTCCGATGCCGCGCCCCGAGCCCGTGACGAGCGCGACCTTTCCTTCCAGTTTTCCCATGTCCGTGTTCCTGTGAATGTCTTCAGACTGCGATCACCGCGTCGCCGAGCACCTTGGCTTCGCCATACTGATTGGTTGTGTGAAGCTCCAGCCGCACGCGCTTTTCGCCGTCGTGCTCGAATTTTTCGACGACCTTTCCCGTGCACGTGATTTCATGACCGAGATGCGTGATGCCGGTGAAGCGCACGCCGAATTCGCGCAGCTTGCGCTGGTCGGTCCATTGAGTGAGCAGGCGTCCGAGCCAGGCCATCGACAACATGCCGTGCGCGAAGACATCGGGCATGCGCGCGCGGCGTGCGTAATCGATGTCGATATGAATCGGGTTGTGATCGTTCGATGCGCCCGCGAACAGCGCGAGCGTCGTGCGGTTCACCGGCGCGAGCGTGAGCGCCGGCAGCGTGTCGCCTACCTTGAGCGTGTTGATGTCCATGATGTGTCTCCCGGTCGGCTGGTCAGCCATTGCGATGCACGAGCACGCTGCGCAGATCCGCGACATGCTCGCCACGCGGATTCGTCACGCGCGTTTCGCGCACGACGAAGCTGAGCGAGCCGCCTTTCTTGTCGTAGATGTCGGCGATGCGGCTTTCGAACAGCAGCTTCTCGCCCGCGTACGCCATGCGGTGATAGGTGAACGACTGCTCCCCGTGCAGGATGCGCGAGCCCTGAATGCCCATCGCTTCGCGCCATCCGGCCGACGGATACGTGAGTTCCAGCGAGAACAGAAACGTGGGCGGCAGCGGCAGGCCGGGATGACCGGCATCGCGCGCGGCGGATTCCTCGCTGTACTCGGGCCGCGTTTCGCCGGTCGCCTTCGCGAAGAGGGCGAGCTGGCCCGCTTCGGCGGTCGCGTAGAAAGAGGGCAGGGACTTGCCGATGAATGACTTGTCGAGCATGGCGCGCTCCTCAGGCCGCTTTCTTGAAGGCCGTGACGACGCACGCGCCGCCCAGTCCGAGGTTGTGCTGCAACGCGACCTTCGCGCCCTTGACCTGACGGTCGCCCGCCGTGCCGCGAATCTGATGCACGAGCTCGAAGCACTGCGCGAGGCCGGTCGCGCCGAGCGGATGCCCCTTCGAAAGCAGCCCGCCCGACGGATTCACGACCCAGCGTCCGCCATAGGTGTTGTCGCCGTTCTCGACGAGCCGCTCGGCTTCGCCGCGCCCGCACAGGCCGAGCCCTTCGTAGGTGATGAGTTCGTTCTGCGCGAAGCAATCGTGCAGTTCGATCACGTCGATGTCTTCAGGACCGATGCCCGCCTGCTCGTAGACCGAGCGCGACGCCGATTGCGTCATGCCGAAGCCGACCAGGTCGATCATGTCGGGGTTGTCGAAGAGCGCGGGGCCGTCGGTGGTGAGCGCCTGCCCGGCGATTTCGACATCGGCGCGCAGGCCGTGCTTGCGCGCGAACGCTTCGGAAACGACGATCGCGGCCGCCGCGCCGCAGGTCGGCGGGCAGGCCATCAGGCGCGTGAGCACACCTTCCCAGACGGTGGGCGAGGCGAGCACTTCCTCGGGCGTCACGACCTTGCGGAAGATCGCGAGCGGATTGCGCGCGGCATGCTGGCTCGCCTTCGCGCGAATCTTCGCGAAGGTTTCGAGCTTCGTGCCGTATTTCTTCATGTGGGTCTGGCCCGCGCCCGCGAACATGCGGATCGCGCCGGGCTGATCGGAGTCCGGCACGAGGCGATCGGCGATGTCGATGAATTTCGCCATGGCGCGCGGACGGTCGTCCCAATGACTTTTCAGCGCGCCCGGCTGCATTTCCTCGAAGCCGAAGGCGAGCGCGCAATCGACCATGCCGCTCTTCACCGCCTGATGCGCGAGAAACAGCGCGGACGAGCCCGTCGCGCAGTTGTTGTTCACGTTGACGACGGGAATGCCCGTCATGCCGACGCGATAGAGCGCGGTCTGCCCGCAGGTCGAATCGCCGTAGACGTAGCCCGCGAATGCCTGCTGAATGTGCTCGAACGCGACGCCCGAATCGCCGAGCGCGTCGCGGATCGCAAAAGCGCCCATCTCGTCGTAATGCGCGCTCGCGCCGGGTTTAGCGAACGGAATCATGCCGACGCCCGCGACAAATACCTTACGTGTCATGTCTCTCTCCTGTTGATGGTGGAATGCGTTTCAGAGCGCGCGCGAGATGAGCTCGCGCATGACTTCGCTCGTGCCGCCGTAGATGCGGTTCACGCGCGCATCGACGAACGCGCGCGCGACCGGGTACTCGAGCATGTAGCCGTAGCCGCCGTGCAACTGGACCATCTCGTCGAGCGCGCGGCCGAGGGTTTCCGTGGCGAACAGCTTGGCTACGGCCGACTCTTCGAGCGAGAGCCGCCGGCGCATGTGCTCGCCCAGGTAGTGATCGATCATGAGGCGCACCGCGATGGTCTGCGTCTGGATATCCGCGAGCTTGAAGCGTGTGTTCTGGAAATCCCACACGGTTTGTCCGAAAGCCTTGCGGTCCTTCACGTAGGCGATCGTCTGTTCGAGCGCCGTTTCGAGCCTCGCGGCGGCGGCGAGCGCGATAGAGAAGCGCTCCTGCGGCAGTTCGGCCATCAGATATTTGAAGCCCATGCCTTCTTCGCCGAGCAGGTTCGAAACCGGCACGCGCACGTTGTCGAAGAAGAGCTCGGCGGTGTCCTGCGCGTGCAGCCCGACCTTGTCGAGCTTGCGGCCGCGCCTGAAGCCTTCGCGATCCGCCTCCACGACGATCAGGCTGATGCCCTTCGCACCCGCCGCCGGATCGGTCTTGCACACGACGATGAACAGATCGCCCGAAATGCCGTTGCTGATGAAAGTCTTGCTGCCGTTGATCACGTATTCGTCGCCGTCGCGCACGGCGGTCGTGCGCACGGCCTTGAGGTCGCTGCCGGTGCCGGGCTCGGTCATCGCGATGCCGAGCACGATCTCTCCCGAGCACGCGCCCGGCAGCCACTTGTCCTTCTGCGCGGCGTTGCCGACTCGCGCGATATACGGCGCGATGATGTCCGAGTGCATGTTGAAGGTGACGCCGGACAGGCCGCAGCGCGCCACTTCCTCGGCCATGACCGCGCTGTGGCCGTAGTCGCCGCCGCCGCCGCCGTACTCCGTCGGCAGCGTGACGCACAGCAGACCTTCGCGGCCGGCCTTTCGCCACGTTTCGCGGTCGACCATGCCGGCCTCGTTCCATTGCGCCTGACGCGGCAGGCATTCGCGCTCGAAAAAGCGGCGCACGGTGGTGCGGAACATCTCGTGGTCTTCGCGGTAGACGCTTCGTTGAATCTGCATGTCGGGTTCCTGGTTGGCGCAATCGCTGGTGGCCTTACAGCAACGATGGTCCGGCGTGGCGATGCGCCGCTGCCCACCGCCGATGGGGGGGCGCACCGCCACGGCCTTCGCACGCCCCCCAAAACCGGTGGGCAGCGCTGCATGGCCGCGATTTACGCTCGTTGCCACGATCAGCAGCACAAGGAGACACCGATGGATCTGCGCTTCACCGCGGACGACGAGCGCTTCCGGGAGGAAGTTCGCGCCTTCCTGCGAATTCATCTGCCGGATGACATCCGCGAGAAAGTCGGGCAACAGCGCCGCCTGGGCAAGGACGACTACGTGCGCTGGCACCGCATCCTGCATGCGCAGGGCTGGGGCGCGCCGGCCTGGCCCAAGGAGCACGGCGGCACGGGCTGGAGTCCGTTGCAGCGCGTGATCTTCGAGATCGAGACGATCGGCGCGGGCGCGCCGCGCCTGATCCCGTTCGGCCTTTCGATGATCGGCCCGGTACTCATGAAATACGCGAGCCCCGAGATGCAGGCGCGTTTCCTGCCGCGCATTCCTGGCATGGAAGACTTCTGGTGTCAGGGCTATTCCGAACCGGGAGCGGGCTCCGATCTTTCGTCGCTGAAAACGCGCGCGGTGCGCCGGGGCGACCGCTACATCGTCAACGGGCAAAAAACCTGGACGACCTATGCGCAGTACGCCGACTGGATCTTCTGCCTCGTGCGCACGAATCCGGACGTGAAGCCGCAGGAAGGCATCTCGATGCTGCTCATCGACATGAAGAGTCCGGGCGTGACCGTGCGGCCGATCGTGACGCTCGACGGCGGGCGCGACATCAACGAAACCTGGCTCGAAGAAGTGGAAGTGCCGGTGGCGAATCTCGTCGGCGAGGAGAACCGCGGCTGGACCTATGCGAAATACCTGCTCGGGCACGAGCGCACGGGTATCGCGGGCATCGGGCAGTGTCATCGCGAGATCGCGCGGCTCAAGCGTCTCGCGGGCGCGGCGGCGGACGGGCGCGGCGGCGTGCTGATCGATGACGCGCGCATGCGCGAGAAGATCGCGCGCGTCGAGATGGACCTGATGGCGCTGGAAATGCTGCTGCTGCGCGTGGCTGCGCAGAGCGGCGGCCAGCCGGGACCGGAGGCGTCGATCGTCAAGATTCGCGGCGCCGAGATTCAGCAGGACATCGCGATGCTGCAAATGGAAGTGGCCGGGCCGCACGCGTGGCCGTTCGACACCGACTGGCTCGATGCGGGCACGGCGCCTCCCGATGGCGTGCCGTCCTGGGCCGCGCCCGCGTGCGCGAGTTATCTCGACATGCGCAAGATCTCTATCTACGGCGGCGCCAACGAAGTGCAGCGAGACATCATCGCTCGCATGATGATGCAGTCTTGAATCGCGGGGGCAGACACATATGGATTTCGAACTCAGCGAAGAGCAGCGGATGCTGGCGGACAGCCTGCGCCGTTTCATCGATACGCAATACACCTTCGACGATCGCCGCCGGATCTCGCGAGCAGAGGCGGGCTGCGATCGCGACATCTGGCGCGCGCTCGCCGAGATGGGCGTGCCCGGCCTCACGATTCCGGCCGCGTTCGGCGGCTTCGGCGAAAGCGCGGCGAGCCAGCTCGTCGTGCAGCGTGAGCTGGGGCGCGGGCTGGTGGTCGAGCCGGTCATCGCCGGTGCGGTGATGAGCGCCGCCGTGCTGGCCGCCCATGCCAGCGAAGCGCAGAAGGATGCGTGGCTGCCGGCGCTCGCGGCGGGCGAGCGCATGCTCGCTCTGGCGTATCTGGAGCCGGCTTCGCGTTACCGTCCCGAGACGGCGCAGTGCACGGCTACGCGCCAGCACGAGGGCTACGTGCTCGAAGGCCGCAAGTGCGTCGTCTGGCACGGCCATGCCGCCGATGGCTGGCTCGTGAGCGCGCGCGTGGGCGCGTCGGTCGCGCTCTTTATCGTGCCGCGCGACACGGCCGGCGTCACCATCACGCGATATCCGGCCATGGACGGCCAGCACGGCGCCGACCTTAGGTTCGCTCACGTGAAGCTGCCAGCGGACGCGCTCGTCGGCAGCGCTTCAAACGGGCTGGATGCGCTGGAGCACGGGCTTGCCCACGGCATCGCCGCGCAATGCGCGTATGCGTCCGGGGCGATGGAGCGGCTGATCGAGATCACGCGCGATTACCTCGACACGCGCAAGCAGTTCGGCAAGCCGCTTGCGGCGTTTCAGGTTCTGCAGCATCGGCTGGCGGACATGCTCGTGCAGAAGGAGTGCGCGCTCTCCATGGCTTATGTCGCAGCGAGGGCGCTCGACGAACCCGATCCCGCCGCGCGCCGCCGCATGCTGTCGGGCGCGAAAGTGGTGGTGGCGCGCGCGGCGCGCTTCGTCGGGCAGCAGGCGGTGCAGTTGCACGGCGGAATGGGCTTGACCGATGAGCTGAACGTGGGCGACTACTTCAAGCATCTGACGATGGTGGATGTCCTGCTCGGCGACACGGACTACCATGTGGAGCAGTATTGCGCCGCCATGAGCAATTGAGCCAGTGAAGCGCCGCGCGCGTGTCGCATCGAACGCAAAATAACAGAACGAATATCAGGAGACGACGTTGTATCTCACGAACAGCCTGCACCGCTGCCTGCAGCAAAGCCCGGAGAAGATCGCCACGATCTTCCGTGGCCGGCAGCGTCGTTACGACGAATTCCATGACCGCGTCGCACGTCTCGCCGGCGCACTGAAGGCCGCGGGCATGAAGGAGAACGATCGCGTCGGCGTGCTTGCGCTCAACTCCGACCGCTTCCTCGAAATCGTCATGGCCGTGTGGTGGGGCGGCGGCGTGCTCAATCCGGTGAACATTCGCTGGAGCGTGCCCGAAGTCGTCTATTCGCTCGACGACTGCGACACCGGCATGCTTTTCATCGACGATCAGTTCATGCCGATGGCTGCGGGCATCGCGCAGTCGGCGAAGCGCACGCCTCTTTTCATCCATGCCGGGGAGGGCGTGACGCCCGACGGCATGCTGCCGTATGAAATGCTGATCGAGCAGAACGCGCCGGTCGATGACGCCTGGCGTGGCTACGAGGACCTCGCGATCATCATGTACACGGGCGGCACGACCGGCTTCCCGAAGGGCGTGATGCAGAGCCATCGAAATGTGTGGGCGGGCTGCATGTCGCGTGTGGCGGAAGCGCCGCCGCTCAAGGGTGGAAGAAGTCTGCACGCCGCGCCGCTCTTTCATGCGGCGGCGTTGTCGCGCGCGCTCAACCAGTTCATCGCGGGCGAAACGCACGTAATCGTGCCCGCATTCAATGCGCAGGAAGTGCTTGCGACCATCGAGCGTGAACGCGTGACCGAAGTGGGCCTTGTGCCGACCATGATCCAGGCGCTCATCGATCATCCCGATTTCGGGACGCGTGATTTGTCGAGCGTGAAGCGGCTCGTGTACGGCGCGTCGCCGATCGTCTCGTCGGTGCTGGAGCGCACGATGGAGCGCTTTCCGGGCGTCGACTTCTACCAGTCGTACGGGCTCACCGAAGCGATGGTCGTCACCACGAACCCGCCGGAGAATCATCGCGCCGAGGCGCGCAGGAGCGGGCTGTCGCTGTCCGTCGGGCGCGCCGGACTCGGCACGCTGCTGAAGATCGTCGACGAGCGCGGCGTCGAGGTGCCGCGTGGGGCCGTCGGCGAAATCGTGCTGCGCGGGCCGAGCATCACGCGCGGCTACTGGAACAAGCCCGCGGAAACGGCGCAGGCGATCCGCGACGGCTGGCTCTACACCGGCGACGGCGCGTGGATGGACGCGCAAGGACACGTGTTCATCGTCGACCGCATGAAGGACATGATCGTGAGCGGCGGCGAGAACGTCTACTCTTCGGAAGTTGAGAACGCGATCGGGCGTCATCCCGCCGTCGCGATGTGCGCGGTGATCGGCGTTCCGAGCGACGAATGGGGCGAGACGGTGCACGCGGTCATCGTGACGAAGCCGGACACCCGCGTGACGGAAGAAGAGATACGCGAGCATTGCCGCGCGTTCATCGCCCGCTACAAGTGCCCGAAAAGCGTGGAGTTTCGCGCGCAGTTGCCGCTGTCGGGCGCCGGAAAGATACTCAAACGCGAGTTGCGCGCGCCGTACTGGACCGGCAGGGGCAAGGGCGTGAATTAAGAAGCCGCGCCTGCGCTTTGCTTGTACGAAGCGCAGGCGTGATGTTATCTGACACGTTCACGACACGACTTCCTGGTATAGATATCCCCCGCTGAATTCAGCACTCCCTTACCGGCGCTTCGCCTGAAAAAGCGAAGTCGCCGCGTCCCGCCAGTCGCGCCGTCCCGCCAGCGGCCGGCCTTAGCAAAAAAACTGCTAAGCGTCGCGCTAAATGTCGCTTCTTGTCATATTCGGGCAAACCATAGCAATGGTATGCTTCGTGCACATATCTTCATACACGAACGAGACCAACGCGTCGTGCGCTGATTTGGATCGATTGCTGCACCAATGGCGACGCCGAACCAGCCCGATGCACCATTTTGTTGTTTGAGCAAACGTTTGCGCGTACCTCGAGAGCCTTGGATGGGGTGTACAAGAAGCCTGGCTTTTCAGGCTTGGCGTGCGTTTTTCAGCGCGCCGTCCGATATCCGCAGCGAAGTCGACCGCTTGGAGCAAAGCGATGTTTTTTAGCGAACTCAGCAATGAAGAGTGGGTGATGGTCTCGGTGCTAATTGGCGAAAGCGAGGTGCGGGAGCACCGTCGCGGGCGTCCGCGAGCCCATCCGCGAACCATCGTCAATGCCGTGTTGTGGATTCTCACGACCGGGGAAACCTGGTCCAGATTGCCGAGTCACTATCCGACGGTGCCGACCTGCCGCCGTCGTTTCGTCGAGTGGCAGGCGAACGGCACGCTCATCGAAATCGTGAAGGTGCTCGCGGCCGCCGGGCGTTCTTTCGCCTATGTGCCGCGTCAGCCGGTGGTCGAAGCGGCGCCGCGGCCGCAGGCGCCTGTCTATGATTGCGATCGCCTGCGCGGCGTGTTCTGGCAGAACCCCGAATCGTGGCAGGCGCCGGACGCGCAGCCGTTCAATCGCGCCGCAAGCGCGCCGCGCCGCCTGCCCGATGCGCGCGATGTCGTGCAGGCCAACGCGCCGATGCCGGAGCAGATTCACGCACGCATCGCGCGTCCGGTGCGTCCGTACGAAACGCCAATGCCCTTTGAACCCGCGTGCGCGCCCGTCATCGATGCGCGCGGCTACAGCGTCTATCCGATCGCGCGTCCGGTTTCGGGCGGCACGTTTCGCGGCTGGGCGGAAATCGTGAAGGACGGACTGCGCGTGGAGCGCTCGGGTCTCATTGGTCCGCGCTTCATGTCTGCGGAGGATGCGCGCACATATGCGCTCGAATGGGCGAAACGCTGGATCGCCGCTCAGGCGACGCGTGGCGAAGTGGTAATGGCAGCGCGCGAAGTCATGTCGGATGAGCGCGCGGCCGTGCAGGGCTGAAAGCCTGCTGCGCGAAACATCGCCTCCGTGAGGGCGATGTTTCGCGCGTTACTTCAACTGCGTCCGTAGGTATCTTCGAAACGCACGATGTCGTCCTCGCCGAGATACGTGCCCGATTGCACCTCGATGATCTCGAGCGGCATCTTCCCCGGATTTTCGAGCCTATGCTGCACGCCTATCGGGATGTATGTCGATTCGTTCTCCGCGAGAATGAACGTGTCGGCGCCGCGCGTGACGAGCGCCGTGCCGCGCACGACGATCCAGTGTTCCGCGCGATGATGATGCATCTGCAAGGACAGTCGCGCGCCCGGTTTCACGACGATTCGCTTGACCTGAAAGCGGTCGCCCTGATCGACCGAATCGTAATGTCCCCACGGCCGATGCACCTTGCGATGATCGGCCGCCTCGCTGCCACGCTCCGACTTGATGCGCCCGACGATCGCCTTCACGTCCTGCGCGCGTGATTTATCCGCGACGAGAATCGCGTCCACCGTCTCGACGACGATGAGATTCTCCGTGCCCACGCACGCGATCAGCCGTCCTTCCGAATGCGCATAGGTTGAGGTCGCGCCTTCGAACATCACGCGGCCGCGTGCGACGTTCGACGCATCGTCCTTCGGCATGATGTTCCAGATCGCGTCCCACGAGCCGACATCGGACCAGCCGGCATCCAGCGGCACGACCGCGCCCGCGAACCTGTCCTCGCCGCGCTCGCTTGCGAGATGTTCCATGACCGCGTAGTCGATCGAATCGGAAGGCGACGAGGCAAACGCATCGCGGTCGAGCCGGAAGAACTCGCCGTCGTCCATGCCGCGCTCGAACGCGAGCAGACACGACGCGTGAATGGCGGGCTGGTAGTGCTCGATCGCCGCCATCCACGTCGATGCGCGCACGATGAAAATGCCCGCGTTCCAGCCGTATTCGCCCGAGCCGAGATATTGCTGCGCCAGTTCGAGATGGGGCTTTTCGACGAAACGTTCGAGCCTGAACGCGCCGCTCCCTAACATGGCCGCGCCGGTCTTGATGTAGCCATAACCCGTCTCCGCGTGCGAGGGCACGACGCTCAGCGTGACGATCGCGCCTTCCTCCGCGCATTGCGCGCCCGCGGCGATCGCGCGATGAAACGCGTCCTTGTCCGCGACCACATGATCCGCGGGCATCACCACGAGCACGCTGTCTTCGCCTTCGCGCAGCGCGTGCATGGCGGCGGCGGTCAGCGCGGGCGCGGTGTTGCGCGGCACGGGCTCGAGCACGAGACGCGCGCGCCGGCCATGTTGCCGCAGTTGCTCGGCGGTGGTGAAGCGATGTTCCTCATTGCACACGACGATCGCATCGGCGATGCGCCGTTGTTCTTGCGACGCACCGGACAGACCGTCGAGCCGGTTGACCGTCGCCTGCAATAAAGATTGCTCGCCGACCAGTCCGATCAGTTGCTTGGGAAAGTGCTCGCGCGACATGGGCCACAGTCGCGTGCCCGAGCCGCCCGCGAGTATGACCGGCTGGATGCCGAGGCGCACGCGGCTCGCGGCATCGCTCGTGGATGCGCTCGAAAGCGCGGTGTCTGATGCATTCATGAAGGGCTCCTGGCACAAGAAACGCATAAGCGGACGCGGCAATTTTTAGCACGGAGCAAAAGCGACGATAAAAGAAAAATCGCTAAAAAATTGCGCTCATTTTTTAGCGAAATTTCCCGAGAACCGGCGCTGGAGCCTAAAGAATTATTTCTCGACGCCATGCGCAATCGCGGTGGACATTGCTCGCTCCAGATAAAAAAAGAAAAAAATCGGACCGAGCGCGGAGAGATATTTTCGCGGTTGCAGCGACATATTTATTCCTATTCCATACCGCTACGCAGAGAGCGAAACGGAACTGCTCCTGCATTCTTCTTCCGAGGTGAATTCGATGCTGAGCGTGATATCGAGAGTCGTCGACATAGCCATGGCGGTATTCGGCGCGTTACTCGGCGCATCGCTCGATGCGAATGCTTTCGTATGGCTCGACGATGTAGAACGCACCATGCTCGGCTTCTCCTGCGTGCTGATGATCATGACGTTCCCGTCGTTCGGTATTTACCAGTCGTGGCGCGGCAAGCCTGTCTACGATCTGCTGTTGCGCGCAACGGCCGCGTGGATGCTGGTCGAGAGCGCGGGCGTGCTGCTCACCTTCAGCATTCATCGCGCGGACTCGCTGTCGCGGCTGTGGCTCATGTACTGGGCCGCGTGCACGGTCGGCCTGCTGATCGTTTCGAAGGCGCTGATCCATACCACGCTCAAGCTCCTGCGCCGCGAAGGCTTCAATCAGAAGACGGTCGCGATCATCGGCTCGGCGCCTTATGCGCAGTTTCTTATCGAGCAGATGCGCGGTCGTCCCGATGCCGGTTTCAGCCCCGTCTGCGTGTTCGATCTCGGTGACGAGCTTCAAGTGAAGAGTTCCGCGCTCGAAGGCGACATGCTCGGCAACGTGCCTATCGAACGCGAATTCGATCAGCTCGTGAATCAGGTGCGCGAGCGCGCGATCCGCGAACTGTGGCTCGCCTTGCCCATCTCGCAAGAGCAAACGATGCACCGCATCGTGACCGAGTTCCGCGACGACTTCGTCAACGTGCGCTTCATTCCCGATGTGCGCAGCCTGTCGTTCTTCGGCCATGCGGTCGTCGATCTGCTGGGCGTTCCCGCGATCAATCTCGCCGCGTCGCCGATCACGGACATCAAGGTGCTGCCCAAGCTCGTGTTCGATCGCGTGTTCGCCGCCTGCGTGCTGCTCGGCATGTCGCCGCTGCTCGCAGTGATCGCCGTGCTCGTGAAGCTCTCGTCGCCGGGGCCGGTGTTCTTCAGGCAGAAGCGCAAGGGCATCGACGGACACGAGTTCGAAATCTACAAGTTCCGTTCGATGAAAGTGCATCACGAAGTCGCCGGACAGATCACCCAGGCGCGCCGCGGCGACAAGCGCGTGACGAAGGTCGGTGCGTTCCTGCGCCGTACGAGCCTCGACGAGCTGCCGCAATTCATCAACGTGCTCAAGGGCGAGATGTCCGTGGTCGGCCCGCGTCCGCATGCGCTCGAACACGACGACATCTACAAGGACCTCGTGAAGGGCTACATGCACCGCTATCGCATCAAGCCGGGCATCACGGGCTGGGCGCAGGTCAATGGCTATCGCGGCGAGACGGATCGCATCGAAAAGATGTCGGGCCGCGTGAAGCTCGATCTCTACTACATGCAGCACTGGACCTTCGGTCTCGACATGAAGATCGTCGCAATGACGCTGTGGAAGGGCTTCGCGGGCGCAAACGCTTACTAAACGAATCAGGCAAACAACACCGGGAGTTGGATCATGAAACTGACGATCATCGGCAGCGGCTACGTTGGACTCGTGACGGGCGCATGCCTCGCGGATATCGGCAACGACGTCGTGTGCCTCGATGTCGACGAACGCAAGATCGCCATTCTCAACGGCGGCGGCATTCCGATTCACGAGCCGGGCCTGCAGGAGGTGATCGACCGCAATCGCGATGCAGGACGGCTCGGTTTCACGTCGAACGTGGCGGAGGCGATCGAGCATGGCGAGATGCTGTTCATCGCAGTGGGCACGCCTTCCGATGAAGACGGCTCGGCGGATCTGCAATATGTGCTCGCGGCCGCGCGCGATATCGGCCGCTATATGAACGGCTTTAGGACCATCGTCGACAAGTCCACCGTGCCGGTCGGCACCGCGCGCCGCGTGAAGGACACAATTCAGCGCGAACTGGACGCGCGCGGCGCGAGCCACATGTTCTCGGTCGTGTCGAACCCCGAGTTCCTGAAGGAAGGCGCGGCGATCGAGGACTTCACGCGGCCTGACCGCATCGTGATCGGCTGCGACGACGACGTGCCCGGCGAGCGCGCGCGCGAACGCATGAAGCGCCTCTACGCGCCGTTCAACCGCAATCACGAACGCACGCTTTACATGGACGTGCAATCGGCCGAGTTCACGAAATACGCGGCCAACGCGATGCTCGCAACGCGCATTTCGTTCATGAACGAACTCGCGAATTTCGCGGATCGCGTGGGCGCGGATATCGAAGCGGTGCGGCGCGGCATCGGCTCGGACCCGCGCATCGGCCATGACTTTCTCTACGCGGGCTGCGGTTATGGCGGCTCGTGCTTTCCGAAGGACGTGCGCTCGCTGATCCAGACGGCTTCCGAATTCGGCCACGAGATGAGCATTCTCAAGGCGGTCTCGGACGTGAACGAAACGCAGAAGGACAAGCTGACGCACAAGATCGTCGAGCGCTTCGGCGACGACCTTTCGGGCCGCACGTTCGCGCTGTGGGGCCTGGCGTTCAAGCCCAACACGGACGATATGCGCGATGCGCCGAGTCGCGTGCTCGCCGCCGCGCTGCTCTCGCGCGGCGCGAAGATCGTTGCCTACGACCCGGTCGCCGTCGATGAAGCGCGCCGCGTGTTCGCGATCGATCTGCAAGGCGAGCCGGAAGCGCGCGCGCGTCTTTCGTATGCGGCCAATCACAAGGACGCGCTCGATGGCGCGGATGCGCTCGTCATCGTCACCGAATGGAAGGTCTTCAAGAGCCCGGACTTCGACACGATCAGGCGCCGCCTCAAGACGCCCGTGATCTTCGACGGCCGCAATCTCTACGAGCCGGAAACCATGAGCGAAATGGGCATCGAGTATCACGCGATCGGGCGCGGCGTGCGGCATGTCGATGCGGACATCGCGGCGAGCGTTTCCTGAAGCGATCCCATGTTCGGAACTGTTCTCATCGTTTGCCACGCGAACATCTGCCGCAGTCCGGCGGCGGAAATGCTGTTTCGCGCGCATCTCGCGAAACGTGGAGCCACGCCGATGGAATTCCGCTCGGCGGGTCTCTATGCGCAGGACGGCGACGACATCGACCCGACGATGCAGTCCCTGCTCGCCGAGCAGGGACTGGATTCGTCGGGGCATCGTTCGCGTCGGCTGGACCGGCGCATGGCGCGCGACGCCGATCTGATCCTCGTGCCCGAGCGCAAGCAGATCGACGCGATCCGCCGCCTCGCGCCGACCACGCACGGCAAGGTGCATCTGCTGGGCAAGTGGGAAGACGCGGAAGTGACGGACCCGTATGGCGGCCATGAAGCCGCGTATCGCGAGAGCTTTGGACTTATCGAACGGCTGGTGCTCGGATGGCTCGACAAAATATGCTGACTTCCCGTGTTCTTTTGCCGGCGATCTTTATGTCGGCGCTTCTGTCCGCGTGCAGCACGGCGCCGGGCAATTACCTCGATACCTCCCGACTCGAAGACAAGGACCCGACGCCGACCGCGACCTATCCGGTCCATCTCATCACGGCGGGTGTCATCGCGCAGGAACAGGCGACGCCCGAAGCCGCGCAGCCGCTGCCGCCCGCGCGTTTCGCCGATCCGGCGCAGTACGTCTATCGCATCGCGCCGCAGGACATTCTCGGCGTGACGCTGTGGGATCACCCCGAGCTGACGACGCCGCAAGGCAGCACGCTTTCGACCGGCGGCAACACCACGCAGACCATCGCGGGCGTGTTGCAGCAGCCCTATACGCAGGCGTTGCCGGGTCAGGCCGACCCCTACGGCCAGACCGTGGCCCCGAACGGCACGATCTACTTTCCGTTCATCGGCAAGGTGCGCGTGGCGGGCAAGACCACGGGCGAGGTCCGCGACGAAATGGCGGCCGCGCTCGCGCCGTACATAAAGAATCCGCAGCTCGACGTGCGCGTGCTCGCGTATCGCAGCCAGAAGATTGCGATGACGGGCGAAGTGAAGCTCCCCGGCCCGCTCGCGATGAGCGACGTGCCGCTCACGCTCGTCGACGCCATCGTGCGTTCCGGCGGCACGACGCCCGAAGCCGATCTGCAGCGCGTGCGCCTGACGCGCAACGGCAAGCTTTACGTGCTCGATGCGAACGCCGTGCTCGATCGCGGCGACGACACGCAGAACGTGATGCTCCAGGCGGGCGACATTATCAACATTCCGGACCGTTACGACAGCCGCATCTTCGTGATGGGCGAAGTGAAGGTGCCGATGCCGGTGAACATGGTGCGCGGCCGCGCCTCTATCGCGGACGCGCTGACGCTCGCCGGCGGCGTGCTCGACACCGATGCCAACGTGCGGCAGATCTATGTCGTGCGCGGCGCGCGCAGCAATCCGGCGCGGCCCGACATCTATCGGCTCGACATGTCGCAACCCGATTCGCTGCTGCTGTCCACGCAGTTCCAGCTGCATCCGCAGGATGTGGTCTATGTGGGTACGGCGGGCGCGGTGCAGTTCAACCGTCTGGTCAATCAGGTGTTGCCGACCTTGCAGACGCTTTTCTACATGAAGCAGCTGACGCGCTGAGGGGAGCCGTATCGTGAACATGCAAGATCATCCCTATTTGCCGAAGCCGGACGAAGAGGACGTCGTCCTCGGCAATCTCATCCAGGCGGTGCTCGACGACATCTGGTGGCTCATCGGCGTCGCGGCGTTCGTGATTCTGTCCGCCGCCGTGTATTGCGCGATCGCGAAGCCGGTGTATTCCGCCGACGCGCACGTGCGCGTCGAGACCAACGACAACACGTCGCAGGCGCTCACGCAGACGCAAACCGGCCAGACCATCAACGCCGGTTCGAGCGCGCTGCCGACCGACGCGGAGATCGAGATCATCAAGAGCCGCGGCGTGGTTGCGCCCGTGGTCGCGCAATGCAAGCTCAACTTCTCCGTTGCCCCGGTGACGATGCCGCTGCTCGGCAGCATCGCCGCGCGTTTCGCGACGCCGGGCGTGCCCGCGAAGCCGTGGTTCGGCATGAGCTCGTATGCGTGGGGCGGCGAGATCGCGGAGGTCGATTCCATGGAAGTCGAGCCGCAATGGGAAGGCCAGGGCCTGACACTGACGGCGCTCGGCGACTCGCGCTACACGCTGGCGGACAAGCAAGGGCGCGTGCTCTTGCAGGGCAAGGCAGGCGAATCGGCGAGCGGCAATGGCGTGAATCTGCTCGTGTCGAAACTCGTCGCGCGCCCCGGCACGCGCTTCAAGGTGACGCGCGCGAACGACCTTTCGGCTATCGCGAGCTTCCAGTCGCGCATCACGGTGACGGAGCAGGGCAAGCAGACGGGCGTCATTCAAATCTCGCTGGAGAATCCGAATCCCGAGCACGCGGCGGAAATCGCGAATGCGCTGGCTCAGTCGTATGTGCGTCAGCATGTCGAGACCAAGCAGGCCGACGCCAGCAAGATGCTCGAATTCCTGAAGACCGAGGAGCCGCGCCTCAAGGCCGATCTGCAACACGCGGAAGCCGCGCTCACCGAGTATCAGCGCGAGGCGGGCGTGATCAACGCGAGCGACGAAGCGAAGGTCTATCTCGAAGGCAGCATCAACTACGAGGCGCAGATTTCCTCGCTGCGCCTGCAGATTTCGACGCTGGAGCAGCGCTACGGCGATCTGCATCCGTCGCTCGCCACGGCGCGTCAGCAACTCGCGCAACTCGAAGCGCAGCGCGAACGCTATGCATCGCGCTTTCGCGATCTGCCGCAATCGGAAGTGAAGGCGGTCGCGTTGCAGCGCGACGCCAAGGTGGCCGAAGACATCTACGTGCTGCTGCTCAATCGCGTGCAGGAGCTATCAGTGCAGCGCGCGGGCACGGGCGGGAACGTGCATATCGTCGATGCCGCGTTGCGCCCCGGCGATCCGGTGAAGCCCAAGAAGGTGCTCATCATGTCGGCGGCGGTGATTCTCGGCCTGATTCTCGGCACCGGCTTCGTGTTCGCGCGCCGCGCGATCTTCAAGGGCATCGACGATCCGGAGCGTCTGGAGCGCGTCTCGGCCTTGCCGATCTTCGGTCTCGTGCCACAGAGCGTCGAGCAGACCAAGTTCGATACCGACGCGAAGCGCCGCCGCGAGCCCGTTCACGAAGCCCCTATTCTCGTGACGATGCGCCCCAACGACATGTGCGTCGAGATCATGCGCAGCCTGCGCACGTCGATCCAGTTCTCGCTGATGGAAGCGCGCAACCGCGTGGTGATGATGACGGGGCCGGCATCGGGCGTGGGCAAGAGCTTTCTTAGCCTGAACCTTGCCGTGCTGCTCGCGGCGACGGGCAAGAAGGTTCTGCTGATCGACGGCGACATGCGCCGCGGCAAGCTCGAGCGTTCGTTCGACGGCAAGCGGGCGCCGGGTCTCGCGGAACTGCTCGCGGGAAGCGTGAGCCTCGAAGAAGCGATCCGCACGACGCGCGTTCCCTCGCTCGATTTCATCGCGGCGGGCAAGCGTCCCGAGAATCCGTCGGAGCTGTTGATGTCACCGCGCCTTCAGCAGTATTTCGATGCGCTCGGCCGGAGCTACGACGTGATTCTCATCGACACGCCGCCCGTGCTCGCCGTGACCGACGCGCTGATCGTCGGCAAGCTCGCGGGCACGAACTTCCTCGTGCTGCGCTCGGGCGCGCACAACGAGGCGGAAATCACCGAGGCATCGCGCCGCCTGCGCACGGCGGGCATTGCGGTACTGGGCGCGATCCTCAACGGCACGCCGCAACGCGCGCGCGGTTATGGGCGCGCGCAATACGCGGCGGTCGAGGAATACGTGGGTAGCTGATCACACGATAAAAGAGAGCGAGCGATGACGATGAAAGTCTCCGTGGTGGTGCCGACGTATCGAAGGCCGGCGGATCTGAAGCGCTGCCTTGCGGCGCTGCGCGTGCAGACGCGCTGTCCCGACGAAGTGCTGGTGATCGCGCGTCCCGAGGACGATGCGACAGCGCGCCGTCTTGCCATCGAACTGAAGAGCGCGAACGGCTTCGTGCTGCGCGTGATCGATACGGGCGCGGGCGGTCAGGTCGCCGCGCTCAATCGCGGCCTGGAGTCGGCGGCGGGCGACATCATCGCGATCACCGACGACGACGCCGCGCCGCGCCCCGACTGGATCGAGCGCATCGCGCATGCGTTCGAAGCCAACGATCGCCTGGGCGCGATCGGCGGACGTGACTGGGTGCACGAGAAGGGCCGCGTGCTCGACGGCTCGCGCCATGAGATCGGCGTGATTCGCAAGAGCGGGCGCGTGGTCGGCAATCATCATCTCGGCGTGGGTCCGGCGCGCGCCGTGCGCATGCTGAAGGGCGCGAACATGAGCTACCGGCGCGCGGCGATCGCGTCGTTGCGTTTCGATACGCGTCTGCGAGGCGCGGGCGCGCAGGTCCACAACGACATGGCGTTCAGCATGAGCGTGCGGCGCGCGGGCTGGACCGTGATCTACGATCCGCTGATCGCGGTCGATCATTTCCCCGCCGAGCGTTTCGACGATGATCGCCGCGACGCGCAGACGCTCGGCGCGTTGACGGACGCCGCGTACAACTTCCATCTGATTCTGAGCGAAGAGCTGGAATCGTTCGATCGCGAGATCGCGTGGCTCTGGCATGCGTTGATCGGCACGCGTGTCTATCCCGGCGTGCTGCATGCGCTGCTCGCGATGCGCGGCGGCGTGGCGCACGCATGGGAACGCTGGCGCGCGGTGCGCCGTGGCGCATGGCAGGCGCGCCGCGCGAACGAAACATCGACGCAGACGCTTCCCGCCGCGAGGACGCTATGACGCACGTGCATGTCCATCTCTTTTACGGCGCGGACCCGCGGAGCTATCGCAAGGGCGACGACATCGGCTGTCTGTATGGCTATCATCATGCGGAGTCGTCGGAGTTCGCGCTTTCGTATTCGCGCGATAAAGCGGAAAGCCGCCCGATGCGCCTGATGCGGCGCGCGCTGAAAACGGCGCTCGGTTTCGACTTCATTCATACGTGGCGCAATCGCGATGCGCTCCTTTCCTGCGACGCGGTGTGGACGCATACCGAGCAGGAATATCTTTCCGCCGCGCTGCTTCTGCTGCTCAAGGGGCGCACGCGAAACAAGCCGCTCCTTCTCGCGCAATCGATCTGGCTGCTCGACAAGTGGCCTGAATATGGCGCGTTGCGGCGCTGGGCGTATCGCAAGCTGATCGCGCGCGCGGATATTCTCACGACGCATTCGAGCGTCAACGCGGCGCTGGTGCGCGAGTATTTCGGCCGCGATGCGACACAAGTTTTCTATGGCCTCAACACGCGGGACTTCGCGCTCAGGGAGCCGCGCGCGTGGACGCCGCACGCGCCGTTGCGCGTCGGTGCGATCGGCAACGATCGCGATCGCGACTGGACGACGCTCGCTTCCGCGTTTCGCGACGATGAGCGCTACCACGTGCGGATCGCGACGCGGCGGTGCGTGAGTCCTTCGTTGCGTGCGTCGAATGTGGAGATCGCGCCGGCCATCGGCCTGAACGCGGCGCGCAAACTTTACGACTGGGCCGATGTGATCGTCGTGCCACTGCGCGCGAACACGCACGCATCGGGCCTGACGGTGCTGCTGGAATCGGTGGCGCTGGGCAAGCCCGTGATCGTCACGGATGTGGGCGGCTTGCGCGACTACTTCGGCACGGGGCACGTTTCATATGTGCCCGCGCACGATCGCGCGGCGCTCAAACGCGCGGTAGACGAATTGCGCGCGAACCCATCGCTTGCGCTCGCACGGGCGCAGGCCGCGCTCAGGCATTTCATCGCGCGCGATTACACGACACGCGAATTCGCGCTGCAACACGTGCGCCTCACGCGCGAGGCGCTCGGGCGTGCGCAGGGCGTCAATCAAAGCGCGAGCGAGCCCGCCGTGTTCGCATCGCACGAGCTCACGCAATGAACGCATCGTCCCTGCCGCGCGCGCCACGCGATCTCGCTGCCCGCATCGGCACGATGAAGGCTGCGCGCAAAGGCCCTCCCGAGTGGACCGCGCAGGCGGTCGTCTGGGGGCTGACGGCGCTGCTCGTGCTCGCGCGCCAGGGCACGGTGCTCACGCTCGCGTTCCCGCTCATGTCGACGCTCGCGGCCTTGTGGCTGTATTTCAAGAGCCCGGCGCGCTACATCGGCTTCATGTGGTGGATCTGGTTTCTGAGCCCGGAAGTGCGCCGTCTCGCGGACTGGGGCAAGGGCTCGTTCACGCCGACGAGCCTGATCCAGATCGCGCCGCTCGTCGTGACGATGATCAGCGGCATCACGCTGTTGCGTCAGTATCGCGTGCTCGCGCAACGGCGCGGGCTGCCCGTGCTTCTGATGCTGCTCGGCATCGCCTATGCATATCTGATCGGCGTCGCGTCGAGCGGACCGATGGCCGCGACCTACGATCTCGCGAACTGGCTGTATCCGGTGCTGATCGGCTTTCACATCATGGTGAACGCCCATGAGTATCCGAAGTATCGCAAGGTGCTGCTCGATACCTTCATTTACGGCCTGCTCGTGATGGGCGCGTACGGCATCGTGCAGTTCTTCATCATGCCGCCGTGGGATTCGCTCTGGATGATCGGCTCACAGATGGCCTCGCAAGGCGAGCCGGTGCCGCTCGGCGTGCGAGTATTCAGCACGATGAATTCGTCCGGCCCGTTCGCGCTAGTCGCGATGGCCGGACTCACCTTCGTGATGGCCGGCACGCAGCGCGCGAAGTGGCTCGCGGGCGGTCTGGGCTTCGTGTCGTTCGGGCTGTCGCTGGTGCGCTCGGCATGGGGCGGCTGGATCATCTCGATGGTGCTGCAGCTCATCAAGGCGAGCAATCGTGTGCGCCTGCGCATACTGCTCGGCGCGATCGTGCTGGTCACGCTGTCGGTGCCGTTGATGACCATCGGTCCGATCGCGGATCGTCTCGGCACGCGCCTGCAAACCATGACCAACCTGAGCGACGACAACAGCTACGCGGCGCGCAACGAGTTCTACGCGAACTTCATGGTGACGGCCTTCACCGATGTCACCGGCGAGGGCTTCGGCGCGACGGGCACGTCCACCAAGCTCGCGAGCGCGAACGGCGATCTCGGCAAATACGGCAGCTTCGACAGCGGCGTGATGAACGTGCCGTTCGTGCTCGGCTGGCCGGGCGGCCTCCTGTACATGGCGGGCGTCGCGTTGTTGCTGGTGCGCGCGCTGCGCGCGTCGTTCTCGCTGCGCGACGACAAGTTCGCGCAGGCCGCCGTGAGCCTCTCCTTCTCGATGATCGGCATTCTCGTGTTCGCGAATACTTTTGTGGGCACCGGCGGTTCGCTGCTGTTCACGGGGCTGTGCTCGATCATCGCCGCGCGCCATCACGCGAAGCTTGTTCGTCGCCGCACTGCATTCTTCTCTCTCACTCAAGGGCAAACCAATGAGAATCGCGATCGTCACGCACGTCGTGCGACATAACGACGGACAAGGCCGCGTCAACCATGAGATCGCGCGCGCGGCGCTCGCCGAGGGGCACGAGGTGATTCTCGTCGCGTCGCAGGTCGCGCCCGAGTTGCTGGAGCATGAACGTCTGCGCTGGGTGCGCGTGAGCGCGTCGCGTGCGTGGCCGACGCGCCTCGTCAAGCAGCAGGTCTTCGCGATGAAGAGCGCGCTTTGGCTGCGCACGCATCACGATGAATATGACGTGCTGCACGTGAATGGCTTCATCACCTGGTCGTGCGCCGATGTGAACACCGCGCATTTCGTGCATGGCGGCTGGCTGAAAAGTCCCTACTACCCGTTCCGCGTGACGGGCGGCGCGTGGTCCGCGTATCAGGTCATCTATAGCCGCAGCAACGCGTGGCTCGAAGGCTGGGCGTATCGTCGTTCGCGCGTGGTGGCGGCGGTGTCGGAGAAAGTGGCGGAGGAGATTCGCGCGGGCGGAATCGAAAGAGCGCGCGTCGAAGTCGTCTATAACGGCGTCGATACGAAAGCCTTCAGCACGGCGACTACGAATCGGGCGCAATTCGGCCTGCGCGACGATGCGTGTCTTCTGCTTTTCGTCGGCGACCTGCGCACGCCGCGCAAGAACCTGCAGACCGTGCTGAAAGCGCTCGTGTCCTTGCCTGCGAACGTTCAGCTCGTCGTGGCGGGTTATCTGCCCGGCAGTCCTTATCCGGATCAGGCGCGCGCGCTCGGCATCGCGGATCGCGTGCATTTTCTGGGGCTCGTGAAGGACATGCCGACACTCATGCATTCCGTCGACGCCTTCGTGTTTCCTTCGCGCTATGAAGCGATGAGCCTCTCGCTGCTCGAAGCGCTCGCGGCTGGCTTGCCTGTCATCACGGCGCGTACGGCGGGTGGCGCGGAGATCATCGGCGAGGAATGCGGCATCGTGCTCGAAGATCCCGACGACGCAAGCGCGCTCGCGCATGCGATCGGTGAACTGGCGGCGTCGCCTGCGCGTCGTGCGCGCATGGGCGAGGCGGCGCGCGAGCTTGCTTCGAACTTCAATTGGGCGCGCATGGCGCGGCGCTATCTCGACCTCTATCGCAGCTTCGCGAAGCGCGAGCGTAACGGCTCTGCTGCGCCTTTGAATACGGCTGCGGCGCAATCCCGCGCATGAAGCGCTGAACAAAACTACCATCAGGACACACGCCTATGAGCACGCCATCCATCAAGTCGCTGCAAATCGGAATGCACTGGTTTCCCGAGCGCGCGGGCGGCCTCGACCGCATGTATTACACGCTGGTCGGCGCGCTGCCGGATGCGGGCGTGGAAGTGCGCGGGGTGGTCGCGGGCTCGCCGCAAGTGGCGGCGGACACCGGCGGCGCGATTCGCGGCTTCGGCCCTGCGGCGCATTCGCTGCCGCGTCGTCTGATGAACGCGCGCAGTGCATTGCGCGACACGCTGCGTGCCGAACGGCCCGACGTCGTGTCGTCGCATTTCGCGCTCTATACGTTTCCCGGTCTCGATGTGACGCGCGGCATCGCGCAGGTCTCGCATTTTCAGGGGCCGTGGGCCGACGAGAGTCATGTGGAAGGCGCGGATTCGCTCGGCCAGCGCGCGAAGTTCATGCTGGAGCGGCGCGTGTATGCGCGCTCGGCGCGTCTGATCGTCTTGTCGGAGGCGTTCGGGCAGATCCTGCATGCGCGTTATGGCGTGCCGGAAGAACGTATTCGCGTGGTGCCGGGTTGCGTCGATGTCGCGCAGTTCGATGTCAACATGACGCGCACCGAAGCGCGCCGGCGTCTGCAATTGCCGGCCGGGCGTCCGATCGTGCTCGCGGTTCGCAGGCTCGTGCGGCGCATGGGGCTGGAGTCGCTCATCGATGCGATCAAGCGCGTCAAGCAGAAGGTGCCGGATGTGTTGTTGCTGATCGCGGGAAAGGGACGTATTGCCGAAGAGCTGCAGGCGCGTATCGACGCCGCCGGTCTCGACGACAACGTGCGTCTGCTCGGCTTCGTTCCCGATGAACAGCTTGCATCTCTTTATCGCGCGGCGGATGTGAGCATCGTGCCGACCGTGGCGCTCGAAGGCTTTGGCCTTATCACCGTGGAATCGCTCGCGTCGGGTACGCCGGTGCTCGTGACGCCGGTCGGCGGATTACCCGAAGCGGTGCGCGGGTTATCGGAAGATCTGGTGCTTGAATCGACGGGCGCGGATGCCATCGCGAACGGCCTGACCGCCGCATTCGATGGCACGCTCGACTTGCCGGATGAAGCCGCGTGCAGACGCTATGCGTGGGAGAACTTCGATCGCTCGGTCATTGCGAAGCGCGTCGCGGCGGTTTATGAGGAAGCCATTCAGGTCGGGCCGGTGCACTGAGACGAGTCGATGCGGTATTCGCGCGGCGTTGTTCGTCGCGCGAATACCTCAACGCGAGCGCATAGCTTCGTGCATCCACGCGAGCGTATCGGCAAGCGGCGTATGCGGTACATTGCCGATCACACGCCGCAGCTTGCCATTGGACCCGACCAGCCGCGCAATCTCATTGCGCCGCATGAACTTCGGATCGACGAACACATCGATCTCATATCCGGCGATGTGCGCGAGCATGCGCAGCGCGTCGCCAAGCGAATGACCGTGGCCCGAGCAGATGTTGAACGTCTCGCCGACCGGCGCGGCCTCCAGCAAGCGCGCATAGACGGCGACGACATCGCGCACATCGGAGAAGTCGCGGCTCACAGCAAGGTTGCCGAGCGATATGCGCGCTTCTCGCCGCGCATGATGCCCGGCGATCTTCGGCAGCACGTAGTCTTCGCTTTGTCCCACGCCCGTGTAGTTGAACGGCCGCACGAAGATCAGCGGCAAACGATCGAGCCATAGCCGCGCCGCGTGCTCCATTGCGAGCTTGCTGACTGCATAGTCGTTCGCGGGCTGAATCGCGACGTTCTCGTCGATGATCTCGACCGACGCGTTGCCATACACGTTCGCGGTGCTGGCGAGCAGAACCGCGCGCGGTTTCTTGTCGAGCGTCGCCAGCGCCGCGAGCAGATTGCGCGTGCCGACGATATTCACGAGATACGTGCGATCCGGCGGATTGCCCGTGACGTGCGCCGCGCCCGCGAGATGCACGACGACATCGGGGCGGGCATCGGTCACGAAGGACGCGAGCGCATCCGCGTCGAGCAGATCGACGGGAACGGCGACCGCATCGGGCACGTCGCCGTCGGGCGAAGTCGTCGTGCCCCAGACGTCATAGCCCGCTTCGGTCAGTTCCACCGCCATGTGGCGGCCCGTGAAGCCCGAAAGGCCGGTGATCAGTGCGCGTCGTCGTGCCATGGCTCGCCTAGAATGTCGGCTGCAGTTCGTTGCGCTTGATGTCGGCTTCGACCATCATCGTGCACAACTCTTCGAGCGTGGTTTTCGGCGTCCAGCCGAGCTTCTCGCGCGCCTTCTCCGCGCTGCCGATCAGCAGATCGACTTCCGCCGGGCGATAGAACTTCGGGTTCACGCGAACGAGCGTGCGGCCCGTCGCGACGTCGATGCCGCGTTCGCGCTCGCCCTTGCCCGTCCATTCGATCTGATAGCCCGCCGCGCTGAAGGCCATGCGCACGAAATCGCGCACGGTTTCGGTGCGGTTCGTTGCGAGCACGTAGGTATCCGGCTCGCTCGCCTGCAGCATGCGCCACATGCCTTCCACGTATTCGGCCGCGAAGCCCCAGTCGCGCTTCGCATCGAGATTGCCGAGTTCGAGCAGCTCTTCCTCGCCGAGACGAATCTTCGCGACGGTGTCCGTGATCTTGCGCGTGACGAATTCGCGGCCACGCAGCGGCGATTCATGATTGAACAGAATGCCGCTGCAGCCGAAGATGTTGTACGACTCACGGTAATTGATCGTCGTCCAGTGCGCGAACAGCTTGGCGACCCCATACGGACTGCGCGGATAGAACGGCGTTTCCTCGCTTTGCGGAATCGCCTGCACCTTGCCGAACATTTCCGACGTGGACGCCTGGTAAAAGCGCATGGTCGGATCGATCACGCGGATCGCTTCGAGCAGGTTGAGCGCACCGAGACCGGTGACGCCGGCCGTGGTCGAAGGCTGATCGAACGACACGCCGACGAAGCTTTGCGCGGCGAGGTTATACAGCTCGCTCGCCTGGGCGGTTTCGAGCAGCCGCAGATTCGAGCCGAGGTCGGTCAGATCGTGTTCCACGAGCCGGAGCTTCGGATGACGGTCGATGCCCAGTTCGGCGATGCGCCAGAAGTTCACCGAACTCGTGCGCCGGTACGTGCCGACCACTTCATACCCTTTGTCGAGCAACAGCTTGGCGAGATACGCGCCGTCTTGTCCCGATACGCCTGTGATGATCGCTTTGAGCTGCGTGGCCATGAGTTTGTACCTCGTCGGTGATGTCGTGAGGCGATTCTAGGGAAAAGAAAACGGAAAAATATCCACGTTGTTTCAGCGCGAGCGACGCCGATTTTTTAAAGTGACATCGCCATTTTTTAATTTCCCCGCTTGAAAAGTTGTCTTGAGCGCACCGGGAAAACCGGCGGATTAATTTTCGTTTTTTTAGCTTTAATTGAACCCTAACCTCCGAAGCGTCGGGACTTGGCTGCCGAAGGCGGCGCTTGGGAGAATAATTTGCGGCGCACTCTGTCGTTGAGATCGGCATGCCTGAGCGTGTGCATGGCCTGCGCGCTCGTCGTGTCGTATGCAAAGGCCGCACCCGTGCTCGATGCGAAGACGTCATGGATCGGCAACACGTCCGGTTTCGGCGACGGCGCGTGGACGCAGATCAACATCACCGCGATCGCGGTCGCGCCCGATGGCCGCGTCTTCACGAACGCGCCGTGGGACGAGAGCGGCGCGGAAGCGAGCGTGTATCGCGATGGCAAAGTGCTCGGCGTGGCGGGCGGCACGCATGGATGGGGCGCGGCGGGCGGCAACGCGGTCGCGGTGAATTCGCGTTACGTGTTCGTCGCGGTCGGCGTCGGCAATGAGAAGGGCCGGCTCGTGAAGGAAGGCGTCTGGCCATCCAAGGGACGCTACTGGAGCGGCGTGTCGCGGCGCGAGATCGGCAACGTGCAGCGGGCCGTTCCGTTCGATGGCGGCGGTATGACAAAGACGCTCGCAAGCGACAAGGACCCGCGCGCGATGCTCGCGCGCAGTTTTCTGACGGTCAACGACACGCCCGACGATGCGCGGCAAGACATAGGCGGGCTGGCTGCGAGCGACGCGTCGTTATATGTCGCGAACACGGCGCAGGATCGCATTGAAAGCTACAACGCGCAGTCGATGCAAAAGAATGGGCAATGGAGCGCGCCGCAACCCGGGCGCATCGCGCTCGCACCGGATGGCTCGTTGTGGGCGATCGTCGAAAGTCTGGGCGAGCATCCGCGCATCGCGCATTACGCGGCCTCGGGCGCGCTCATCGACGATGCGCCGCGTTTGCCGGCCGACAACATCGCAGCCGATATCGCGCTGGACCAGCAAGGGCGTTTGCTGATCGCGGATAACGGTCCGCGCCAGCAAGTCATCTTCTTTACGAAGCAAGGCAAGGCGTTTCGCGAGTCGGGCGCGCTCGGCGAGCGCGGCGGCATTTTCGCGGGCGTCGCGGGCAAGCCGGGGCCGAGGCGCTTCAACGGCCTGACTGGCGTGGGCGTGGACGCATCGGGCAATGTCTATGTGTCGACCAACGGTGTCGGCGTGCACGACGGTCCGATCGGCGCGGGACTCGGCGCGACGCTTGAAAGCTATGCGCCGAACGGCGCGCTGCGCTGGCAAGTGCAAGGACTGCTGTTCGTGGACGGTGCGTGGATCGATCCCGGCAGACCCGACAGCGTGTACACGGGCAACAAGCGCTTCGAGCTGGATTTATCGAAGCCTGCCGGACAGGAATGGAAATACGCGGGCTTTCTGTCGGGCCGTTTCAAATATCCCGACGACCCGGTCTTTCACGTCGATCAATGGCCGGGGCTGCCCATCGCGCGCCGGCTCGAAGGCCGCACGTTTCTGTATCTCACCGACATGTACGCAGATCACCTGAAGATCTATCGCTTCGACGAAAAACGCGACGGCGAGCTGGCGATTCCATCGGGATTCATCGCGGGCCGCGCGCGTCCCGTGCGCAACGTGCCGAACCGGCCCGAAGGCGGCGAATGGATCTGGCGCGATTCGAACGGCGACGGACGCTTCGATACGAACGAGTTTCGGCGCAATCAGGGCAAGGCGCGTCTGGCCGGTGGCTGGGGATGGTGGGTCGATGCCAGAGGCGACATCTGGCGCACGAGCGACGTGAGAGGCATTCATCGCTTGCGTTATGGCGGTCTCGACAAACAAGGCAATCCCATCTACGACTACGCGGACATCCAGACCTACGCCGTGCCCGCGCCGTTCACCGAACTGCGCCGCGCCGTGTACGACGCGCCTTCGGACACGATGTACGTGACGGGCTACACGTCCGACGAGCCCTTCGATTCACGCTACTGGAAGGAAGTCGGCCGCCGTCTGGTGCGCTACGACCACTGGTCCAGCGGCCCGGCCGCGCGCTATTCGATCGATCTGCCGTGGGACACGCAAGCCAGGCCGCTCTCGACGATCATCGGCGTGACGGTGGAAGGGCAATACGTGTTCGCTGTCGAACCGGTCGGCGACGTGCATGTGTACGACAAGGACTCGGGCCGCGAAGTCGGCGTCATCAGGCCGGGGCCGGAGGTGGGTCACGCGTCCGGATGGGTCGATGTGCCCAACGGCGTGAGCGCGCATCGGCGCGGTAATGGCGAGTATCTCGTGTTCGTCGAGGAAGACGCGCGCGGCAAGGTAATGATGTACCGATGGACGCCGAAGAGCTGAGTGCGCGAGGAAAGCCGATGGAAAAGAGCATGGTCAGAAACGTCGCGATCAACTTCGTCGGGTTGATCCTGCCGACTTTCGTTTCGCTCGCGACGGTGCCCGCGTATATCCGGCTCGTGGGCGTGGAGCGTTACGGCGTCGTCAGTCTCGTGTGGACGCTCATCGGCTATTTCAGCATTCTCGATCTCGGCATGAGCATGGCCGCGCAACATCAGATCGCGAAGGCCCACGCGGCGGGCGATATCGCGCAACGCACGCGCGTGTTCTGGAGCGCCGTATGGCTCAACTTCGCGACGGGTGTGATCGGCGGACTGGCGATCTACTTCGGCGCGTTTCTCTATACCGCTTATGTCGCTCATTCGGCGCCTGCCCTGCAGCACGAGGTTTATCGCGCATTGCCGTGGCTCGCGATGGCGATTCCGCTCGCGAATGTCTCGTGGGTCTTCGCGGGCGCGATCAACGCGATGGAGCGCTTCGGCGTCTACAACGCGAACCAGACCTTCGGCACGTTCCTCTTTCAGTTGCTACCGCTGGGCGCCGCGTGGTTCATCGCGCCGAACCTGCAAACGGTGATCGCGGCCGCCGTGCTCGCGCGGTTGATCGCGGCGCTGCTGCTCGCGAAGGCGAGCTTCAGGCTGCTCGGGATTAGCCGCATCGACTGGCCAAGACGAAGTGTCGCGGGCGGGCTGTTCCGCTTCGGCGGCTGGATGCTCGTGTCGTCCATCACGACGATGCTCACCGATTCGCTCGATCGCGTGCTGCTCGGCGCGCATCTGGGCGCGCGTTTCGTCACCTATTACACGGTGCCGCAGAACCTCGTCACGCGCCTGAACATGCTGCCGAATGCCATGGTGCGCACGCTGTTCCCGCGCCTTTCCTCGATCGATCGCAGCAATGCGAACGGCATGGCGACGACTTCGCTCGAATTTCTCAATGGCGTATTCACGCCGTTCGCGCTCTTCGCGATGCTCGTGCTCGAACCGTTCCTGCATGTGTGGATCGGCGCCGACCTTGCTATCGCGAGCGCGCCCGTCGGCCGCATTCTGGTGGTCGCCGTGTGGCTTGTCGGACAGGCGAGCGTCATGCGAATCCTGATTCAATCGCAAATCAATCCGGCGGTGGCGGCGTGCGCGAGCCTCGTCCAGTTGCCGTTCTTCGTCGCGCTGTTGTGGTTCGGCATCGAGCGCTTCGGACCGGTGGGCGCGGCGAGCGTGGTCGCGCTGCGCTCGCTCGCGGATTACGCGGTGCTGCTCTGGATGTCGCGTGTGCGGGCGAAGCCGATCGCGCTCGACATGCTCGCGCATCTCGCGTTTCTCGTCGCGGGGCTCGTGCTCGCTGAGTTCATCGACTCGATGACGCATCCGCTTCAGGCGATAGCGGCGGCGCTGCTGCTCGCGCTCGCCAACGCAGGATGGTCTGTGTTGACGCGCCCTGCGTTGCGCGCGCTGGCCTCGGCGTTCACACAAAAACTCATCGGACGCACCAATTCATCTTTGAAGGCGGGGAGTGACGCATGAAAATGGAATTCGAAGACGCGCTCGCCGGAGGCGCAAAGACTCGTCACTTTCTGCACGAGGACACGCCCGCGGTGCGCCGCGAGCACAGCGCGAAGGTCGCGGGCGGCGCGCCGCGCGTCGCGATCGTGCACGACTGGCTCGTGACCTACGCAGGCGCGGAGCGCGTGCTGGAGCAGATCATCGCGTGCTTTCCGGATGCGGATATTTTCAGCGTCGTGGATTTTCTGGAGGATCGATCGTTCCTGCGCGGCAAGCGCGCGACGACATCGTTCATTCAAAAACTGCCGTTCGCGAAGAAGCGCTATCGCGCATACCTGCCGCTGATGCCGCTTGCGATCGAACAACTCGATCTTTCCGCTTATGACCTCGTTATATCCAGTAGTCACGCGGTCGCCAAGGGCGTGCTGACCGGGCCCGATCAGGTTCACGTGAGCTACGTGCATTCGCCGATACGTTACGCATGGGATTTGCAGCATCAGTATCTTCAGCAATCGAATCTCACCGCTGGCGTGAAATCGCTGTTCGCGCGGCTTATTCTGCATTACGTGCGCAACTGGGATATCCGCACGTCGAACTCGGTGAACCATTTCATCGCCAATTCGGAGTTCATCGCGCGGCGCATTCACAAGGTGTACAGGCGATCGTCGAAGGTGATCTTTCCGCCCGTCGATGTCGATTCATTCGATCCCTGCGCGCAGAAGGAAGACTTCTATCTGACGGCATCGCGCATGGTGCCGTACAAGAAGATCGACGTGATCGTGGAGGCGTTCGCGCGCATGCCGGAGCGCAAGCTCGTCGTGATCGGCGATGGTCCCGACATGAACAGGATTCGCGCGAAGGCGACGCCGAACGTCGAGATCATGGGTTATCAGCCGTTCGCCGTCTTGCACGACAACATGCGCCGCGCGAAGGCTTTCGTGTTCGCGGCGGAAGAGGATTTCGGCATCTCGGTCGTGGAGGCGCAGGCATGCGGAACGCCCGTGATCGCATTCGGCAAGGGCGGGGCGCTGGAAACGGTGCGCGACGCATGGGGCCCGCAACCCACCGGCATGTTCTTCCAGACGCAAACGCCCGACGCGATCATCGATGCGGTGGTGGCCTTCGAAAGCGGTCTCTTCACCTTTGATGCCGCCGATTGCCGCAGCAATGCCGAACGCTTTTCCAACGAGCGCTTTCGCGAGGGCTTGCTGGCGCACATCGCGCGCATCGCGCCGCAGTTCGTGCTGCCACCGCCGCCGGTCGAAGAGAAAGCGCCTGAAAATGAAGCACCGTTGAGCGATCTGCGCGTACTGGCCGTCGATCAGAGCGGTGCGCTCGGCGGCGCGGAGCTCTCGATGCTCGAAGTGGTGAAGAACATGCGCGGCGACGTGCAGACCGTGCTCTTCGACGACGGACCTTTTCGCATCGCGCTGGAGGCGGTCGGCGTGAAGGTCGACGTGCTCGACGGCAAATCGCTCGGCGATCTGCGCAAGGACGGCAAGACGCGTCCTGGCGCCGGCATGCTGCGCGGCGTGCTCAGGCTCTTGCGCGGCACGCTGGATAAATCGCGTAATGCGGACGTGATCTATGTGAACACGCAACGCGCGATGGTCATCGGCGCGATCGCCGGTCTCATCGCGCGCAGACCGGTGGTGTGGCATTTGCGCGATATCGTCAGCGAGGAACATTTCGGGCGCACGCAGCTTGCCATCATCAAGTGGTGCACGAAGCTCATGCTCGAACACGTGATCGCCAATTCGACCGCATCGGCGGCGGCGGTCACCGCGCTCACGCGTCTGCGCGAGGAGCGGCTCGACGTGGTGTTCAACGGCATTTCGTCGGAGCCGTTCACGGAACTGGAATCGGTCGCGCAGCATGAGTTTCGCGCGCGTTTCGGCTTGCCGCAAGATGCGTTCGTCGTCGGCTGTTTCAGCCGGCTCGCGCGATGGAAGGGGCAGCATGTGCTGCTCGAAGCGCTGCGCGAGTGTCAGGAGATGCACGCGGTGTTCGTCGGCGCGGCGCTCTTCGGCGAGGATGAGTACGAGGCGGAATTGCGTGCGTACGTGCTGGAGCACGGGCTTGCGGAGCGCGTGCATTTCCTGGGCTTTCAGAACGATATCGCCGCGTGCATGAAAGCAGTCGATGTGGTCACGCATACGTCGATCATGCCGGAGCCGTTCGGGCGCGTGATCATCGAAGGCATGTTGTCGAAGCGGCCAGTTGTCGCGACACGCGCGGGCGGCGTGATGGATATCGTCGACGATGGCGAGAACGGTATTCTCTGCTCGCCGGGCGACGCGGCTGAACTCGCGCGCATTCTCGAACGGTTGAAGAGCAACGAGCCGTTGCGGGAGCGGCTCGTCGAGCAAGGCTATGTCAATGCGACGAGCCGCTTCGGTACGCAACGCTATGTGGAAAGCGTGGAGAAGATCCTGAACGACGTGGCGGGTCGGGCGCGCAAGCGCTGATCGCCGCGAGCGCTCAGCGCCGCGAACGCTTGAGCGCTGCGGACCAGCGCATTGCGGGGCGTTCGACCATGAAGTAAAAGCCGAACGCCACCGCGACCGCCACGGCCGTAAAACCAAACGAAGCCCAGATTTGCGTTTGCAAGGCCGAGCGGAACAAGACCGATCCGAGCAGCACGAAGATCGGCAAATGCACGACATAGAGCGAGAAACTGAATTCGCCGATCCACGACAGCCCGCGCACGGCGAATGAATCGCGCAACGGCGTGTCGAGCGCGGAGAACAGATAGACCGCGAACGCGATGGCCCAGAGTTGAAACGCCGCAAATTGCGCGGCGCTGAACGCGGCGCATCCGGCGAGCGCGATTCCCGCTGCGATCAGGCCCATGCGAGGCCGTGCGTGAATGCCTTGAGCTTTCGCTTCGGCAATCCACGCGCCGATAGTCCACGCGAACCAATATGACGTGAACACGACGATTTGATGCCGTTCCAACAGCAACGCGGACACGATATTCACCAGCCCCACGCAAACCAGCACGCCACGCATTCCAATGCGACGCCGCAGCGCGATCAGCAGCGGATAGACGAGATAGAACTGTACTTCGATCGAAAGGGTCCAGAGCGCGCCATTCGAGCCGAAGGTCTTGCCTGCGATGCCTTGCAGTGAAAACAGATTGACGATGAAAGCGTGCGGATCGAAAGGATTGATCTTGTGGCTGACCGGCACGAACGTGCTGCTCAGTGAATCCAGCGCGAGCGTCAGCAATAACGCTGCAAGCAACACGGGATAGATGCGTGCAAAGCGTCGCAGAATAAAATTGCCTGCATCGAGCGGCGCTAAAGGATCTGCGATCAGCTTGCGCGCCATCGCACGATGAATGCAATAGCCGCTGATGACGAAGAATATCGGCACGCCGGCCGAGCCCCACGCGATGGGAAACGTCAGATAACTGATGATCGTATTCGCATCCAGCGTGGGCGACATGCGATGAAACTGCTGCATGCCGATCCACGTCACTTGCCGGCAATGAAAATATGCGACGAGCAACGCCGCTATGCCACGCCACGCGTTGATCGCCACATCCTTGTCATCGACGACTGCGCTGGATTGATGCACGGAGGAAGCCGCGAATACGGAAGAATCGCTCATCGGAATGCAGGTCCGGAAAGTGGGATGAGCCCATCTTAGAGCACGCTTTTTCCATCGCCTAACTAAAAAATTCGCGATTTAGACGCGCATTATTTATCGATTTTTTTCTGCTACTTTGATTCCAACTCAACGACGAATGGATGTGAATCATGGATATGCATGCAATCGCCGGTCTGGCTGTACTGCTTGTTCTCGTGGCCGCTTCTGCTTATCGCGATGCGCTGCGCAACGACCCCCTGAGCCCCTTGCGCGCGCGCGGCCCGAATCGCATGGCCTCGCCAAGAATGGAAGAAGCCGAGTAGGTCACGCAATCGAATCGACCGGCAATCAGAACAGCAGCGCCGGTTTCCACAACCCAAATTACCGGTTCAGATCTGGAGGGAGCAGTCATGCTTAAGGTGACCAAGGCGGTGTTTCCAGTCGCGGGTCTCGGCACACGCTTTTTACCCGCGACCAAGGCAAGCCCGAAGGAAATGCTGCCAGTGGTCGACAAGCCGCTCATTCAATACGCGGTGGAGGAAGCCATCGCGGCGGGCATGACGGAGATGATCTTCGTCACCGGGCGCGGCAAGCGTGCGATCGAAGATCACTTCGACAAGTCCTACGAACTGGAAGTGGAACTCGAAGCGCGCAACAAGACCGCGTTGCTCGACGTGGTGCGCAAGATCAAGCCCGCGAACGTCGATTGCTTCTATGTGCGCCAGCCCGAAGCGCTCGGTCTCGGTCATGCGGTGCTGTGCGCGGAACGCCTCGTCGGCGGCCAGCCGTTCGCCGTGATTCTCGCGGACGATCTGTTGCATGGCGCGCAGCCCGTCATGAAGCAGCTCGTCGAAGTCTTCGATCACTATCACAGCTCGGTGATCGGCGTGGAGCGCATCGCACGCGAGGACAGCGCCTCTTATGGCGTGATCGAAGGGCGCGAGTGGGAAGAGGATGTCATCAAGATGTCGGGCATCGTCGAGAAGCCGCAGCCAGCGCTCGCGCCTTCGAATCTGGGCGTCGTCGGCCGTTATGTGCTGATGCCGAGCATCTTCGAGCATCTGCGCAGGACGAAGCCGAATGTCGGCGGCGAAATCCAGCTGACCGATGCGATCGGCTCGCTGCTCGCGGTCGAGCAGGTGCTGGGCTATCGCTACTTCGGCACGCGCTTCGACTGCGGCAGCAAGCTCGGCTATCTGAAGGCGACGGTGCAGTTCGCGCTCCAGCATCCTGAGGTGCGCGAGCAGTTCGAGGAATATCTGCGCGCGGAAGTCTGGGCGCTGATGCCGGATCTGATCGCCGCGCAGAAGGCTCAGCCGGAAGTGGCGTCGATGTGATGTGAGGCCGCATCTGTAAAGATGGGTCATATTTAAGGGGCGTTCGTCAACTTTGACGACAAGTAGGCGTTGTGAGCGAGCCGAACCGGTTGTGTCGGCATTTCATGGAGAAGCTCGCTCATGCAGGACAACGGATTCATCATGCGCTGGCGCTCGGCCGCAGTCGCGGTCGCTGCCGCCTCCGCTGCGTGCGTCGCGTTGAGCGCTTGCGCCAATGACTCGCGCGCGCCGTCGAAGGAAGACGACGCGGGCGCACCGCCAGCTTTCACGGAAGGTCTGCGCGCCAAGGATTCGACGCAGGGCGGCGAGAGCGTCACGCTGAACGCCGATTCGCTCGAGTATCACGATGCGAGAGCGACTGTCGCGCCGGAAATCGGCTGGGCGTCATACTACGGCAAGAAGTTTCAGGGGCGTCGCACCGCAAGCGGCGAACGTTACGACATGCAGGCGCTTACGGCCGCGCATCGCACGTTCCCGCTCGGGTCGTATGTGCGCGTCAGCAATCTCGCGAAAACGCGCTCGGTCGTCGTGCGGATCAACGATCGCGGTCCCTTTACCAGAGGCCGTGTGATCGATCTGTCGTTCGCCGCGGCAAGCGAACTCGGCCTGCTGCGAGCGGGAAGCGCGCAGGTGATGCTCGAACCGCTTGGTCGATCGGTCGAGCAATCCGTCACGCAGGCCGAGGTATCGAACGCGCCCGAGCGCGTCGTGCTGCATACGGAGCCTCGGCCGAATCGTCATCCGAAGCACGCGCGTCATCATTAGGCCGATGCACGCGGTGAGTTCGTGACTTCACGCGGACGGATACAATGCGGCGGCGCGCGATCATCGCGCATCTGCCGATCCATCCATCCAGGTCATGAACAATTCGCCCCGGGCCTTTCTGCTGGGCCCGCTTCTCAAGAGCGTGTCGCGGTCGTTCTATCTCACGCTGCGCATTCTGCCGACCACGATGCGCGATCCCATCGGGCTCGCCTATCTGCTCGCGCGCGCGGCGGACACCATTGCCGATACCTCGCTGATCTCGCCGCAACGCCGTCTCGAGCTGCTGCTCTCGCTGCGCGCGCAAGTCAACGGCGCGCCGGACGAAGGCGCGCTCGCGCGCATATCGGGCGAAGTCGCGGGACAGCAGGCGCAACCCGATGAACGCGCGCTGCTCGAATCGCTCGGCGCCGCGCTCGCGATCCTGCCGCAACTGAGCCGCGACGATCAGGCCGCCGTCCGCGATATCGTCACGACGCTCACGACCGGCATGGAGTTCGATCTGCGCACTTTCCCCGACGAAACCTCGGGAAGCATCGTCGCGTTGCAGGAGTTCGGCGAGCTCGACCGCTACACGTATCTGGTGGCGGGCTGCGTCGGCGAATTCTGGACGAAGATGACCTACGCGCACATGCCCGGCACGCTGAAGGCCGCGCCCGAGACGATGCTCGCGCTCGGCGTGCGCTTCGGGAAGGCTTTGCAGATGACGAACGTGCTGCGCGATTGCGCGCGCGATCTGCGCATCGGCCGATGCTATCTGCCGCAGGCGCTGCTCGCGCGTCACGGCCTGACGCCGCACGATCTCTTGCAGCCCGAGTGTTCGGCGCGCGCGCGGCCGGTGCTGTTCGAATTGCTGCGCGTGTCGCTCGCGCTGTTTCAGGACGCGGTCGATTACACGCTCGCGATTCCGTCGGGCGCGATCCGTCTGCGCCTCGCGTGTCTGTGGCCGATCATGATCGGCCTCGACACGCTCGTGCTGCTCGCGCGAAACGACGCATGGCTCGATCCGCACGAGATTTCGAAGATCGGGCGCAACGACGTGTATCGCATCATGGCGGCATCGCTGCCGATGGTCGCATCGAACGGCATGCTGCGCGCGTGGACCGCACGCCGCATGCGCGCGATCGAAGCCGAAATCAGCGCCGCAAGTCGGCCATGATGCGCTCGGCGAGAAAGTCGCACGGCGGACGTCTCGACGCCGCGCTTCTCGCCAGCACCACTTCCAGCGTGCCGATATCCGGCAAACCCTGCGCCGGCCCGAGCAGCGTGAAATGCGCAGGCACCGCGCATCGGGCGAGCGGCGTGACGGCGAGACCGGCTTCGGCCATCGTCAGGAGACCGAGCAGGCTCGGACTCTCGTAGGACGTGCGATACGCGATGCGCGCGTGCTCCAGGCTGCGGATCGCGTTCTCGCGCGCGACGCTGCCCGGCAGGAACACGGCGATAGGCAAGGGCCGCTCCTTCCAGATTTCGGTGTCGCCCGGCGCGGCGGCCCACACCATCGGCTCGTGGCGCACGAAGTCGCCGGAAAGCCCCTTCACGCGCGTCGCGCACACGAGATCGACGCTGCCGTCTTTCACCATCGGCGCGAGCGCGAGGCTCGGCAGGCCGACCACCTGAATCTCGACCTTCGGATACGTCGCGGAAAATTTCTTGAGGATGGGCGGAAACAGCGACGACGCGTAATCGTCCGGCACGCCGATCACCACGCGCCCGGTCACATCGGGGCGGACAACCGCCGCCCACGCCTCGTCGCGCAGCGCGATCATGCGGCGCGCGTAAGTCAGCAGCACTTCGCCGTCCTGCGTCGGCACCACGCTGCGCGGCTTGCGCACGAACAGCGCCTTGCCCAGCGCGGTTTCCAGCGTCTTGATCTGCATGCTCACCGCCGATTGCGAGCGATGCACGAGTTCCGCCGCCCGGCTGATATTGCCGGTGTCCGCGACGGCGATGATCATCGAAAGGACATCCAGGTCGAGCGCTTTCATGGTCGGAGCGGGTGGTCGCTATCAGAAAATCTGAACGATTCTATCAAAATTATGCGTTTTTCTTTTGGTGCAGCGCGGCGCATAGTCGCATCAAAGGAGCGAATCCCATGAACGCGCGAACCGATCTTTCCGTCCTCACCGCTGTGCAAGGCCTGCCCGAACCGTCGTTCGCGACGACCGCATCGGGGGTTTCGGTGCCGTATATCGAGTGCGGCGAGGGCGAGCCGCTCGTGCTCGTGCATGGATCGCTGTGCGATTACCGCTACTGGAGCGCGCAGGTTTTACCGCTCGCGAAGCATTTCCGCGTGATCGTGCCGAGCCTGTCGCATTACTGGCCCGCCGTCGATGCCTTCGTGCAGGGCGAATTCGGCTGGGAGACGCACGTCGCGGAAATGGCGGCGTTCATCGAGGCGCTCGATCTCGCGCCGGTGCATCTGGTCGGCCATTCGCGCGGCGGCTGCGTCGCGTTTCATCTGGCGCGCGAGTTTCCGCGCCTGGTCAAGACGCTCACGCTCGCCGATCCCGGTGGTCCGCTGCAAACCACGCCGCAGGCCGTGCCCGCGACGCTGCCGCCCGCGACCAACGCGCTGCGTGCGCGCGTGGCCGAACTGATCGAGCAGGGCGAGTTCGACCGTGGCCTCGAAATGTTCGTCGATTCGGTCAGCATGCCGGGCTTCTGGAAGAAGAGCACGGAGAGCTTTCGGCGCATGGCGCTCGACAACGTGCTCACGCTGCCGCGGCAGTTCCGCGATCCGCTGCCCGCTTACACGCGCGAGCTGGCGCGCGACATCAAGTGCCGCACGCTGCTGATCGACGGCCAGAAGAGCCCGCGCATGTTCCGCAACAACGTCGAGAAGCTGGAAGAGTGGATCGAGTTCGCCGAGCGTCAGACGATCGCGGGGGCGTCGCACGGCATGAACGTCGCCAGCCCCGGCGCGTTCAATCGCGCGGTGCTGGCGTTCATCACAGAGTGGTGATCCCGGACGCTACTGCAGCTTCCAGATGTTCGCCGCGATCGTGCCCTCGTCGTTGAAGACGTTGATGATGTCGGGCACATCGGTGATCGGCACGTTGTTCACCACCAGCGCGAAGGCGAGCCTGCGGCCGCTCTGCGCATCGATATAGCCCGCGAGCGCCTGTCCCTTGAGCGTGCTCGTGGTGCTGCCGTCCGGGTTCTCGACGCCCGTCACATACGTTCCCGTCTTCGCATACACGCGACCCTTCGCGCCCGCGAGCGTCGGATCGCTTTCGAAATTCGTCGTGCTCGCGAGCGATCCGTCGACGCCCAGGAACGGCATCGAATCGACATAGGCGGGGAAGGCCGGACGGCCGTTCATCGCGCGCAGCATCGCGATGACCGCGACCGGCGTCGCCGTGGTTTCGCCGCCGCCGCTGCCGTCGATGAAATGCGTCTGTGACATCGGCACATTGAACGGCGAGGTCGAGAGCTTCGCGTTCTCGGCGGCGAGGGCGCCGTCGAGCGTGGTCGAGCCGTTGTTCGCGACGCCGAACAGCATCAGGCTCGTATCCGCGCCGATGTTGTAGCTGACCTTAAGAATCCACTTCGCATATTCGCTGTACGGCTGCGACGTGAGCTGCGCCACGCGCGTGTTCGCGGCATACGAGTTCTTCGCGGGCAGCAGTTGCACCGGATTGTTCTCGACGGCCGATGCCGTGACCGTCACGCCGGCGCGCGCGAGCGCCTCGATGAACACGGTGCGCGCATAGTTCTGAGGCTGCGTGATGCGGAACGTGCGGATCATCGGGAAGCTCGGCACGATCGGCGGCACGTAATCCGCCGGAATCGAGCCGCTCAGCGCGCCGCTGCAAGGAAGCGTGCCGAAGCAGGTCGGGTCCGTGGGCGTGACCGTGATCTTCGCCGGCGTGCCAGCCGCGCCCGTCATCAGGGTGGACTGAACCGTGAACGCCGCCGACCTCGGCCGGTAATCCACCGGCGCCGCCGAGCCCGCGCCGCCCTGTCCGATGATCGCGTCGACCACATCGTCGTTGACGAAGATCGAGCGAAGATCGAACTCGTCGCGGAAGTTGAAGGGATCGAAGAGACGGTCGTCGATCACGATCTCGCCATTGACCGCCTTGATGCCCGATGCCGCCACCTGCGCGGCGAGCGCGTTGTAGCCCGCGAGCGGATCGGGCGTGGTGATCTGCGCGTTGCCGAGATTGTTCGCCTCGTTGTGGTCGAAGTTGGTCCAGGCGAGCGTCCCGTCGGCGTTGGTGCGGCCGCCCATCGAAAGGTCGCCGCTCGCGACGAGCACGAGATTGCCGTTGAGCGTGCCGTTCCCGTCGACCGTGCCCGTGCGATAAACCGGCGTCTGGAACTGATACTGCGCGCCGTACTGGTCGAGCGCCGCGCCGAGCGAGAAGACCTTGCGCACGGACGCGACATACACCTGGGCGCTCGAATTCATGTCGTAGATGACATCGCCCGAATTCAGGTCGACGACGCGCAATGCCCACGTCGAGCCCTGATACATGGGCTTTTTCATGACCTGCGTGATTGAATCGGGCACGGAGGTATTCGAATCCGAGCCGCCGCATGCCGCGATGGACGAGGCAAGCGCGCACGACAGCGCGAGAGCGGCAACGCGTGCCGGACTTCCTGAAAGCGGGTTCATGACGCGGCTCCGATAGAGGCACAGCACGCTCCGCATGGAGCGAACGACAACCAATACGTCGGGACGGCTTGAAGTGCGCAGACAGGCGATGTCGGCCGCCGCGTGGCTTTTGAAAGCTGCGGGTGAGGGAATTAAATACCTTGCGTGGGTGGTGTCAAGCAAGGACTATCGCGAATCGGGCGCTTCAGGCAAGTGCTTTTTGTATGATTTCTCGCGAGTCTTTGATCTGCATGTTGTGAGGCGACAACGGCAAAACGTTTGGCGCGGGCTAACATCGTCAGCACCTCATTCTTCAGGAAGAGGACATCCGTGAGCACGGGCCAAGACGACGATCTCGATGCATGGAAGCGCCGGCGCACCATCGAGCTGGCGTTCGAGCTGGCCGACAGCGGCCGCTACGAAGACTTCACCGACGTCGCCTATGCGCTGCAGTTCGAGCGCGGCATGGCGACCGCGCAGGCTCTCATCGACGACCCCGAGATGCGCCGCGTGCTCAATCAGCGTTGCGCCGATGCTTTGGAAAAGCTCGCGCCACCGCCCGTGCCCCGGCCCGAGCCCGAAATCGAAGCCGTGGTCACGGCATCGAACGATCATGCGCAAATGCCGCTCGCGGCTCATCTCGAACGCGCGCCGTCGCTGCTGCGTCGGGCGATGAATGCCGTCTGGCGCTCGGGCGACACCGCGGATCTCAATTCAGCCGCTTCCTGAGTATTCCTCTCTCCCGGGCCGTGCGCGATCGCACGGTCGCGTCCCGTTCCTGGCCGATTTGCGCGGAAATGGCGGATTTGCACGAGAGAAGCGCCCATCAAAACCATTACACTTGAGGAAGCTGAACCATAAGCCCGGACTGCGCTTTTCGCGCATGCCCGGTGATTGAACTTCGAGGAGGAAATGTTCGTGGCTAACGATAAGATGCTCGCGCAGATGGCTGAGAAGAATGGTTTCATCGCCGCACTGGATCAGAGCGGCGGCTCCACGCCCGGCGCGCTGCGGCAATACGGAATTCCGGACGACGCCTACAACGGCGACGCCGAAATGTTCAAGCTGATGCACGAGATGCGCGTGCGCATCATGACCGCGCCTTCGTTCACGGGCGAGAAGGTCATCGGCGCGATCCTGTTCGAGCGCACGATGGACGGCGAAGCGGAAGGCAAGCCGGTGCCCACGTTCCTGTGGGAAGACCGCGGCATCGTGCCGTTCCTGAAGGTCGACAAGGGCCTGGAAACGGAAGCCGACGGCGTGCAGATCATGAAGCCGATTCCCGGCCTCGACGATCTGCTCGCGCGCGCCGTGAAGCTCGGCGTGTTCGGCACGAAGATGCGCTCGGTGATCCACAAGGCGGACGAGAAGGGTATCGCCGCCGTGTCGAAGCAGCAGTTCGAAGTGGGCGCGCAGATCATCAAGCACGGTCTCGTGCCGATCCTCGAACCCGAAGTCTCGATCAAGAGCCCGGACAAGAAGGGTGCGGAAAAGATCCTGCGCGACGAACTGCTGAAGGGTCTCGATGCGCTGCCGGAATCGAGCAAGGTGATGATCAAGCTGACCATCCCCGACGAGCCGGATTTCTATCGTCCGCTGATCGAGCATCCGCGTGTCGTGCGCGTTGTCGCGCTGTCGGGCGGCTATACGCGCAGCGACGCGTGCAAGAAGCTCGCGCAGAACCACGGCATGATCGCGAGCTTCTCGCGCGCGCTCATCAACGAGCTGAAGAAGCCGATGAGCGACAGCGAGTTCGACAAGACGCTCGAAGAGTCGATCAACGAGATTTACGAGGCGTCGGTCGAGAAGGCCTGATTTTCTAGCGCTTGTCCAAGCGCTGAGTTGATGGCGGCGTCTGCACGACAGGCGCCGCCGCGCGAAATATATCCTCACGCAAGCCCGTTTTCGGCGGATAGATGCGCTCGCCGTTGATCGTGCGCTTGGTCGCCTTTGCCGTCTCGCCCTCCGAGACGAGCCTTCTGTCCCATCCCTCCGTGTACACCGCACCCCACGGGCCGAGATCGCAAATGGTCGTGTACCAGTCGATCGACAGCGGCAGCATCTCGTCGCCGAACAGATCGGATACGGCGTTGTTGCCCGCGTAGCGTCCCATCGGCCGGCCGTGCTGGCATGACATGACCGATGGCCGCGTGCCGTCGATCAGGATGCGCGCGCAATCGCCCGCCGCGAACACGCCCGGCACGCCTTCGGCGCGCAGAAACGCATCGACGGGCACGCGGCCGAGCGGATCGAGCGTGACCGGCAGTTGCGCCGCCAGCGCGTTCGCATGCATGCCGCCGCACCACACGACCGTCGCCGCCTCGATGCGCTCGGTTTCATCGCCATGCGCGAGCGTCACGCTCTGGGCGTCGAGCGAGGCCAGCGACACGCCGGGCCGCATTTCGACCGCGAGCGACGTTAGTGCGTTTTCGATGACCTGTTGCGCGCCGCCCATCGATTGCGCGATCGTCGTCGAACGATCCGCGAGCACCACGCGCACCTTGCCGCGATCGCAGTCCGCGACGATCTCGCGCAGACGCGCCGGCAACTCCGCTGCAAGCTCGATGCCCGTGAGCCCCGCGCCGATCACGACCGCCGTGTAGCGTCCGGGCGTGTCGGGCAGCGCGGGCAAGGTCAGCAGATGCGCCTGTAGCTTGCACGCGCCGGCGTAGGTATCGACATCGAAGGAAAAGCGCTCGAGACCGGGAATCGGCGGACGGACCAACACGCTGCCGGCCGCGAGAATCAGCCGATCGTAGTCGAGCGTTTTAGTCGACCCATCGTGCGCGATGCTGACGCGGCGCGCCGTGCTGTCGATGTCCGTCGCCTTCGCCTGAATCAGCCGCACGCCTGCGGGACCGAGCACGGTGTCGAGTTGCACGAGCGTGGGGTCGAGCGGCTGCTCGTAGTTGCGCACGCGCACGCTGTGATAAGGCGCCGGATTGACGATGGCCACTTCGGCTTCGTCCGTGCGATGAAGTTCGTCCAGCTTGCGCGCCGCGGACAGCGCGCTCCAGAGACCCGCGAAACCCGCGCCGATCACAAGGATGCGTTTCAAGGCCGTTCCCCTTCAATCAACGATCGTTCGTGCTATGAGGCGTTCATGTCGATCGTCCCTGTCTTGGTTATAGCCGATGCGTGCGATTCCGCGCGGCTCCATTCGTCCTTCGATTAGTCGAGTTTTCACCAAAAGTGATTTCGCCGTTTAGGTATTTACCCTAGAACGCGTGCTGCCTAAACTCTGTTCAACGGTCGCGAACAGGCAAACACAGCAGGCTCAGCGGCCACTCGATAACTTCTGTCCGGAGGAAAGCATCATGAACAAGCTCATCGGTATTGCAGCGGTTGCTCTCGCATTGGCCGCACCGGTCGCATCGTTCGCGCAATCGAATCAGCCTTTGACGCGCGCCGAAGTTCGCGCGCAGATCGTGCAACTCGAAAAGGCCGGCTATAACCCCGGCATGGTCAGCGACTCGAAGTATCCCGCCGACATTCAGGCAGCGCAGGCGCGCATCGACGCGCAAAACGGCACGGCGCAAAGCGCATTCGGCGGCGCGGCGGACGGTTCGGCGCAATCGGGTGCGCGTGTCAATGCGATTGGCGGCGACGTGTCTTCCACGTTCGCGCATCACTAAGCAGCAAAGCGGTTCAAATAGAACGCGCCCGCTTTTCGAAGAGCGGGCGCGTTTTTTTTCGATGCGCGCGTTCAGAGCACAAAGCCGCCCGCAAACGTCTCGCGCAAATATCCGATGAATAACGCCACCGCGCGCGGCACATGCGGCGCATAAGGCCGAACCACGAACAACTGATCCGCGAACGCGCCCACGGGACGCCAGTCCGGCAGCAGCACCACGAGCTTGCCCGACTGCACGGCGGCCTGCGCGGTGAAATCGGGCAATAGCGCAATGCCGAGATCGTCGAGCGCGGCATCGCGAAGCACCTCGCTATTGTTCGCGGCGAACGGGCCGCTCACGGCGAGCGTGTAAGGGCCGGACGAACTCTTGCGCCCGCCCTTGCGCTCGAATGACCAGATGCTCGAAGCCTGCGGGCGCGGGTAAACCAGACAATCGTGCGTGGCGAGATCGTTCGGCGTCGCGGGCGTGCCGCGCCGTTTCAGATACGCGCGCGTCGCGACGATCACCGAATGCGTGTCGCATAGCTTCCAGGCGACATGCGTGTCCGGCACCTGCGCGCTGTGCCGCACCGCGAGATCGAAGCCTTCGGTGGCGATGGAGCTCAACCGGTCCGACGCCTCCAGCTGCACGCGCACGTCGGGATGCGCATGCAAAAAACCCGACAGACGCGGCACGAGTTGTTGCCGCGAAAACGCCATTGGCGCGGTCACGCGAATCAGGCCGCGCGCCACGCCCGCCATCTCCTTCACGCTCAGGAAACTCGCGGCGATGTGCTCGTACTGCGCGCGCGTGTCGTCGACGAGCCGGCGGCCCGCTTCCGTGAAGCGCACGCTGCGCGTCGTGCGCGTGACGAGAGGTACCCCCGCCGCCCGCTCCAGTTCCGCGATGCGCTGGCTCATCGCCGCTTTCGATACGTTCAGGCGCGCCGCCGCCGCCGTGTAGCTGCCTTGTTCCGCGAGCACGGTGAGCCAGTGCAAATGGGTCCACAGCGCCTCGATCTTTTGCTCGTCCATGCGGGGATTGTTTGCGGATATGAACAATGAGTTCAATCATAGCGTCTTTGCACGAGGCCCGATGCTTCCTACACTGTGTCCATTGCCAAACCATTCAGTGACAGGAGACGAGATGCAAGCGTTCAACGATACCGCCGACGTGGTCCATTACATTCACGGCGAGCGCACGCACGGCTCGGCCACGCGCACGCAGCCGGTGTTCAATCCCGCGACGGGCGAGCGTCCGCGCAAGCTCGTGCTGGGCGAAGCCGCCGATGTCGATGCAGCCGTGGCGAGCGCGAAAGCCGCGTTCCCGGCCTGGCGCGACATGCCGCCGATCCGCCGTGCGCGCGTCATGCTCAAGTTCCTCGAACTGATGAACAAGCATCGCGATGAGCTCGCCGCGATCATCACGGCCGAGCACGGCAAGGTGTTCTCGGATGCGCAGGGCGAAGTGTCGCGCGGCATCGACGTGATCGAATTCGCGTGCGGCATTCCGCAACTGCTGAAGGGCGATTACACGGACCAGGTTTCGACCGGCATGGACAACTGGACGCTGCGTCAGCCGTTGGGCGTGGTTGCCGGCATCACGCCGTTCAACTTCCCGTGCATGGTGCCGTGCTGGATGTTCCCGGTCGCGATCGCTTCGGGCAATGCGTTCATCCTGAAGCCGAGCGAGCGCGATCCTTCCGCGGCGCTGTTCATGGCCGACCTGCTCAAGCAAGCCGGTCTGCCCGATGGCATCTTCAACGTCGTGCAGGGCGACAAGGTCGTCGTCGACGCGCTGCTCACGCATCCGCAAGTCAAGGCGATCAGCTTCGTCGGCTCCACGCCGATCGCGAATTACATCTACGAAACGGGCGCGAAGCACGGCAAGCGCGTGCAGGCGCTCGGCGGCGCGAAGAATCACATGGTCGTGATGCCGGACGCCGATCTCGATCAGGCTGTCGATGCATTGATCGGCGCGGGCTACGGTTCGGCGGGCGAGCGCTGCATGGCGATTTCGGTGGCGCTACTGGTGGGCGATGTCGCCGACAAGATCGTGCCGAAGCTGGCCGAGCGCGCGAAGGCGCTCAAGATCAGGAACGGCATGGAGTCGGATGCGGAAATGGGCCCGATCGTCACGCGCCAGGCGCTGGAGCGTATCGAAGGCTATATCGCGCTGGGCGTGGAAGAAGGCGCGAAGCTCGTGGTCGATGGCCGCGGCTACAAGGTGCCGGGACATGAAGACGGCTTCTTCACGGGCGGCACGCTGTTCGATCACGTCACGCCGGACATGCGCATCTACAAGGAAGAAATCTTCGGACCGGTGCTCGCGTGCGTGCGCGTGAAAGACTTCAGTGAAGCGGTCGAGCTCATCAACGATCACGAGTTCGGCAACGGCGTCGCGTGCTATACGCGTGACGGTCACATCGCGCGTGAGTTCGGCCGACGCATCGAAGTGGGCATGGTCGGCATCAACGTGCCGATTCCGGTGCCGATGGCATGGCACGGCTTCGGCGGCTGGAAGCGCAGCCTGTTCGGCGACATGCACGCATACGGCGAAGAAGGCGTGCGCTTCTACACGAAGCAGAAGTCGATCATGCAGCGCTGGCCCGAGAGCACGGAGAAGGGCGCCGAGTTCGCCATGCCGACCGCGAAGTAACGCAATGAACGCCGCTTGTGCGCGGCGCGCATGAGTCTCGCCCGCTTGTTCCTGCACGGAAGAAGCGGGCGATTGTCTTTGTGCTTCGCATCGCCGATCTTTAACCACGCGTCACAACTCAATTGAAATGGTGTCGGTTGACCGTGCGAGTGCAAGCGGCGAAGATGCATCGACCACGACGCGCATCCATTCGACATGCAGAGGCAATTCGACGACCTTCTTCTCGGCAGTATCGAACTGTTCTGTCTCGCGGCGGAACTGGGCAGCTTCACGCTGGCGGCGACCGCGGCAAGCGTGACGCCCGCCGCCGTGAGCCGTTCCGTGGCGCGGCTCGAAAAGCGGCTCGACGTGCGGCTGTTCGTGCGCACGACACGCCAGATTCGTTTGACCGATGCGGGCCGCCGCTACTTCGAGCAGTGCCGCGACGCACTGAACCGTCTTGCTGAAGCGGAACGCGAAGCCACCGGTCAGCAGACCACACCGAAGGGCGTGCTGCGCATCAGCATGCCGACGCCCTACGGCCACCATCGCATGCTGCCGCTGCTCGCGGAGTTTCGCGGACGCTATCCCGAAGTCACCGTCGAAGCGCATCTGAGCAATCGCAACATCGACTTCGCCGATGAAGGCTTCGACCTCGCGATACGCGGTCGCGCGCCGCGCGATTCCGGTTTGATCGCGCGCAAGCTGGAAGATGCGGAGCTCGTTGTCGTGGCATCGCCCGCGTATCTGAAGCGCGCGGGCACGCCGAAGAGCATCGACGACATGCTGGAGCACGAGTGCATCCAGTTCGAAATGCCGAGCACGGGGCGGCCGGTTCCGTGGGTCTTCATGCAGAACGGCGAGCCCATTGAAATCACGACGCAAGGCGGCTACGGCACATCCGGCGATGCGCTCGCGGGCATACCGCTCGCGCGCAACGGCGCGGGCCTCTTTCAAACCTATCGCTTCACCGTCGAGGACGATTTGCGCGCGGGCACGCTCACGGAAGTACTGAGCGAGTTCGGCGGATGCAGCAGGCCGTTCATCCTGCTGTATCCGCATGGCAGGCATTTGTCCTCGCGCGTGCGGGCTTTCGTGGACTTCATCGTCGAGAAGCTCGGCACGCGTTGAATCACGCAACGTTTATAGGACGCACATCCATGAGCAAGAATGCATTGACATCGCTACTCGGCATCGACATGCCGATCATTCAGGCGCCAATGGCAGGCGTGAGCACGCCCGCGCTCGCGGCGGCCGTATCGAACGCGGGCGGGCTCGGCTCGCTCGGCGTCGGCGCAATGAATGCCGAAGGCGCGCGCAAGGTGATTCGCGAGACGCGCGAACTCACGAGCAAGCCTTTCAACATCAACGTGTTCTGCCACGCGCCCGCGACGGCGAATGCCTCGGCGGAAAAGGCCTGGACCGACTGGCTCGCACCGGTCTTCGCGCAATACGGCGCGACGCCGCCCGCGACGCTCGGCGAGATCTACACGAGCTTTATCGTCGATGAGGCCATGCTGAAAGTGTTCCTCGAGGAGAAGCCGGCTATTGTGAGCTTCCACTTCGGCTTGCCGTCGAAGGACTATATCGATGCGTTGCGCGGCGCGGGCATCAAGCTGATTGCATCCGCAACCAATGTTCGCGAAGCGGAGCAAGTGGCGGCGGCGGGCATGGCTGCGATCGTCGCGCAGGGTATCGAAGCGGGCGGGCATCGCGGCATCTTCGACCCGCAAGCGGATGACGACAACCTCGGCACCTTCGCGCTCACGCGTCTCATCGCGCGCAAGTTCGACGTGCCCGTGATCGCGGCGGGCGGCATCATGGACGGCGCGGGCATTGCGGCGGCGCTCGCGCTCGGCGCGCAGGCGGCGCAACTGGGCACCGCGTTCGTGCCGTGCACGGAGACATCGATCGATGCGGGCTATCGTCGCGTGCTTCTGAGCGATGCCGCGAACCATACGACGTTCACCGCCGCGATCTCGGGTCGCAAGGCGCGCAGCCTCGTCAACAAGTTCACCGAACTGGGGCGCAGTTCCGAAGCGCCGGAAATCCCCGACTATCCGATCGCCTACGACGCGGGCAAGGCGCTGCACGCGGCGGCGAAAGCGCAGGGCGAATTCGGTTACGGCGCGCAATGGGCGGGCCAGGCGGCCGCGCTTGCGCGTGAATTGCCCGCCGCCGAACTGATGGCGCGGCTTGAGGCGGAGCTTCAGGAAAGCATCGCGGGCCTGCGGCAATATGCATCGCGCTGATCGCTGTAAAGCTTAGTCGAAACGCTTCGTTGGTTAAGCGTCCTGTCGATGCTTCAATGTTTCCGTCGCATCCAATGCGGCCAGCATCCGACAAACGCAAGACCAACGGAGATTTTCGATGTCCGCACTCCCCACGCTCGCCGCCGACTCCACGCTTGCCCCCGCCGCGTCGAATGAGCCGTTCCAGGTGCGCCCGATCGGCGGACGCATCGGCGCCGAAATACGCGGCGTGGCGCTCTCCGCCGAACTCGACGACGCCGCGATCAGCGCGATCAATCAGGCGCTGCTTCAACACAAGGTCTTGTTCTTCCGAGGCCAGTCGCATCTCGACGACGCCGCGCAGGAAGCATTCGCCGCGCGCTTCGGCGAGACCGTCGCGCATCCGACGGTGCCGTCGCTTGCGGGCAGCAGCCGTTTGCTCGAACTCGATTCAAAGCATGGCACGCGTGCCAACTCCTGGCATACCGACGTCACGTTCGTCGACGCCTATCCGAAGATTTCGATTCTGCGCGGCGTGGTGATCCCGCCCGCCGGCGGCGATACGGTCTGGGCCAACACGGCCGCCGCCTACGCCAACCTGCCGCAACCCTTGCGCGACCTCGCCGACGAGTTGTGGGCGCTGCATTCGAATGCCTACGACTACGCCGCGACGCGCAATATCCCCGACACTGATACCGAGCTCGAATACCGCAAGCAGTTCACCTCGACCTTGTATGAAACCGAGCATCCGGTCGTGCGCGTGCATCCCGAAACCGACGAGCGCACGCTCGTTCTCGGGCACTTCGTGCAGCGCTTCATCGGCCTGTCGCAGCGCGATTCGGATCGTCTGATCGAAATCTTCCACGATCACGTCACGCGCCTCGAAAACACCGTGCGCTGGCGCTGGACGCAAGGCGATGTCGCGATCTGGGACAACCGCGCGACCCAGCATTACGCTGTCGCCGACTACGGCGATGCGCATCGCGTCGTGCGCCGCGCGACCGTGCATGGCGACGTGCCCGTGGGCATCGACGGACGCACGAGCCGCATCGTCAGAAAGGAAACGCGCGCGTCGTAACGCGTTGCGCCTCGCATGTCACTGGCGATGACGCTTCATCGCCAGCCCCTCCTTCTTCTTCATTGCACGATGACACTACGATTCAAGCTCCTCGCTGGCGCCGCGACCCTGTTCGCCGCGCTCATCGGTCCCGCGCAGGCCGCCGATCCCGCTGTGGTACGCATCGGCGTTGCGCAGCAGGGCGGCGGCGATCCGCCCACGTTCGGCGGCTCGCCCGCCGCGACCGCGCAATTGCAGCATCGTGTCGAGGATGCGTTGCAGCCGCAGAACATCAAGGTCCAGTGGCTCTTCTTCAAGGGCGCCGGACCGGCGGTGAACGAGGCGCTCGCGAACAAGCAGCTCGACTTCGCGTATCAGGGCGATCTGCCTTCGGTGCTGGGCCGCGCGAATGGCCTGAAAACCCATTTGCTGCTGGCTTCGAACGTGCGCACGGGCGTCTATCTCGCCGTACCGCCCGATTCGGATATCAAGGGCGTGAAGGACCTCAAGGGCAAGCGCGTCGGCATCTTTCGCGGCACGAACCTGCAACTCGTCGCGGACAACGTGCTGAAGGAAAACGGGCTCACCGAACGCGATCTGCGCGTGATCAATCTCGATTCAGCCGCGGCGCAGGCCGCGCTCGCATCGAAGGGCGTGGATGCCGTGTTCCTCGATTACTCGCTCTTCAAGCTACAACGTCAGGGGCTCGCGAAGATCGTTTATGCATCGCGCGACGATGGCTTGCAACTCACGCGGCAGGCACACCTGCTGGTGCTCGAAGACTTCGAGCGCGCGCATCCCGATACCGTACAGACGGTCGTGACCGCCGTGGTTCAGGCGGCGCAATGGTCGTCCGACGAAGCGAACCGCAATACGCTGTTCACACTGTGGTCGAGGGCCGGTACGCCGGTCGAATCGTGGCAGTCCGAGTATGCGAATCAACCGTTGAAGGAGCGCATGTCGCCGCTGATCGACCCGTTCCTCGTCGCGCGCTATCAGTCCGTCGCGGATGACGCGCTGCGTCTGAATCTGATTCGCCAGCCCGTCAGCGTCAAGGGATGGTTCGAGCCGAAGTATCTCGATCAGGCGTTGAAGTCGCTGAAGCTCGAAGCCTACTGGCCGCGCTTCGATGCAACGGGCAAGCCTGTCGCCGATCGTCTTGCGGAGAACCGATAAATGGCCAATGTCCTCACTCGTGTGTTCGTCCCTGCGTCGCGGTCGCAAGGGCTTTTGTCGAACGATGCGCTTCGCATCATCGGCTGGACGGCGTTGCCCTGGGCTTTGCCGTTCGCCTGCGCGCTGCTGTGGGTGCTCGGTTCGAGCTATGGCTGGATTTCCGCGCAAGTGCTGCCGGCACCCGCGCTCGTGTTCGATACGCTCGGTGCGCTCGTGAAGAACGGCGAGTTGTGGATGCATCTTTCCGCGAGCATGACGCGCGCGGCCGTTGGCTTCGGCGGCGGCGTCCTGCTGGGTGTGTTGCTGGGCGGCTTGCTCGGTCTGTCGCGCACGCTGGAAGCCTATGTGCTGCCGAGTTTCAATGCGATCGTGCAGGTGCCGGTGCTTGGCTGGCTGCCGTTCCTGATGATCGTCGCGGGCATTGGCGAGCCGCTCAAGTATCTGCTGATCGGGCATGCGGCGCTCGTGCCGGTCACGCTGTCCACGCTGCAAGGGTTCCGCGGCACGCCGCGCGCGTTGCAGGAAGTGGCTTCGGTATATCGCTATACGCGCTGGCAGGTGATCTCGCGTGTGACTTTGCCCGCTGCGATTCCTGTCATCGGCACCGGTGTGCGGCTCGCGTTCACGAAGGCCTGGCTCACGCTCGTGGTGGTCGAGCTGGTCGCCTCGTCGGAAGGGCTCGGGTATCTGATCGTGTACGGGCGCCAGCTCTTTCAGCTCGATCTCGTGCTGGCCTCGGTGCTGATCGTGGGCGCGATCGGTTATGCGGCGGATCGTCTGCTCAACGCGTTCGAGCGCAAGCTGCAGCGCGGCCGCGCGAACTGAGGAGAGAACATGTCGTCACTGGATTGGGAAGCAGGCAGCGTCAGGGGATCGTGGCGCGGCATCGTGTTGCCGGTCGGCGCGCTCGCGGTGTGGTGGTTCGTATTGCGCGATGCGCAAGTCGGCCATGGCGTGATGGTTTCGCCCGCGCAGGTCTGGGACACGGCGGTCGCGCAGGTTCGCAGCGGCGCGCTCGCGCGGGCGCTGTCAGCATCGCTTGCGCGTGAGTTGACGGGCTTTGTCATCGGCACGAGTCTGGGCTTGCTGATCGGAGCGTTGCTCGGCATCTCGAAGCTCGCCAATCGCGCCATCGCGCCAAGCTTCAACACGTTCAAGCAGGTGTCGCTATTCGCCTGGATTCCGCTGATTTCCGTGTGGTTCGGTCTCGGCGACGTCGCGAAGGTCGTGTTCCTCTCGCTCGCCGCGCTGGTGCCGGTCGTCGTGCATACGAGCGACGGCATTCGCGCGGTGTCGCCGAAGCTGCTGGACGTGGCGCGCGCGTATCGCTACGGCAGGCTGCAGACGCTCGCGTATGTCGTGTTGCCCGCCGCGTTGCCATCGATCTTCACGGGCGTGTATCTCGCGCTCATCTATTCGTGGCTCGCGACGCTCGGAGCGGAATATCTGCTCGTCGCGGGCAGCGGGATCGGCAACTTGCTGGTCGACGGAAGCGAGCAATTTCGCATGGATCTCGTCGTGTTCGGCGTGATCGTGGTCGGTTTGACGGGGTGGGCGTTGAATGCCTTCGCGCGCGGCGTGCAGCGGCGCTGGTTCGACACGTCGCGCGCGGTTTGAGAAGAAAAAGGAATGACGACATTGATTGCACAAGACAGCAGCCTGACGCTGCGGCACGTGAGCAAGCGGTTCAATGGCGATGAAGCGCCGCCGGTGCTCGAACGCATCGACCTTTCGATCGAGAGCGGCGAATTCGTGAGTCTGGTCGGCGCGAGCGGCTGCGGGAAGTCGACGCTGCTGCGCCTGATCGCGGGTCTCGACGGCGATCATGAAGGCGAGATCGAATTCGGCGGCGAGCGTATCGTGACGACGGATCTTTCGCGCGGCATCGTGTTTCAGGATCATCGGCTGTTTCCGTGGCTCGATGTGGAGCAGAACGTGGCCGTGGCGTTGCGCAACGCGGCGCTATCGAAGGCGGAGAAGGCGCGCGCGGTTGCGGAGCATATCGCGCTCGTCGGGCTGAAGGGCTATGAGCGGCACTATCCGCATCAGTTGTCGGGCGGCATGGCGCAGCGCGTGGCGATCGCGCGCGGGCTCGTGAACCGGCCCCGCCTGTTGTTGCTGGACGAACCGTTCGGCGCGCTCGATGCGCTCACGCGCAGCCGCCTGCAAGTCGAGTTGCAGCGTATCTGGGAGCACGAGCGGATCACGATGGTGCTCGTCACGCACGATGTGGAAGAGGCGGTGCTGCTGTCGGATCGCATCGTGGTGATGGAGGCGCGGCCGGGACGGATTGCCGATGTGATCGATGTGGGCTTGCCGCGGCCGCGCAAGGTCGGCGATCGCGACGTGAGCAAGCTGCGCGACGACATCGTCGAAACGTTTTTCACGGAGACCGTCTAGAGCTGCGCCTCGATCGCCGCTTTATCGATGACGGACCAGACGCTCCAGATCTTCCCCTCGCGGAATTCATAGAACACGTTTTCGCAGAACGTCACTCGTTTTCCGTTTACAGGCAAGCCGAGAAATTCGCCTTTCGGCGTAACGTCGAAGCGAATCCGGCTTGCGATGTGCGGCGGGTCGGCAATCAGCAGTTGAATATCGAAGAAAAGATCGGGAATCTCGCGGACATCTTTTTCGAGCATCTCGCGGTAGCCCGAAAGCATGAACGGACGCCCGTTGTGCTGCGCCGCGTCGTGAACGAACGTGCCGAGATTCGCCCAGTCTCGCGCGTTCAGACACGCGATATACCCCCGATAGAAATCTGAAAGCTCGGTTTTCGTCATCTTCATGGCTCCGCGACGGGTTTCCGCTCGTCGCATGGTCGCATGGATGAACCCGCTGCCCAAAACGCGCGAGTTTGCGTCCTGCTTCATCAGCCATCAGTTTTGTTTATCGATGCATCGCGCGGGCGGTTTTGCGCGACCGCTCGCCGTGCCGCGCCCCAGCGGCACTTTCTCGCCTCCAAACCCCATCTTTAAAGCGTTGCTACTGGTTAACACGTAGTAACCGCCAACCTGCATTTCTAGCTACCCTTCGCTTCAGTTTCCCTGAAGCAACCCCACAGCAACCCCGCTCGGCCACGCATTCTGAAGGAGTAGCGCACATGGCACGGATCATCGGAGGCATTGCCGCCTCGCACACGCCGACCATCGGTTTCGCGTTCGACAAGAACAAACGCGACGATCCCGTCTGGGCGCCAATCTTCGAGAATTTCGCGCCGCTCGCGAACTGGCTCGCCGAGAAGCAGCCCGATGTGGTCGTCACGATCTATAACGACCACGTGACGTCGTTCTTTTTCGATCACTATTCGGCGTTCTCGCTGGGCGTGGGCCCGGAATGGCGCGTGGCCGACGAAGGCGGCGGCGCGCGCGACCTTCCGCCGATCAAGGGGCATCCGCAACTCGCGGCGCATATCGGCACTTCGCTGATGACCGACGAGTTCGACATGTCGTTCTTCCAGAACAAGGCGCTCGATCACGGCTGCTTCTCGCCGCTCTCGATGCTGTGCCCGCACAAGCCCGAATGGCCGATCAAGCTCGTGCCGCTGCAAATGGGCGTGCTGCAATTGCCGGTGCCGAGCGCGCGCCGCTTCTACAAACTCGGTCAGGCGCTGCGCCGCGCGATCGAAAGCTATCCGGAGGACCTGAAGGTTGCGATTCTCGCCACGGGCGGTCTCTCGCATCAGGTGCACGGCGAGCGTGCGGGCTTCAACAACACGGAATGGGATGCGCGTTTCCTCGATCTCTTCGAGCGCGATCCCGAGCAGCTCGCGGACATGACCATCGCCGAGTACGCCGCGCTCGGCGGCTACGAAGGCGCCGAAGTCATCATGTGGCTGACCATGCGCGGCGCGCTTTCGTCGAATGTGGTCTGCAAGCACCGCAGCTACTACCTGCCGTCGATGGCCGGTATTGCCACCGCGATCTACGAAGGCGAGGACAGCGAGACCAGGCCCGCGATCATCGAGCGTCATCGTCAGAAGATGGCTGTGCAATTGACCGACGTCCAGAAGCTCGAAGGCACGTATCCGTTTTCCATCGAAACGGCGGTGCGCGCGTATCGCATCAACGAATATCTGCATCGCATGGTGGAGCCCGCGCATCGCGAGGCGTTCAAGGCCGACGAAGAAGCGAGCTTCGAGGCGGCGGGTCTCTCTGAACAGGAGCGCGATCTGATTCGCCGGCGCGACTGGCGCGGCCTGCTTCACTACGGCGTGATCTTCTTCATGCTGGAAAAGCTCGGCGCGGTGACGGGCGTATCGAATCTGCATATCTACGCCGCGATGCGCGGCGAAACGCTCGAAGAGTTTCAGAAGACGCGCAACGCGCCGGGAGCGCTGTATTCCGTCGCTGGCAAGGGTGCGGGAAAGCTCGATTGGGACAAGGCGGAAAAAGCCAAAAGCTGAAAGACACGAGGAGACAGGAGACAACACATGAATATCGGTAAAACCATCGACATCAAGGGCTTCATCGACGAACGCCCGATTTCCGCCTACCAGTGGCTGCTGGTGGCGCTGTGCTTTCTGATCGTGATGGCCGATGGCATGGACGTGGCCATCATGGGCTTCGTCGCGCCTTCGATCATCGCGGACTGGCATATCTCGCGGCCCGCGTTCGGCCTCGTGATGAGCGCGGCGCCAATCGGACTCGTGATCGGCGCGCTGGCCGCCGGACCGGCATCGGATCGCATCGGGCGCAAGTGGGTCTTGATCACCTCGGTGTTTCTCTTCGGCGTCTTCACGATCGCGACCGCATTCACGAATTCGCCTTCCAGCATGGCGATCTTGCGTGTTCTGACAGGCATCGGCCTCGGCGCGGCGATGCCCAACACCACGACGCTGCTCTCCGAGTACGCACCGCAACGCAAGCGCGCGCTGCTCATCACGATCATGTTCACGGGCTTCAATCTCGGCTCGGCGTTGATCGGCTTCGTCGCGGGCTGGCTGATTCCCGCGCACGGCTGGCGCGCGGTGCTGATCTTCGGCGGCGCGCTGCCGCTCGTGCTGATTCCGCTGCAAGTCTGGCTGCTGCCCGAATCGGCGCGTCTGCTCGCGGTGCGCGGCGCGACTTCGCAGCGCATCGGCCAAGTGCTGGGCCGCGTGTGCGGCGCGCGCTTCGACGGCACGGAAACCTTCGTGTCGAACGAGCCGCCGCTGCCCACCAAGAAGCCGATCGGCGTGTTGTTCTCGCAGGGTTACAGCCTGATGACGGCGGCGCTGTGGGTCACGTATTTCATGGGCCTGCTCGTGATCTATCTGCTGACCGGCTGGCTGCCGACGCTGATGAAGGACGCGGGCCTCACCGTTTCCGCGGCCGCCAACGTCACCGCGATGTTCCAGATCGGCGGCACGATCGGCGCGATCATCGTCGGCTGGATCATGGACCGTGCGCGTCCGGCGCCGGTCATCAGCGCGGCGTATCTCGGCGGCGCGGTGTGCGTGCTCGGGCTCGCGTGGATCGGCGCGTTGTCGTCGTCGCTGGCGGTGCTCGTGTTCGCGGCGGGCTTCTGCATGAGCGGCGCGCAAACGGGTCTCAACGCATTCGCACCGGGCCGCTATCCGACCGTTGCACGCGCCACCGGCGTGAGCTGGATGCTCGGCATGGGCCGCTTCGGCAGCATTTTCGGTTCGGCGTTCGGCGGCGCGTTGCTCGGCCTCGGCTGGGAGTTCGGCGCGATCCTCGCGATGCTCGCCGTGCCCGCGACGCTCGCCGCCATTTCGATTCTCGTCGCGCAGCGCACGCGCCTGGACGAAGCGCCCGCGCAGACGAACGCAGCACACTAAGTTTCTGGAGCAAGGCATGATCATCGACATTCACGGCCACTACACGACCGCGCCAAAAGCGCTCGAGGCGTGGCGCAACCGGCAGATCGCCGGCATCACGAATCCTTCGGAGATGCCGGCCGTATCGGAATTGCATATCAGCGACGACGACCTGCGCGAATCGATCGAAAGCAATCAGCTTCGTTTGATGCGCGAGCGCGGCCTCGATCTCACCGTGTTCAGCCCGCGCGCGAGCTTCATGGCGCATCACATCGGCGGCTTCGAGGTGTCGAGCACGTGGGCCGCGATCTGCAACGAGCTGTGCTATCGCGTGAGCCAGTTGTTCCCGGACAGCTTCGTACCGGCGGCGATGCTGCCGCAGAGCCCGGGCGTGGATGTATCGAGCTGCATTCCCGAGCTCGTGAAGTGCGTCGAGCAATACGGCAATGTCGCGATCAACCTGAATCCCGATCCTTCGGGCGGACACTGGACGAGCCCGTCGCTCTCCGACCGCTACTGGTATCCGATCTACGAGAAGATGGTCGAGTACGACATCCCCGCGATGATCCACGTGAGCACGAGCTGCAACGCGTGCTTCCACACGACCGGCGCGCATTATCTGAACGCGGATACGACCGCGTTCATGCAGTGCCTCACGTCGGATCTGTTCACGGATTTCCCCACGCTCAAGTTCGTGATTCCGCACGGCGGCGGCGCGGTGCCGTATCACTGGGGACGTTTCCGCGGCCTTGCGCAAGAGCTGAAAAAGCCTTTACTGAAGGATCATTTGCTGAACAACGTGTTCTTCGATACCTGCGTGTATCACCAGCCGGGCATCGACCTGCTGACGCGCGTGATTCCTGTCGACAACATTCTGTTCGCGAGCGAAATGATCGGCGCGGTGCGCGGCATCGACCCTGAATCGGGCCACTATTTCGACGATACGAAGCGCTATGTCGAGGCCGCGCAGATCGAGCCCGAAGCGCGCTACAAGATTTACGAAGGCAACGCGCGCCGCGTGTATCCTCGCCTGGATGCGGCGCTCAAAGCGAAGGGACGTTGAACATGTACGAACTCGGAGTGGTATATCGCAACATCGATCGCGCGAACGCCGATGTCGCCGCGAAACTCGGCGCGCTTGGCTCCGCCACGGTGCATGAAGCCATGGGCCGCGTCGGCCTGATGAAGACCTACATGCGGCCGATCTACGCCGGCGCGCAAACGGGCGGCGCGGCAGTCACGGTGCTGCTGCAACCCGGCGACAACTGGATGCTGCACGTCGCGGCCGAGCAGATTCAGCCGGGCGATATCGTCGTGGCCGCCTGCACGACCGACAACACCGACGGCTTCTTCGGCGACCTGCTCGCGACGAGCTTCAAGGCGCGCGGCGCGCGTGCGCTCATCATCGACGGCGGCGTGCGCGACGTGCGCGTGCTCACCGAGATGAATTTCCCCGTCTGGAGCCGCGCCGTTTCCGCGAAAGGCACGGTGAAAGCGACGCTCGGTTCGGTCAACATTCCCGTCGTGTGCGCGGGCGCGATGGTCACGCCCGGCGACGTGATCGTGGCTGACGACGACGGCGTCGTGGTCGTGCCGTCGGCATCCGCGCAACAGGTGCTCGACAAGGCCACCGCGCGCGAGGCGTTCGAAGAGGAGAAGCGCGCGAAGCTGGCGAGCGGCGTGCTCGGCCTCGACATGTACAAGATGCGCGAGCCGCTGGAAAAAGCGGGGCTGCGCTATATCGATTGATGCATATGAGCACGACCATCATTTCGTCGATGGCGACGCGCAACTTGCTGAACGATCTCGCGCGCGTGTTCGAGGCGAAATCGGATCGGCGCGTCGCGGTCGAATCGGTGGGCGGCGTCGCGGCGTTGAAGCGTATCGAGGAAGGCGAGGCGTTCGACATCGTCGTGCTCGCATCGAATGCGATCGACAAGCTCGCGGCGTCGGGTCATGTCGATGCCACGAGCCGCGTACGCATCGCGCGTTCGGGCGTGGCGCTGGCGGTCGCGGCGGGCGCGCCGCGTCCGCGCATCGACGATGAAGCCGCCGTGCGCGAAGCCGTGCTGGCCGCGCGCAGTATCGGCTATTCCACGGGGCCTAGCGGCGTGTATCTCACGCGTCTGTTCGAACGCTGGGGAATCGCTGAGCGCATTGCGTCGCGTATCGTGCAGGCGCCGCCGGGCGTCGCGGTGGGCGCGTTGATCGCGCAAGGCGAAGTGGAACTGGGGTTTCAGCAGTTGAGCGAGATGATCGGCGTCGGGGGTATCGACGTGCTCGGCATGTTGCCGCCGATGATTCAGACGCTCACGGTTTTCGAAGGAGCCATCTGCGCGAAATGCACGAATTGCGTGAACGCGCGCACAACCGATGCGCGCGCGTTCCTCGACTTTCTCTGCTCACCCGATGCCGATGCCGTCAAGGCGCATCACGGCATGGAGCCCGTTCGATGACTGCGTAATCGGGCGAGCATCGATATCACATAGACATCACTCGGCCACGGCGTAACGTTCGAGCCAGTGCGCGTACGGTGCGGGCAGCGCCCACGACGGCCGCTCCACCTTCAACTGCTTCGCCGCGTGATACGGCCAGTGCGGATTCGAAAGATGCGCGCGACCGATCATCACGAGATCGAGTTGTCCCGACTCGACGGCGCGTTCCGCGTTGGGCGGCGAATCGAATCCCCACGCCGATGCGACCGGAACCCCCGCTTCACGACGCACGCGCTCCGCGATCGGGCCGAGAAACGCCGGGCCCCACGGAATGCGCACATCGGGCGTGGAAAAGCCGACGCTCACGCTCATCAGATCGAGTCCGCGGCGACGCAGCGTCTTCGTCAGTTCGATGGATTCCTTCAGCGTGACTTCATCGCGGCCATCGTATTCGATGACGCCGAAGCGCGCCGTCAGTGGCAGATTCTCCGGCCACACTTCACGTACCGCATCGAACGTTTCGACGAGGAAGCGGCTGCGGCCCGCGAGATCGCCGCCGTACTGATCGTCGCGCTGGTTCGCCTCGACCGAGAAGAAGCTTTGCGCGAGGTAGCCGTGCGCAAAGTGCAATTCCAGCCATTCGAAACCCGCTTCGTGCGCGCGTCGTGCGGCGGCGGCGAAGTCCGCCTTCACGCGTTCGATGTCGTCGAGCGTCATCGCGTCGGGCACTTTCGGCAAACCGCCGCCGAACGCGATGGCCGAAGGCGCGAGCGTGTCCCAGCCGCGCGCATCGTCGGGGGCGATGTGATCGTCGCCTTCCCACGGGCGGTTCGCGCTCGCCTTGCGGCCAGCATGCGCGATCTGAATGCCCGGCACCGCGCCCGCCGCCTTGATCGCCTGCGCGACCTTTCGCATGCCCTCGATATGCGCGTCGTCCCAGAGTCCGGTGCAGCCCGGCGTGATGCGGCCTTCCGGCGACACGCCCGTCGCCTCGACGATCACGAGGCCCGCGCCGCCGCGCGCGAGGCTCGCGTAATGACTGACGTGCCAGTCGTTGATGAAGCCATCTGTGGCGCTGTACTGGCACATCGGCGGAATGGCGATGCGGTTGCGCAGCGTGACGTCCTTGAGCTTGAACGGAGTGAAGAGTGCAGACATCTGAGGTTCTCTGGTGCGAAAGAGACGTCAGATTAACCGTTCAATGCCATAATGAAAACTATCCGCAGATTATCGATTCGATAAAATTTTGTGATGCTCAATCCAACCTGGCTGCGCACTTTCCTCGCGCTCGTCGAACTCGGCAACTTCACGCGCGCGGCTGAACGGCTCGACCTGACGCAGGCTGCGGTGAGCCAGCATCTCCGTCATCTCGAAGACGAGCTCGGCCTGCTCGTGATCCGCCGTCCGCGCGGCATCGAACTCACGCCGGCGGGCCGCGCGCTGATCGACTATTGCGAAGAGATGGAGCTGGCCGGCAAGCGGCTCGCGTCGCGCCTCTCCGACAGCGAGGACGAAGCGGGCGAGATCGGTCTCATCACGCCGGGCAGCATCGGGCTGGTGCTGTTTCCGCTGCTGCTCGACCTGCAGCAGCAGCGTCCCGAATGGAAGATGCGGCATCGCTTCGCGCCGGATTCCGAAGTGATCGAAGCGGTGCTGGAGAGCCGCTACGATCTCGGCATCGTCGCATTGAAGCCGGACGATCCGCGTCTTGCCGCGAGCAAGTTCATCGAGGAGCCGCTCGAACTCGTCGTGCCCGCGAATGCGGACGTGCACGACTGGAGCGATCTGGAACGGCTCGGCTTCATCGACTATCCCGAGGCGCACATGACGGCCAGTCGTCTTTTGAGCCGGCGCTTTCCGGGCAATCCGGGCGTGGGCAGCCTGCGTCGTCAGGGCTTCAGCAACCAGATCAGCCTGATTCCGGAGTTCGTCGCGCGCGGGTTCGGATTCACGGTGATACCGCGTTATGCGCGCATCGCGTTCGGCCGCGCGGACGCGATCGGCGTAGTGGAGTGCGGCGCACCGGTGATCGATACGCTGTGGCTCATTCGCCGCGCCGAATGGCCGCTGCCCGCGCGTTGCGCGCGAACGGTCGAGTATTTGCGCGAGCGTGTGGGCGCGCCCGCGACGCAAGACGGTGCGCGCAAGAAGCGCCCAGCGAAGCCAAAACGCTAACGGCATGAACGAAAACGGCTCGCGTCCCGAAGGACCGCGAGCCGTTCATACGCCGGGAAGAAAAGCGCGTTATGCCGTCGCGCGCATGCCTTCGTCGTGCAGGCGGAACGTTTCCACCGCCGTGCGCAACGCGCCCGCCTGATCTTCCAGCGATTGCGCCGCCGCCGCCGCTTCCTCGACCAGCGCCGCGTTCTGCTGCGTCACTTCGTCCATCTGCGTGACGGCGCGGGCGACCTGCTCGATGCCGCTGCTCTGTTCCTCGGACGCCGCCGCGATCTCGCCCATGATGTCCGTCACGCGCTGCACCGCCGTGCTGATTTCGGTCATCGTGCGGCCCGCTTCATCGACGAGCGCGGTGCCGGACTGCACGCGGTCCACCGAGTTGTCGATCAGTTCCTTGATCTCCTTGGCCGCCGCCGACGAGCGTTGCGCGAGCGAGCGCACTTCACCCGCCACGACCGCGAAGCCGCGGCCTTCCTCGCCGGCGCGCGCCGCTTCCACGGCCGCGTTCAACGCGAGAATGTTGGTCTGGAACGCAATGCCTTCGATGATCGTGATGATGTCCGCGATCTTCGACGAGCTCTGGTTGATCTCGCCCATCGTCGTCACGACCTGCGACACGACCTGGCTGCCCTTGCCGGCGATCTCCGAGGCGTTCGCCGCGAGCACGCTGGCCTGACGCGCGTTGTCGGCGTTCTGCTTCACGGTGCCGGTCAGTTCATCCATGCTCGACGCGGTTTCCTGCAACGCCGACGCCTGCTGCTCGGTGCGCGACGAAAGATCCACGTTGCCCGCCGCGATCTGTTTGGTGGCGGACGCGATCGATTCGCTGCCGCCGCGTACCGTGCGCACGGTGTCGATGAGACTCGACTGCATGGTCGAGAGACCGCGCAGCAACTGACCCATCTCGTCGTTCGAGCTGACCGTCACGGTGCGGCGCAGATCGCCGGCCGCGATGGCGTCGAACTGGGCGAGCGCGGCATCCAGCGGACGGGAGATACGGCGGCGCAGCGAAACCCACGTGTAAAAGGCCGCGGCCACGCCCGCGAGAATCGCGATAACGCAGCCGGTGCGGAACATGTCGAACGTGGCCTGACCCGCGTCATAGGCGGCCTTCGCCTGTTCGAACTGCAGCTTGCGCAGCGCGGCCCCTGTCTTCGCGAACTCACCGAAGGCGGCCTGCATCGCGCTCGCGTCGGCGATGATCTTCGCCTGATCTTTCGCGCGCACGTCGGCATAGCCTTCGTCGATCAGTTTCTGCATCGCGAGGCGCTGCTCGTTGAACTTGTCGGCGATCTGCTTCTCGCCGGGACCTTGCGGCGTGCCGGAGTAGACCGTCCAGGCGTCGTCGGAGGCTTTGCGCATCAGCGCGCCGCGGCCGATCGCGTCTTCGGCGGCGGGCGTGCCCACGTTGAGCGCCGCGCGGTCGAAGCTCAGACGCTCGCGCGCCATGAACATTTCCGCGCCCCCGGTCGAAACCGCGCTCGGCATCTGATTCGTAAACAGGTCGAAAGTTACAGCGTTGGACCGGCTCATGCCGATCAATCCGACCATGCCGATCGCGATGAGAAGCGCGCTCAGAAGTGTCATGGCCAAGGCCAGGCGGCCTTTGATAGTCGAAAACATAGGTCTCTCAATGTGGCTGCATCGCTGGGGCGCGAGGGACGATGTTTCGCCTGCCGCGCGACCGATGGATTCATCGGCTGGCCTGTATAACGACAGCCGCGCCGTGGCCTTTAGGAAAGGATCAGAACGCGATACAACGTTTGCGATTCGCGGCGAGCCATCATTTCAGATGACTTACGGCCTGAAAACCGTCCTACACTTCATGCGGAATCCCTCCTGAGATGCGCCGCATGCCCGCCGACACGCCGCAGCCATTTCGACTCGCCCGCGAGATCAAGGTCTGGCCGCTGCTGCGCGCGGCCCTCGCGCTGGCGCCGTTCGTCGTGCTCGCGCTCGCCACCGGCGAGGCCATCTGGATGAAGGCTTCGCTGCTCGCGATCGCCACGACGATCGCGGAGGACAAACTGGCCCTGCGGCCAGCGGGCGTCATCGCGCACGGGCTCGCGATCATTGCCGGAACCTGGCTGCTGCTGCTCGCGGAGCGCGTTCCGGCGTTCTTCGTGCTCGCCTGCATGCTGCTCGCGGCGGGCGTGATTCTGCTTGCGTCGCGCGGCAAGAAGCTGCGCGCGCTCGGCAACTGGACCTTCATCCCGGTGCTGATTCTCGCGAACGAACTGCACGGCGGCCGCAGCGTCGACGCCTTGCTGCGTGCGGCGCCCGTGTCCCTGCCTTATCTGCTGCTCGCGCTCGTGCCCGCCGCGCTGTCCGCGCATCTGCGCTCGCGCGGCAAGCCCGCGGCGCGCTGGTCGAATCTCGACGATTTCGGCGCGCGCGCCCCTTTGAGCGAAGATCTCGCGGCGATGCTCGCGGCCGTCGGCATTGCGGCGGCGATGGTCGTGCACTGGCAGATGGAGCGCCCGCAATGGGTGATCTGGGGCGCGGCCAGCATCGTCACGGGCGCGGTGGATACGGCGCGCGACAAGCTGAAGAACCGCGGTTTCGGCGTGATCGTGGGCGTGCCGCTAGGCATCGTGCTCGGCCGATACGCCGTACCGCATTCGAGCATGGCCGTCACGCTCGCGACGCTCGCCGTGTTTCTCACGCTGGTCGCGTTCGAGCGCTATGTCGTCGCGTATTTCTTTCGCTGCGTGTTCGTCGCGCTGGCGATCATGCTGGCCAATCAGTCCGTCGGCGATGCCTTCGAGCGGCTCACGCACGTGCTCGCGGGCGGCGTGATCGGCTTCGCGTGCGTGCTGGGCGCGCATGCGCTGAAAAGCCGTCTGTCGCGCTGAACGCGCACCGGTACGAACGCGCGCGCGATCAGCGCGAGGTGATAACAGAGCCGCAGGCTGAGGCCATACCCGTAGGCATCCGGATGATCGAGCGCGACGCGCAACGCTGCGCGCGGCGCGTCGTGCTTCGCATGGAGCGAGACGACGATCGGCGCGAGTCTGCGCAATGCCTGTTTGCGCGACGTTTCGAGCGATGCGTCGAGCGGCAGATTCGACACGTAGGAATAGGCGGTGAGCGCAGCGGCGGATGCGGAAGCGCGCGTGCGCACTGAGATCGACAGGGACGTCTTGCGGTAATACGAGACATAGGCGTGCATGTAATACACGTGCGACGCCGCGAGACAAAGCTCGACGCCGAACACCAGATCACAGCACGCGGCGGCGTCTTCGCGATAGCCTACGCGCTTGACCAGGGCCGCGAGCGCCATCCATCCGTTGTTGGGGAACATCTGCACGAGGCCGGTCCGGCCGGGCAGCGCCTGCATGCCTTGCGCATCGTGCGTGCGATGAAACGCGGCGTTCAGGCGCGCACTGCGCTGCACATCGACACGGCCGCTCGCATCGACTTCGTGTTGATCGCCGAAAGCGACTTCGAGATGCGGATACGTCCGCCACAGCGAGACGAGACGAGCGACGCCGTCGAGCTCAAGGTAGTCGTCGTCGTGGATCAGCATGATGAGCGCGCCCGTGGCGCGCGCGAACACGCTGGCGACGTTGCGCGCCTGGCCGAGCGGCGCATCGTGACGCACGTAGCGAATGCGCGCATCGTGCGAGTAATGTTCGACGATCAGTTGCTGCGTGCGATCGTCGCGCGAATCGTCACCGATCACGATCTCGATGTGCGGATACGTCTGCGCGAGACACGAGTTCAGGCATTCGACGATCAGCTCCGGGCGATCGCAAGTCGGCAGGCAGATGGAGACCGTCATTGCGCTCGTCATGTCTTCCTCTCGCTGTGTCCTTGTTCAATGGACGCTTCACATTACGAAATATGTCGCGGATGTCAGCAAGTTAGAAGAAAGACGAAAAAAAATAATCGGAAAAAAATGGATAAAAAGGCGGAGATGGATTCGATCAGGCAACAAGGCGAACGATGCCAAGCGCGATCAGCACGACGCCGATGGCTCGCGTCGTCACAGGGCGTTGCGAGCGCGTGAGCCGCTCGGCGCTGATCGCGAGCGTGACGAGCGCCATCGCAGGCAGGTCCATCATGCCGAATACGATCAGCGCGATGGTCGGAGCCATGCAGCAGAGCGCGCAATGCAAGCCGTGATGCACGCCATCGAGCCACGCGTTGCGCTGCGCCTTCGCGTGGCGGCAGCAAGCGAGCAGGCGCGCGTGCCATGTCGAGCACTGCCATGCGCCTGCCAATAGCACGAGCGTGCCGCTCGCTACAGGAACGCATCGCGCGATGGCTGGCGCGCGCAGCATGAGTTCGGTGAAGAGCGCGCCGAGCACGAAGATCGCAATGCCGATCGTCGTCCATATGAAGGCGTAGCCTGCCGTCATGAGCGCAGCGCCCGGCGCCTGCATGCGATAACGCCAGAGAAACGGCGCGAACGATGGCAGCATCATCGCGGTCATCATCGCGATCCACATGCCGAGGAACGACGCCGCCGCGCGCAGCCACGTGCGGCCGCACATCGGTGAGAAGGTCGTGGAGAGCGTCCAGCCGCCGGGCATGGAGAGCCCGGTCATCGAAGTCGTCGAAGTCATCGACGCGTGCAGCGCACAGGTTGCAAGCACGCTGGCGATGAAAACGATCACGGCAACGATGAAAAATCGCTCACGCGACAAGGGCGTGACGGTCAGCGCGTTCATGGTATTGCTCCTTTGCATGCCCGGGGTGAGCCCGGCGCGCGTTCGGTACGGTGTTAGATTAGGCGCGGACATCGGACGCAAAGGAGTGACAAGTGTGTCGGGATTCGCATGGATTCGCTGATCACGGCGGCGGCGCGCGCGCTCGCGGCGGGTGATCCGCTCGGGGCGCTGAACCGCATCGCGCTGCGCGACGACCCGAGTGCGCTCGCGTTGCGCGGCATCGCAATGGCGCAGCTCGGCGACTTCGTGCGGGCGCGCGCGCTCGTCAAAAGCGCGGCGCGCGCGTTCGGCGCGAAGGAGGCGCTGGCGCGCTCGCGCTGCATCGTCGCGGAGGCGGAGATCGCGCTGGCCTCGCGCGATCTCACGTGGCCCGCGAAGACGCTCGACCACGCGCGCGCGACTCTCGAAGCGCACGGCGATCACGCGAACGCCGCGCACGCGCGCTATCTTGAAGTGCGCCGCGCGCTGCTCATCGGCCGGATCGACGACGCCGCGCGCCTGCTCGAAGCGCTCGATCCCGCATCGCTGCCGGCGGCATCGCGGGCCGCGCACGAGCTGATCGCGGCGGGTATCGCGATGCGGCGGCTCCAGACCACCTCGGCCCGCGCCGCGCTCGTGCGCGCCACCGAAGCCGCGCGGCAGGCGGGCATTCCCGCGCTGGCGGCCGAAGTCGAGAGCGCATGGCGCATGCTTCGCGCGCCCGCCGCGCGTCTCGTCGCGCGGGGCGAGCAACGCCTCTTGCTGCTCGACGAAGTGGAGGCGCTCTTCGCATCGGATACCTTCGTCGTCGATGCATGCCGGCTGTGCGTGCGCGAAGCGGGCGCGTCGATGTCGCTCGCCACGCGGCCCGTGCTGTTCGCGCTCGCGCGCATGCTCGCAGAGGCGTGGCCCGGCGACGCGCCGCGCGACGCGCTCATTCTTCAGGCGTTTCGCATCCGCGAGGCCGACGAGACGCATCGCGTGCGGCTGCGTGTCGAGATGGGCCGCCTGCGCACGATGCTGCGCGCACGCGCGGGTATCGAAGCGACGTCGCGCGGCTTTGCGCTGAAGCCGCTTCATGCGCGCGAGGTTACGGTGCTGGCACTGCCGGTGGAGGACGAATACGCGCCGCTGCTCGCGTTTCTCGGCGATGGCGAGTCGTGGTCGAGCTCGGCCCTCGCGATCGCGCTCGGGGCGAGCCAGCGCACGGTGCAGCGTTCGCTCGATACGCTCGCGGCGAGCGGCAAGGTGCAGTCGTTCGGCCGCGGCCGCGCGCGCCGCTGGACCACGCCGCCGATGCCCGGATTCACGACTGCCTTGTTACTCCCCGTCGAACTGGCGAGCGACTAGCATGGAGGCAGATCATCAACGAGGATAGGGACATGAAACGCGCGAAGGCGGAGATCATCCGCGAATACGGGCCTTTTGCGGATATCGAAGGCGTGCACGGCGTGACCTGGGACGGCGAGCAGGTATGGTTCGCGGCGGGCGATACCCTCAACGCGCTCGATCCCGGGAGCGGCGAGAAAACGCGCTCGCTGAATGTAGCCGCGCACGCGGGCACGGCCTTCGACGGCGAGCATCTGTTCCAGATCGCGGAGGACCGCATCCAGAAGATCGATCCGGAGACGGGCCGCGTGCTGTCCACCATTCCCGCGCCCGGCGGCGGCGCGGATTCGGGCCTCGCGTGGGCCGAGGGCACGCTCTGGGTCGGGCAATACAACGAGCGCAAGATTCATCAGGTGGACCCGCGCGACGGCGCGATTCTGCGCACCATCGAATCGAACCGTTACGTGACGGGCGTGACCTGGGTCGAAGGCGAGCTGTGGCACGCGACCTGGGAAAGCGACGAAAGCGAGTTGCGGCGCGTCGATCCGCAATCGGGCGAGGTGCTGGAGCGGCTCGACATGCCGGAAGGCGCGGGCGTCTCCGGACTCGAATCGGATGGCGGCGAGCGCTTTTTCTGCGGCGGCGGGCGGACCGGCAAGGTGCGCGCGGTGCGGCGTCCCAAGCGCTAGTCCAACTTTCGTCCGCAGCGCGATTTCGAGGCGCCTGGCCGAAAGCGCTTAGCGCCTCGTCGATTAGCCTTTATGCTGTCGCATCCGCTCGATCGCGGTGCGAATCTTCAAACAGGCAAAAGGCTGGTCTTGACCCCGAAACTCTCCGAGCATCGTCAGCTCGATTCATGGATCGGCGAAACCGCGCGCGCCATTCGCGATTTCGACTGGAGCACGACGCCGCTCGGACCCATCGGCGAATGGCCACAAGTACTGCGCTCGGTGGTGCAGGTCATGCTGCGCAACGCGCTGCCCATGGCCGTGCTGTGGGGCGAACAAGGCACGCTGCTCTACAACGACGCTTACGCGAGCTTCTCGGGCGGCCGTCATCCGCGCATTCTCGGCATGCCGATCGAAGCGGCGTGGCCCGAGGCGGCCGACTTCAATCGCAACGTGATCGACACCGGCATGCGCGGCGAATCCCTGTCGTATCACGAAATCGGCTTTACGCTGCCGCGCGACGGGCGCGATGCCGAAGTGTGGCTCGATCTGCACTACAGCCCGGTTGCATCGAATGAAGGCGTGCCGGTGGGCGTGCTCGCGATCGTCGTCGACACCACCGGGCGCGTGCTGATGCAGCGCACGCGCGACGAAGCGGAGGCGGCGTTTCGCGAGGCCAACGAGCGTCTGCAACTCGCGCTCAATTCGGGCGCGGTGCTCGGCACTTACGTGTGGGAGATCCAGGAAAACCGCGTGAAGGGCGATGAACGCTTCGCGCGCACCTTCTCCTTCACGCTCGATGAAGTCGCGCTCGGCATGCCGATCGAGGCGGCGTTCGCGGTGATTCATCCCGAAGACCTCGAACGCGTTGGCGCGCTCATCGACTGCACGTTGCGCGAGAACGTGCCGTTTCGCGCGGAATATCGGGTGCGTTCGGGCGATTCCGGCTGGTTGTGGATTCTCGCCACCGGACGTTGCGAATATGACGAAGCCGGTCAGCCGGCGCGTTTTCCCGGCGTGATCGTCGACATTCATGATCGCAAGATCGCCGAGGAAAGCCTGAGAGACCTGACGCTCGACCTCGAGGACAAGATTTCGGAGGCGGTGGCGGCGCGCATCGCGGTGGAAGGGCAATTGCGCCAGAGCCTGAAGATGGAAGCGCTCGGCGCGATGACGGGCGGTGTCGCGCACGACTTCAACAACACGCTGCAGGCGATCAGCGGCAACCTGCAACTGCTGCAATATCTGCCGCCCACCGACAGCCGCGTGCCCGAGCGCGTGCAGGCCGCCATGGACGCGGTGCAGCGCGGCGCGAAGCTCGCTTCTCAGTTGCTCTCGTTCGCGCGGCGGCAGCCGCAGTCGCCAGTCGTGATCAATCCGCGTCGTCTGTTCGACGAGATGCGCGAGCTGCTGCAGCACGCGGTGGGGCCGTCGATCGCGGTGGGCGCGCTGCTCGCCGAGCAGCCGTGGAATTTTCGCGCGGACCGCAATCAGCTCGAAAACGCGCTGCTCAATCTGGCCATCAACGCGCGCGACGCCATGCGCGGCGATGGCAAGTTCACGCTCGCGAGCTCGAACGAGTCGCTCGACGCGGCCGCCTGCGAAGGCCTCGACCTGCATCCGGGCGAGTACATGAAGCTCACCGCATCCGACACGGGCGCGGGCATGGCGCCCGACGTGCTCGAACGCGCGTTCGAGCCGTTCTTCACGACCAAACCCGAAGGGCACGGCACGGGACTCGGCCTTTCCATGGTGTTCGGCTTCGTCAAGCAGTCGGGCGGGCATATCGCCGTGTCGAGCACGGTAAACGTGGGAACCACCGTGGAGATGTACTTCCCGCGCAGCTTCGACGACGAAACCACGCAACCGCGCGCCGATGCGCTCACGACGCACACCGGCGGCGCAACCGTGCTCGTCGTGGATGACGACGCGGCCGTGCTGGCGGCAACCGTCGCGATACTCGAAGCGATGCATTACACCGTGCTGCGCGCCGCCAACGGCGATGCCGCGATGAGCGTGCTGGAAAGCGGCGTCGGCGTGGATCTGATTCTCACGGACGTGGTGATGCCGGGCAAGATCAAGTGCGCCGATCTCGCGGAATGGGCGTTCGCGCAGTCGCATCCGGTGCCGGTGATCTACGCGTCGGGCTATACGCGGGACATGATTTCGCGCGACGGCGTTTTGCGTCCGAACGTGACGCTGCTCGCCAAGCCTTATCGCGCCGAGTCGCTGGCGAAAGAGATCGCGGTGGCGCTGAAAGGCGCGGCCTGAGCCATCCGAGCTGATCGACGCGGTAATCTTTGCCGCCCGCCCTGCCTGATTCAAGACTTGGTTCATCCGGCCGATAAACACCGATTGAACCATCAGCAGAACAGGGTTAGCGCGGTGCAGAGAAAAGCGACCGACTTCCTCGGAACGATCGGCGAGAACGTCGCCACGAATTTGCCTTACATCGAATACGCGCGCCGTTTCGATGGGCTCGGTCTCGCGCCGCTCGGCGTGCTGTTCGCCGCCTGCGGCACCTTCTTCGCGCCGCTTCCGTGGAACCTTCTGCTCGCCGGCTTCGTGTTCGCGGCGACACTCGTCGTGCATCGCATGCAGCAGGCGAGCCGCAAAGTCTTCGTCGCGCATCAGGTGGCGCACGGGCTGCTCGCCATCGCTGAGGACTGCCTGAAGCTGCTTTCGGTCGACGGCCGCATCATGTGCATTTCCGAAGTGGGCAGAAAGCTCATCGAAGCGGAATGCGCGGACGCGCTCGTGGGCTTCGACTGGCTCTCGCTGTGGGACGGACCCGATGCGCGTGCGGCGTTCGAGCGCGCGAGGGCGGGGGAGTCGACATCGTTCTCAGGCGCCTGCCACACCATGAACGGCAAGCTCAAGTGGTGGACTTCCACGTTCGCGCCCGTCTACGGCGAGCACGGCAAGGTCACGGCGGTGCTGTGCAAGTCGCGCGACATCACGGCGGAAAGAAATCTGATCGACGAATTACGCGGTAATGCGCGCGTGCAGAAGGACATGGAAGATCATGTCGATGCCGTGTTCTGGACCACGAGCCGCGACTTTCGCGAACTGCTGCACGTGAGCTCGGCGTTCGAGCGCATGTGGGAAATGCCGATATCCGTGCTCGAAGCCGATCAGACCGCCTGGTCGCAACGCGTGCATCCCGACGATCTGCCGGCCCTGCGCGACGAGATGCGCAAGGCCGTCAACACCGGCGCGGCGATGCAGAGCTATTTCCGCCTTTGCCTGCCGCACGACCGCACGCGCTGGGTGCGCGCCGATATCTATCCGGTGACCGAGGACGGCGCGGTGTCGCGCGTCGTGAGCGTGTGCGTCGACGCCACCGACGAGCGCCAGCGTCTCCAGGAACTGCATCGGCTCGCCAACACCGACAGCCTCACCGGGCTCGCCAACCGCAACGCGATGATGGACGCGCTCGTGAAGCGCTGCGAGTCGGGTGCGTCGTTCGCCTATCTGTTCGTCGATATCGACCGCTTCAAGTCGATCAACGACACGGCCGGCCACATCACCGGCGACACCGTGTTGCGCACCATCGCGCAGCGCATCCAGGACACGCTGCCTGAAGGCGCGGTGGCCGCGCGTCCGGGCGGCGACGAATTCACCGTGATCCTGCCCGGCGCCTTCGATCAGGAAAGCATCGCGCGTGCGTGCCGGCGGCTTTCGCTCGCGTGTCACCGGCCGATCGAGGTCGAATGCAAGAGCCTGACGATGACGTGCTCGATCGGCGTCGCGCTGCATCCCGAACACGGGCGCACGCCGGAAGCGCTGTTCATCAGCGCCGACATGGCGATGTACGCCGCGAAGCGCGCGGGCCGCAACACCTTCCGCGTGTTCGGCGACCGCGAGAAGGACGATCTCGCGCGCGCGCATCTGGAGTCCGAACTGCACGGCGCGATTCGCGACAACCAGTTCGTGCTGCACTATCAGCCGCAGTATCGCGTGGAGTCGGGCGCGCTGGTGGGCGTCGAGGCGCTGCTGCGCTGGGATCATCCGGCGCTCGGGCTGCTCGCGCCCGGCGCGTTCGTGCCGGTGCTGGAGGAGAGCGCGCTGATCGTCGAGGCGGGGCACTGGGTGATACGCGAGGCGGTGACGGCGGCGGCGCGCCTCGGGCTCGCGGCGCCCGCGGCGTGCTCGGTGGCGCTCAACGTGTCGCCGAAGCAGTTCCGCGATCCGCGTCTCGTGTCCGTGCTCAGGCACGCGATCCGGCGCGCGGGCATCGACACGCATCGCATCACGCTGGAAATTACCGAGTCCGCGCTGATCGACAACCTCGACGACGCGCAGGAAGTGCTCGCGAGCGTGCGCGCGATGGGCGTGCGCATCGCCATCGACGATTTCGGCACGGGCTATTCGAGCCTCAGCTATCTCGCGCGGTTCCGGCCGGACGTGCTGAAGCTCGACAAGAGCTTCGTCGACAACATCGCGACGGACGCAATGGTGCGCACGGTCGTCGAAGGCGTGATCGATCTGGCGCACAAGCTCGGCGTCATGGTCGTCGCGGAGGGCGTCGAGACGCAGGAGCAGCTCGACATGCTGCGCGATGTGCGCTGCGACAAGGTGCAGGGTTATCTGCTGAGCCGTCCGGTGCCGCTGGAAAGTCTGCTGGCGCTGGCCGGAGCGAACGACCTCGCCGGCGTGGGCTGAATCGCGTTTCCCCCAATCGTGCGCGGGCTGGCGGGCGTATCATCGCCGCATCGTCCGCCGCTCAGCACGGAGAGAATCGATGAAGACCCAATCGATACGCGTTTCGCTGGTCGCCTTCGCTTTCGTGCTCGGCTGTTCGCAGAGCGCGCTGTCGTTCGCGCAGAGCGCGCCGTGCGCGGAGGCGAGCGCGAACGCGGCGAACGCCGCGAAGCCAGTCTACGTACGCGACTTCACGCCGGTGAGCCAGCAAAGCGGCTCGTCGCATCTGCTCGGCTCGCGGCTGCGCTCGGCGCGCAACAGCGTGCGCGTGGAGCAGAACGCGACGGCGCTGGCGCAAGGCATCGTCAAGGCGCTCAACGGCCGCGGCATTGCGGCATGCCATTTCACGGACCAGAGCGCGCTGCCCTCGGCGGGCTGGATGGTCAGCGGCGAATTCGACGAAACGCTCGCGAGCGGTTTCGGCGCCGGACTGCCGTCGATGGGTTCATCGGACAAACCGCCCAATACGCACGTCACGGTGCAACTCGCCGATCTGAGCACGAGTCCCGACCAGTCGTCCGCGCGCATCGACACGAGCGCCGAGCTCAAGGGGCAGAAATCGGCGGCGGCGCCCAAGCCGTATGGCGCGGCGGCGCGCTTCGTCATCAACAAGACGGAATCGATTTCCTCGCTCGACGATCTCGCGGGCAAGATCGCCGAGCAGATCGCCGCGGAAAAGGCGAAGCTCGACGGCGGCGCGCAATAAGGCGCGCAATAAGGCGAGCAATAAGGCGAGCAATAAGGCGAGCAATAAGGCGAGCAATAAGGCGAGCAATAAGGCGAGCAATAAGGCGAGCAATAAGGCGAGCAATAAGGCGAGCAATAAGGCGAGCAATAAGGCGAGCAATAAGGCGGGCAATCCCGACGAGCGCATTCGATTTCGATTTCGCATTCCGGCCAGGCGGCGCAGGCTTGACGCTGAATCAAAACGCAAGATCTGGAGTGCCGGCGCGCGCCGCAACCGCGACCATGGGATATCGATCCCAACCGTCACGGAGCATGGCCGATGCGCTTTCCCGCTTCCTTCCAGCGTCTCGCCTGGTCGAATCTCCTCGCCCAGTCCGCCGAGCAGATCGGCCTGGCCGCCGCGCCGCTCGCGGCCGTGTTCGCGCTTGGCGCGAGCGCCGTCGATGTCGGCCTGTTGCAGAGCGCGCAGACCTTGCCGTTCCTGCTTCTCTCGATGCCGTTCGGCGTGCTCGCCGACCGCCGCTCGCGCCGCACGCTGATGACGCTCGCCGAATGCGCCCGCGCGCTGGCCATGCTCTGCGTGCTGCTGCTCGTGCTCTCGCACGCGCTGACGCTGCCGCTGCTCGCGCTGCTGGGTTTTCTCGGCGCGACCGGCACGGTCGCCTACAACGTGGCCGCGCCCGCGCTGGTGCCGGCGCTCGTCGAGCGCGCGGCGCTGCCCGCCGCGAACGGGCGCATCGAGCTGGCGCGCAGCGTCGCGTACTCCGCGGGGCCGGCGCTCGGCGGGCTGTTGGTCGGATGGATCGGCGCGGGATGGGCCTACGGCTGCGCGGCGGCCTTGTCGGCATTGGCGGCGACGCTCCTTGCGGGCTTGCACGAGCCGCCGCGCACGCGGGCCGCCGCGCGCCACTTCCTCGTCGAGTTGCGCGATGGCGCGCGCTTCGTCGCCCGCGATGCGCTGCTGCGCCCGATGCTCGCCACCGCCGTGTTCTTCAACATTGGCTTCTTTATTCTGCAGGCCGTGTACGTGCCTTATGCGGCGGAGCGGCTGGGTCTGGGCGCATCGGCGATCGGCGTGACGCTCGGCGCGTATGGCGTCGGCATGGTGTGCGGCGCGCTCGCGGCGCCGGCGGTCGCGCGGCGCGTCGCGTTCGGCCGCATGCTGCTGATCGGGCCGTTTTGCGGACTGGCCGCGTCGCTGGCAATGGTCGCGACGCTCGCCGAGCCGTCGTTCTGGCTCGCGGCGTCGAGCTTCTTCCTGCTCGGCGCGGGGCCGATTCTCTGGACGGTCGGCTCGACCACGCTGCGCCAGGCCGTCACGCCCGCTCACATGATGGGCCGCGTCTCAGCGCTCAATAGCACCGCGACCTACGGCGCGCGTCCGCTGGGCGCGCTCTCGGGCGCCGCGATCAGCGCGCACTTCGGCATGGGGCCTTGTCTGGTCGCGGCGGCGGCGGGGTTCGTCGTGCAGGCGTGGATCATCGTGATGTCGCCGGCCGCGCGTCTCGCCGTTGTGCCCGACACGGTGTTATCCACGTGAGCGCCGACGCTTTCCGGCGACGGGCGGGCGCTGCGAGAACATCGGCATCCTGCTCAGAATCCAGTCGAGCAGTTCCTGCGGACCGGCCGCGAGCGGGCGTCCTGCTTTCACGAGCAGCCTCGCCTGCGCGCGCTCGAACAGCGGATGCGCGATCGGAACGATGCTCAGTTCGCCGCTCGCCAGTTCCCGATACGCCGCGAATTCGCCGATCAGCGTCATGAAATTCTCCGCCGCGACGAAGCGCTTCAGCGCGCCGAGGGAGTTCGTCGTGAGCGTCGGGCGGATGGCGAGGTTGTCGGTCGTCTCCAGCATCTTCACGACGTGGCCTATGCCGAAGGAAGGCGGCATCAGCGCGAGCGGATAGTCGAGCAGATCGCGAATCCGCGCGACGCCGCCGCGACGCGCCAGCGGATGATCGCGCCGCGCGAGCAGCACGACCGGCTGCGGCGAACTCGCGCGAATCTCGATGCGCTCGTGCGGCGGCGGATTGTACGCGAGCCCGATATGCGCGCGGCTCTGCGCGACTTCTTCGAGCAGATCGTCGACGGCGAGCATCTGCACGTCGATTTCGAGGCGCGGATAGCGCGCGCAGAATGGCGCGAGCACGTCATCGACGAGCGTGTCGACATAGCCTTCGCTGACGGCGAGGCGAATCTGGCCTTGCTGCAGGCCCTTCAGCGCGTGCAACTGGTCTTCGAGCTTCTCCTGCTGCGATCGATACCCGCGCCAGAATTCGAGAAGATGAAACGCCGCTTCGGTCGGCCTGACGCCGCGCGCTTCGCGCTCGAACAGCGTCGTGTCGAGCTCCTCTTCGAGCAACTTGATCTGCCGCGCGATCACGGAAGGCGACGTGTTCAGATGATCCGCCGCGCCGCGAATCGTGCCGTGTGAAAGCACTTCGTGAAAGTAACGCAGCCGTTGCTGATTGATCTCGCGCATGGTCGCCTTCTTCTTCGAAAATAAAGTGTTGCTCACAGAGCAACGATACGTGAACTTAGTTGCTCTTGCTAGCACAGTCGCACGCGCTCAACATGGCCTTACCCGATGAGGGGGAGACAAACCAGGAGACGCGCATGTCGACGATTCAGATCCAGCGAGGCGGCGATGCCGTTTCGGCGCTCTACAGCAGAATCAACTGGCGGCTTCTGCCGCTGCTCATCGCGTGCTACATGTTCGCGTATCTCGATCGCGTGAACGTGGGCTTCGCGAAACTTCAGATGCAAAGCGATCTCGGCTTCTCCGATGCGGCGTATGGCGTCGGCGCGGGGATCTTCTTCATCGGCTATGTGCTGTTCGAGATTCCGAGCAACCTGATGCTGCCGAAGATCGGCGCGCGCCTTACCTTCAGCCGCATTCTGGTGCTGTGGGGCATCACGTCGGCGTGCATGCTGTTCGTGCGCAACGTGCCCGCGTTCTATGCGATGCGCTTCCTGCTCGGCGTGTTCGAAGCGGGCTTCGCGCCCGGCATGATCTATTACCTGTCGCGCTGGTACGGGCCGAAGCGCATGGCGCGAGCCATCGCGCTCGTGTTCGTCGCGGGGCCGATCGGCGGCGTGGTCGGCGGGCCGCTGTCCGCGTGGCTGATCTCGTCGCTGGCGGGCGTCGGCGGTCTGGCGGGCTGGCAGTGGATGTTCCTCGTCGAAGGCCTGCCGTGCATCGCGCTCGGTGCGCTGGTCTGGTGCGTGCTCGCCAATCGTCCGGCTGACGCGCGCTGGCTCACGCCGGATGAACAGCGTCTCGTCGAAGCGGAAGTCGGCGCTCACGCGAGCCACGAGCATCGCATCGATTCGTTCCGCGAGGTCGCGAGGAATCCGCGTGTCTATCTGCTGGCGCTCGCGTACTTCTGCATCATCTTCCCGATCTACGCGATCAGCTTCTGGCTGCCGACGCTGCTCAGGGACCAGGGCGTGAACGACACGATCCGCCTCGGCTGGTATGCGGCGATTCCGTACGTCGCCGCCGCGATCGCGATGTACGCGGCCGGCCGACGCTCCGACAAGGTGGGCGAGCGCCGCTATCACAGCGCGCTGCCGGCGCTCGCCGCTGCCGCGTTGCTGGCGATCACGCCGTACGCATCCGGCAATCTGGTCGCGACGCTCGCGCTGCTCACGCTCGCCACCGCCTGCATGTGGATGGCCTACACGGTGTTCTGGGCGATTCCGGCGGAAACCATCTCGGGTCCGGCGGCGGCGGGCGGCATCGCGCTCATCAATACGATCGGCCTGTCCGGCGGCTTCTGGGGGCCGGCGGCGCTCGGCTGGGTCAAGTCCGCGACCGGCAGCACCAACGGCGGACTGCTTCTGATGGCATGCATGGCGGCGCTCTCCTGCGTGCTGATCCTCGCCAGCAAACGCACGGTTGCAGCGGCCAAGGCGCGCACCGCGTAACACTCACTCGATGAAAGGACCACGAACATGAAGATCTTGATCGCAGGATTCCAGCACGAAACCAACACCTTCGCGCCGACCAGGGCGAGCTACCAAAGCTTCATCCAGGGCGAAGGTTTTCCTCCCATGGCCCACGGCGCCGACGTGCTGAAGCTGCGCGACGTGAACGTGCCAATAGGCGGTTTCATTCAATGGGCCGAGGCGCAAGGGCATGATCTGATCCCCGTGATCTGGGCGGGCGCGAGCGCGTCTGCGCATGTGACGAAGGATGCGTACGAGCGCATCGCGGGCGTGATCGTCGATCAGGTGCGCAAGGGCGGCTTCGACGCGATCTATCTCGACCTCCACGGCGCGATGGTCACCGAGCACCTCGACGATGGCGAAGGCGAGCTGCTTGCCCGCGTGCGCCGCATCGTCGGCGATGAGATGCCGCTCGTCGTGTCGCTCGATCTGCATGCGAACGTCACGGCGCGCATGGTCGAACTGGCCGATGCGCTCGTCGCGTATCGCACGTATCCGCACGTCGATATGGCCGAAACGGGGCTGCGCGCGGCGCATCTGCTGGCGCGGCGCATCGCGCACGGCAAGCCGTTCCATCGCGCGACGCGCCGCGTGCCGTTCCTGATTCCGGTGAACGGCATGTGCACGCTCGTCGAACCTGCGCGCGGCATGTACGCGACGCTCGAAACGCTGGAGAAGGAGGTCGTGTCGCTGTCGTTCGCGCCGGGCTTTCCGGCCTCGGACTTCGATGAATGCGGTCCGGTGTTCTGGGGCTATGCGCTCGATCAGGAATCGGCCGATCACGCGGTCGATGCGCTCTACACGCGACTCGTCGATGAAGAAGCGCGCTGGGACGTGCCCTTCCTTTCGCCCGACGAAGCCGCGCGCGACGCGATAGCCGCGAGCCGCGATGCCAGCAAGCCCGTGATCATCGCGGATACGCAGGACAACCCCGGCGTCGGCGGCGATTCGAACACCATGGGCATGGTCCGCGCGCTGTTGCGCAACGGCGCGCGCGACGCGGCCGTGGGCGTCATCTGGGACGAGCCGGCGGCGCGGGCGGCGCATCGCGCGGGCGTGGGCGCGCGCATCAGGCTCGCGCTCGGCGGCGGCTCGAATGTGCCGGGCGATTCTCCGCTTGAAGGCGAGTTCGAAGTCGAGTATCTGTCGGATGGCCGCTTCCGTTTCGACGGCCCGATGCTCAACGGCATGAGCGGCGAACTCGGACCGACCGCGTGCCTGCGCATCGAGGGCGTGCGCATCGCGGTGAGCAGCATCAAGATGCAGGTGTTCGACCGCAACCTGTTTCGTGCCGCGGGCATCGAGCCGGAGCGCATGAAGATTCTGGTGAACAAGAGCTCGGTGCATTTCCGCGCCGACTTCGAGCCGATCGCCGGGCGCATTCTCGTCGCGAAGGCGCCCGGCCCCATGGCCGCCGATCCCGCCGATCTGCCGTGGCGCAATCTCGATGCAAGCATGCGCGTGCGCCCGATGGGACCGACGCTTGCCGCGCTGCGTGCATCGGCTGCCTGATTGAACGTCGCTAACTGAAAACATCGAACCAGGAGAATTGCATCATGACGGATCAGATCAACGCACGGCGGCGCCGCATTCTCGGCACGACGATCGCGAGCGTGGGCGCGCTGCAGCTCGGACTGAGCGACTTCGCGTTCGCGCAGGGCGCGAAGCCGGTTCGCGCATCGTCGACGGCGGGCTTTGCCGACATCCGCCAGATCGATGCCGGCACGCTGAACGTGGGTTATGCCGAAGCGGGTCCGGCGAACGGTCCCGTCGTGATCCTGCTGCACGGCTGGCCTTATGACATCTCCAGCTTCGCGGAAGTCACGCCGCTGCTCACGGCGCAGGGTTATCGCGTGATCGTGCCGTATCTGCGCGGCTACGGTTCGACGCGCTTCCTTTCCGCCGACGCGCCGCGCAACGGTCAGCAGGCGGTGGTCGCGGTGGATATCGTCGCGCTCATGGATGCGCTGAAAATCGAGAAGGCCACGCTCGGCGCATTCGACTGGGGCGCGCGCACGGCGAACATCATCGCGGCGCTGTGGCCCGAGCGCGTGAAGTCGATGGTCTCCGTGAGCGGGTATCTGATCGGCAGTCAGAAGGCGAATCAGGCGCCCTTGCCGCCGAAGGCCGAATTCGCGTGGTGGTATCAGTTCTATTTCGCGACCGAGCGCGGACAGGCGGGCTACGAGGCGAATCGTCACGACTTCAACAAGCTCATCTGGCAACTGGCTTCGCCCAAATGGAACTTCGATGACGCGACCTACGAGCGTTCGGCGAAATCGTTTGATAACCCGGATCATGTCGCGGTGGTGATTCACAACTATCGCTGGCGTCTCGGGCTCGCGCAGGGCGAGCCGCAATACGATGCGCTGGAGCAGCGTCTGGCCGCCGCGCCGACGATCGGCGTGCCCACCATCACCATGGAAGGCGATGCCAATGGCGCGCCGCATCCCGATCCCGCCGCCTATGCGAAGAAGTTCACCGGCAAGTACAAGCATCGCAATGTGTCGGGCGGCATCGGGCATAACTTGCCGCAGGAAGCGCCGAAGGCCTTCGCCGAAGCGGTGATCGAAGCCGACCGCATGTAAATGCCGAAGCGCTGGCCCAGGTGCGATTTCTTTTGCTTCGGCCTGGGCGTTTTCTTCGAAGTCAGGGCGTTCATCATTCACACTCTTCCTCGACGAGTGATCCGCCTGACCTCGGGCAGCAATAGTCATCCTACGTTTTATCACCTATTTCGATATCGCAAAGATCGACAATTCTGATGAGAACAAGACGGGGATAGCGGGATGATTGCTATAACAAAAGCGCTTACCGATGCGTTGGGTCTTTCGGGCGCACGCCTAAGGAATCATCTCGACGGCGTGATTCAACTTCCAGGGGCCGGATAAGGTCGCGCCTCCCTTGCCACGCTTGCCCCAAAGCGAGCTGAAGCTGAATGATCGATACTCCCATACGCACTAACGCACGATGATCATAAGCCCTCCTTTTTTGCCCAAGTCCGGCCTGACTTCGACAGACAGCTCGAAACCGGACTCCATGATGGATGCTGTCGAGCAGTTCGAACTGGCTCATGGCATTTATCCGGTGGCATTCGACCGGCGCTGGCATTGCGGCGTGCATTTGGCGCCCAACATGCACGGAGACGAAGCGAACGTGTACGCCATTGCGGATGGCGAGGTGGTGGCGTACCGGGTGTGCCAGAACGCAATTGACGCGGGCCATATCGAATTCGAACATATGGAGAAGCAGTTACGCTCAATAGTTCGATCAAATGCTTTAGCCGTAGGAATTAATCTCATGCGCGATTTTGCTGTTTTCGCAAGGCCGATCGAAAATCGTGGGTAATGCGGGGGAAGAAATTTTCTCCGACTACCAACAGTTTCGTCGAGCGGAAGCCGTGCGCTACTCGTTTGTCAACCACCAAGTAAGTAAGCATCGTCTTCCGTAATGAGATTCATTGGGCCGCCAAAGGCCTTCGCCGAAGCAGTAATCGAAGCCGACCGCATGGAAATGCCAAAGCGCTAGCCCAGGTGCGATTTCTTGTCCTTCGGCCTGGGCGTTTTCTTCGAAGTCAGTTCGTTCACGATGCCGCAATCGTCGACCGCGTGTTCCCCATGACACTTCTTGCGCAGCGCGGTGAGTTGTTCGCGCAACTTCGTCAGCTCGTCGATGCGCGCGCCGACATGACCGATGTGCTCGTCGACGAGTGAGTCGACGGTGCAGCAATTCGGTGAGCCCCCATCCACTGCGGCGAGCAGCGTGCGCACTTCGTCGTGCGTCATGTCGAGATCGCGGCAATTGCGGATAAGACGCAGCCGCTCGACATGCGTTGCGTCATAGGTGCGGTAGTTCGCTTCCGTCCTCGCGGCCTGCGGCAGCAAGCCTTCCTTCTCGTAGAAGCGGATCGTATCGGGCGTGCAGTTCGTGATGCGCGCCAGTTCTCCAATCTTCATTTCGCCATCCTTCTCTCTTGACTCTGGAGTTGCTCCAGGGTGTTTACTCGACATCAAGGTCAGGAAAGGGAGCGAGTATGTTACGTCCGGAAGATATCGGCAACCCGTGTTGCGATCGTCGTCACGATTCTTTATCTCATCGCGAAAATAATATAACGGATGACGAAAGAGGTTCGAAAGACACGCTGCGCACGCAGATTCGCATCGAACGGATGGACTGCGCGACGGAAGAAGCGCTGATCCGCAAGAAGCTCGAAGGCATGCGCGGCGTCGAGTCGATGCAGTTCGATCTGATGCAGCGCACGCTGGTCGTCGAGCACGAAGCCGCCGCGCTCGACGCGATACTCGATGCAGTGCGCGCGCTCGGCTTCACGCCCGTTACCGCGGGCGAACCGGTGACCGAAAAGAAAAAGTCCGCGTGGCCCCTCGCGCTCGCGTGCGTCGCCGCGCTGGCTTCGGAAGGCGCGAGCTGGCTCGGGCAGCCGTCGTGGCTCGTGGCCGCGCTCGCGCTCGCCGCGGTGCTCACATCGGGGCTGACCACGTATCGCAAGGGACTGATCGCGATCCGCAACGGCAGCCTCAACATCAATGCATTGATGAGCGTCGCTGTGACGGGCGCGCTCGTCATCGGTCAATGGCCCGAAGCCGCGATGGTCATGGTGCTCTTCACGATCGCGGAGTTCATCGAGGCAAAGTCGCTGCAACGCGCGCGCAATGCGATTGCGGATCTCATGAAGCTCGCGCCCGAGACGGCGACCGTGCAACAGGCCGATGGCGCGTGGATCGAGATCAATGCGCGCGAGGTCGCGCCGGGCGCGATCGTGCGCGTGAAACCGGGAGAGCGCATCGCGCTCGACGGCGAGATCGTGTCCGGAAGTTCCGCCGTCGATCAGGCGCCGATCACCGGCGAGAGTCTGCCGGTCGAGAAAGCGCAGGGCGACGCCGTGTTCGCGGGCACCATCAACGCGACCGGATCGTTCGAGTTCCGCGTGACGGCGGCGGCGAGTGACACGACGATCGCGCGCATCATCCGCGCGATCGAAGGCGCGCAGGGCGCGAAGGCGCCGACGCAGCGCTTCGTCGATCGCTTCGCGCGCATCTATACGCCGGTCGTGTTCGCCGTGGCGCTCGCGGTCGGTGTCGTGCCGCCGCTGGCCATGGGCGGCGCGTGGCTCGACTGGATCTATCGCGCACTGGTGATGCTCGTGATCGCGTGTCCGTGCGCGCTCGTGATCTCGACGCCGGTCACCATCGTCAGCGGGCTCGCGGCGGCGGCGCGGCACGGCATTCTCGTCAAGGGCGGCGCGTTTCTGGAGCGCGGCCGTCGGCTGCGCTGGCTCGCGCTCGACAAGACCGGAACCATCACGCACGGCAAGCCAGTGCAGACCTCTTTCGATCTGCTCGACGCGACGTTCGACGCGAACCGGGTGCGCGCGCTCGCCGCGAGTCTCGCGAGCCGCTCGGATCATCCCGTGTCGCTCGCGATCGCGCGGGAGGCTGAACGTGACGGCGTGCTGCGTTTCACCGTCGACCGGTTCGACGCGGTGCCGGGGCGCGGCGTGCGCGGATTCGTCGATGAACGCGCGTACTGGCTCGGCAACCGCCGCATGATGGATGAGCTCGGCCACGCCACCGACGACATGGCGCGCCGCGTCGATGCACTCGAGCAGTCGGGCAACACCGTCGTGATGCTGGCCGGCGCGAAGGGCCTGCTCGGCCTGTTCGCGGTGGCGGACACGGTGAAGGATTCGAGCCGCGACGCCATCGCGCAACTGCACGCGCTTGGCGTACGCACCGCGATGCTCACGGGCGACAACGTACATACCGCGAAGGCGATCGCGCGCGAAGTCGGCATCGATCGCGCCGAGGGCGGCCAGTTGCCCGAGGACAAGCTGCGCGCGGTCGAGGAACTTGCGGCGAGCGGCGGCGAGGTCGGCATGGCCGGCGACGGCATCAACGACGCGCCCGCCCTGGCGCGCGCGGACATCGGCTTCGCGATGGGCGCGATGGGAACCGACACCGCCATCGAAACCGCCGACGTCGCGCTGATGGACGACGACCTGTGCAAGATTCCCGCGTTCATCCGGCTCTCGAAGGCCACGCACGCGGTCCTGATGCAGAACATCACGCTCGCGCTCGTCGTCAAGGGCTTGTTTCTCGCGCTGACCGTGGCCGGACTCGGCTCGATGTGGATGGCCGTGTTCGCTGACGTGGGCGCGAGCCTGATCGTCGTGGGCAACGGGCTGCGCCTGTTGCGTAAGCAGTACTTCTGAATCGACCACCACCGAGGAGAAAAACCATGGGATTCCTGCGCAAGCTGTTCACCAACGGACACGGAGACGGACATGGAGGCGGACATGGAGGCGGTCATCACGGCCGTCGCGGGAAAGTGCGTCACGAGCGCTACCGGGCGGACGATCACGACTCCCACGAGGAATGGTGGGGACGGCATCCTGGTTCGATTCCGCCGCTGCCGCCCGATGTGGTCTGCCCGCAATGCCGCAAGTCGAATCCACCCGGAACCCGGGCATGCAGACAATGCGAAGCCAATCTCGTAACGGTGACATGCGCGCGATGCGCCTCGCGAGTCGATCCAGGCGCCGCATTCTGCGGGCGCTGCGGCAATCCGTTGAGTGAATGAAAGGGAGTAGTGGAAATGAAATCGAGTAGGTATGCCCTGATGCTCGCGTTATGCACGTCGCCAATATGGGCCGAGGCTCACGGAGACGGGCCCAGTTCCGGCAAGACGACGGCGCAGGCGCGCGCCGATCTGGAAAAAGCCTGGCAAGACGGACTGTTGCCGCATAACGACAAGGACTATCCGCCGAGCGCGGCGAGCATCGAGCGCAATAAGAAGCGCTATGCCGGAGCACATCCGGAAACCGATGCGGCCGATGCCTCGGCGCAGACGGATACGTCGCCCGCATTCGGGAAATAACAGCGCAGAAGGACAGCGCCACGAGATGGCGAAGTTCCGTCCGGCGCTCGCCTTCGCGCTGCATTGCATATCTGACATCGGCACCTGATCATTTTCATGCTCGTACGCACGCTTGCAGCTCTGCTTTTTCTCGTGGCCACGTCGCAGACGGCGGCCGAGCCTGTCCTCGCGCCCGCCGATGTCAATGCACAAGCCGAGCGCAAGGACTCGGCCCTGACGCTCGACTACCTTCTGAGTCGCGCTGCGGCCGCGAATCCGTCGCTGCGTGCGGCGCGCGCCGGCGCCGATGCATCGCGGGGCACGCTGGTGCAGGCAGGCGCCAGCCCCAATCCCGACCTTTCGCTCCTGCAGGAAGGCTTCTCCTCATCGGAGCGCACGAGCACGGCACTCCTCAGTCAGCGAATCGAGCTGGGCGGCAAGCGTGGCGCACGTCTCGATGTCGCGTCCTATGGCAGGCAGGCGGCGCTCGCATCGCTCGACGTTCGCGACGCCACGCTCAGGGCTCAGGTCATCACCGCGTTCTACGGACTGCTCGCGGCCCGGCGTCAGCTTCAGGTGGCGGCGGAGTCGGCGGACCTCGCGCAACGCTCGGTCGAGCTCGCGGACAAGCGCGTGCGCGCCGGCAAGGTTTCGCCGATCGAGGCGGACAAAGCGCGAGTCGCCGAAGCCGGCGCGCAGATCGAACTCGCGAGAGCGCGTGCACAGACTGCCACACAGGCCGAACGGCTCTCGACCATCACCGGCGTGTTGGAGGTGCGCGACCGCGGCGTGGCGGGCGATATCGAAACGCTGCCGACCGCGGAAACGCTCGCGGAGCTGCTCGCGCGCGCGGACGCCGCTCCGCTCGTTCGCGCCGCGAAAGCGCAGATGTTGCGTTCGAACGCGGCGATCTCGGTCGAGCGCTCGAAGCGCATGCCGGACATCACGGTGAGTGCGGGCATGAAACGCTCCGTCACGGGCGGCGTGTCGATGAATCAGGCGGTGGTGGGCGTATCGATTCCGCTGCCGATTTTCGACACCAACAAGGGCGGACTGCTGGAGGCCGTTCATCAGGCGGAGCAGGCCGAGGCGGAATTCGACAACGAAACGGCGAATCTGCGGCTGGAGCTCGCATCGGCTTATTCGACCTATCGCAACGCCGCGGACGAAGCCCAACGGCTCAAGTCGGAAGTACTGCCCGCCGCGCGCAACACTTTCAACGCGATGTCGCGCGGTTTCGAGCTCGGCAAATTCGCGTTTCTCGAAGTGCTCGACGCGCAGCGCACGCTTTACCAGGAGCAATCGCGTTATGTGCAGGCGCTGAGCGAGGCGCATCTCGCTTATGCGGAGCTCGGCAGGCTCGCAGGCACGCCGCTGCCGTCTTCATCGTTCGCGGGTCCGTCGCCGCTCATTGCTCAACCTTGAGGTACGTTACATGTCGCGCAGAATTCCCGTCTCCGCTCGGGTGATTGCCGCCGTCGGCGCAGGCCTCGGCATTACGCTCGCCGCATTCGCATTCCTGTCGAAGCAGTCCAGAGGCGATGCGGCGGCAACGCCCGCGGCCGACGCCGCTGTCGCCGCGGTCGAGCAGTACTCGCTGGCTGGCCTGATCGTCAAAGTCCGGCTGTCCGAGCGGGCGGACGATGCCCGGCTGATCATCGCCCCGTCCGTGGACGGCAAGCCGGTGACGCAGGGCGTCGATGTCAGGGCGACGCTCACGCGCCCGCTCGGCTCCCCACAGACCTTGCGCTTCGTCACATCCGGAAGCGAACTCGTTTCGGACCAGGCGATCGCGAAGCCGCATGTCTTCGACGCGGCGCTCGATGTTTCATGGCAAGGCAAGTCGGGCGTGTTCGCCTTTGCGCGCAACGACGGAGCCGTGGTGCTGAGCGCGCAACAGATGCAAACGGGAGACATCGCGCTCGCGAGCGCGGGCGCTGGCGAAATCGTGTCCATCTTGCAACTTCCCGGCGAGATACGCTTCAACGACGACCGCACGGCGCATGTCGTGCCCCGCGTGGGCGGCGTGGTCGAACGGGTGCCGGTGACCGTCGGGGAGAACGTGGCGCAAGGCCAGGTCCTCGCAGTGATCGCGAGCACCGATCTCGCGGATCGACGCAGCGAGCTACTGACGGCGGAGCGCAGGCTGGCGGCGGCGCGCGTCGCGTACGAGCGCGAGAAGTCGCTCTGGCGGGAGCGCGTCTCGGCCGAGCAGGACTATCTCCAGGCGCAGGTGCAATTGCGCGAAGCGGACATCGCCGCGCGCAGCGCCCGCGAGAAGCTCGCGGCACTCGGGGCGTCCGCGTCCGCCCATGCGCTCAACCGCTACGAGTTGCGCGCGCCGTTTGCGGGGACCATCGTGGAAAAGCATGCGACGGCCGGTGAAGCCATCGCGGCCGACTCCAACATCTTCACGATCTCCGATCTGTCGACCGTATGGGCCGAAATGGCCGTCAGCGCCCAGCAACTCGGCGCCGTGCGTGTCGGCCGCCAGGCGACGATCAAGGCCGCCGCGTTCGACTCGCGTTCGACGGGACGCATCACCTATGTCGGGGCATTGGTGGGCGAGGCGACGCGTTCGGGTTCCGCGCGCGTGGTGGTGCCCAATCCCGACGGCGTGTGGCGTCCAGGCATGTTCGTGGACGTGGCTGTCGAGGCGGGCCGGATAGCCGTCCCGCTCGCGGTCGCGAACGACGCCGTGCAGGACATCGACGGCGCGCCTTCCGTTTTCGTCGAGTCGAAGAAGGGATTTATCGCGCAGCCCGTGACAACCGGCCGCCGCGACGCACGCACGGTGGAAGTCGTGAGCGGCCTGTCCGCAGGGCAGCGCTTCGTCGCGTCGAACAGCTACTTGCTGAAGGCCGAACTGGGCAAGCTCAGCGCCTCGGAAGAGTGACGCGCCATGTTTGAACGAATCATCCGTTTTGCGATCGGCCATCGGTGGCTGGTCATGCTCGCCACGGTGGCGGCGGCCGTCTGGGGTGTCGTCAGCTATCGCCAGCTGGCGATCGACGCCGTTCCCGACATCACGAACGTACAGGTGCAGATCAACGCATCCGCGCCGGGCTATTCGCCGCTCGAGACCGAGCAGCGCATCACCTTTCCGATCGAGACGGCGATGGCCGGGCTGCCGAATCTCGGCGAGACGCGCTCGATCTCGCGTTACGGGCTGTCGCAGGTCACGGTCATCTTCAAGGACGGCACCGATATTTACTTCGCGCGTCAGCTTGTGAACGAGCGGATTCAGGAGGCCAAGGACAAGTTGCCGGAAGGCGTCGCGCCCGCGATGGGACCGACCTCGACCGGCCTCGGCGAGATCTTTCTCTGGACGGTCGAAGCGGATGCCTCCGCGCGCAAGCCCGATGGCAGTCGCTACACGCTCGCCGACCTGCGAGAGTTGCAGGACTGGGTCGTGCGCCCGCAGATGCGCAACGTGCCGGGCGTGACGGAGGTGAATTCCATTGGCGGCTATGTGAAGGAATTCCGGATTGCTCCGGACCCGGGCAAGTTGATGTCGTACGGGCTCACGCTTGCCGACGTCGTCCGGGCGATCGGCCTCAATAACGAGAACGTCGGCGCGGGCTATATCGAGCGCCACGGCGAGCAATATCTCGTGCGCGTGCCGGGTCAGGCACGCTCGGTCGATGATCTCGCGAACATCGTGCTCGTCAGTTCGGGCGGCGTGCCGGTTCGGGTGCGCGACGTCGCGCGCGTGGATATCGGCAGGGAATTGCGCACGGGCGCGGCCACGTCCGACGGCAACGAGACCGTGCTCGGCACCGTGTTCATGCTGATCGGCGAGAACAGCCGCGCGGTGGCGCAGGCAGCGGCATCGCGGCTCGCCGAAGTCAGCCGCACGCTGCCGAACGGCGTGCGCGCCGTCACCGTGTACGACCGCACCGTGCTGGTCGAAAAAGCCGTGGCGACCGTGAAGAAGAACCTCCTCGAAGGCGCGGTATTCGTGATCGCCGTGCTGTTTCTCCTGCTCGGCAACATGCGTGCGGCGCTGATCGTCGCGCTCGTCATTCCGGTGTCGATGCTGATGACCTTCGCGGGCATGGTGAGCGTGCGCGTGAGCGCCAACCTGATGAGCCTGGGCGCGCTCGATTTCGGCATTATCGTCGATGGCGCCGTGGTGATCGTGGAGAACTGCGTGCGCCGTCTGGCGCATGCGCAGTCCGCCGCGCGGCGGCCGCTCACGCGAGAGGAGCGCCTCGACGAGGTTTTCACCGCCTCGCGCGAGGCGCGTCGGGCGCTGATCTTCGGGCAGCTCATCATCATGGTGGTGTATCTGCCGATCTTCGCGTTGACGGGCGTCGAAGGAAAAATGTTCCACCCGATGGCGATGACGGTCGTCATGGCGCTCGCGGCCGCGATGCTGCTCACCGTCACGTTCATACCCGCGGCCGTCGCGCTGTTCGTGAACACGCGCGTCGAAGAGAAGGATGGGCGCGTCGTGCGCGCCGCGCGCGCGCTCTACGAGCCGCTGCTCACGCGCTGCATGGCGCGGCCCTGGCGGGTGCTCACCGGCGCGGTCGCGGTCGTCGCGCTGACGCTCGCACTCGTGACACGTCTCGGCAGCGAGTTCGTGCCGAGCCTCAACGAAGGCGATCTGGCGGTCGCGGCGCTGCGCATTCCGGGCACGAGTCTCACGCAATCGCTCGACATGCAGAAGACCATCGAACGCGCGTTGAAGGCGCGCATTCCGGAGATCGAGCGCGTATTCGCGCGCACCGGCACCGCGGAGATCGCCGCGGACCCCATGCCGCCCAATCTCTCCGACGGCTATGTGATGCTGAAGCCGGCGTCCGCGTGGCCCGATCCGGGGAAGTCGCGCGAACGGCTCATCGGTGAAATCGAAAAGGTGCTGGCCGACCTGCCGGGCAGCGCCTATGAGCTTTCCCAGCCCATTCAACTGCGCTTCAACGAGTTGATCTCGGGTGTGCGCAGCGATGTCGCCGTGAAGGTGTTCGGCGACGACATGAGCGTGCTCCGGGACGCCGCGCAAAGCGTCGCGAGCGCGCTGCGGAAAGTGCCGGGCGCGGTGGAGGTGAAGATCGAGCAGACGGCGGGCTTGCCGGTGCTGGGCATCGAGCTCGAGCGCGAGCAGCTTGCGCGCTACGGCGTGAGCGTCGCGGACGTGCAGAGCGCGGTGCTCGCCGCGATGGGCGGCCAGAAGGCGGGAACGCTGTTTCAGGGCGACCGGCGTTTCGATATCGTCGTGCGCCTGCCCGACGAACTGCGCTCGGATATCGATGCGATCAAGCGCTTGCCGGTCGCATTGGCCGCGGCGGTTCGCACCGCGGCCGGAAATCCCGCCGGCGCGAGCGGTCCGCTGGCGCGCGCGCCTTATGTGCCGCTCGCGGAGCTCGCGAAGGTAGAAATCGGCACGGGTCCGAACCAGATCAGCCGCGAGAACGGCAAACGGCGCGTGGTCGTCACGGCCAACGTGCGCGGCAGAGATGTCGGCTCGTTCGTCGAGGAGGCCCAGGCGCGGATCGAACAGGGCGTGCGCATGCCGGCCGGATACTGGCTCGCGTGGGGCGGCCAGTTCGAGCAACTGCAAAGCGCGGCCGAGCGTCTGAAGCTCGTCGTGCCCCTTGCGCTCTTTCTCGTGCTCATCCTGCTCTTCGTCATGTTCGGCGACGTGAAGGATGGCTTGCTGGTGTTCACCGGCATTCCTTTCGCGTTGTGCGGCGGGGTCGTTTCGTTGTCGCTACGCGGCATGCCGCTCTCGATTACCGCCGCGGTCGGCTTCATTGCGCTGTGCGGCGTGGCGGTCCTGAACGGTCTCGTGATGATCGCCTTCATCCGCAATTTGCGCGAAGAGGGCGCGAGTCTTGAAACCGCCATACACGAGGGCGCGCTCACCCGTCTGCGGCCGGTGCTGATGACAGCGCTCATTGCGTCACTCGGTTTCATGCCGATGGCGTTCGCGACGGGCACCGGCGCCGAAGTGCAGCGTCCGCTCGCGACGGTCGTGATCGGCGGCATTCTGTCGTCGACGGCGCTTACGTTGCTTGTCTTGCCTGTGCTGTATCACCAGTGCCATAGGGTTTCATTACGGGCGTGGCTGGCGCGCGTTCTACCGGACGCGCTGTCGCGGCGCGTCGGACTCGAACGGAGAAAGGGCTGATGCGCATACTCATCGTGGCAAACGAGCGCAAGACCGGCGCGTACTTGTGCAAGGGTTTGACGGAAGCGGGCTACGTCGTCGACTGGGTCGCGGACGAGCTCGCGGGTCAGCATCAGGCGGAAGTCGATGATTACGATCTGGTCTTGCTCGATGTGGCGTTGCCGGGCCGGGACGGATGGACGCTGCTCACGAATCTGCGACGCCTCAAGTCCGTGCCCATCATCATTCTGAGCGCGCGTGACGACGTGCGGCGTCGCGTGAGGAGTTTCGAGCTCGGAGCCGACGATTACCTCGTCAAGCCGGTCGATTTCGTGGAATTGACGGCGCGCATCAGATCGATTCTGCGACGCGGCAGGGAACGCGAGGTCGACACGTTGCGGGTGCTCGATCTCGAGCTGGATCTCGTTCGCCGCAAGGCCGTGCGCAACGGCAGGACGATTCTGCTCACCGCGAAGGAGTTTGCGCTTCTGTGGCTGTTGATGCGTCACACGGGCGAGATTCTGCCGCGCGCGATCATCGTCTCCGAGGTATGGGACATGAACTTCGACAGCGACACGAACGTCGTGGACTCGGCGATCCGTCGCCTGCGCTCGAAGATCGATGACGCGTACGACCCCAAGCTGATCCATACCGCGCGCGGGATGGGCTACGTGCTGGAAGCGAGGCAGCCTCGATGATCCCGGAGCGCACATCCCGCATGACGAGCGGGGATGTGCGCGAAGGTCACGGCATCAACGACTGTCGTGCTTGTCGACCGCCGGCCTGGCTTCGCCGCCATGCGTCGTGACATTATGAATTTCCTTGTTGCGCGCGGTCGCCTGGTCGGTGTTCGGATACTGCTGCTTTGACGACGGGACGACGCCATCGTGACGGGCCTGCGTCAGTTCCTGTTTCACCTGTTCGCGCGTCTTGTCTTGCGCGCCCGCGATGACCGGCGCGAGTGAGAGGTAAGCGGAGGTAGTCAAAAGCAGGGTCGCGATCGTCGACTTTTTCATGTGATTCCTCTTGGTGATTGCCGCCATCGGTCGATGGCCGTGCATTCAGTATGTGAATCGAACGGTGCGCAAACATGACCCGAACATGACGAAAGCGCGACCTTTCGTTACAACGAAAACCGGACGCCAAGCGCCGCATCCGTGCTTTCAGGTCATAAACGAAACAATTACATCGGCCTGTCAAACGCATTTCACATTCGTTTCCTAAAGTAGCGCGTCAACCGGCAAGCCGGACCGCAACGGTCCGGGGCGAGGCCTTCGCTCGCCGGTACACAACCCACAATCAAGGACTCGAAACCACACATGGCGCTGCCACTCGACCTCTCCCGCCGCAAAGCCCTCAAGATTCTTGCGGCCGCACCGATGCTGCCGCTCGGCGGCATGGCCACCGCTTCGCTGCTGACCGCATGCGGCGGCAGCGACAGCAACGCGGCCTCTCCCGCGTCCACGGCCGCGTTCAGTTCGGCCGCGTTCGGCGGCATGGCGGCGCCCACGCTCGCCGATCCCAACGCGATGGCCAAGACCTCGGTCGCCTCGACGATGATCGCGAAGTTCGCCGACGGCAGCAGCCGCACCTACAAGCTCGCCTATCAGCCGTTCTTCATGACCGGCGACACGGTGCCGAACACGGCGGGCGGCACGATCGTCGCGGGCGGCTACTTCGATATCGACAATCAGCCGATCATCGACCGGTCGACGGCGGGCAAGGAGCGTCAGTTCTTCTCGGACTGCCCGGACGGCACGTCGCTGCTCAAGCTCGACAATCCGACGGTCAAGGGCGTGAAGGGCAACGCCGTGTTCGCGGTCGTGCAGTTCGAATACACCACGCGTGACCAGGCTGCCGCGAGCATGTACGGCCGCCTGCCGTCGCCGATCGCCGTGCTCACGCTCGATCAGGACCCGGCCACCGGCAAGCTCTCGCTCGTCAGCTACGCGAACGTCGATACGTCCGCCGCGCACGGCCTGTGGATCACCTGTGGCGCGAGCCTGTCGCCGTGGAACACGCATTTGTCGAGCGAAGAGTACGAGCCGGACGCGGCGCTCATTTCGACCGACGCGCAGTTCAAGGCCTACAGCAAGAACCTCTACGGCGACGAAACCAGGGCGCGCGCGTATCACTACGGCCATATTCCCGAAGTGACCGTGCATCCGGACGGCACCGGCACGATCAAGAAGCACTATTGCCTCGGCCGCATCTCGCACGAGCTGATCCAGGTGATGCCGGACAAGCGCACCGTGATGATGGGCGACGATGCGACCAACGGCGGCGTATTCATGTTCGTCGCCGACAAGGAAGCGGATCTTTCGGCGGGCACGCTGTATGTGGCGAAGTGCAAGCAGACCTCGTCGGCGGGCGCGGGCGCGAGCACGCTCACGTGGCTCAATCTCGGCCACGCGACCAGCGATGAAATCGAGAATCTCGCGAACACGCTGACGATCACCGACATCATGGATGTCGTCGTCGACGAGAAGGTCGGCCCGACGCTCGACGCCAGCTACACGCGCATCCATTTCAACGGCAAGTTCAACTGGATTCGCATCAAGCCGGGCATGGAGAAGGCAGCCGCGTTCCTGGAGACGCACCGCTACGCCGCATTGCGCGGCGCGAGCATGTCGTTCACGAAGCTCGAAGGCACGACGGTCAACGCGAAGGACAAGATCGTCTATTCGGCGATGTCGCAGATCGTCAAGTCGATGGTGAAGGGCAACGAGCATTCGACCGACATCGCGGTCGATAAAGCCATTACCTCGGGCGCGGTCTATGCGTTCAACCTGAAGGGTGGCCAGCGCGATGTCACGGGCGCCGCGATCAACAGCGAATGGGTGCCGGTCGACATGGCCGCGCCGGATGCGCTGGTCGGCGAAGACATCGCGTCCGACTCGCTCGGCAATCTGTCGAACCCGGAACGCATCGCGAATCCGGACAACCTGAAGTTCTCGGAGAAGCTGCGCACGCTGTTCATCGGCGAGGACAGCGGCGGCCACGTCAACAACTTCCTGTGGGCCTACAACGTCGACACGAAGACGCTCACGCGCATTCTCTCGGCGCCGGCCGGCGCGGAATCGACGGGCCTGCACGCGGTCGACGAGATCAACGGCTGGACCTACATCATGAGCAACTTCCAGCACGCGGGTGACTGGGAGACCGCGCTGCATGCGAAGGTGCAGCCGACGCTCGATCCGCTGATCCGCGCGAACTACAAGGATCGCTTCGGCGCGGCGGTGGGTTATCTGACCGCCGATCCGACCTCGATCAAGCTCGGCTGATGTCGTGATGCAATGAAGAACGGAGCGAAGCCGCGTGCTTCGCGCCGTTTTTTTTCGCCTAGTGCGAAGGCTCGAAATGCGTCGCGGACGACTTGTCGTGCGTGGCGTACTTTTCGATCATCGTCGCGCTGGCGCGATTCAGGCCGCTCACATCGACAGCGATGCCGTTGCGGCGGAACTTGTGGACGATGCGATCCAGCGCCTCGATCGCCGTGATGTCCCAGAAGTGCGCGTGCGACAGATCGAGCCGCACCGAGCGCACCTTTTCCTTGAAATCGAACTCGGCGACGAGTGCTTCCGACGAAGCGAAGAACACCTGTCCGCGCACCGTATAGCGGCGCTCGCTCGCGGTTTCGTCCAGCGTGGATTCGACCGCCAGCACGCGGCGCACCTTCGAGGTGAAGAACAGCGCGGACAGCAGCACGCCGACGCCGACGCCCATCGCGAGATTGCCCGTCGCCACGACGACGACGACAGTGGCGAGCATCACCGCCGACGAGCTCTTCGGATGCGTGCGCAGATTGGCGATCGACTTCCAGCTGAACGTGCTGATCGACACGAAGATCATCACGGCGACGAGCGCGGCCATCGGAATCTGCTTGACCCACGGGCCGAGGAACACGACGAGCACGAGCAGGAACGCGCCCGCGACGAATGTGGACAGACGCCCGCGCCCGCCCGACTTCATGTTGATGACGGTCTGGCCGATCATCGCGCAACCCGGCATGCCGCCGAGAAAACCCGCGACGATATTGGCGCAGCCCTGACCGCGGCATTCGCGATTCTTGTCGGAGGGCGTGTCGGTGAAGTCATCGACGATGGCGGCCGTCATCAGCGACTCCAGCAGGCCGACGATCGCAATGGCAATCGAGTACGGGAAGATCACGCGCAACGTGTCGAGCGAGAACGGCACGGCGGGCAGCGCGAAGGCCGGCAGGCGATCCGGGAACGCGCCCATGTCGCCGACGGTGCGCAACTCCAGATGCAGCGCCATCGCAATGGCCGTCATCACGATGATGCAGACGAGCGGCGAGGGCACCGCTTTGGTCACGCGCGGCAGCAGATAGATGATCGCGAGGCCGCCCGCGACCATTGCGTACACGTACCAGGGCTGCGCGTTCAGTTGCGGCAGTTGCGCGAGAAAAATGAGAATGGCGAGCGCATTGACGAAACCCGTGATGACCGAGCGCGACACGAAGCGCATCAGCGCGCCGAGCCTCGCTACGCCCATGAGAATCTGCAGAGCGCCCGCGAGAATGCCGGCCGCGAGCACGTACTCGACGCCGTGCGCCTTCACGAGCGACGACAGCAGCAGCGCGACCGCGCCCGTCGCCGCCGAGATCATGCCGGGGCGACCGCCCGCGATCGCGGAAACCACGGCGATGCTGAACGCCGCATACAAGCCGACTTTCGGGTCGACGCCCGCGATGATGGAGAAGGCCAGCGCCTCGGGAATGAGCGCGAGCGCGACGACGATGCCGCCGAGCACATCGGCGCGCACGTTGGAGAACCACTCCTCGCGCAGTGTGTGTGTCTTCATGGTTTGGTCGTTTGGTGAAACGGTTGCAGGAGAGACCGGCAGCGCGGATAACGCTCAAGCGCGCCATGCATGGGCAAGGCGGCCACGAAACGATGTGCGTGAAATGAGAAGCGGCGAGTCGCGATGCATCGCGTGAAGAAGATGCGGGCGACGCGCGCCATAGGTCCGCGAACCCCTGTCGGTCGAATGGTCGTGACGAAGGAGTTTCGCGGAGCGCTACATAGGTGTCTTTGCGTGAGCCTGAAATGGAAACGCCGCGTACGAGTGACGCGGCGTCGGCATTTTACCCGATTGAAAGCGCGCCGGCGCGCGCCTTGCAGAGTGACGAAACGATCAGCAGCGCCGTTCGCAGTCGATATATTCGAAGCCCGCCGCGATGGCGAAGCGGATCGCCTCTTCCACATTGGCGAATTCGCCCGGCAGCCTCACGGAACGCTCCATGCCGTTCAGATCCTGGATGCGCGCCGTCGCGGCGAACACATTGCCGTGCCGGACCGCCGCCGGCGTGACCATCATGTCCCTGTAACTGAAGACCATTTTTCTCTCTGTCGGAATTCGGATTCGTTTCTCGACGCGGGGCGAACGCTTGTCCCGCGCTTGTTTGATGTTATCGGCAAGCGCAAACGATTCTTTACGGAGATCGCTTAAGAACGGCATTCATCCGAAGATTAATCCCGTGCCGGAAAGGGTCCGAACGCCTTGCTGCAATCGACGGGCGCCGCGTTCGCCTGGTTCGCCGCGCGCGTCACGCTCACACCCGTTGCGCTAGCGAAAGGCAGCGACGTGCCGGCCTCGCCGATGGAAACGAGCGCATCCGCGACCGTGAAGTTCGAAGGCGCGACATCGGCGACGACATTGTTCAGCGCGATCGTCAACGGATTGACGACCGCCGGGTCCGGCCAGCCGGGCGCGCCCGCCGACCAGCCCGAACCGCGCAGAACCGGGCTCGCGGAATTGAAGCCCTGGAACGTATAGCTCGACGCATTGACGACGCGCACGCCATCGAGCGAAATGTTGCGGAAGTTCGGGTAGAGGCCGTTGTTCTTCGTCGGGCTGTAGTACGGCGAGAAGATCAGCGCCTGCGGCTTGCCGTCCGGCGACGAATCCGGCATGCGGATGCAGACGTTCGCATAGCGGATGTTCGCGACGAGACCGCTGCGGCTCCAGTCCGACTTGATGCGCAGGCCGTTGTCGGCGCCGTCGATCACGAGATCGTAGACGTAGACGTTGCTCACGCCCGGCAGGACGCCATCGACCGGTGTGACGTCCGGATTCGCCGCGCCATTGGCAGTGCCCGCCGTCTCGCTGCCGATCGACATGCCATGCCCCGAGTAGAAGCGGCTATGCGCGACCGTGATGTTGTAAGTGCGCCCGTTGACCGTGCCGGTGCCGCCCTTGATCGCGATGTTGTCGTCGCCGGTGCGGATATGCGTGTACGCGATCAGCATGTTGCTGGCGTCGCCCGTCAGCTTGCCCGGATTCCCCGGATTGCTCGTGATCGGGCCGGAGCTCGCCGGGTCGATGCCGTCGGTGTTTTTCGCCGTGTCGGGGCTGTAGGGCATGCCGAGATAGTTCTTCATCGACTCGTAGACTGCGGTCGGCGTATGGATCTTCACGCTCCAGGCCGTGAAGCCGTCGATGCCGCTCGGCACGACGTGAAACTTCGGCGCGTTCTGCAGCGTCACGCGATACAGCGTGAAATTGCGGCCGTTGCTGATCTGGATGAGTCGCGGGTTGTTTTGCGCCTGATTCAGCACCTTGTTCGCCATCCAGCCGATGTCCCACCAGCTCATCGCGCCGCTGCCGTCCGGGCGCATCATCAGCTTCGGGTCGTTCGGCACGCTGCTCACGAGCGGGCTGCCGCCGCGTCCGTCGATGACGCCGTCGCCGACCACCGCGCCGTTCGCGATCTTGCTCGCGTTGATGAGCGCGAGACAGCCGTTGTCGCTCGCGGTGATGATGCCGCAGCTCGGCGTGCCCTTGACCTTGTCGTACTGGCGCGGATCGCGCGAGGCGAACAGCGTGACGCCGCGATCGATCCAGAGCGTGACGCCGCTCGACAGATTCAGCGCGCCGGCGATGAACGCGTTCGCGCCGTTCGGACCAGGCACGAGGCGCACGGCCTTGTTGGTTGCGAGACCGATGCTCGAAGCGTTCTTGCAGGCGTCGAGCGCCGCTTGAATCCGCGCGCTGTCGGGAGCCGTGGCGGTGGCGTCGGCGCTATCGGGCAGCAGGCCGTTGGCTTGTGCGGCGAAGGAAGCCGGCAGCGTCGCGCAGACTTGCGAGGCGGCGGGCAGTGCGGGTTCGGGCGGAAGGTCAGGGTCGAATGTTGTCGTGCCTACGGAGAAGCCCGCGGGAGGCGGGACATCGGGCGCGCTGGCGGGAACCGGTTCGCTCGCAGGAGTGACTGCGCTTGCGGGGCTGACTCCGCTTGCGGGATTGACTTCGCTCGCGGGCCGCGGCGGATCGCCCTGGTTGTTGACGTTATCGTTCGCCGCAGCCGACGATTGCGCTGGCGTGGACGATGAATCGGAGCCGCCGCAGGCAGCGAGCGCCAGCGAAAGGGAAATGGCGGCGAACCATGCCGCGCCGAATGGGATGCGTCTCATGTCTGACCGTTAGCCTCGGTGATTGATCTCGGACGTGAATATTAGTCATCCGTATGAATCGGGCGATACTTGGAGTCGGCCCTTAGGCCAGACGTACGCGATTCGTGCCGACTTATCGGGATGGTGCTATGTTCGCCGGAATCGTTTTGTTCCAGCCGGGCGGCGCCAACCAGGAGGCAAGACGGCCATGAAAGTCAGTGTGCGGAAAGCGGCAATGCTTCTCGTGCTCTTTACATCGGGCGCAGCGGCACAAACCAGCGTCACGATGTACGGGCGACTCGACGGCGGCATCGAATATCTCAATCACATCGCGAACGGCGCTGGCGGGAGCGCTACGCGGTGGAGCGCCGAGGGCGGCGACTGGGGCACGAGCATGTGGGGGCTCAAGGGCAACGAAGACCTGGGAGGCGGGCTCATGGCCGTCTTCGACCTCGAAACCGCGATCCAGATCATGAACGGCACCACCGGCGGCGGACGTCTGTGGTCGCGTCGCGCCTACGCAGGCTTGAACTCCAGAACGTATGGCCAGCTGCAGGCGGGCCGCAACCTTTTCATCGACAGCGACGGGGTCTGGGAATTCGATCCTTTCGTGCAGCAGGCGGTGTCGTCGGCGTCTCTCGTGCGGGGGCGCAACTGGCAGCAGACGAGCAACAACGTCGAATATCACAGCCCGGTGTTTCATGGCTTCGACGTGCAGGGGCAATACGCGTTCGGCAATCAGGCGGGCGCGTTCAATTCGGGCGCGCCCGGCGAGTTCGGCCGCTCGGAAGGCGTCATGCTGACGTATCACTCGACCCTGTTCGACGTGCGCGGCATCTACGACGAATTACGCAGCCAGAACGGCAAGCTGGACAACATCTTCCAGGCGTCCCGCGAGTATTTCGTCGGCGCGAATCTGAAGGTGGACAAGTGGAAGGTGCAGGCGGCCTACACGCATTACGCCGCGCCGGATTCGCCCGTGGGCGTGTCCGACACGGCCGATCACTACTGGCTCGGAGCGACCTATCAGGCCACGCCGGCCTGGGCCGTCACCGCCGCGGGCTTTTATATCCACGTGGGCGAGGGCACGGGTGACGCATCGCACGATCCGGCGAGTCACGCCATGCTCTACGCACTCGGAACGACTTACAACTTCACCAAGCGAACCTTTCTATACGGCACGGTGGCTTACGTGCGCAACAGCGCGAACGGCACATTCTCGGTTTTCGCGACCCCGCGCGATGCGGACCCCGGTACCAGTCCGCTCACGGGCGAATCGCAGACGGGCGCATACATCGGCATGATGCATATCTTCTAGCGAGCGCCTGTCATCGTTTCTTCATCCACGGCTGTGTAAGAAACTATTTACATCTTTATTAAAGACTATTACACTTCGCGTCGGTTAATGAGAAGCGATCTCATTTACTGCTCTCATTAGCCAAGCCTGCCGCGATCCGGCACGGTTCTGCACGCCCCTAGCCATCGGGGTCCGTTCACCACTCGATCTCCTGACATGCCCGCTCTGCTCAAGACGCGGACGCGTTTGCTCGCGTCCGTCGGCGCCCTCTATTGCGCAAGTTTTCTGAATCCTTCGCAGGCGTTCGCGCAAAGCGCGCCACCCGAGAGCGGCAATGCCGCGCTGCCCGCCGTCAAGGTCAACGCAGACGCGGTGCGTTCCGACTTGCAGACGACGACCGTGCCGTCCTACAAGTTCGTCGCGCCCTTGCTCGACACGCCGCGCTCGATCACCGTGATTCCCGAGGAGCTGATCCGCGAGACCAACGCGACGACCTTCGCCGACGCGCTCAAGACCGTGCCCGGCATCACCTTCCTGGGCGGCGACGCGGCGGCGAATCCTTCGGCGGATCGTCCGGTGATTCGCGGCTTCGAGTCGCGCAATTCGATTTTCGTCGACGGCATTCGCGACTCGGGCGTGCAGAATCGCGAGACTTTCGATATCGAGAGCATCACGGTCATCAAGGGACCGGACTCCGTGTATGCGGGGCGCGGCGCGGTGGGCGGCAGCATCGACATCCAGACGAAGATGCCGAAGTACGATGACTTCATCAACGCGAGCGCGAGCCTCGGCACCGAGGCCTACAAGCGCCTCACCATCGACGCCAATCAGAAGTTCGGCGACGGCAACGCCTGGCGCTTCAACGCGATGGGCTTCGACGCGAATCAGGCCGGCCGCAACAACGTGTACAGCAAGCGCTGGGGCGTGGCGCCTTCGGTCGCGTTCGGGCTGAACAGTCCGACCACGGTCACGCTCAGCTACTACCATCTGAACACCTACGACATGCCGGACTTCAGCGTGCCGTTCCGCTCGACGGGCGGCACGCCGATCAGCAGCGATCGCGGCCAGTTCTACGGCTTCAATAACCGCGACTATCGCTACGGCCAGACGGATACCGGCGAAGTGCGCGTGGAGCATCGCTTCAACGACAACCTGAAGCTCAGGAACACGACCATGTTCGGCCGCGCGACGCTCGACTATGTGGCGACCAATCCGCAGTTGCTGAACGCGACGTCGAACATCCTCGGCCTGCAGGCGAAGAGCGGCAAGTACGCGACGAACAGCATCACGAACCAGACCGAACTGACGGGCAAGGCGACCGTGTTCGGCATGCAGCACACGCTGACGGGCGGCGTCGAATTCAGTCATGAGCACAGCCTGTACGAAGGCTATCTCGTGACCGACAGCGCGGGCAACAACATCCGCTCGAACACGCCGTGCAACGTGCCGTTCAACTGCACGCCGATCAACGCGTGGAATCCGGACAATCCGTGGCTCGGCAATATCGTGCTGAACGGCGACAAGGGCTTTCCCGGCGCGGCGACGCATACGCAGACCAACGTCGCATCGGCGTATATCTTCGACAGCGTGAAGATCACCGACCAGTGGCTCTTCAACGCGGGCGCGCGCTTCGACCGCTTCGACGTCACCTCGACGCAGGCGGGCGCGAAAGACCTCACGAACAACTCGAATTTCTTCAGCTATCAGTTGGGGCTCGTGTACAAGCCGCTGCCGTCGGTGAGCCTCTACACGTCGTATGGCACGTCGGCGAATCCGCCGGGCGCGAATTCGGGACTCGGCGGCGGCACGGATCAGATCACCGGGACGAATCAGGATCTTTCGCCAGAACGTAGCCGCAATATCGAAGTGGGCGCGAAGTGGGACGTGATGGAACGCCTGTCGCTGAACGCCGCGCTATTCCAGACCGACAAGACCAACGCGCGCGTCTCCGACGGCCTGGGCGGCACGATCAACGCGGGGCATCAGCGCGTGCGCGGCGTCGAAGTGGGCGCGGCGGGCAACATCACGGGCAAGTGGAGCGTGTTCGGCGGCTACTCGTATCTCGATGCGATCACCGTCGATGCCGGCGCGGCCAATGCCGCATCGTCCGGCCTGCCGATGGTCATGGTGCCCAAGCACAACGTCGCGCTGTGGTCGTTCTATGACGTGATGCCGACGCTGAAGGTGGGCGCGGGCGCGACCATCGCGAGCAAGACGTACGCGTCCGTTACGCCGACGGTGCGCAAGTGGACGCCGGGTTATGCGCGCTTCGATGCGGTGGCGACGTATCGCGTCGCGAAGAAGGTGGACTTGCAACTGAACGTGAACAATATTTTCGATCGCAAGTATTACTCGACGGCGTATCCGATCTACGCGACCTGGGCGCCGGGACGCTCTGCGGTGGTGACGTTGAACTTCTATCAGTAAGGCAAAGGGGCGCACGAGCGCCCCTTGTCACATCACGCGTGCGCGCGTCCGAGCCATTGCTCGAGACTGATGCCGCCGCGACGCGCTTCGCCAGTCGGCACGAGCGAATCTTCCTTGACGGTGCCGCCGAAGTAAGTCGCCTCCGGATCGACGACGATCTCGCGCGTGTCGCCCTGCGCCTTCAAAAACGCGCCGACGATGCGATGCAAGGGCGCGCGCTCCGGCCCGGCGATATCGGCGATGCCGTTCAGCGGCGCACCGAGCGCGACATCGGCGACGATCGCGGCGACATCGTCGGCGGCGATCGGCTGGAACTGTCCCGTCGAAAGATGCACGCGGCCGTCCTGCACGCCGGCATCGGCAATGCCGCCGAGAAACTCCATGAACTGCGTCGCGCGAATGATCGAGTACGGCACGCCCGACTCCGCGATCAGCTTCTCCTGCGCGACCTTGGCGCGAAAGTATCCGTTGTCGGGCATGCGGTCCGTGCCGACCACCGACAGCGCGACATGATGTTTCACGCCCGCCGCCGTTTCGGCTTTTGTGAGGTTCGTGGTCGAGTTGCGGAAGAACGCCAGCACGTCGTCGGGCGCCCACGAAGGCGCGTTCGATACGTCGATGACGACCTGCGCGCCGTGAAGCGCCTGCTCCAGTCCTTCGCCCGTCACGGCATTCACGCCGTTGCGCGGCGACGCGGCCACCGCTTCGTGCCCCTTCGCGCGCAGAATCGCGACCGTTTTTGCGCCGATCAAACCCGAACCACCGATAACAACGATCTTCATGGTGCAGTCCTCGCTCATGTCAAAGTGAAAGTGAAGTCATTGTGTGACAATCATGTCTCAGCAGAAAGGGACAAGAATCGTCGAATCAACTAGTCCAAGAGGCGCGTGATGCCGAAGCCCGAAAACACGCTGACGATCGCGATCGACCGTCGCGAGTCGTCGCCGATTTATCAGCAGATATGCGAGCGCTTCAAGGCGGCGATTGCGGCCGGACATCTGAAGCCGGGCGATCGCGTGCCCGCGCTGCGCGGCCTCGCCATGCAATTGAACACCGCGCGCGGCACGGTCGAGATGGCGTATGACATGCTCGTCGACGAAGGCTATCTGCAGATGCGCGGCGCGGCGGGCACGTTCGTTTCTTCGTCGCTGCCGGCGTCGGCCACGCTTGCGTCCGCGCGCAAGACTCGCGAACGCACAGCGCCGCCGCGCACGAAGCGAGCAGAGGCTGCGGCGGATGTCGGCAACGACGCAAAGCCGCTGCGCCCCGGACTGCCCGCGCTCGATGCGTTTCCGCGCAAGCTGTGGAGCCGGCTCGTCGCGTACCGCGCGCGCAGTGGCGATCTCGCCACGCTCACGTATCCGGAGCCGTCGGGGTACGGGCCGCTGCGTGAGCGCATCGCGACCTACGTGGGCCTGTCGCGCGGCGTGGAATGCGTGCCGGAGCAGGTGTTCGTGACCAACGGCTATCGCGCGACGCTCGAACTCGTGCTGCGCGGTCTCGCCACGCCGGGCGATCGCGCGTGGTTCGAGGAGCCGGGCTATCTGCTCGCGCGTAACTTTCTGATGGAAGCCGGCTTGCGGCTCGTGCCCGTTCCCGTGGACGACGAAGGCCTCGATGTCGATGCGGGCATCGCGCTCGAAGCCGATGCGCGCTTCGCGTTCGTGACGCCTTCGCATCAGAGCCCGCTCGGCATGACGCTTTCGCTCGCGCGGCGCATGAAGCTGCTCGACTGGGCGAGCCGCGCGGGAAGCTGGATCGTCGAGGACGACTACGACAGCGAGTTTCGTTACGTGGGCCGCCCGTTGCCCGCGCTGAAGAGCCTCGATCGCGACGATCGCGTGATTTATTGCGGCACCTTCAGCAAGGTGCTGTTTCCGGGCTTGCGGCTTTCGTATGTGGTCGCGCCCGAGCGCGCCGTGCCGCGCTTCGAGCAGCTCACGAAGAGCATGAATGCGGGATCGCCTTATCTCTATCAGGCGGCGGTGGCGGATTTCATCGCGCAAGGGCATTTCGCGCGGCATCTGAAGCGCATGCGCGCGCTCTATGCGGAGCGGCGTGCGTTGCTCGCGAATGCGATCGTGAAGGCGTTCGGCGAACGTGTGAGCATCGACTTGCCGACCGGCGGCATGCATCTCGTCGCGATCTTCAATGCGCGTCCCGACGGTCCCGTCGATGACATGGCGATCGCCGCTCGCGCGCGCGAGTCGGGTCTCGCGGTGATCGCGCTGTCGGCGTGGTATCTGAACGCGCGCACGAAGCCGATGTTGCGTGGCATCGTCGCGGGCTTCGCAAATGTCGGCGATGCCGCCGAAGCCACGCGACTCGCGCGCATGTTGCGGCGCGCTTATGACGCTTATGACGCTTACGACGCCTGAGGCGTGACGATGTCGTCGTCGGATGCGAACAGCGCGTGACGCGCGATGTGCTCGCGTGCGCTTCGCAAGGCTTCCGCCACGGCCTCATCGCCGCGCACGAGTCCCTGCAGCAGAAGAAAATGCAGGCTCTGCAAGCCGATGGACCCGAGCGCGTAACGCAGATACGGCGTGAGAAAGTCGCACTGACGCGCATGCTCGCCGCTATGAAAACCGCCCGAGCCGACGATCACGAACGCCGGCCGGTCGCGCATCAACCCGATCTTGCCTTCGGGCGTCGCCGCGAACGTGCGATGAATCCGCAGCACGTAATCGATCCACAGTTTCAACGTCGCGGGCACGGTGAAGTTGTGCATCGGCGTGTTGATGACGAGCGCATCCGTCGTTTCGATTTCGCGGATGAGTTGCTCGGACACGTCGAACTGGCTCGCATCCGGCGCGCGCGATGTAATGGCGCGCGCATAGTCGCTCGTGATGGGCGGCAGCGGCTTCGCGACGAGATCGCGTTCGATCGTTTCCACGCGCGAGTTTCGGCGCAAGGTATCGATCATGTCGAGCGCGAGCCGATAACCGTGACTCGCCGCGCCATGCGGGCTCGCGTTGATGAAGAGCACTTTCATCGCGTGCGCTCCTTGTCGCGCTGCACGAGCGGTTCGACGAAATGCATGCCGCGCGCGAGCAGACCGTTACGAAAATAGAAGCGCTGCGCGAGCGGCATGTGCAGGCCGGTATCGAGCACGAAATGCGCGCAACGCGAATGCCGCGCGATCTCGCGAACGCGTTCGAGCAGGCTCGCGCCGATACCGCTGCGTTGCAGCTTCGCCGTGACGACGAGATCGTCGACGTAGACGAAGCGGCCATACAGCAGATTGGTTTGCGTGCGATAACCGGCGAGGCCGAGTATCGTGCCGGCTTCGTCGCACGCGGCGAGCAGGCGATAACATTCCTCGCGTTGCTTGCGCAGTTGCGCGCCGAAAGCGTCGACGTTCGTCAGGTGCGGGCGCAATTCCTTCATTACGTCGAACGCGCGCGCCCAGTCGTCGGGCGAATCGAGATGCCGGAAGGTGATGGATGTGTTCATGCGTAATCTCCACGTTGCATGACACGGACGATATCCGCGCGATGGCCTGGCCTGAAGGTCCAAGAAATGAACTTTGTACTGGGCCATGCCTTGCCGCGTAGAATCGGGCGAGACCGTTCTCACCTCATCCTTTCATGCCGCTCAATCCCGATTCCCCGCTTGCCCGCCTCATGAATGCGCCGGTACGGCCGGGTCATGTCGTATGGATCGGCCTGCGCGTGGCGCGCCGCAAACCGCTTCAGGTGGTCGATTCCGCGCGCGCGATCACGGGCGCGGGTCTCGATGGTGATCACTACAGCCGCCGCGACGGCAATCGCCAGGTCACGCTGATCCAGACGGAGAGCCTGTGCGCGATCGCCGCTCATCTCGGTCTCCACGGTGTGTCGCCCGGCGACTTGCGGCGCAACATCGTCACCTCGGGCATCAATCTCAATGCGCTGAAGGACCGGCGGTTTCGCATCGGTCAAGCGGTGCTGGAGGCGAGCGGTGAATGTCATCCGTGCTCGCGCATGGAAGAGACGTTCGGCGTGGGCGGCTATAACGCGGTGCGCGGATTCGGCGGCATCACGGCGCGTGTCATCGAAGAAGGGACGATAGAACTCGCGAGCACGATCGAAGCGCTGCGCTAAGATACTGCGCCTCGCATCATCAACTCATAACGTGGAGTGTCTTCCGTGATTCAGCCGAGCAACGTATTCAAGGACAACCTGGCCCAATTGCCCGCCATCGATGGCATCGAGCGCATCAGTCTGGTGGACGGGCAGGGCAGCGTGGTCGCGAGCATCGAGAACAAGCCGGGCAAGCAAGGCTCGCTCGCCGTGTACAACTATCTGCGGCAGAGCTTCGGCACGCTCGACGCGAAAGCCGCCGAACACGCGCTCGCCGTGTTCGCGGAGCACACCACCGATGCGCGCAATCGTCCGGGCGCGCATCCGAATGTCGATCGCCTGCTCGCGATCGTCGATGGCGGCGAGGCGCTGCGCATCGACGTGATTCACGCCTGATCGAAGCAACAGAAATGAAAAAGCCCGTTCTGTCTGCACAGAACGGGCTTTTCATCAGCAAGTGGTGGTGAATCAGAACTTCAATTCCACACGCTTGATGTCCTTCACGATCACGAGATAGCTGAACACGGTAATCAGCGCATTGATGCCGACGAACGCCAGCGCGCCGTTGAACGATCCCGACTCGGCGACGAGATAGCCGATCACGATCGGCGTCACGATGCCCGCCACGTTGCCGAACATGTTGAAGATCGAGCCCGACAGGCCGATGGCTTCCTTCGGCGACGTATCAGCGACCACGGCCCAGCCCAGTGCGCCGATGCCCTTGCCGAAGAACGCCAGCGACATCAGACCGACCACGACCCAGTCCGTGTTCACGTAATTGCAGCCGATGATGCACGACGACAGCAGCATGCCGCCGACAATCGGCACCTTGCGCGCGACGGTCAGCGAGTTGCCGCGACGGATGAGCGCGTCGGAGATCACGCCGCCGAGCACGCCGCCCGCGAAGCCGCAGATCGCCGGCAAGGACGCGACGAAGCCGGCCTTCAGGATCGTCATGTGACGCGCCTGCACGAGATAGATCGGGAACCACGTCAGGAAGAAGTACGTCAGCACGTTGATGCAGTACTGCGCGAGATACACGCCCAGCAGCATGCGATTGCTGATCAATTGCTTGACCACGGGCCAGCCCACGCGATTGCCTGAGCGGTTTCCTGAGGCGCGGGCCGCGCCGCCCGCGCGCTGATGCCCATGCACGAGACCGCCGCCTTCCTCTATGTATTCGAGTTCCTGCTTGTTCACGCGCGGATGATCGACGGGATTCTTCATGACGGACAGCCACGTCACGGCGAGCAGCAGACCCGCGACACCCATCACGATATACACGTGATGCCAGCCGAATTCATGCGTGAGCCACGCCATCAACGGCGTGAACACGACCGCCGCGAAGTACTGCGCCGAATTGAAGATGGCCGACGCCGTGCCGCGCTCCTTCGTCGGGAACCAGCTCGCGACCACCTTGGCGTTGGCCGGGAACGCGGGCGCTTCCGCCGCGCCCATCGCGAAGCGCAGCACGAACAGCGCCGTGACCGCCGTCGCCGCGCTGCCGAGCAGGCCGATGGAGCTTTGCAGCAGCGTGAAGAGCGACCACAGGAAGATGCTCGCCGCATACACGCGCCGCGCGCCGAAGCGATCGAGCAGCCAGCCCGCGGGCACTTGCGAAAGGACATACGCCCAGCTGAACGCCGAGAAGATGTAACCCATGCGGATCGCGTCGAAGCCGAATTCGGCGCGCATCGCGGAGCCGGTGACGGACAGCGTCGCGCGATCCGCGTAGTTGAACGTCGTGATCACGAAGATCAGCAACAGAATGAGATAGCGCACCTTGGTGCGCTTCATGACATCCGCGGGACTCGCGGCGCGACTCGTCGTTGACATGGATTTCCCCCTTTCAAACGTGCTGATGCACGGAGGGCCGCTTAATTCGTTCTTAAGCGGCCCTCGTCAGCGAAGCGACACACGATGCCTTCGCGGCATCGCGCGCTCCCGCGCTTCGCTTGTCTCCTGTTGATGCGGATTTACTGCGCGCCGAGCTTCTTGATCAGCACGTCGAGCTGTTCGAGCTCTTCTTCCGTCAGATCGGTCAGCGGTGCGCGCACCGGACCCGCGTCGTGGCCGACCAGCTTCGCGCCCGCCTTGACGATCGACACCGCATAGCCCGCCTTGCGGTTACGGATCTTCAGGTACGGCAGGAAGAATTCGTCGATCAGCTTGCCGACCGTTGCATGGTCGTCAGCGGCGATCGCGCGGTAGAACTCCATTGCGGTCTTCGGAATGAAGTTGAACACCGCCGACGAGTACACGGGCACGCCCAGCGCCTTGTACGCCGCTGCGTAGACTTCAGCGGTCGGCAGGCCGCCGAGGTACGAGAAGCGGTCGCCCAGGCGACGGCGGATCGTCACCATGTTTTCGATTTCGCCCACGCCGTCCTTGAAGCCGATCAGGTTAGGGCACGAGTCCGCGAGCTGCTCCAGCATGTCTGCGTTGAGCTTCGAATTCGCGCGGTTGTAGATGATCACGCCCATGTTCGGCACGGCCTTGCACACCTCTTCGGCGTGCACGCGGATGCCGTCCTGCGACGCTTCGGTCAGGTAGTGCGGCATCAGCAGGACGCCGTGCGCGCCTTGCTTCTCTGCTTCCTGCGCGAACGCGATGGCCGTGCGGGTCGGGCCGCCCGCGCCCGCCAGAATGGGCACCTTGCCACGGCACACTTCGGTGGCCGTCTTCACGATCTGCGAATATTCGGGTTGCGTCAGCGAGAAGAATTCGCCCGTGCCGCCCGCGACGAACAGCGCCGAAGCACCGTACGGAGCCAGCCATTCGAGGCGCTCCGCATACGTGTCAGCGCGGAAGTTGCCTTGCTGGTCGAAGTCCGTCACGGGGAAGGAGAGCAGGCCTTCGGAAACGATTTGCTTCAGTTCTTGCGGAGTCGTCATGGTGATCTATCTCGATAATCAGCCACCGGCGGGTGCCGAGCTTATAAGTCATCGTACAACATGGAGAGTCATCGTACAATCGATTTATGCCAGTATAATCAACGAATTCGGGTAAATACTTATGCTTTGTGACGTTCTATGTTGTAGGATGACATAACTCCAGCCGCGGTCCGCGCGGTGTGTCTGTTCAAGGATTCGTCAGAATGAATCAATCCCCTCTCTATATACGTGTGCACCCGGACGACAACGTCGCGATCGTCGTGAATGACGGCGGTCTCGGCGAAGGCGCGACGTTCGCCGATGGCCTCGTGCTGCGCGAGCGCGTGCCGCAAGGTCACAAGGTCGCTCTGAAGGATCTCGCGGAAGGCGACGCGGTGATCCGCTATAACGTCGTGATCGGCTATGCGACCAAGGCGCTGCCGAAGGGAAGCTGGATCAATGAGCACGTCACGCGCATGCCGGCTTCGCCCGAACTGCACGACCTGCCCATCGCCACGATCAAGGCGCCGGACGAATCGCCGCTGGAAGGCTTTACGTTCGAGGGTTATCGCAACGCCGACGGCTCGGTGGGCACGCGCAACATTCTCGCGATCACGACGACCGTGCAATGCGTGGCGGACGTGGTGCAGCACGCGGTCACGCGCATCAAGACCGAACTGCTGCCGCAATACCCGAATGTCGATGACGTCGTGAGCCTCGGTCACACGTACGGCTGCGGCGTGGCCATCGACGCACCCGACGCGATGGTGCCGATTCGCACGGTGCGCAATATCGCGCTGAATCCGAACTTCGGCGGCGAAGTGATGATGGTTTCGCTGGGCTGCGAGAAGCTCCAGCCCGAACGTCTGATGCCGCCGGGCACGATTCCCATTGCGGCGGCATCGGCGGAAACGGAAGACGTGGCCGATATCGGCGACAACACGCACGACGACAACGGTGGCACGGTCGTATTGCAGGACGAGGCACATGTCGGCTTCGGCTCGATGATCGAGTCGATCATGCGTATGGCCGACACGCATCTGAAGCGCCTGAACAATCGCCGGCGCGAGACGTGTTCCGCTGCGGATCTCGTTGTTGGCGTGCAGTGCGGCGGCAGCGATGCGTTCTCCGGTCTCACGGCGAATCCGGCGGTTGGTTTCGCGACCGACTTGCTGGTGCGCGCGGGCGCGACCGTCATGTTCTCGGAAGTCACCGAAGTGCGCGACGGCGTGGCGCAACTGACGGCGCGCGCGGCGAACGGCGAAGTGGCGCAGGCGATCATCCGCGAGATGCAGTGGTACGACGATTATCTGAAGCGCGGCGGCGCGGACCGCAGCGCGAATACGACGCCGGGCAACAAGAAGGGCGGCTTGTCGAACATCGTCGAGAAGGCGATGGGTTCGATCGTCAAGTCGGGCAGCTCCGCGATCTCGGGCGTGTTGTCGCCGGGTGAGAAGGTGAAGCAGAAGGGTCTGATCTACGCGTCGACGCCCGCGAGCGATTTCATCTGCGGCACGCTGCAGCTCGCGGCGGGCATCAACCTGCACGTGTTCACGACCGGGCGCGGCACGCCGTACAGCCTGGCCGAAGTGCCGGTGCTGAAGGTCGCGACGCGCTCGGATCTCGCGCGCCGCTGGCACGATCTGATGGACGTGAACGCGGGCACCATCGCGACGGGCGAGGCGACTATCGCGGATGTGGGCTGGGAGCTGTTCCGGCTGATGCTGGATGTCGCGAGCGGCAGGAAGCAGACGAAGGCGGAAGCGTTGAAGCTGCATAACGCGCTTGTGCTGTTCAATCCGGCGCCGGTGACCTGATTCGACTCGAGGTTGCAGAAAGTGAAATTGCCCCGCTCCAAGCGGGGCAATTTTTTTGGCACGATGAACCCGACTCCACTCGCCGCCCGCGCCCGAGTCGATGACACCGCGCCCGCCCATCTCCCGCACCGTCTGGGCGCTGGACCTCGTCAGCCTCTTCATGAACCTGTCATCCGAGCTGGTGCGCGCTGCTGCCGATCTATCTCGTGACGGCAATGGGAATGACCGTCACCGCGCTCGGCGCGCTCGAAAGCGCCGCCGAGGCGACCGCGATGATCGTAAAGGTCTTTTTCGGGATCGCTGAGCGACTGGATCGGCCGCCGCAAGGGCCTGCTGCTCTTCGGAGACGGCCTCGCCGCATTGACCCAGCCGCTTCATGATGTGTTTTCCTCGATTCGTGCGTGGGCGGATCAGACAGCGGCGTAACGCGCGGCCGGCGTACTGGTGGAAAGCTCGGGCGCCATCGCCTGACGCAGTGCTTCGTAGGCGTCCCATTTCGCGCCGTCGTGCAGCGGCGGAATCGTCACGAGCTCGCCCCGGTCGAAACCGACGAGCGCGGCATCGACCAGATCGCTCGCCGACATGACGATTTCGCGGTCGAGGTTCTCGATCGGCAGGCCGCCCGTTTCCCAGAAATCGGTGGCGGTGGCGCCCGGCAGCACGGCCTGAATGCGCACGCCCTTGTCCGCCAGCTCGCGATGCAGCGACTGGCTGAACGCGAGCACGAACGCCTTGGTGCCGCCGTACACGCCGTTGAGGATCTCCGGCGCGATGCTCACGATCGACGCGATATTGATGACCGCGCCCCGGCCGCGCGCGACGAAGCCGGGCACGGCCGCGTAGGTCAGGCGCGTGAGCGCCGTCACGTTGAGCGCGATCATGCGGGTCATCGAATCGACGTCGCTGTCGAGCAGGGGCGTATGCGTGCCGACGCCCGCATTGTTCACGACGAGCGTGATGCTCGCGTCTTCCTTCAGCTTTGCTTCGACAGCGGCAAGGGCGCGGCTCTCGCTCAGATCGGCGTCGATGATTTCGACGCTGCGGCGCGTCTCGTCGGTGATGCGCTGCGCGAGCGCCGCGAGCCGGTCGCGATTGCGCGCGACGAGAACGAGGTCGTAGCCGCGCCGCGCGAGGCGCTCCGCATAGACCGCGCCGATGCCCGAAGATGCGCCCGTGACGAGCGCGGTGCCAAGGTTTTCCTGCGTCATGATTTCACTCCGTTCGGAAACAGGTAGGTTTGCGTGAGTGAATTCTGGTCCGGTTTGACCGTGGCGCAAATGACGTATATGGTGCTTTTTCAGGACATGGCGGGATTTCGGACATGCATCGGATCGGATACTTGCTGAGCGACGGCTTTCAGGTCATGACGCTCGCGTCGCAGTCGGTGTTCGAGTACGCGAACGAGACGGCGGGCGAGGCGTTCTACAGCATCGAAAGCTATTCGGTCGAGGGCGGCGAGGTGCGCTCGTCGCTCGGCATGAAGGTCGACACGCGCGCGCTCACCGCGCGCACCGCGATGGACACGTGGATCGCCACGGGCGTCAACACGCCGCTCACCGATCCGCCGTCCGCCGCGCTGCTCGCGTTCCTGCGGCGCGCGAGCACGCGTTCGCGGCGCATCGCGGGCATCTGCACCGGCGGCTTCGTGCTGGCGCAAGCGGGCCTGCTCGCCAACCGGCGCGCGACCACGCACTGGTTCTATGCGCGCGACATGCAGCGCCTGTTCCCCGACGTGCGCGTGGAGGAAGACCGCATCTTCATCGTCGATGGTCCGATCTGGACCTCGGCGGGCATGACGGCGGGCTTCGATCTCGCGCTCGCGATGGTCGAGAAGGACCTCGGCGCGGACATCGCGCGCTCGGTCGCGCACAAGCTCGTCATGCATCAGCGGCGCGCGGGCGGGCAGTCGCAGCATTCGGAAATGCTCGATCTCGCGCCGAAGTCCGACCGCATCCAGAACGCGCTGAACTACGCGCGCCAGCACCTGAACCGGCCGCTCACGGTCGAGGAACTGGCGGGCGAGGCGCATCTGAGTCCGCGCCAGTTCAGCCGCGTGTTCGCGCAGGAAACCGGTCAATCGCCGGCGAAGGCCATCGAAGGATTGCGGCTCGAAGCGGCGCGGCTGATGATCGAGCAGAGCCGTCATTCGCTGGAAACCATCGCGCAGGAAACCGGCTTTCGCGACCGGCGCCACATGCGCGAGGCCTTCATGCGCGGCTTCGGCCTGCCGCCGCAGGAAGTGCGGCGCGAGGCGCGCGCGACGCCGCAGGGCTGAGAGCGCGCGCGATAATCGGCTTTTTCACACTCTCATTCGCATATAAAGGACACGCCGTGCCGAAGATCGACCCCGAGCGCCTTCTGAACGACCTTCGCCACCTGCGCAGCTTCGGTGCGACCGGGCCCGGCGTCGTGCGTCTGTCGCTGTCTGCCGTCGATATGGACGCGCGCCGCTGGCTCGCCGGACGCATGACCGAAGCGGGGCTCGACGCGAGCATCGACGGCGTCGGCACGGTGTTCGGCCGCTCGCGCAATGCCGGTCCCGCGTTGCTGATCGGCTCGCACACCGACACGCAGCCCACCGGCGGCTGGCTCGACGGCGCGCTGGGCGTCATCTACGGGCTGGAAATCGCCCGCGCGCTCGGCGAATGCGAGGAAACGCGCGAGTTCGCGGTGGACGTCGCGTCGTGGATCGACGAAGAGGGCACCTTCTCGGGCTTTCTCGGCAGCCGCAGTTTCACCGGCGAACCGGTCGATGAAGCGATCCGCAACGCCCGCAATCGCGACGGCCTCCTGCTCGCCGATGCGCTCGGACATGCCGGTCTCGCCGCGACGCCGCGCGTGCTTATCGACCGGGCGAGACACAAGGCGTATCTGGAGCCGCACATCGAGCAGGGCGGGCGGCTGGAGGCGCACGGCAAGTCCATCGGCGTGGTGACGACCATCGTCGGCATTCGCGAACTCAGGCTGCGCTTCACCGGCCAGCGCAATCACGCGGGCACGACGCCCATGTCGATTCGCCGTGACGCGGGCGCGGCGCTGGTTGCTTTCATTGCGCGCATGGACGAAGCATTCCGCCAACTAGCCGATGCCGACACGGTCTGGACCGTCGGGCGTATCGAGCTCGACCCCGGCTCGTTCAGCGTGGTGCCGGGCGCGGCCGAACTGCATCTGCAATTCCGCGACGCCAGCGCGGAACGCCTGCGCGCGATGGAAAGCGCGCTGGCCGGGCTGGTCCGCGACTTCAATGCGCGCGAAAAGGTGAGCGTCGCCATTGCCGGCAGCGAGCCGCCCGAGGAACCCGTCACGATGGACGCCGCGTTGCAGACGCATCTCGCGCACGCCGCGCAAGCGCTTGCGCCGGGAGCATGGGAGCCCATGCCGAGCGGCGCGTCGCACGATGCGCAGGTGCTGGCGCATCATGTGCCGGCGTGCATGCTGTTCGTGCCGAGCATTGGCGGCGTGAGCCATGACTTCATCGAAGACACGGCGGACGCGCATATCGTGCTGGGCTGTCAGGTCGCGGCGCGGGCGGCGGCGGAGATTCTGCGCAGCCTGCGCGCGTAACGTTCTCTTGCGCTACGCAGGCTTGCCGCGATGATCGATGTACACGCGTCCGAGCAGATCGTCGTACTCGTCGAAATGCGCGGCGACGATCGCCTTCAGCATGCGGATGAACGCGTTGCCGTCCTGGAAATGATCGACCAGCACGCGCGCCGTGCGCAGCGAAATGGATTCGGTCATGGTCCCCGATTGCTCGTCGTCGATTCTGAACTTGAACCGATGCACCTCCACGGAAGAAGGGTCGGCGGGTTTTTCGTGTGAAATGATCGTTGCCTGCATCGACGGTTCTCTCATCTTTTTTGTTGTTCATTGCCGGTGAAGCGGTTGGACGTCCGGGCGTTGCGTTCATTCTCCAAGGTCGATTGCGCCTCCCCGCGCATCTTCGGATGCTGCTTCAAACGCCGGGTAGAAACGAAGCTGACGGGCAGGTTGCAGCGACATGACTTCTCCGGACTGAGCTTGAGAGTGATTTGAGCAATGGCCATGCCGCGCAAATGCGTCGCGCGATGAAAAACTCTGGAACCCGTGGCTTACGTACAGCGCGATCCGGGCCCGGCCGTTCCACAATGAATCCATCGGGACTTAAGACGCGGTGATCTTCGTGAGTCAATCGAATGGCAAACGCCCCAAGCTGGTCCTGTTTTCGACACGGCTGGTCAAACCGACGCCCGGCGCGACGGCTGATGATTTCCAGATCTATGCGTCGTACCGGGGCAGCAGCGCAAGCGGTTTCTTCGGCACTCTGAAAGTGGTGCGCAAGACCGACGGCAAATTGCTGTTTCCGTTCGATGGCGCGGGCAGCATCGGACCCTTCGCGACCAAGGCGGACGCCGTGGCCGCCGCGCTCAAGCACGGCGATGAAGTGGTGCAGGCGGATCTGACGCGTCCGGAACTCTAAAGACCGGGGAGAAAAAGCGACGCTTTCGGACAGCAAATATTGCTGGTTTTCCCTAATCGCCGCTTTATTCATCTAATGGAAAATCACCGCACAGCTCATCGGCGGCTGAACGACCGCCATAAAAAGAGCGACGAGAGTCATTAGATCGAAGAGAGAGAGGCGCCATGAATCAGTTCCAGGTGAGTTATCGCGGCTTTGTCATCACGCCCCTGGCCGCGTTCGACGGCGGCCTCTATGCGGCCATGACCATCATCTGCGATGGCGACGGACTCCAGCGCGCAAGCGGTGTCCTCGGACATTTCACCGGCGCAGACGAAGCTCGCGCGTTCGCCCTGATGGCCGGAAAAAACGACGTAGACCGGCGCCTTTGGCACGCCACCGCGGCCGCCTAAACAAAGAACCTCCCCTTGCTTTCCGGCTGCGTCGTGGGCGAGTCTGCTCGTCTCCCGATGTTCATGAATGTCTGGCCGAATGGCGTGGATTACGTACCTTGCATGGGTTCCGGTCGCTGTCATACTCGAACATGCGAGCGTCCTGAAACGGAGAAAGGTGCGGACCAATGTCACTCGTCGTTTATGTATTCGAGGAAAGCCGGGGCGTGCCGACGCACGAGAGCGAACTGTTCGACATCGATGCAGCCGGCTACTTCGTGGATATGAGCGGGGTCTTCGTCGAGCGTTGCAGCTGCACGACGACCATGACTTCGCGCCCCGCGTTCCAGCGCGCGCTGCGCCGGCTGCAGGCAGGCGACACCCTGGTCACGACCAAGCTCTGGTCTCTCGGCAACAGCGTCGCCGACGTCGTCGCGACGATCGACCAGCTCAAGCGTCGCGGCATTTCCACCGTCTGTCTTGCGGTCGGCAAAACAAACCTCTGCGACGGCGAGGGCGAGCCGTTCATGCAGGCGCTGCGGCTCGCGGCAGACCTGGAGCGAGTCACACGCCGCAGCCGCGCCCGCGAAGCGGCGAGCGCCGCGAAGGAGCGCGGCATCGTGCAGGGCCGGCCGAGTTCGCTCACGAGCGCACAACAGCGGCAGGCGATGGCCGCGTTGAACGCCGGAATGACCATCACCGAAATCGCTCGCTCGCTCAATACTTCGCGCCAGACGATCATGCGCCTGCGCAACGCTCACACACCGCATACTCCGGAGCGCCCCGAGCCGCTTGCCGCCAACGATTCGCCTTGACACCCGGCCGTCTTCCCCCCCCCTGCGGGCCGGCGTGCCGCCGGTTCGTTCCGCCATTGCGCGTGAATCGGCGTCTTCAGCAGTTTTTCCCGAGCCGCGCCGCTCTGGAAAAGTTTTGCGTCAATCGCTCTGCGCCGCCGTTGCCCGCGTTGCATAAACTAAAATCACGTTTCGATCGAAAGGCTTCCTTCGCTTGCAACACCGAGGCCGTGCGGCGCGAGAGCGCGCTCCACCGGCCGGCTCATCTGAAGACCTTCCGCACGAGAAGAATTTTTCTTGCCAGAGGCTCCGGCTTACTGGCCCGACAACGCGCGTATGAATACGAGAATCATGCAGATCGATCAAGTCGACGATAAGTACAGTGAGGGCTCGGGAAAATGACCAGCAGCCGTTCGCCAGCGGCGTCCGAGGAAACCGCTCCGCTGCCCTTCGCAGTGGTGGGAATGGGCGCATCCGCCGGGGGCATTCCGGCGCTGCTCAATTTCTTCGAAAATGCGCCGCTCGACATGGACATGGCGTTCGTCGTGATCCTGCACATGCCGCCCGACCAGATCAGCCACGCCGACGAAGTCGTGCAGCGCGTGACCGAGATGCCGGTGAGGCAGGTTTCCGAAACCACGGTGATCGAGAAGAACCACGTCTACATCAACGCCCCGGGCAAGTACCTGACGATCTCGAAAGGCAGTCTGGAAGTGGCCGACCGGATCGACTCGATCGGCTCGCCGGCGCCCATCGACCACTTCTTCGCCGCACTCTCGACCGCGCACGGCACGCACGCCGTCGGCATCGTGCTGTCGGGCTCCGGCTCCGACGGCGCCGCCGGGCTCTCCCGCATCAAGGAGATGGGCGGCATCACCGTGGCGCAGAAGCCGGAAGACGCGGACTTCGGCCAGATGCCGCAGCACGCCATTTCCACGCGCCAGGTCGATTTCGTCCTCCCGGCGTCGGAAATGCCGGAGAAGCTGCTTGATCTGTGGAATAACGCGAAGCGCATTCAACTGCCGATCGCGGACGGCGGCGAAGCGGCGGAAAAGGAAGTCCTGCCCACGCCGGGCGGCGCGGAGCGCGCGCTGTCCGACGTGCTCATGCAGTTGCGCGTACGGACGGGCCACGATTTCCGTCATTACAAGCGCGCGACCATCCTGAGGCGCATCGAGCGCCGCATGCAGGTGAACAGCGTGCGCGACATCGGCTCGTACCGGGACTACCTGCGCGCGAATCCGGAGGAAACCACGGCGCTGCTCGCCGACATGCTGATCGGCGTGACCCAGTTCTTCCGCGACCGCGACGCCTTCGAAGCGCTGCGCCGCGACGTCGTGCCCGCCATGCTCGAACCGTCGAAGGGCGATTCGCAAATGCGCGTGTGGGTGCCCGGCTGCTCGACCGGCGAGGAGGCCTACTCGCTCGCCATCATGCTCGCGCAGGCGCGCGAGGTGTACGGCTACGAGACTTCCTATCAGATTTTCGCGACCGATATCGATGAGCCCGCCATCTCACAGGCGCGCGCCGGCTCTTATCTCAGCTCGATCGCGAGCGACGTGCCCGCGGACGTGCTGCGGCGCTACTTCAAGCAGGACGGCGGGCGCTACCAGATCGTGAAGTCGGTGCGCGAGCGCATTCTGTTCGCCGCGCACAGCCTGTTGCGCGATCCGCCGTTCTCGCATCTCGACCTGATTTCCTGCCGCAACGTGCTGATCTATCTGGATCGCGCGGTGCAGCGGCAGGTGCTCGAACTGTTCCACTTCGCGTTGCGCACGGGCGGCTATCTGTTCCTCGGCACGGCCGAATCCGCGGATACGGCGGACGACCTGTTCACCATCGTCGACAAGAAGAGCCGTATTTATCGCGCGCGCACGATCGTCAATCGCATCAAGCCGCCAGTCGCGTTCCCCTCGCTCGGGGCGGCGAACTTCGGCGCGCGCGAGGATCTGACAGCCGTCGCTGCGCCGGCCGCCATGACCACCGGCCCCGAAACGCCGGAGCGCCGCAGTTTTTCATTCGCGGCGCTCCACCAGCGCGTGCTGGAGGAATACGCGCCGCCGAGCGTGGTCGTGGATCGCGAGTCGAACATCGTGCATCTGTCCTCGACAGCCGGACGCTTCCTGCGTCACGGCGGCGGCGAACTGTCCTCGAACATCATGGCGCTCGTGCTGCCGGAACTGCGGCTCGACCTGCGCACGACGCTGTTCCGCGCGCATCAGACCGGCGGCAGCGTCGAGGCCCGGCGCGTCAAGCTGAATCAGGAGGGCCACACCACGTGGGTCAACATGACGGTGCGCCCGTTCCACGATTCCGGTGTGAATGCCGATTTCTTCCTGGTGCTGTTCGACGAGGTGCAGGAACACATGGCGGATGAAGGATTGCCCGAGGATCGCGGTCAGGATCCGCTGCTCATGCAACTCGAACGGGAATTGCACCACACGCGGGAACAACTCGCGACGACCATCGAACAGCACGAGACGACGGTCGAGGAGCTGAAGGCGTCGAACGAGGAATTGCAGGCGATCAACGAAGAACTGCGCTCTGCCACCGAGGAACTCGAAAGCAGCAAGGAAGAACTTCAGTCGGTCAACGAGGAACTGACCACGGTCAACACCGAGTTGCAGGCGCGCGTAGAGGACACGGCCAAGGCGAACGACGACCTGCAGAACATCATCGCGTCGACGGAAATCGCGACCGTGTTCGTCGACAAGCAGATTCGCGTGAAGCGCTTCACCACGAGCGCCACGCGCGTATTCAAGCTGATCGACGTCGATATCGGCCGCTCGCTGTTCGACATCACGCATTCGCTGCGCTATTCGAGCCTCGCCGACGATGTGAAACAGGCCTTCGACACGCTGAAGCTGATCGAGCGCGAGGTGGAAAGCGCGGACGGCAAGTGGTACCTGATGCGCCTGCTGCCCTATCGCACGGCGGACGACCGCATCGACGGCGCGGTGCTCACGCTGATCGACATCACGGCGCGGCATCAGGCCGAGGAACTGGCGCGCATCGGCGAGCAGCGCCTGCGGCTGGTCGCCCAGTCCACCAACGACTACGCGATCATCGTGCAGGACCCGAACGGCGTGATCGTGTCGTGGAACGCTGGCGCGGAGCGAATCTTCGGGCATACCGAAAAGGACATGCTCGGCAAGAACATTTCGCTGATCTACGACCCGGCCGACCGCGATGCGCGCGTGCCCGCTCTGGAGCGCGAAACCGCGCTGCGCGAGGGCCGCGCCGACGATGATCGCTGGCACATCACGCGCGACGACCGGCGCGTCTATTGCAGCGGCGTCGTGACGCCGATCTCGGACCCGTCGTTCACCGGTTTCGCGAAGATCGCGCGCGATCTGACCGAGCGCAAGCTGCGCGAGGACGCCAACCGCGACGCGCTCGCCCATGAGCACGCCGAACGCGAAAAGGCGTCGCTGTCGAACCAGTTGAAGGACGACTTCATCGCGATGCTGTCGCATGAGCTCAAGCATCCGCTGAATCTCATCGGCATGAAGGCGGAAATCCTGCCGCGCCTGCCCGAAACGCGCGGCATCGAGGTCGTGCGCCAGACCGCCGACACGATCCGTCGCGCGGTGCGTGGCCAGGCGCAGATCATCGACGATCTGCTGGACCTCTCGCGCGTGCGTACGGGCAAGCTCGCCTTGTCCATCGCGCCGGTGGACATCACGGGCGTGCTCGCGCGCCTGGCCGAAGTGAGCGAAGGCGACGCCGTGCAGCGCGGAATCGAGATGCGCACGAGCGGTCTCGATGCGCCGAGCTTCGCGCTCGCCGATCTCGTGCGCTGCGAGCAGATCTTCTGGAATCTGGTTTCCAACGCGCTCAAGTTCACGGATCGCGGCGGCTCCGTGGAACTGCGGCTGTCGCACGGCGGCGGCATGGTGCGAATCGATGTCGTGGACACGGGCCAGGGCATCGAGGCGTCCGCGCTGCCTCATATCTTCGACTGTATCGACAGGGCCATCGCAATCCGGCCTCGGGCGGACTCGGCATCGGGCTCGCGCTCGCGAAGCAGCTCGTCGAAATGCATGGCGGGCGCATCGAGGCGCGCTCCGACGGCCTCGGGCGGGGCGCGACACTCTCGGTGTGGCTGCCGGCCGCGGCCACGCAGCCGCGCGCGCCGGCGGAACGCACGGCGGGCGCGCGGCCGGTCGCGGGCGCGCGCATCCTGCTGGTGGACAACGACGTCGAAGCCACGGCGTCCTTCGCCGCGCTGCTGGAGCTGGAACAGGCGTCGGTGCAGGTCGCATCGAGCGCGGAGCAGGCGCTCGATCTGCTCGACGACACCGCCGTGGACGCGCTCATCGCCGATATCCAGTTGCCGGGCATCGACGGCTACGAACTCATCAGGCGCGTGCGCGCGAAGCCTGCGCTGGCGAACATGAAGGCGATCGCAGTGACCGCCTTCGGCCGTGACGAGGACAAACGCACGGCGCGCGAGGCTGGTTTCGACGCACACCTGAACAAGCCGGTTGATTTCCCCGAACTGCTCCATACAGTGGACACGCTGCTCGCCGCCGACGCGCGCGAGCAGGGCGCGCTGAAGGGGGGCGCGTCGTAAATCCGGCCGACCCGGCCCGTCGATTGCTTCCCTTATTCAACCAGGAGGGCATATGGACGACCGGGATATCGTGGTGATAGGAGCCTCCAGAGGCGGCTTTCACGTGCTGAAAATGCTCGTCAGCCAGTTGCCGGGAGACCTGCCTGCGGCGGTTTTCATCGTTTTGCATATCGGGCGCCACACCAGCGTGCTGCCCGATCTGCTGACCAGCTGGGGACCGCTCTCCGCGCGCTATGCCACGGATGGCGAGATGGTCGAGCGCGGCACGATCCGCGTCGCGCCGCCCGACCGCCATCTCGTGCTGGCGCGCGGGCGCGCGTGGCTCAACGACGGCGCCAAGGAAAATTTTGCACGTCCCGCCGCCGATCCGCTATTTCGCAGCGCCGCGCTGGAATACGGCTCGCGGGTGGTCGGCGTGGTGCTGAGCGGCGATCTCGACGACGGCGCGGCGGGGCTCGCCAATATCCGGGCCCAGCGGGGCTTCGCGATTGTCCAGGACCCGGACGATTGCGAAGCCCCCAGCATGCCGCGCGCCGCGCTCGACTCAAGCGGCGCGGACCTGCTTTGCACCGAGAGCGAACTTCCGCAGTGCATCCAGGCTGCGTTGAAGCGCGATCCGGCCGCCCGACTCGTCAAGGGGGGGCACATGAACAAGCAGATGTTCGAACAGGAAGCCCGCATCGCCGCGAGCGGCATCTCCAGTCCGGAAGCGCTCGACGAAGTTGGCGAGCGCTCGGGGCTGACCTGTCCCGATTGCGGCGGTTCACTATGGCGCATCAAGGACGACCGCCCGCTGCGCTATCGCTGCCACACCGGGCATGCGTTCACCGGTTTGTCGCTGGAGGAAGGCATCGAGACGCGCTCGGAAGCCGCGCTGTGGAGCGCCGTGCGCGCGGTGCACGAACGCGTGATCTTCGCGCGCGAACGTCAGCGCTGGGCCGAACGCGCGGGCAATCGCGCGCAGATCGAGATCGAGCAGGCGCGCATCGAGGAAGCGGAGCGGCTCGCGGAAGTGCTGCGCGACGCCATGCAGCGCACCGCGATCACGTCGGAATGATGAGGAGGCAGAGGGGGAACTGATGGATCTCGCAGGCGAGGTTGCGCTGCTCGACAAAGCCGATCAGGACATCGAGCAGGCGAAGGCCCGGGTCGAACGGCAGAAGGCGATGGTCCGGCGGATCGAGGCATCCGGTTTCGACATCGGGGACGCCGTCATGCTGCTGAACACGCTGCATGATTCGCTGGCGACGATGCAACGGCATCGCGGGCTCATCCGCGAGCACGTCGAGATATTGAAGCAGGGCGGCTGAGCGCATGCCGCGCGGGGCGCATCCAACGTGGTGCCTTCGCGCCGCGATATGCGAACGCAGCAATGCGCTCGCGCATGCGCGCCGTGACGAGCGGATTCACCTCGGGTGAACGCGCGGCGCGCGCGCGGCGTCGCTGGTGCGTGCGAAGCAGCGACGCCTCCACGTCATGAGCGAATTTCTGCAGCGCGTCGGCCGAGCCGCTGACGCTCGTGTACGCCTGCTGTCCGATTCTGCCGTCGAGCAAAACCGTCATCCCCGATTTTCGGGCCATTCTGAGCACGTCGGTTTGCATGATTTCGTGGGCGTTGTCGCCCCCTCGAGTCGCCGGCGGCGCGCCATCGCGCGACGCCTTCCTGCCTTTGTCACAGCATTCGCTATGCCATTGGCGTTTCAGATGATCGGTTTGCCGCCGGTCACCGCGACGGTCGCGCCCGAGATATAACTCGCCTCGTCCGATGCCAGCATCACGTAGGCGGCGGCGAGTTCCGCGGGCTGTCCGGGGCGTTTCATCGGCGTCTGCTTGCCTAGGCTCCCGATGCTCGTGCGGCCTTCCGAGGCTTGTGTACCTCCCGATCAAACGAATAGTTAGGATTGCAAGTAAAAACGGCGTGACTCGCTTTCGCAAGTCACACCGCTTTGACCGATGCAATTCAACGCAATCAGCGTTCCCGACTCAGAACGGCACGTCGCCGATGATCCCCGCGCGCTCCATCTTCCGATGACACGGCGCGTAGTCCATGACCGCGTAGTGCTGCGTGCTGCGGTTGTCCCAGATCGCGATGCTGTTCTTCGACCAGCGCCAGCGCACCTGATACTCCGGCAGATAAGCCTGGCTCACGAGATACGCGAGCAACTGCCCCGCGCCGGGATTCGCGTCCTGCCCGAAGCGCACGCGCGCGGGCGTGTGATAGTTGGTGAAGTGCGTCGTGAACGCGTTGACGAACAGGATCTGCTCGCCCGTCTCGGGATGCGTGCGCACCACCGGATGCTCGGCATCGGGGAACTGCGCCTTGAGCGCGAGACGCTTGTCGATCGGCATGGCCGCGCCGAAGCTCGCCTCGATGCTGTGACGCGCGCGCAGATCCGCGATCTGCTCCTTCACATGCTCGGGCAGGTTCTTATAGGCGAGCACCATGTTCGCCCACATCGTGTCGCCGCCCACGGGCGGGCATTCCACGCAGCGCAACACCGCGCCGAACTGCGGCGCCTGGCGCCAGGTCGCATCCGCGTGCCACGCGTTTTCGTAGCGGTCGTTCGGCTGATCGGGCGTCTTGTAGATGCGCACGAGACCGGGATACTCGGGATCGCTGCCCGCGACCGGATGATCCTCCAGTTCGCCGAAGCGCCGCGCGAAGGCGACATGCTCGGCCCGCGTGATCTCCTGATCGCGCAGGAACAGCACGCGATGCGCGAGCAGCGCAGCGCGAATCTCGGCGAAGAGCGCGTCGTCGTGAATGGCGTCGGCGATGCTGACGTTGGTGAGTTCGGCGCCGATCGCGCAGGTGAGTTGTTCGATACGCATTGCTGTCTCCTCAGACGACGAGCACGGACGAGCCCGTGGTCTTGCGCGCTTCGAGGTCGCGGTGCGCGTCCTGCGCGTCGGCGAGCGCGTAGCGCTGGTTGATCTCGATACGGATGCGTCCGCTCGCGACATGATCGAACAGGTCGGCGGCGAGCGCGTTCTTCTCGGCGGGATCGGCAATGTAATCGGCCAGCGCCGGACGCGTCAGATAAAGCGAGCCTTTCATCGCGAGCAGTTGCGGATCGAAAGGCGGAATCGGACCCGAGGCCGTGCCCACGCATACCATCAGACCGCGCCGCGCGAGCGAGTCGAGCGATGCGTTGAAGGTGTTCTTGCCGACGCTGTCGAACACGGCGTTCACGCCTTTGCCGTCGGTCAGTTCGCGCACCCGCGCGGCCACGTCCTCGCGGCTGTAGTCGATCACATGCGCCACGCCATGATCGCGCGCGACCTGCGCCTTCTGCTCGCTCGACACCGTGCCGATCACGGTGACGCCCAGGAGCTTCGCCCATTGCGACACGATCAGCCCGACGCCGCCGGCCGCCGCGTGCAGGAGCAGCGTGTCGCCGCGCTGAAACTGGCGGATGCGCGTCATCAGATAGGCGGCGGTGAGGCCGCGCATGGTCATTGCGGCGGCGCGGGTGCAGTCGATCGCGTCCGGCAGCTTGATGAGCGGCGCGGCGGCGATGATGCGCTCCGTGCTGTACGCGCCGAGCGTGTTGATGAACCCAGTGTAGGTCACGCGATCGCCTTCCTTCAGATGCGTGACGTTCGCGCCGACTTTCTCGACCACGCCCGCCGCCTCGACGCCCATGCCCGCGGGCAGCGGCACCGGATAAAGGCCGGAGCGGAAATACGTGTCGGCGAAATTGAGGCCGACGGCCTCGTGGCGCAGACGGACTTCGGACGGGCCGGGTTCGCCGACGCTCACTTCTTCCCAGCGCAACACTTCGGGGCCACCGGTTTCGTGAAAGCGGATTGCATGTGCCATTGTTTCGTCTCCAGATGAGGTTCGTCGCGCGGTCAGCGCGTCTTGCAGGCGAGCGCGTTCCAGTCGGCGTCGCGCAGATAGCGGCGCGCTGCCGGCAGCACCACGCCTTCGATTCGTCCCATGCGTTCCCACGCGAAGCGCGCGCACGAGTGCAGGGTGTCTTCCATGGCCGCGTCGCCCGGGGGCAGCGACGCCGCGCGATCCAGCAGCGCCGCTTCGCGTTCGGCCAGACGCGCGAGTTCGTCGAGTTCGGCATCGAGCGAGGAGGTGCGCTCGCGCAGCGCGAGCGTCAGCGCTTCCTCTTCTCGATGCGCGGCGCGCAGTGCGTCGATCATGCGCGCCTCCAGCCGCTTCGGGCGCGCCGCGGCGAGCGCTTGGTCATACGCATCCGAGCGCGCCCGATGCACGTCGAGCAGCGCGCCGACCACGTTCGCCACCGCAGGCCGCGCGTCCGAGGGACACACGAGGACCGCGACGCCGGGCAAGGGCGGCACCGCGCCGCCGTGGGCGATGCACACGAGGTCATAGTCGCGCGATGCGAACGCCATGTCGCCATACTGCGCGAGCACCGACGCGGGCACGCCCTGAGCGCGCGCGGCGGCTTGCGCGCGGGCCAGCAGCGCTTCCTGCCGCCGATGCTGCGCCGCAGTGTCGTTCGTGGCGCTCTCGCGGCACACGAAGGTGATGCTTGCGCCGAGCGAATGCGCGAGCTCGGCCGCATGGCCGATCGCTTCGACACACGCGTCGCTGCGCTCGACTGGCACGAGCAGATTTCGGTACATGGTGATCCTTCGGCTTGCTGTTACGGATTGAAGCCATCGTAGTGCGGGGCGGGCGGGCGCGCCCCTCTCGCGGTGGGAGGGGCTTGACGCGTGCGCGCACTAGGAACCATCCTAGGGAGATAAGACAAAATTCTCGATGACCACGAACCCCACCCCATCCGGCGCTCCCGCCACCGAACTCGTCCTGAAGACGATGGCCCCGCGCGCGCCGGCCGGCCTGCTGGCGCGCGCGCGCCTGAACGCCGAAGGCGCCGACGCGTTACCCGGCGCGGGCCGCCAGATCGTGCTCGTGCAGGCCGGCGCGGGCTACGGCAAGACTTCGCTGCTCGCGCAATGGCGGCGCGAATTCCTGGCGCGCGGCGCGGCCGTCGCCTGGCTGCTCGCCGACGAACGCGACGACGCCGAGCGCTTTCTGCGCGCGCTGGTGCATGCCGTGCGCACCGGCTGCGCGCGTCCCGCGTTCGGCCGGCAGATCGACGCCACGCTGGTCGCGCCCGCGGGCGCATTCGATCTCGCGACCGCTTGGCTCGCCGAACTCGCGCAACTGTCCATGGACGTCGTGCTGATCGTCGACGAAGCGGACCGTCTGCCCGCCGCCGGCGCCGCGCTGCTCGACTACGTGATGCACAACGCGCCGCAGAACCTGCGCATCGTCGCGGCGGGGCGGCAGGGCCTCGACCGGCCGGCGGCGGAGCTGCTCGCCTACGGGCAGGCGGAACTGGTCGGGCCGGAAGCGCTGCGCTTTCGGGTCGATGAAACCATCGCGCTCGTCACGCAGCGTTTCGGCGCGCGCGTGGACGCCGACGCCAGCGCGCGTCTGTTCGAAATCACCGACGGCTGGCCGCTCGGCCTGCAACTGGCGCTGACGGCGATGGCCCGTGCGCAGGACCCGCGCGCCGCCCTCGACAATCTCGCGGCGGGCCCGCGCGGACTGCGCGAACCGCTGGTGGCCGCGCTTCTGAAGGAGCTTTCTTCCGACGATGAGCGTTTTCTCACGCGCATCAGCGTGATGGACGTGCTGCATCCCGACCTGTGCGCGGCCCTGACCGGCGACGCCGACGCGCCGCAGCGCCTCGCGCGTCTCGCACGCGACACGCCCGTGTTCGTCACGGCGGAGGAAAGCGACTGGTGCCGCCTGCATCCACTCGTGCGCGACGTGCTGCAGACCCGCTTCGGCGCGCTCGATGCGTCCGAACAGGCGGAACTGCACCGGCGCGCGGCGCGCTGGCTCGCCGCGCGCGGCATGCTTGAACAGGCGGCGCGGCACGCACATGCGGCGGGCGATCGCGAACACGCTTACGAGCTCGCGGAGCAGTCGCTGCACGACGCCGTGAAGCAGGGCCAGCTCGGCACCGTGCTCGACTGGCTGGAACGGCTGCCGGAGCCGGAGCTGGAGAGGCGTCCGCGCCTGCGGCTCGCGGTGGCCTGGGCGCTCGCGCTGGGCGAACGGCATCGCGAGGCGGAGCGGCAGGTCGAGCGCGTGCTCGCGTCGGCGTCTGCCGATGCCGAATCCGGCGAAGCGCTGCGCTACGAATGCGCGCTCATCCTGAGCGCGGCCGCCTGGTACGCCGACGATCCCGACCGCTTCCTGGCGCTGTTCGAGCCGTGGGCGCAGACGCCGCCGCCGCGCGATTCGTGGCTCGCGCAGGCGCATGCGAACCGCCTCGCCGCGCGCGCGATGCTGCTGGGCGAGCCCGCGCAGGCGCGCCGGCTGCAGCACGCGGTGACGCGCGGGCAGACCGGCAAGGGGCAGGGCTATCTCGTGCGGTGGGGCGATCACATGGTCGGCCTCACGTGGCTGCGCGAAGGTCAGGCGAAGCTCGCGGAAAGCGTGCTGATGCCCGCGCTGGCGGGCGCCGAGGAGGATCTCGGCCGGCGCCATCCGCTCACCTGCATGTTCGCGGCGACCTGCGCGGCGCTCGCTTACGAGGACGATCGCATCGACGAGGCCGCCGCGTTGCTCGCCAACCGGCTCGACGTGCTGGAGCGCGCGGCGCTCCCCGAAACGGTGGTGCTCGCGTACCGCGCGGCGGCGCGCATCGCGGCTTTGCGCGGCGACGAGCATCGCGCGCTCGATCTGCTCGAAATGCTTTACGCGATGGGTGTCGCGCGCGGCCTGCCGCGGCTTTGCGTGACGAGCCTCGCCGAGCAGGTGAGCGCGCACGCGGGCCGGTACCGCGGGGAAACGTGCGATGCGCTCGTCGGACAGATCGATGCGATCGTCGCGGAGCATATCGGCGCGCGCGGGCCGATCTGGGGCCGCTCCGTGCAACTGCTGCAGGCGGTCGCGCACGGCAGCGCAGCGCTCGCGCGGCAGGACTGGCGCGCCGCCATCGAGCCGTTCGAGCGCGCGGAAGCCATCGCGGCGACGCTGAAGCTCGGCCGCCAGCGCATCGAGCTGATGGCCTTGCGCGCCTTCGCGCTCGAACGCGCGAACGGCGAAGGGCGCGCGACGTTTCTCGAAGCCCTGAACCTCGCGCACACCTATCATCTGCGCCGCGTACTGATCGACGCGCATCCCGCGCTCGCCGACTGGGCGCGCCGCGTGAGCGAGGAAGGCGCGACGGAACCGGGCGAGCGGCCCGTCGTGCCGCCGCACGTCGTGCGCGTGCCGCCGCGTTCGGCCGAGGGCGGGCCGCGCGCGCTGCCGAGCGTGATCCTCACGCCGAAGGAACGCGAGATTCTCGAACTGCTCGCGCGCAACCTGAGCAACAAGGAAATCGCGCTCGCGGCGGCGGTCGGCGAGGGCACGGTCAAGTGGCATCTGAAGAATCTCTTCGGCAAGCTCGATGCGAGCTCGCGCAAGCACGCGGTGCGGCGCGCCATCGCGCTTGGCCTCCTGGAAGGCGTCCAGTAGCTCACCGGGCGCTTAATTCGTGCGCGATTCTCCCTCGCAATCCCTACCCCTCTCCACGTGAGAGGGGTTCGGCGCGCGGCCGATGCGTATTCTTGCCTCCAGACGATGGACGAGCGCGGACCCAACCCCGCCGGCGCCACAACTTCTGAAATCTGGAGAGACGATGCTAGACCCGCATTTCGATTCGCACGCCGCGCCCGGCGCGTACGCGTACCCGCTGCTCATCAAGCAACTGCTGCACACGCCGCTCGCGCAGGCGGCGGAGCAGGAGATCGTCTATCGCGGCGAAGTGCGTCATTCGTATCGCACGCTCGCGGAACGGATCGCGCGGCTCGCGAACGGGCTCGACGCGCTCGGCGCGAAGCACGGGGCGACCGTCGCGATGATGGATTGGGACAGCCATCGCTACCTCGATTGCTACTTCGCCGTGCCGATGATGGGCGCGGTGCTGCAATCGGTGAACGTGCGGCTCTCGCAGGACGAGATCCTGTACACGCTCAATCACGCGGGCGCGCAAATCCTGATCGTGCATACGGACTTCATTCCGGTGATCGATGCGATCAGGACGCGCCTCGAAACCGTGCGCACCTTCATCTGGATCGACGAGCAAGGCTCGCCCGTTCCCGAGCACGGCATTCCTTTCGCGCAAGAATACGAAGCGATGCTCGCGGCGGCGCAACCGTCGCGCGAGTTCCCCGATTTCGATGAAAACACGCGCGCCACGACCTTCTACACGACCGGCACGACCGGCAAGCCGAAGGGCGTGTATTTCTCGCATCGCCAGCTCGTGCTGCACACGATCGCCGGGATGGCCGCGCTCGCGAGTCCCGCGAGCGGACAGCGCTTTCATCGCGGCGATGTCTACATGCCGATCACGCCGATGTTCCACGTGCACGCCTGGGGCATGCCGTACATCGCGACGATGCTCGGCGTGAAGCAGGTCTATCCGGGCCGCTACGTGCCGCGCAACCTCGTGCGTCTGATCGAGCAGGAAGGCGTGACGTTCTCGCATTGCGTCAGCACGATCCTGCACATGCTGCTCTCCTGCCCGGACGCCGAAACCGTCGATCTGAGCCGCTGGAAGGTGGTGATCGGCGGCGGCGCGCTGACCGAAGGGCTCGCGCGCGTGGCGCTCGGACGCGGCATCGACGTGTTCTCGGGATACGGCATGTCGGAGAGCGGTCCGCTGCTGAGTCTCGCGCAACTGCCGCCCGACGCCGACACGCTCGATCAGGACGAACAAGTGCGGCTGCGCTGCACGACCGGACGCGCGATTCCGCTCGTCGATCTGCGTATCGTGAATGACGAGATGCGCGAAGCGCCGCGCGATGGCCGCACCAGCGGCGAGATCGTCGCGCGCGCGCCGTGGCTCACGCAGGGCTATCTGCTGAACCGCGAGGCGTCGGCGCAACTGTGGGAGGGCGGCGCGCTGCACACGCAGGATATCGGCTGTGTCGATGCGGCGGGCTATCTGCGGATCACCGACCGCGCGAAGGACGTCATCAAGTCGGGCGGCGAATGGGTGTCGTCGCTCGAAGTCGAGAGCCTCATCTCGCAGTTGCCCGGCGTCGCCGAAGTCGCGGTGATCGGCGTGTCCGACGAAAAGTGGGGCGAACGTCCGCTCGCGCTCGTCGTGAAGAAGCCCGAGTGCGACACGCCCGTGACGGAAGAATCGATCCAGCGCTATCTGCTCGGCATCGCGGAAACAGGCCGTATCTCGCGCTACGCCGTGCCGCGCGACGTGCGCTTCATCGACGAGATCAGCAAGACGAGCGTCGGCAAGATCGACAAGAAGACGCTCAGGCTGCGCTTCAAGGACAATCAGGCGGCCGGAGCCTGACCGGGCCGCGCGGCGAGCCAGGCATCGACCGCGCTGCCTATGGTCGGATGGAAGCTTGCGTCGGGAAAGTCCGCGGTCAGCTCGAAGCGTCTTAGCTTGTCGCGCACCGGGTCTTTCATCTCCGCGAAATGCAGCTCGATGCCGCGCTCGGCGAGCGCGCGATGCAGCTCGCGCAGCATGTCGGCGGAAGTGACATCGACACTCGTCACCGGCTCGGCGGTGACGACGACGCGCTGCACCGGCGCGCTCGCCTGATCGATCGCTTCGGTCACGCGCTGCTGGAACAGCTCCGCGTTGGCGAAGAACAGCGGCGCGTCCCAGCGAAACAGCAGCAGCCCGGTAACCTGCCGCGCGTGCGGATAGCGCTTCATGTCGTGATAGCCGCGCAGGCCTTCCACGCGCCCGAGCACGGCGAAATGCGGACGCCAGCCGTCCCACAGGAATTCGATCACCGCGATCACCACGGCGATGCAGATGCCCGGGATCGCGCCGAATACCGCGACGCCCACGAAACAGCACACCGACAGCCAGAACTCCCATTGCTGAATGCGATAGATGCGCTTCAGATCCCTGAACTCGAACAAGCCGATGGCCGCGGCGATCACCACGGCCGCGAGCGCGCTGTTCGGCAGATGGCGCAGCAGATTCGGTCCCGCGAGCAGCACGGCCGCGACGGCCAGCGCGCCGACGATGCCCGTCACCTGCGTGCGCGCGCCCGCCGCTTCGGCCACCGGCGTGCGCGATGAGCTGCTGCTGATCGGAAAGCCCTGGAACAGCCCGGTTGCGAGATTGGCGACGCCCAGCCCGATCATTTCCTGATTCGGATCGACGCGCATGTTGGCGCGCGCCGCGAAGGTGCGCGACAGCACGCTCGTGTCCGCAAACGAAATCAGCGCGACCGCGCAGCCCCCGAGCACGATCTTCACGATATCCGCGCCGCTCGCCCACGGCAGCGAGAAGCCGGGCAATCCCTGCGGAATCGCGCCGAGCACCTTGACGCCGTGCCGGTCGAGATCGAACAGGTACACGCACAGGGTCGCGAGCACGACGGCGATCAGGATGCCCGGCACCTTGTCGAAGCGCTTGAGCAGAAGAATGAGGACGAGACTGCCTGCGCCGACCGCGAAGCTGTACCAGTTGGATTGCCCGGCCGCGACGGCTTTCGCCAGATTGAACAAATCGCGCAGCGGCCCGTGATCCTCGATGGAAATCGCGAACAGCTTCGGCAACTGGCTGATGAGCACGGTGAACGCGATGCCGTTCATATAGCCGTAGCGGATCGGCTTCGACAGCAGTTCGGTGACGAAGCCGAGCTTCAGCACGCCGAAGATCACGCATACGAGACCGGAGACGATCGCCATCATGCCCGCAATGGCGATGGCGCGCGCGGGATCGCCCGACGCGCTCAGCACGACGACCGCGAGCACGGGCGCGGCCAGCGCCGAATCCGGCCCGAGCACGAGAATCCTGCTCGGGCCGAAGATCGCGTAGGCGAGCAGCGGCACGATGGTCGCGTAGAGCCCGCACACGCCCGGCACGCCCGACGCCTCCGCATACGCGACGCCGACCGGCACGAGCATCGTCGTCAGCACGAGGCCGGCGATGACGTCGTTCTTCAGCCACGCGGCGTGGTAATCGCGCAGCATCGCGATGCCCGGCAGGCGGCGCAGCCAGCCGTGCGCGATGCCCTGGGCGCGGGAGCGCGGTTGCAGAGATTGATCGGATGGCATGTCGGAACGGTGAAATTGATGGTATTGCTTTGGTTGTAGATGGAATTGGGCCGCGGTCAAGTTCGCTCTGCGCCACCGGGCGCATGAAGCTTTTCATCATCGGCTTAACACGCCTGCAGCCGGCTTGTAATCCCGTATGCCTAACATATGCTTGCTCAGAGTGATCAAGCACAACGCGAGGGCACGACCATGAGCGAAGTCCCTGCAGCCGAAGCCGCCGCCAACGCGAAGGCCGCATTGGCCGACGTGCACGGCTACGCGTTCCAGCATGACGTCGTGCGGAATCTGATCTGCCGGCAGGCGCGCTATCCCGACGTCGCCGATGCCCACGACTGGTACATGGCGCTCGCCTACAGCGTGCGCGATCGCATGCTCGCGCGCTGGGTCGCATCGATGCAGACCTATACCGCGCAGGACGTGAAGGTCGCCTGCTATCTTTCCGCCGAGTTTCTGATCGGACCGCAGCTCGGCAATAACCTCCTCAATCTGGGCATGGAAGCCGAGGCGCGCGAAGCAATGCACGCGCTCGGCCAGGATCTCGACGTGCTGCTCGCCATAGAGGAGGAGCCCGGGCTCGGCAACGGCGGACTGGGGCGGCTCGCCGCGTGCTATCTGGATTCGCTCGCGCGGCTGGAGATTCCCGCCATCGGCTATGGCATCCGTTACGAGTTCGGCATCTTCGATCAGGAAGTCTGCGACGGCTGGCAGATCGAACGCACCGACAAGTGGCTGCAACGAGGCAATCCGTGGGAGATCGTGCGTCCGGAGCTGAGTCATTACGTCGGCTTCGGCGGCTACACGCGCAGCGAAACGGACGAGCAGGGCCGCCTGCGCGTGCACTGGACGCCGACACGTCAGGTCAAGGGCGTCGCCTGCGACATGCCGATGCAAGGCTACGACGTCGATACCTGCAACATCCTGCGCCTGTGGAAGAGCGAAGCGGTCGAATCGTTCGACTTTCAGGACTTCAACGCGGGTGCGTATTACGAAGCTGTCGAGGAGAAGGTGATCTCCGAAACGCTTTCGAAAGTCCTCTATCCGAACGACGAGCCCGAGGCGGGCAAACGGCTGCGTCTCGCGCAGCAGTACTTCTTCGTGTCGTGCTCGCTGCAGGACCTGCTGCGCCTGTTCGACCTCAAGGCCACGCCGATCGAGCGCCTCCCGGAGCGTTTCGCCGCGCAGCTCAACGACACGCATCCGTCGGTCGCGGTGGCGGAGCTGATGCGCCTGCTCGTCGACGAACGTCTGCTGCCGTGGGACACCGCGTGGGATCTCACGCGCCGCACGCTGGCTTACACCAATCACACGCTGCTGCCCGAGGCGCTAGAAACCTGGGGCTTGCCGCTGTTTCAGAGCCTGCTGCCGCGCCACCTCGAAATCATCTATGAAATCAACCGGCGCTTTCTCGATGACGTGCGCCGCGCTTATCCGGGCGACGAAGCGCGCGTGACGCGCATGTCGCTGATCGATGAAACCGGCGACCGCAAGGTGCGCATGGCGCATCTCGCGACCGTCGGCACGCATGCGGTGAATGGCGTCGCCGCGCTGCATTCGGAACTGCTCAAGCAGACCGTGCTGCACGATTTCGCGGAGATGTTTCCGGAACGCTTCCTCAACGTGACGAACGGCGTCACGCCGCGCCGCTTTCTGATGCTGAGCAATCCGGGGCTCGCGCGCCTGCTGCATGAAACCATCGGCGACGGCTGGGCCACCGACCTCGCGCGCCTCGACGCGCTCGCCGCCCACGCCGACGACCCGGCGTTCCACGACGCCTGGCGCAAGATCCGGCGCGACAACAAGACGGCGCTCGCGGCGCGAATCGAGCACGCGACGGGCATCGTGGTCGATCCCGACGCGCTCTTCGATATCCAGGTCAAGCGCATTCACGAGTACAAGCGCCAGCATCTGAACGCGCTGTACATCATCAGCCTGTATCGCCGTCTGTGCCGCAATCCCGATCTCGACACCGCGCCGCGCTGCTTCATCTTCGGCGGCAAGGCCGCGCCCGGCTACGCGATGGCGAAACTCATGATCCGCCTGATCACGGGCATCGCGGAAGTGGTGAACAACGACGCGACGATCAAGGGCCGCCTGAAGGTCGTGTTCTATCCGGACTTCAACGTGAAGAACGGCCACTGGGTCTATCCGGCCGCCGATCTCTCCGAGCAGATTTCGACGGCGGGCAAGGAAGCGTCCGGCACCGGGAACATGAAGTTCATGATGAACGGCGCGCTGACCATCGGCACGCTGGACGGCGCGAACGTCGAGATTCGCGAGGAAGCGGGCGCCGAGAATTTCTTCCTGTTCGGCCTCACCGCGCAGCAGGTCGAAGAGACGAAGCGCGAGGGCTATCATCCGGCGCGCTATGTACGGGACAACGACGAGTTGCGCGACGCATTGTCGCTGATCTCGCAAGGTCACTTCTCGCGCGGCGACCGCGAGATGTTCAGGCCTTTGCTCGACAATCTCACGCATTCCGACCCGTTCCTCGTGCTCGCCGATTTCGCCGATTACGTCGCGTGTCAGGAGCGCGTAAGCGAGGCGTGGCGCGACGCGCGGCAATGGACGCGCATGTCGGTCATGAACACGGCGCGTTCGGGCAAGTTCTCGTCGGATCGCGCGATTCACGAGTATTGCGAGCGCATCTGGAATACGCATCGCGTGAGGATCGACCTTGCTCAGCCCTGAACCGGTCGCGCACGAGACGTACCGGACGCAGCCCGGCTCGCGCTATCCGCTCGGCGCGACGGTGGTTGCGGGCGGCGTGAACTTCTGCGTGTTCTGCCGGCATGCGACGCGCGTCGAGTTGCTGCTCTATGCATCCGATGAAAGCGCCGAGCCGTTCCAGGTCGTCGCGCTCGACGGCGACGCGCATCGCACGTTCTACTTCTGGCACGTGCTGGTCGAGGCGTTGCCGCCGGGCTGCCGTTACACGTGGCGCGCCTATGGCGCGCATGGCGTGCCGCAAATGGACGACGAAGCCGCGAGCCGCAAGGAGCTGCTCGATCCGCGCGCGCGCGCGGTCAGCGACCGGTTGTATCGGCGCCAGCAGGCGGCGGACGCCAGCGGAGACGGGCGCGCGTCGCTGCGGGCGATCGTCGCCGCGCCGCTCGACGCGCCGGATTACGTCGATGTCCGCACGCTCGACGACGCGATCATCTACGAGCTGCATGTCGGCGGCTTCACGCGGCATGCGTCGAGCGGGGTGCGGCATCCGGGCACGTTCGCCGGTCTCATCGAAAAGATTCCGTATCTGAAGGCGCTCGGCGTCACGCACGTCGAGCTGCTCCCCGTGATGGCCTTCGACGAGCAGGACATTCCGGCCACCGCCGCCGCGCGCGGGCTCCGCAACTACTGGGGTTACAGCACGCACAGCTTTCACAGCCCGCATCCGCGCTATTGCATCGAGCCGGCGCGCGCGCCGCAGGAGTTCCGCGCATTCGTCGACGCCCTGCACTCGGCGGGCATTCGCGTGCTGCTGGATGTCGTGTTCAATCACACGTCGGAAGCGGGAAAGAACGGACCCGTGATCCATTTCAAGGTGCTCGCCAACGACGACTTCTATCTCGTCGACCGCAACGATGCGCGCTATTACCGCGACTACACCGGCTGCGGCAATACGGTGAACTGCAATCATCCGCTCGTATCCGCGTTCATCATGCATGCGCTCGAATACTGGGTTCAGGAACTAGGCGTCGATGGCTTTCGCTTCGACCTCGCAAGCGTTTTCGCGCGGGGCGCGCAAGGCGAGCTGCTCGCCATGCCGCCGCTTCCGTGGACGATGGAGGCGTCGCCGGTGCTCGCGCGCGTGCCGCTGATCGCGGAGGCGTGGGACGCGGGCGGGCTGTATCACGTCGGTGCGTTTCCGGGCATGGCGTGGGCCGAATGGAACGGCCGCTATCGCGACGTGATCAGGCGCTTCGTGCGTGGCGATCCGGGCATGATCGGGCAGGTCTGCACGTGCGTCGCGGGCAGCGCCGATCTCTATCAGGACGATGGCCGGCTGCCCGCCAACAGCATCAACTTCGTCACGTGTCACGACGGCTTCACGCTGCTCGACCTCGTCAGCCACGACAGGAAGCACAACGAGGCGAACGGCGAAGAGAACCGCGACGGCAGCAACGACAACCTGTCGTGGAATTGCGGCGCGGAAGGCGAGACCGACGATCCCGTGGTCATCGGCTTGCGGCTTCGGCAGGCGCGCAATCTGATGGCGCTTCTGCTGCTGAGCCAGGGCGTGCCGATGCTGCTCGCCGGCGATGAAATACTGCACACCCAGCGCGGCAACAACAACGCGTTTTGCCAGGACAACGCGCTTTCCTGGCTCGACTGGAAATTGTCCGACGACGCGCGGGACATGCTGCGCTTCGTGCGCGAGCTGATCGCGTTGCGCCGCCGCCACGCGAGCCTGCGCCGCCGCCGCTTTCTCACCGGGCGCCCCGCCGAGGGCCAGACGCGCCCCGACGTGGCGTGGCACGGCGAGCGTCTCGGCGAGCCCGCCTGGCACGACCCGCATGCGCGCTTCGTCGCGTTCACGCTCGCGGGACTGACGCCCGACGAGGCGCTCCTGCATATCGTCTTCAATATGAACGACGAGGCGCGCGATGCCGCGCTTCCGGTGCTCGACAACGCAAGCTGGCGACGTATCGTCGACACGGCGGCCGTTGCACCGCAGGACATTGTGACGGATACCGAAACAGCCCCGCCCGAACGCGGCGCGTGCCGCATCGAGGCGCGCAGCGTCGTCGTGCTCGAATCGCGCTGAATATACGCACGACGGTGCTGGACTGAGCGACGCAAAGCGCCTATTAATGATCGTGTACTGCCGGGTGCTCCGACCATCGACCATCGCCAGGAGGCGGCATGGATGCAGTCAGGACCTTCCTCGAAAACCAGTCGCTGTTCGCGCTGTTTCTGACCATCGCGCTGGGTTATCTGATCGGTGAAATCAACATCAAGGGCGTGGCGCTGGGCTCCGGCGCGGTGCTGTTCGTCGGTCTCGCCGTCGGCGCCTTCGCGCCGAAGTCCACGCCGCCCGCCTTGCTGGGCACGCTCGGACTGCTGCTGTTTCTGTATGGCATCGGCATTCAGTACGGCGCGCAATTCTTCAAGGGGCTGACGAGCCGCGAAGGTCTCAAGGCCAATGTCGCCGCCTGTATCGGCGTGATCGTCTCCGGTCTCGTCTCCTGCGCCTTCATTTCTTTCGGCATCAAGCTCGCCGATTCGCTGGGCATGTTCGCGGGCAGCGGCACCAGCACGGCGAGCCTGCAGGTGGCGATCGCGTCGATGAAGAGCAACGACGCCGCGGTGGCCTACAGCATCTCGTATCCGTTCGGCGTGGCCGGGCCGATATTGTTCATCTATCTGCTGAACGTCCTGCTGAAGGTCAAGATTCAGAAGCCGCCCGCGAAGCTGCTGGAGACGGCGGAGATCGCGCTGCGCAACGCGAGCCTTTTCGGGCTCACGATGGCCGAGCTCGCGAGCCGTCTGCCTGCCGGTGTCTCAATCGCGGCGGTGCGCCGCGCGCATCACAATCAGCTTCCAACGGCCGATTTCAAACTCCGTGCCGACGACGTGCTGCTCGCCACCGCCACCGATCGCCGTGTCCTCGACGAAGCCACCGCGCTGTGCGGCGAACTGCAGCCGGGACGCATGGCGAGCCATCGCGAGGATCTCGATTACATGCGCGTGTTTGCGTCGAATCCGGCGGTGGTCGGCATGGCGCTCGGCGATATCCGTTTTCCCGATGGCGTGAACTGCGCAATCGCGCACGTGCGCCGTGGCGACGCCGACATGCTCTCGACGCCCGATCTGGTCCTCGAAGCGGGCGACCGCGTGGGCCTCCTGGTCAATCGCGCGCATCAGGCGACCATGCGCACCTTCTTCGGCGATTCGATCAAGGGCACGGCGGATCTCAGCTTCATCTGCCTCGGAATAGGCGCGGCGCTGGGCCTGCTGGTCGGCGCGATTCCGCTGCCGGTGCCGGGTCTCGGCGCGTTCAGCCTGGGCCTGGCCGCCTTGCTGCTGGTGGCGCTGTGTCTCGGCCGTGCGCGGCGCAACGGGCCATTCGTGTGGGTCATGCCGCTCTCGGCGAATCTCGTGCTGCGCAATCTCGGCCTCACCATTTTTCTCGCGCAGGTGGGCATTTCGTGCGGACCGAAGTTCGTCGCGACGGTCGGCTCGGCGGGGCCGGCGCTGCTGCTCTACGGCGTCGTCACGCTGCTGGTTCTGGTGAGCGTCACGGCCGTGTGCTGCCTGTGGATCTTCAGGCTGCCTTTCGATACATCGGTGGGCGTGATCTGCGGCGCGACCGGCAATCCGGCGATACTCGCGTTCGCCAATCGCATCGCGCCGACCGATCAGCCCGACATCATGTACGCGATGATTTTCCCGTCGATGACCATCGTCAAAGTGCTTTTCGTGCAGATCGCCATATCGATCGCGGCGGGTTAGCATTGCCCGCCGCGAACCTACGGACAAGTTGAAGAGGAGAGGCACATCATGGAAGTGGCGATTTTCAGCTCGACGCCTTACGAACGCCGGTATCTCGACGAAGCGAACAAGGCCGCGAATCACAAGCTCAAATACTTCGACCTGCCGCTCGACATGGACACGGCCGAACTCGCTCACGGCTACGGCGCGGTCTGCGTGTTTGTCAATGACAAGGGCAATGCGCAGGTGCTGGAGGAACTGCACAAGCGCGGCACGCGTCTGATCGCGTTGCGTTGCACGGGCTTCAACAACGTGGATCTCGAAGCCGCCGCGAAGCTCGGCATCAAGGTCGTGCGCGTGGTGAACTATTCGCCGAACTCCGTGGCGGAGCATGCGGTAGCGCTGCTGCTCGCGATCAACCGCAAGGTGCATCGCGCCTACAACCGCACGCGCGACGGCAACTTCTCGCTCGATGGCCTCGTCGGCTTCGACCTGTGCGGCAAGACGGTCGCGGTGGTCGGCACCGGCAAGATCGGCTGCGTCTTCGCGAAGATCATGCAGGGATTCGGCTGTCAGGTGATCGGCTTCGATCCTTACCCTTCGAAACAATTCGAGGCGCTGGGCCTGCAATACGCGAAGTCCGGCGAAATTGGCGAGAAAGCGGACATCATCGCGCTGTTCTGTCCGCTCACGCCGCAGACGCATCACATCATCAATGCACAGACGCTCAAGCGCGCGAAGCCGGGCGCGTTGCTCATCAACACGAGCCGCGGCGGGCTGATCGATACGGAAGCCGTCATCGAGGCATTGAAGAGCGGCCTGCTGGGCGGACTCGCCATCGACGTCTATGAACAGGAAGCGGATCTGTTCTTCCGCGATCTTTCGAGCGAGATCATCACCGACGATGTCTTTCAGCGGCTCGTCTCGTTCCCCAACGTCATAGTGACGGGGCATCAGGCGTATCTGACGCACGAAGCGCTGACGACGATCTGCGAGACGACGCTCGAAAGCATCACCGCTTTCGAGAAGAACCAGCCGCTGGAAAACGAGGTGAAGGCTGCCTAGGCGGCGAGCTCATGCATGCGGACACCAGCTCGCAAAATGAAGGCGATCGCGCGCGCGAGCCCGTGCTCGATACCGTCGATCGCGTGTCCGAGTTGTGCTTCGGCCTGTTCATGGCGCTGACCTTCGTCGGCACCGTATCCGCCGCGACGAGCGGCGAGGACGCCGGCCGCAAGATGCTGTACACGGCGCTCGGCTGCAATCTCGCGTGGGGTCTCGCCGACGCCGTCATGTATCTCGTGCGCACCATCACGAACCGGGCGCGCCGGCATACGCTCGCGCTCGCGATCCGGCAGGAGCTCGACCCGGCGCAAGGCTTGCGCGCGCTGCGCAATAGAGTGCCTGCATCGCTCGACTGGTTCTTCACCGACGCCGATCTCGAATCGATCCGCGCGCGCATCGCGCGGCACGAACGCGCGCCCGAAAAGGCACGCTTCGAGCGCGACGACTTTCTCGCCGCGCTGGGCATTTTCGTCATCATCGTGCTGTCCACCTTTCCGGTCGCCGCGCCGTTCGTGATCTTCAGTCACCTGCCCACGGCATTGCTGGTCTCGCGTGTCCTGACACTCGTGATGCTGTTCTTCTGCGGCTACGCGCTGGGCGGTTATGCGGGCTGGAGCGGCTGGAAAGCGGGACTTTCGATGACGGCGACCGGCGTGCTGCTGACCATGGCGATCATCGCATTAGGCGGGTAGTTAATAGCGATGCAGGCGGTCGCGACTTCTTGTATTCGACATGACGTTCGGATATCTTGAGATTGCAAAACATCAGGCGCCGTTCAACATGCGGCGCGCATCGGGCTATAAACGGCAATACCAAACTAGAAATGCGCTGCTCTGTTCACGCGTTCTCACCAGACGCGCGATAAGGCCAACCTCGTTGGACCACGACGATGCGTAACCTGATCAGCCTGATTATCGTGGCGTCCGCGCTCGCGTGCGGCGCAAATGCCTTTGCTCAGGCGCCGGCGGCCAGCGGCCCCGAAACCGTGTCGATGAACCCGGCGGACCTCGACAAGCTCGTCGGACCGATCGCGCTTTACCCCGACGATCTCATCGCGATCATTCTTCCGGCTTCCACTTATCCAATCGAGATCGTGCAGGCCGACCGCTTTCTCGAGCGCCGCAAAACCGACAAGGATCTGCCCGTGAACGAGTCCTGGCAAGACCCGGTGAAGGCGCTCCTGAATTACCCCGAGGTCGTGAGGAAGATGAGCAGCGAGCTCGACTGGACCGTCGCGCTCGGCGAAGCGGTGGTCGCGGATCAGAGCGCCGTGTTGCAGGCCGTGCAGCGCTTCCGGCGTCAGACGCAGTCGGTCGGCAATCTCAAGACCGACGACAAGCAGACGGTGGTCGTCGAGAAGGAGGTCATCAAGATCGTGCCGTCGAATCCGGAAGTCATCTACGTGCCGCAGTACAACCCGCAGACGGTCGTCGTGCAGAGCGCGGTGCCGGTCTATACCTATGCGCCCGCGCCTTATCCGGCTTACTACTATCCCTATGCGCCCGGCGCGGCTTTCGCGACGGGTCTCATCTGGGGCGCGGCGATCACGGCGGCCTGGCACGGCGGGCACTACGAAACCAACTACAACGGCGGCAACAACACGATCAACATCAACCGCGAAGGCAACGTCAATCGCGCCGATGTCAAGAACGAACTGAGCAATCGCGCGGCGAATCGCGGCACGACCGGCAGCGAAACCGGCGCGCGGCAGTCGAGCACCTGGCGTTCGGAAAAGAAGCCTGGGCAGGTGTCGGGCGGCGGCACGCGGGCATCGACGCAGCGCGTGGGCGACGCCCCGCGAACCAGCACGCGCACGCCATCGGCTGCGCAGAACCCCGCGCGCGCACAGAACACGCAGCGCGAGCAGAACGCGGGCGGAAAGCAGAACACGCAACGCGCCCAGAACACGGGCAACTTCCAGGGACGCGGCGGCGATGCCTTCAGCGGCTACGGCTCGGCGCAAGGCGCGCGCGCCGACAGCTCGCGCGGCGCGGCGAGCCGCCAGTCGATGGGCGCTCAAGGCGGCCGCAACTTCCAGGGCGGTGGCGGCGGATTCTCCGGCGGAGGAGGCCGCGGATTCGGTGGCGGCGGCGGCCGCGGCCGTCGATAGGAGCGGCGTCATGAATACATCGACCCGTCTGCTGGTTCTGCTTGCGACGATCGCGATGCTGCTCGCGCCGTTGCGCATTCTCGCCGCCGATCAGCAGAAGACCTTCGCGACGCCAGAGGACGCGGTGAACGCGCTCGAACAGGCGCTCAAGTCCAACGACGACAGCGCGCTCGTCGCCATCTTCGGCAACGCGCACAAGGATCTCGTCGTGACGCCGGACGAAGCCGAGAACCGGAAGTTGCGCGCCGACGCGCTCGCCGAGTTCGAGATGTATCACCTGCTGGAGGAAACGTCGCCGGATCGGCGCATTCTGCGTATCGGCGACGAAGCGTGGCCCATGCCGATTCCGCTCGTGCGCGAGCACGGCGCATGGCGTTTCGCGACGGAAGAAGGCGAGCAGGAAGTGCTGGACCGGCGCATCGGCGCGAACGAGCGCGAAGCGATCAAGGTGCTGCGCGCGTATCTCGATGCGCAACGCGAATACGCGGTGCGCGACCGCATGGGCGACGGCGTGCTGCAATACGCACGCAAGCTCGGCAGCTCGCCCGGCAAGCACGACGGACTCTACTGGCCAGCCGACGAATCGAAGGACGAGGAGCCGAGTCCGTTCGGTCCGCTGATCGCCGCGAGCGCGAATTATTTCAAGGATCGCAATCCGGGTGACGCATATCATGGATATTACTTTCGTATCCTCACGAGGCAGGGAAAGCATGCTGCGGGCGGTGCTTTCAGCTATATCATCAATGGGCGCATGATCGCCGGCTTCGCATTGGCCGCGTATCCCGCGCAATACGGCGCGAGCGGCGTGATGACCTTTATTGTCAACAACAACGGTGTCGTGTATCAAAAGAATCGTGGTGCATCCGCGCCGCCGCTGACGGAATTCGACCCCGACGCATCCTGGACCCGCGTTCAGGAACCATGATCCCCGAGCGCGGGCGCGGATCTCGTGGAATCGACTGAATCTCGAATCGCTTGAACCTAGGGAACCGAGGCAAGGAGTCGCCATGAATGCAAAGAGATGCGCTATCGCTATCGCCATTGCCATCGTCGCGCTCGATGCGAGCGCGCAGAGCAAGCCGATTGCCTATCCATCGAAAGGACAGAGCGCGCAGCAGCAGCAGAAGGACGACGGCGCGTGCTATAGCTGGGCGAAGAGCAATACCGGCATCGATCCCGCCGTGGCGTCACAGGCGCCGCCGCAGCAGACCGGACCGGCCGTTGGCGGCGGCGAGCGCGTGGGCGGCGCGGCGCGCGGCGCGGCGGGCGGTGCGGTGATCGGCGCGATCACGGGCGACGCGGGCAAGGGCGCGGCGATCGGAGCGACCGCCGGAACCATGGCGGGCGGCGCGCGCGCGCGGCAGAACCGGCGCGAGCAGAACGCCAACGCGCAGGCGCAAAGCCAGGGCGCGATGTCCACGTACTACCGCGCGTGGGCGGCCTGCATGCAAGGGCGCGGCTACTCGATCCAGTAGCGTCGCGGCGCGCCGCAGCGTCGCGGCGCGCCGCAGCGGCGCGTCGTTTTCGACAAACAGACCCCAGGAGCGCAACATGAAGCGCGTGAGTCTCGTTGTCCTCTCGTGTCTCGCGATTTCCGCGAGCGCGGCATTTGCCCAGACCGCCGACGTGAGCGTCGAGCGCAACGCCAGCGGCGCCACCGTGCACGGCGTCGCGAAGGTCACCGCGACGGTCGTCGGCATAGATCCGGCGACCCGCACCGTCACGCTGAAAACGGCGGCGGGCAAGGTGATGGAGCTCGAAGTGACGAATGAGGCGCGCAACTTCGATCAGCTTGCGGTTGGCGATGTCGTGACGGCGCAGTATCGCGAGTCGCTGACGCTGAGCCTCATGGACAAGAAAACGCAGCCCCATCACTCGGAGAGCGACACGGCGCAGCGCGCGCCGAGCGGCGCCAAGCCGGGCGGCGAGCTCGGCCGCGAAGTGACGATCATCGCGGACGTGGTCGCCGTCGACCGGAACGCGAAGATCGTGACCTTGCGCGGGCCGCGGGGCGATATGGTCGACCTGCACGTGCAGGACCCCGAGCGCCTCAAGCGCGTGAAAAAGGGCGATCAGGTGAAGGCGGTCTACACGGAGGCGTTGGCGATATCCGTCGAGCCGGCCAAGACGAAATAGCCATCGGCAAGTCGCCAACCGGAAATGACCGCGAAAAAAGCGGTCAAACGCGGGGAGAAAACGATGAACAAGCGCTTCGGAATCGCGTGCGCCGCCGCGCTCGTGCTCGCTGCGTGCGCGCAGCCGGAACAACGCGTGCAACCCGGCATGGACCGGCAGGCGATCATCGCGACGCTCGGCCAGCCGAAGGAAACCTATGACCTGCCCAATGGCGGCAAGCGGCTCATGTGGCCGACGCAGCCAATGGGATCGACCACCACCGCTGTGGATCTCGATGCGTCGGGCAAGGTGGTCGATAGCCGTCAGGTGCTTCAGGACGCCGAGTTCTACAAGGCCGAGGTCAACAAGTGGACGCGCAACGACGTGATGGTCGCGTTCGGGCGTCCGTTCGAGACGGCGTATTTCAAGCGGATGGATCGTGAGGTGTGGTCGTATCGTTACATGGAGAACAACATCGACCACATGATCTTCAACTTCTATTTCGATCCGCAGGGCGTGCTCAGGCAGACGCAGAAGCAGCCCGACCCGAAATACGATCCGAGCCAGCGCAACGTACTTTGAAAGGTGCCGACATGAGCGCTTTGACGCGTGGAATTTCGCGCGGCGTGCCTGCCGCGCTGCTGTTGTCGTGCGCATGGGCGCAGGCGGCGAACCTGAACTTCCTGAAGGACACGCCGATCAGCTACATGCGGCCCGCCGACCGCCAGGCGCTCAATCGCGCCGCGCAGCAGGCGCTCGACACGAAGAAGGATGGCGAGACGCTCGAGTGGAGCAACGAAGGCACCGGCAATCCGGTTGCGATAAAAGGCACCGTGACGCCGCGCGACACCGTGAAGCACGAAAGCGAGACCTGCCGCAAGGTCACGCTCACCGCAGTCGCGAAAGGACAGACGCAGTCGTGGACGCCCACCGCGTGCAAGGCGGGCAGCGGCGAATGGCGCATCAAGAAGCAATAGCGAAGGCAGCGCGTTCAGAAGCTGACGGCCAGTCCGAATGACACGCCGTGCACGTTGTGGCCGAACACGTAGCGCACCATCGCGCGCGTGCGCGTGATGATGACCGGATAGCGGCTGCTGTCCAGTTCGAGGCCGACGCCCAGCGAGGTCAGATCGTTGAAGCCGAGCACGCCGGCGCTGTCGCCGAAATAGTGCGTGTAAGCGGTTTCGAGCACGTAGCGCACCGGCCTGTCGAGCGCGGCTAAGCCTGTGGGCGCACGCCAGCGCGCCCATAGGCTGAATTGCTGCGCGGCCGCCGATCCCTGCACCGCCGAGGACGAACTGCCGAAGCTGCGGATGTAGATGTCGGTGGCGCGCAGTTCGAGGTCGATCTCGTAATGCTCGCGGTAGTGCTCCAGATCGAGCATGAGCGAACCGCCCACGCCATAGGCATTGAGCGCGCCGTCATCGAGGAACTGGAGGTTCGTATCGGCGACGTGATTGAAAACCGTTTGCGCGATGCGCAGGTCGCTCGCGACGCGGCCGATCATGCCGTTGATGATCGGCCGAAGCTTCAGCTCATCGGTGATCGGAAAGTCCCAGCCGATGCCGATCGTCGTGCTCGCCGTGTTCCATTTGGCGGGAATGGCGCGTTCCTGATTGCCGTCGGTGGCGATGAAGGTCGGATCGTAGCGGCTGTAGGCGACCGTGCCTTCCAGATAGAGCGGAAACGATTTGCTGAGGGTGAAGCCGCCGCCGAGCTGGGTCTGTCCGAAGCCGGGGTTGCCGCTGGTGCCGTTGTTGATGGAAAGAGAACTGGTCGTGACGTCCGGCACCGCCGTGTACGACATGATCGCGAGCACGGCGTTGGCGTAGTTCTTTACGTTGGCGCCGACGACCGTGCGGTCCGGCGCGGTCTGCGCGTATGCATTGCCCGCGGCGCCGGCTGCGGAGAGCAGGAGAACGAACGCCATCGAGCTGCGCAAGCGGCTCGGAGTGATCGACGGGAGGATCGGCTTTCGCATGTCCGGAGCGAGTCTGAACGTTGAACGGCGGGTTGGTCGGTCGTTGCATACGTCATGTTCGGCCGCTCCGCCGCTTTCGATCGAACGGAGCCGTTGCCCGATCCACGGTGACACGCAGAGAATGTAGCGTACCAGGCGGCGCGCGCCAAGCCGAATGCATCGGATGTGTTCACATGGCGACGCCAGATTTCCTAAACTGGATTTATCTCGCGCATCGCGTTACGGAGACATCGATGAGACTGAACGAGCCTCGCATGGTGGTAGCCTCGATCGGCGTGTTCGTCTGGCTCGGCGGCCTGTATTTCACTATTCACGGTCTCCTGTATGACGTAAAGCCCGAATTCCGCTACGGCATGCTGGCGCTCGCCATCGGCATCGCGACCTTCGTGATCGCGCTCAATCCGCTCGCGCAGCGCCGCTCGAGAAAGCGCGACGGATCGGCCTGAAACGAGGCCCGCCGCGCCGCTGAATAACCGCACGACCAACTGGAGGACTACGCGATGGGTGATCTCTGGCTAGGCAATGTCGAAGCGTCGACGACCGACGACGAAATCAAGCAATTTCTCTGCAACTACGGCTTCCCTCCGTTCGATTCGATCCAGCGCGTGCCCGGCACCGGCGAGCATCCGGCCGCTGTCGTGAGCTTCGATTCGATCGAGCCGCACGTTCTGCGCACGTTCCAGCCGCGCGTCCACAACATGTTCTGGAAGAATCACACGCTCGTCGTGCAGGTGATGCCCGAGCGCAACGAAACCTGAGGGCGGGCTTCGCGCCAGGCAAATGTGCGGCGGCGAGCGTCGCGACGGCGGTCGCACGGCGGCCGCGCGGATCATATCGACAATCTTGAGGGGACCGCGATGAAACAGGACAAGGAAGCCAGCGAGCCGAGGCCCGCGCGCGAAGGCGCGGACGTGCATGAGCGTCTGACGCGCAAGCAGTACGACAAGGAGCTGGCGCGCCTGCATGTCGAGCTCGTGAAACTGCAGGAATGGGCGGTTCATACGGGCGCGAAGATCTGCGTCGTGTTCGAGGGGCGAGACGGCGCGGGCAAGGGCGGCACGATCAAGGCGATCACCGAGCGCGTGAGCCCGCGCATCTTTCGGGTGGTCGCACTGCCGGCGCCCACCGAGCGCGAAAAAACGCAGATGTACGTGCAGCGCTATCTGCCGCATCTCCCGGCGGCCGGCGAAATCACGCTGTTCGACCGTAGCTGGTACAACCGCGCGGGGGTCGAGCGGGTGATGGGTTTTTGCAGCGAAGAGCAGGCCAAGACCTTTCTGAAAGGCGTGCCGCTGGTCGAGCGCGCGATCATCGAATCCGGGGTGATCCTGCTCAAGTACTGGCTCGAAGTGGGGCAGGAAGAACAGACGCGGCGTCTGGAGGAACGCATCCACGACGAACGCAAGATCTGGAAGCTCTCGCCGATGGACCTGCGCTCGTACAGCCGCTGGTACGACTATTCGCGCGCCCGCGACGACATGTTCGAGGCCACCGACACCGATCACGCGCCGTGGCACGTCGTGCGCTCGGACGACAAGCGGCGCGCGCGTCTCAACCTGATCAGCCACCTGCTGAAGAGTATTCCCTATGAACCGGTGCCGCGCGAAAAGGTGAAGCTGCCGAAACGCCAGAAACCGGAAGGGTATCGCGAGAGCAATCGTCCGCTCCGGTACGTGCCGGAGCGTTTCTAGACGCGCGGCGGCGCACGACATGGCCACGTGGCGGCGCGTCCGGATCGCGCCCGAATGGCTGTTCCGCTACGAGAAACCGTGGGCGCGCGCCGACGTGCTCGCGGGCCTGACCGCCGCCGCCGTCGTCATTCCGAAGGCGCTCGCTTACGCGACCATCGCCGGATTGCCGGTGCAGGTGGGGCTCTACACCGCGTGTGTGCCGATGCTCATCTATGCGTTCATCGGCTCGTCGCGGCCCTTGAGCGTGAGCACGACGACCACGCTCGCGATCCTCGCGGCGAACGCGCTCGGCCTGATCGTCCCGAGCGGCGATCCGGCGATGCTGGCCGCCGCCAACGCCACCCTGACCCTGCTCGTCGGCGCGATGCTGGTGGCGGCCGCGCTCCTGCGTCTGGGCTTCGTCGCGAACTTCATTTCGGAGCCGGTGCTCGTCGGCTTCAAGGCAGGCGTTGCGATCGTCATTGTCGTGGACCAGTTGCCGAAGCTTTTCGGCATTCACTTCACGAAAGGCTCGTTTTTTCATAACGTCGGCTCGTTCGTGGCCGGCTTGCCGCATGCGTCGGCGAGCACGGTCGCGCTCGCTTTCCTCACGCTCGCCGCGCTCGTGTTGCTCGAACGCTTCACGCCGCGTGCGCCGGCGCCGCTGCTCGTCGTCGCGGCGGCGATCATCGCGGTGGCGGCGTTCGGGTTGCGCGCGCATGGCGTCGAGACCGTCGGCGCGGTGCCGGCGGGATTGCCGTCGTGGACAGCGCCGGATCTGTCGCTCGCGCGAAAGCTATGGCCGGATGCGCTGGGCATCGCATTGATGAGCTTCACCGAAAGCATCGCGGCGGCCCGCGCATTCTCGCGCAACGACGAGCCCATGCCCGACGCGAACCGCGAACTGCTCGCGACCGGTCTCGCCAACGCGGGCGGCGCATTGTTCGGCGCGATGGTGGCGGGCGGCGGCACGAGCCAGACGGCGGTGAACCGGCAGGCGGGCGCGCGCACCCAGCTCGCGGGAATCGTGACGGCGATCATCGCGCTCGCGGTGATGCTGATGTTCGCGCCGCTGATGGCGCTGATGCCGCACGCGACGCTCGCCGCCGTCGTCGTGTTCTATTCCGTCGGTCTGTTCAGCCCGGCCGAGTTTCGCGCGATCCTCAAGGTGCGCGGCACCGAGTTCGTATGGGCGCTGACCGCGTGCGCCGGCGTGGTGTTGCTGGGCACGCTGGAGGGCATTCTGGTCGCGATCGTCGTGTCGCTGTTCGCGCTCGCTCATCAGGCGTCGAATCCGCCGGTGTACGCGCTCAGGCGCATACCGGGCACGAACGTGTTCAGGCGCGCCTCATCGCGTCATCCCGACGATGAAGCGTTTCCCGGCCTGTTGCTGCTGCGTCCCGAGGGACGCATCTTCTTCGCCAATGCGCAACGCGTCGCGGAGCAGATTCGTCCGCTCGTGCGCGAATCGGATGCGCGGATCGTCGTGCTCGACCTGAGCCGCGTGTTCGATGTCGAATACACCGCGCTCAAGATGCTGATAGAAGCGGAGCAGCGTTTCAGCGCGAACGGCATGGCGCTCTGGCTCGCGGGCCTCAACCCCGGCGTGCTCGCGACGGTGCGCCGCTCGCCGCTCGCCGCCACCCTCGGCGAGGCACGCATGTTCTATAACCTCGAACACGTCGCGCTGAAGTATCAGGAACTCGTCGCGCGCGGCGACGCGCTGGTTTCGCGCCGCTGAAGAATCGCGCTTGCCATGTGCCTGTCGCACGTTGCGCATATATTTTATTGATGGTATTCAAATCAACGTCGCCTGCGTTTGTCGGACCGGTTCGAGCGATGCGGCTGGCGTGTTTTATTGCCGCATTTTTGCGGCTCGGGTTTCGTCATGCACGATTGCATGGCGAAAACAGAAAGTCGCGCGAAATGTTTCCTGTCGGCGACAGAAAGATTGGTTTAGTCAGAGTCATATCGGTGAGCTCCGCAATCATGTTCCGGAAATTGCAATGCCCGGGGCGGTTACAGTGAGACGTCTGGTGCGTCGTGGAGATCATCCAATCATGGAAGCGTGGCAACTTGATCGCGGTCAAGACGTTTCAGGAAATGGCACGCGAGTCTATCCGGGCAATGCCGCTGACAACGCGGCCAGCGACTGCAAGCATGGATTGCCTGTTTTCGACTCGATTCAGCGCTTCTCCGGCGCCGGAGAGCATCCTGCCGCGATCGTGAGCTTCGACCTCGTGGAGGCTCACGTGCTTCGCACGTTCCAATCGCGCATCCATCATCGGTTCTCGAAGAATCGCACGCTCGTGGTGCAGGTCATGCCTGATACATGCGAAGCCTGAGTGCAGGCGTGCAGCAGTAGTCGCTGTTGAAGCGTTTCGCAACGCAATTTGCATGTGCAGGGGATCACGAATGCGCTTCGCCATTCGTGCATCCAGCCGGCGTCTGAACTCGACAACGCAAGAGCAACGAAACCTGATTCGTGCTCTCGAACGGAGACCTCGTCATGACGTATGCAAGCAAGCTGACTCGCAGCCAGGAAATCGCAGGCAAGGTCACTCGGGTGTTCCAGAAGCGCGCGGAACTCGCGCAGCAGCAGTTCAGTGAGCGCGCGCGCGACGCGGGCATGCGGCTTTTCAACAATGGCCAGGCGGATCATCTCAACCAGGCGGGCCAATTCAACGGCTATGCCTACGCAGTCGATCTCGTGCAGCGCTCGGTTCTCTTCTGGGACACGCTGCGCCAGCGCGGCAATAATTTCATCGAGCAGACGAAGCACGGTCTCGAACCGGTGCTGCATTTCGCCCATGAAATGCTGGTCGACGGACGCGGCTTCGCGCGGCCGGTGAATTATGCGTTGTTGCGCATCGTGCCTCCCGAAGGCGTCGTGATCGACCCGCTGAAGCGGCCGTATCTGATCATCGATCCGCGCGCGGGGCACGGTCCCGGCATCGGCGGCTTCAAGGACGACTCGCAAGTGGGCGTCGCGTTGCGCGCGGGTCATCCTGTGTATTTCGTCACCTTCTTCCGCGACCCGCAACCGGGTCAGACCTTGCTCGATGTCTGCGCCGCCGAGCAGCAGTTCGTCAAGCACGTGCGCGAGCTGCATCCGGACAGCCCGAAGCCCGCGATCGTCGGCAACTGCCAGGGCGGCTGGGCCGCGATGATGCTCGCGAGCTCGCAACCCGACGACACCGGCCCGCTCGTCATCAACGGCGCGCCGATGTCGTACTGGAGCGGCGCATGGAGCGAAGGCGAAGGCGACAACCCGATGCGCTATTCGGGCGGCATGCTGGGCGGCACCTGGCTCGCGTCGCTGACGGCCGACCTGGGCAACGGCAAGTTCGACGGCGCGTATCTGGTCGAGAACTTCGAGAACCTGAATCCGGCGAACAGCTTCTGGGACAAGTACTACACGCTGTTCGACAAGATCGACACCGAGCCGCCGCGCTTTCTCGACTTCGAGCGCTGGTGGGGCGGCTATTACCTGATGAACCGTGAGGAGATCGAGTGGATCACGCGCAATCTGTTCGTCGGCAACAAGCTGTGGTCGGGAGAGGTGTCCGGCGTCTCGGGCGCATCGTTCGACCTGCGCGCAATCCGCTCGCCGATCGTTCTGTTCGCCTCGATGGGCGACAACATCACGCCGCCGCAACAGGCTTTCAACTGGGTCGCCGATATTTACGGCAGCACCGACGAGATCAAGGCGCGCGGACAGGTGATCGTCGGCTTGATGCACAAGAGCATCGGGCATCTGGGCATTTTCGTGAGCGGCAAGGTCGCGAAGAAGGAATACACGCAGATCGCCTCGGTGCTGGAGGCGATCGAATCGTTTCCGCCGGGGCTGTACGGCATGGACATCGCCGAGCGTGTCGGCGACGACGGCAAGATCGAATACGACGTCACCTTCCGCGAGCATAGGCTGGAGGACGTGGTCGCGCGCTTCAACCGTTTCGAGCGCGCCGACGAACAGCCGTTCCAGGCGGTAAAGCAGGTGTCCGATTTCAATCAGCGCGCCTACGAGCTGTTCGCCCAGCCGTTCGTCCAGGCCATGGCCAACGATGCGACCGCGACCATGCTGCGCGCGTTTCATCCGTTGCGCGCGCAGCGCTGGATGTTCTCCGACCTCAACCCGTGGCTCGCGTGGCTCGGCCCGACGGCCAACGCCGTGAGAGCCGCGCGCCAGCCCGATTCCGAGCGCGACGTGTTGCGCCGCGCGGAGCATTGCGGTTCCGACATGATCAGCGCGAGCCTCGACTTCTATCGCGCGATGCGCGACGCCGCGACCGAAGCGACGTTCTTCTCGATCTACGGCAACATGTTTTCGGCGCATCACGCACAAGAGCAGGAACCGCCGAAGCACGAATCCGATCCGCGCGACTTGCCCTTCGTGCAGGACGCGCTCGCCGCGATCGCTCAGGGCGGCTATGCGGAAGCGGTGGCGCGCGTCGCCTGCTTGCTGACGCGTCACGACGAGCCGCTGCCGCTCGCGCGCATGGTGCTGCGGCAGGAGCTGGCGGCCGATTACGCGGAGTATTTCCCGCAGATGCCGCGCGACGCATGGCGGCGCATGCGCGGCGAGCAGGAGGTCATCGTGCGCTATGAGCCCGAGCAGGCGCTGGCGAGCCTGCCCGAGCTTCTCGACGACAGCGACGACCGCAAGAAGCTGCTCACGCTGATCGACAAGCTGCTCGCCGATAGCCGCCTTCAGGGTTACGAGCCGACCGAGGCGCAACGCGACACACTCGGGCGCATCCGCGCTGCGCTGCCGTTGAAGGCCGCGCGCGCGCCGCGCCGTCCCGCAGCCGCGCACTGACATCAGCCAGCGCCCACACCGGAGTCGATATGGAACACACGCACGAGAAATATCAGCGTCTCATCGACGTATGCCGCACGTTTCCGCCGCTCGCGACGGCGGTCGCGCATCCATGCGACAAGACTTCGCTCGAAAGCGCCGTGCTGGCTGCCGAGATGGGACTGATCGCGCCGCTTCTCGTCGGGCCGCGTGATCGCATTCGTGAAGTCGCGGAGGAATGCGCGCTGAACATCGCGGGCCTGCCGATCGTCGACGCGCCGCATAGCCACGCCGCCGCGAGCCAGGCGGTGGAACTGGTGCGCGAGGCGAAGGCGGAAGCGCTCATGAAAGGCAGTCTGCACACCGACGAAGTGATGGCCGCGGTCGTCAGGCGCGAAGGCGGGCTGCGCACGCAGCGGCGCGTGTCGCACTGCTTCATCATGGACGTGCCGGGGCACGAGAACGTGCTCATCATCAGCGACGCGGCCATCAACATCGCGCCGACGCTCGAAGAGAAGGTCGATATCCTGCAGAACGCGATCGATCTCGGTCACGCGCTGCGCCTCGAGGAAGTGCGCGTCGCGATTCTCTCGGCGATGGAAACGGTGAACCCGAAAGTGCCGTCGACGCTCGAAGCCGCCGCGCTATGCAAGATGGTCGATCGCCATCAGGTCACGGGGGCGCTCGTCGACGGACCGCTCGCGCTCGACAACGCCATCGACCTGGAAGCGGCGCGGACGAAAAAGATCGACTCGCCGGTGGCGGGACGCGCGAACGTGCTGATCGTGCCGGACCTCGAAGCGGGCAACATGCTCGCGAAGAGCCTGTCGTTTCTCGCCGGCGCGGATGCCGCGGGCATCGTGCTCGGCGCGCGCGTGCCGATCATCCTCACGAGCCGCGCCGATTCGCTGCAATCGCGGCTTGCGTCGTGCGCGGTCGCGGCGCTCGTGGCGGCAAAGCGCCGCGAAGACGCGCAAGTGATGGGGTGAACACATGGCCGACGTCATTCTGGTGATCAACGCGGGTTCGTCGAGCATCAAGTTCAGCGCCTTCGACGTGGAAGGCTCGCGGCTCGATCTCGTCACGCGCGGGCAAGTGGAAGGTCTTTTCAGCTCGCCGCATTTCGTCGCGTACAACGCGGACGGCGAGAAGGCCGGAGAGCATAACTGGGGCGAGGGCGCGCAGCTCGATCACGCGGGCGCGATCGCGCATCTGGGCGCATTCCTGCGCGGGCATGAAGCGGGACATCATCTGATCGGCGTCGGGCATCGCGTGGTGCATGGCGGCGCGCATTTCACGAAGCCGGTGCTGGCCAACGCCCAGGTGCTCGACGAGCTCGACAAGCTCACTCCGCTCGCGCCGCTGCACCAGCCGCACAATCTGAAGCCGATCCGCATCATCGCGGAGCGTAATCCAGACCTGCCGCAAGTGGCGTGCTTCGATACCGCGTTTCACGCGAGCCAGACGACGCTCGCGCAGGCCTTCGCGCTGCCCGAGTCGATCACGAAGAACGGGGTGCGGCGCTACGGCTTTCATGGCCTTTCCTATGAGTACATCGCGAGCGTGCTGCCGGAGGTCGCGCCCGCAGCCGCGCGCGGCCGCACGGTGGTCGCGCATCTGGGCAACGGCGCGAGCCTGTGCGCGCTGGACGCGGGCAAAAGCGTGGCGAGCACCATGGGCTTCACGGCCGTCGACGGTCTCATGATGGGCACGCGCTGCGGCAATCTCGATCCGGGCGTGATCCTTTACATGTTCGACGAACTCGGCATGAACGCGCGCGAGATCGAAGACCTGCTGTATCGCGGCTCGGGACTCCTCGGCGTGTCCGGCGTGTCGGGCGACATGCGCGCGCTGCTCGCGAGCCAGGACGAACGCGCGCGCTTCGCCATCGACTTGTACGTGTATCGCATCGGCCGCGAACTCGGCTCGATGAGCGCCGCGCTGCAAGGGCTCGATGCGGTGGTGTTCACGGCGGGCATCGGCGAGCATTCGAAGGAGATCCGGCAGCGCGTGTGCGAGCAGGCGGCGTGGTGGGGCATCGAGTTCGATCCCGCCGCGAACGGGCGCGGCGACGCGTGCATCAGCAAGCCGTCGAGCAAGGTGAGCGCATGGGTCATTCCCACCAACGAGGAACTGATGATCGCGCGGCATACGCAGGCGCTGATCTGAAACCCCAAGGAGCAAGCGCATGACATTGAACGTCCCGCAGCCTCCGCTCAAGGGCGCGAAAGCGCTCGTCACGGGCATCGCCAACGAGCACTCGATCGCCTATGGGTGCGCGAAGGCGTTTCGCGAACTCGGCGCCGATCTCGCCATCACCTATGCGGACGAGAAGGCGCGGCCGTATGTCGAGCCGCTCGCGCGCAGTCTCGAAGCGCCGGTCTTCATGCCTTTCAACGCGTCGCGGCAGGACGAACTCGATGCGCTGTTCGAGCGCATCGAACAGGAGTGGGGCGGCCTCGACATACTCGTGCATTCCATTGCGTGGGCGCCGAAGGAAGATTTGCAGGGCGGCCTCCTGAACTGCTCGGCGGAAGGCTTCGCCAAGGCGATGGACATTTCCTGCCATTCGTTCGTGCGCATGGCGCGGCTCGCCGCGCCCTTGATGAAGAACGGCGGCACGATGTTCACCATGAGCTATCACGGCGCGAACAAGGTCGTCGCCAATTACAACGTGATGGGTCCGGTGAAGGCGGCGCTCGAAGCCTGCTCGCGCTATCTCGCCTATGAGCTCGGACCGCAGGGCATTCGCGTACACGCGATCTCGCCCGGACCGCTCAAGACGCGCGCGGCTTCGGGGCTCAAGGACTTCGACCTGTTGCTGACGGAGGCGGCCGAGCGCGCGCCGCTCGGCGAACTGGTGGACATCATGGATGTCGGCTTCACCTGCGCCTTTCTCGCTACGCCGTACGCGCGGCGACTGTCGGGCGAGACGCTTTATGTGGACGGCGGCGTGAACATCATGGGATGACCATGTTCGACTGGCTTTTCAAACGGGGCGGCGGAACCGATCATGCGTCGCGCGACGACGTGCGCCGCGCGCTCGATCGCATCACCGGCATCGCGCCGCAACTGAAGCTCGCGAATCGCTACGAGGCGCGGCTTGCGCCGGTCATCGGCACGACGCTGGCGTTCGCGCGCGAACTTGTTTCCGCGCTGCCGCCGCCGCGCGATGCGAAGCCCGATGCCTGGGCCGGCGACGCGCATCTGCGCGCGATGTTCGCGACGCCCGAAGACATCACCGAGGTGATCGGCCAGTCGACCGACGTGCGCAACTGGTTCGACGCGCACATCGCGCCGGATCACGTGTATGCGGTGCTGAGCAGCCGGCTGGTGGAGCGGCGCGTGCTGGGCGCGGCGCTCGAAGGCGGCGTGATGCGCTCGGATGTCGCGCGCACGACCATCGGCTTCGATGACAAGCGCATCCGCATCTGCGACGAATCCGATGATGCGCTCAGGCACAACATCGTCCAGCGCGTGATCGAGCAACTGACGCTCGAAGCGGTGTCGCGCGTGGCGGAGCAGGCCGCGCGCCGCGACGCGCTGCAGGAGCATCGGGCGCTGCTCACCGCGCGCATGCAGATGCTCGGCCGGCGCGGCGTGGGCATGAGCAGCCTGATCGCATCGACGGATCTCGCGGGCGACGCCACTCGTCTGCAACGCGACTTCGAGGAAAACGAGGCGGCGCTGGCCGCGCTGGGCTCGGTCGCCGACGCCATCGAAATGCAGCTTCAGACGGTCATCGATCTGCTCGCGGCGCCCGAGGCGCTGATTCACGTCACGCAGCGCACGCTGTGCATCAACCAGATGAACCTGCTCGTGGAAGACGGCAGCGACGAATGCGGCGCGCAGTTGACCATTCACCTCGCGCACATGCCGATGCAGCCGCCGCAGACGCGCGCGGTCGAGTTCGTACGCATCGCGCGCCGCGACATGCCGCCCGCGGGCTCGACGCTCGAAGGCGCCGAAAACTGGGTGCTGTGATCGGCCGGATCACTTCGAGGCACCGCCTCCGATCGCCGTCGCGATGTCGCGCGAGACACGCGCGAGCGCCCGGCTGTGCGCGGCCACCAGCGCATCGTAATCCGCGCCGCTGACGGGCTCGCTCACGCGCGTGCGCCCGGTGAGCGCATTGTCGTCGCCAAAAGTGCGCACGGTCCAGTGCGCATCGATCGCCACGTGGTCGCCGGGCACCGATTCGAACTGCTGGATATCGACACGCACGCGCAACGCGTCCAGATCGGGAATCGCGCGCGCTGCGGGCGCGATCTTGTCCGACCCGAGCAACAGCGTCAGATCGCCGGCTATGGCGTCCGCGATGCTGCTTTTCAGCGGCTCGCCCCAGCGCGCGAATTCATTGAGCGTGACCTGATTGCTGGTATCGCGCGTGACGATCTGCGGGCGGTCGACGAGATCCGGCACCGTCACCGGCCCGACGATCACGGGCCGCGACGGGGCACGTGCGCCCGTCGCCGTGAGCGACGAGTCCGCGCTCAGGTGATAGAACTTCGCGGTCGGCGAAGCGCATCCGCCGAGCAGCGTCACGAGCAGAACGAGAGAGGCGAGAGCGGGCCGCATCACTTCTTGTCCTCCGGCTTGCCGCGCAAGAGCGCTTCGGGATGCTGCTGCAGATAGTCGGCGAGACTGCGGAACGACGCCGCCGTGCGCGTCAGCTCGCGGATCGCCTCGGCCGTGTCCTGCTGCAGACCCGAATCCGGCATCAGCGTCGAATGGGCTGCGTCGAGCGCGGCGCGCGCGGCGGCGAGCGTCGTCGCGGCTTGCGGCACGACCGTCGTGTTGAGGTTCTGCATCAGCAGGCTCGTGTTGTTGAGCGTCTGCTGCGCGCTCGCGGTGAGCTGCTCGATCGGCAGCTTGTCGATGCGCGTCATGATGCGGTTGATCGAATCCTGCAGTGAATCGAGGCCGCTCGGCGTGGTCGGAATCTCGGGCGGCGAGCGATCCCAGTCGATGCTCTCCTTCTTCGCGCTCGGGAAGAAATCCATCGCGACATAAAGCTGGCCAGTCAGGATGCTGCCCGTGCGCAATTGCCCGCGCAATCCGCGCGAGACGAGAAAGTCCGCCAGCGCCTTCGGGTCGCTGACCATGCGCCCGCCCTTCGGCCCGTTCGCGAAGCGCGACGTGAAGCGCTCCGGATACAGCTTCACTTCCACCGGGATGCTGATCTGCTTCGTGACCGGATCGAAGCGCGTGTTGATGGCCGACACTTCGCCGATCTGAATGCCGCGGAATTCGACCGGCGCGCCGACCGCGAGCCCGCGCACCGAACCCTGGAAGTTGAACACGTAAGTCTCGACGATGTGCTCCTGTACGCGCAGCGCCTCGGTGCGCGTCGGGAACAGCGTGAAGGTGGTGTCGGCGGGCGCTTCCGCCCAGGTCAGCGACACGGCCGGCGTCTCGAACGCGAGCCCGCCGATCAGGATCGACACGAGCGATTGCGTGTTGACCTTGAGGCCATCGGTGCCGAGCGACACGTCGATGCCGCCCGCCTGCCAGAAGCGCGAATCCGCGTTCACGTAGCGGTCGTAGGGCGAGTTGACGAACACGTGCAGGGTGACGCCGCTGCCGTCCTTGTCGAGCTCGAATGAAGTGACCTGGCCCACTTGCAGGCGACGGAAATAGACCGGCGTGCCGACATCGACCGAACCCAGATCCGGGGCCTTCAGCACGAACTGCCGTCCGGGCACGTCGCTCGCGAAGACCGGCGGCGTTTCGAGGCCGACATAATCGCGCCGGTCGCGTTTCGTGTGGCCCACATCCATGCCGATATACGCGCCCGACAGCAGCGTGCCGATGCCCGACACCGATCCGCCGGCCACGCGCGGACGCACGACCCAGAAGCGCGTGTCGTCGACGAGCATTTTCGTGGCGTCGCGCCGCAGCTCCGCGGTGGCGACCACGTGCTTGAAGTCATCCGACAGCGCCACCGATTTCACGAGGCCGATATCGACGTCCTTGAACTTGATCTTCGTCTTGCCCGCCTCGAGCCCTTCGCCGGTCTTGAAGGTGATGGTGACGGTCGGCCCCTGCGCGAGCACGGCCTGCACCGCGAGCCAGATGCCGATGATCACGGCGATCGCCGGCACGACCCAGACCCAGGGAATGCGCCAGCGCTTCTTCGACACCACTTCGGCGTCGGGCATGTTGTCGGGCGAGCTCATGGGGAAACCTCGCGCGAAAATTCAGGGGAGATCTCGGGGTCCCAGATCAGGCGCGGATCGAAGGACATCGCCGCGAACATTGTCAGCACGACGACGGCGCCGAACGCGATGGCCGCCGGACCGGCCTCGATCGTCGCCATCGCGCTGAACTGCACCAGCGCGACCAGCACCGCGATCACGTAGATGTCGAGCATCGACCAGCGGCCCACGAACTCGACGATGCGATAGATGCGCGCGCGCTGCACATTACGCTTCGACATGCGCAGATTTGCGGTCGTGGCGAGATAGCCGATGGCGAGAATCTTGAGCATCGGCACCGCGATGCTGGCGATGAACACGATGATTGCGAGCGGCCACGAACCCGAATGCCACAGGTACGCGACGCCGCTCATGATGGTGTCCTTCTGGGCGCCGAACAGTGAGCTCGTGTTCATCACGGGCAGCAGGTTCGCGGGGATGTAGAGGATCGCCGCCGAGATCAGATACGCCCACGTGCGCGACAGGCTCGCCGGCTTGCGCAGATGCAGGCGAGCGCCGCAACGCGGACAGCGCAGGTGCGCCTCATGGAGCCCGTCAGGCCGCGCGCCGCGCGTGGACAATCCGCAGTCGTGACACACGCAGATGCCGCTTTGCGCCGCCGTGCGTCCCGCGAGCGGCGTGTCGGCGGGCAGGGCGGGCGGCGCGGTTTCGATGCGTTCCCACATCGCTCGTTCGTCGAAGGCGGAATTCGCCGCGACGAGCAGGAGCATCAGCGCGGCGAGCGACCACAGCGCCGGACCCGTCACCACCGACGCGATATGCGCGAGCTTCACCACCGCGACCAGCAGACCCAGCATCAGCACTTCGGTCATGCCCCAGTTGCGCGCCACGCGCAACAGCCGGAACACGGCGTCCGCGCGCCACGGACGGCGCTCGATGTACAGCGGCAGCAGCAGCCACACGAGGCCGAACGACTGGAGCGCGGGCATCAGGATCGTCGTGACGAAAATGAGGGCGGCGAGCGGCCACATGCCGTCGCGATACAGCACGCGCACCGCGCCGGCCAGCGTCGTTTCGACGAGGTCGCCGTTCACCGCGAGACCTACGATCGGGAACGCGTTCGAGATCACCCACAGCACGCAGGCGGCGAACGCGTAGGCGAGCGCGCGATCGAAGCCGCGTCCGCGCCGCCGGTACAGCACCGCGCGGCAACGGCAGCAGCGCAGCGCGCCGCCCGGCGGCACGTCGTTTTCGCGTTGCAGCAGATCGCATTCGTGGCATGCGATCAGCCCGCGTTCGCTGCGTGGATCGCGTGCCGTCGACTGCGCGGAGATCGCCGTGTTCATTGCACCGTCTGCGATGCGGGTTGACCGGTTGGGGTGGCGTCGGCGGGCGGGTTCGCCATCTGCTGCGTGGTCAGCTTGTCCGCCGCCATCACCCAGCCGCCGCCCATCACCTTGTAGAGCTGCACGAACGATGCGAGCGCGGCCGCCTGGGTTTGCGTCTCCGAGAGTTGCGCGTTGAACAGGCTGCGCTCGGCGTCGAGCACTTCGATATAGCTCGTGTAGCCGCCTTCGTAGCGCGCCCGCGCGAGACGCGCATAGGTGGCGAGCGCCGTGACCTGGCGGATCTGCACTTCGAGCTGCTCATGCAGCTTCTGCGAGGAGATGAGCGCGTCGTCGACCTCCTGGAAGGCGACCTGGATCGCCTTCTGATAGGTGAGCAGCGCAGCCTGCTGCTGCGCCTCGGCGCTCTGTACCTGCCCCGAGATGTTGCCCGCCGTGAAGATCGGCTGCGTGACCTGACCCGCGAACGACCACACTCTCGCCGGTCCCGTGAACAGCGACGAGAATTGCCCGCTCGCGGTGCCGAGCATGCCGGTGAGCGAGATTTGCGGGAAGTACAGCGCGCGCGCCGCGCCGATCAGCGCGTTGGCCGCGACCAGATCCTGTTCCGCCTGAAGCAGGTCGGGACGCCGCTCCAGCAGATCGGAAGGCAGGCCAGACGGAATCACGGGCGTCGTCAGCTGGTCGAGGGTGTGGCCACGCAGGATCGGCCCCGGATTGTTGCCGAGCAGGACCGAGAGCGCGTCTTCCTGCTGGGCGATCTGCGTTTCGAGCTGCGGAATCGTCGCGAGCGAGGCCTCGTATTCGGACTGGCTTTGCGCCAGTTCCATCTGCGAGACTTCGCCGCCTTCGAAGCGCAACGTGAACACCTTCACCGATTCGGCGCGGCTCGCGGTCGTCCGTTTGGCGATTTCGAGCTGCTGGTCGAGGCTGCGCAGATTCAGATACGACGACGCCACCGACGCCACCAGCGAGAGGATCGTCGCGCGCCGGCCTTCCTCGGTCGACAGCAGGTTCGCGCGCGCGGCCTCGGTGAGACGCCGGTTGCGGCCGAAGAGATCGATTTCCCACGCCGCCGATACCGATAGCTCGAAGCTGTTGTAGACCGGCCCGAAGCCGTTCAGCGGCTGCGGCCCTGCCGCCGATGCGCGATTGCGCGACGCCGTGCCGCCCGCCCCGATCTGCGGAAAGAGCGCCGCGCGCGTCGTGACGAACTGGCCCATGAACTGCTCGACCCGCGCCGCCGCGATCTTCACGTCCTTGTTGTTCGCGAGCGCGGTGGAGATCAGCTCGTCGAGCGTCGGGTCCTGGAACTGCCTCCACCATTCGCTGTTGGCGGCGTCGGCGGTTTCGGCCGCGGCGAAGCGATAGGTCGCGGGCGTTTCGACCGGCTGGCGCTTGTAATCCGGCCCGAGCAGGCAGCCGTTCAGCGAGAGCGCGGCGACTACGCCCGCGAACGAGAGAATGAGACGTGCGCGCCGCATGTCAGTCTCCCTTGCCCGTGTCCGGAGCCGAGGGCGAGGCGTTCGGTCCGCCGCCGCCTTGCGTCGTCGAGCTTGCGTCCGGCGATGGCGCGGGCGCATCGCCGCTCTTCTTCTTCGAGCGAGAAGTGAGCGTTTCCAGTCCCCAGAAGAACATCGGGATGAAGAACACGGCGATGACCGTCGCGCCCAGCATCCCGCCGATCACGCCGGTGCCGATCGAGTGACGGCTGTTGGCCGATGCGCCCGTGGCGATCGCGAGCGGCACGCAGCCGAGAATGAACGCGAGCGAGGTCATGACGATCGGGCGCAGACGCTCTTCGGCGGCGGTCATCGCCGCATCGAACACGGACTTGCCATGTTCGCGGTTCAGCACGGCGAACTCGAAGATGAGAATGGCGTTCTTCGCCGCGAGCGCGACCAGCATCGTGAGGCCGATCTGGAAGTACACGTCGTTGTTGAGTCCGCGCAGCAGAATGGCGAGCAGCGCGCCGAAGATAGCGAACGGCACCGCCATCAGCACGCCGAACGGCAGGCTCCACTTCTCGTACTGCGCGGCGAGAATCAGGAACACCATGATCAGACCGAACACGAACACGAGCGCCGAACTGCTGCCCGACTGCTTCGCCTCATACGCCTCGCCGCTCCACCCGATGCCGTAATCCGATGGCAAGCCCGCTGCGACTTCCTCCAGCGCCTGAATCACCTGACCGGATGCGTAACCCGGCGCCGCGTTCGCCGTGATCTTCACCGCAGGGAAGTTGTTGAAGCGCGTGATGAGGTCCGGTCCGGTGACGTATTTCGTCGTGACCACGGATTTGAGCGGCACCATCTCGCCTGTCTTGCTCTTCACGAAAATCTGCGTGAGATCGTCCGGCCTCAGGCGGTATTGCGGCTCGGCCTGCAGGATCACCTGCCACAGCCGGCTTGAACGATTGAACTGCGACACGTACAGCGAGCCGAACATCGTCTGCATCGCGCTGTAGACGTCCTCCACGGGCACGCCGAGCGTTTCCGCCTTGTCGCGGTCGACGCTGGCGAGCAGTTGCTGCGACGACGCGTTGAAGGTGTTCGTCACGCCCGTCAGTTCGGGGCGCGCCTTCGCCTTGGCGACGAAATCGTCCACGACGGCCGCGAACTGCGAGATGGTCGCGTCGCCCTTGCTCTGAATCCATATTTCGGTGCCGCCCGTGGTGCCGAGACCCGGAATCGACGGCGGATTCAGCGGCACGACGATCCCCTGCCTGATCTGCGACAGATTCTTGTAAGCGTCGACCAGCACCGCGCGCGCGTTCTGCGTGCGAATGTTCGCGGATTTGTAGCGCTCGTCGAAACTCTTGAAGCCCACGAAGAAGGTCGATGCGTTGTTCTTGTTCTGGCTGTCCAGAATGCTGAAGCCGTCGATCGTCGTGATACTGCCCACCGCCGGCTGCTTCATGAAGTACTCGGTGACGCGGTCGGACACCTGACCGGTGCGGTCGAGGGAAGCGGCATCCGGCATGATGACCGCGCCGAGCAGATAACCCTGATCCTCCGGCGGCAGGAACGCGGTTGGAATGTCCTTCATCATCACCACGGCGAGCGCGATCATGCCGACGAACAGCAGCAACGCGATCACGAAGCGCTTGATGATGAGCCGCACGATACGCGTATAGCCGTGCGTCATGCGCTCGAACTGCCGGTCGAACCAGCGGAAGAAGCCTTTCTTCTCGTGGTGTCCGGGTTTGAGCAGCAACGCGGCGAGGGCTGGCGACAAGGTCAGCGCGACGACGCCCGATATCACCACCGATATCGCAATCGTGATGGCGAACTGTTTATACATCTGTCCCGTGATGCCGCCGAGGAACGCCACCGGCACGAACACCGCGCACAGCACGAGCACGATCGCGACCACCGGTCCGGCCACTTCGTCCATGGCCTGCTTGGCGGCGGTCTTCGGGTCGAGCTTGAACACGGTCATGTTGCGTTCGACGTTCTCGATCACGACGATCGCATCGTCCACGACAATACCGATCGCGAGCACCATGCCGAATAGCGTCAGCATGTTGATGGAGAAGCCGAGCGCCTGCATGCCCATGAACGTGCCGACGATCGACACCGGCACCGCGATCACCGGAATCAGCGTCGCGCGCAGGCTTTGCAGGAACACGAACACGACGATCACCACCAGCACGACCGCCTCGAAGAACGTGTGCACCACATCGGAGATGGACGCGCGCGTGAACTCCGTCGTATCCATCGCGATCTGGTAGTCGATGCCCGGCGGAAAGCTCTTCTTCATCTCGGCGAGCGTCGCGCGCACCTGCTTCGACACGTCGAGCGCGTTCGCGCCCGGCTGCTGATAGACCGCGAGCACGGTCGCCGACTTGCCCTGGAAGCGGCTGCGGATCGAATAGTCCTTTTGCCCGAGTTCGGCGCGGCCCACATCCTTCAGCCGCACGATCGCGGCGCCGCCGGATTGCGCGCGGATGATGATGTTCTCGAACTCGGACGGCTCGGTGAGCCGGCCCGTGGTCGTCACCGCGAAGGACTGCTCGACCGGAGCGCCCGTCGGCGATTGCCCGAGGCGGCCGACCGCGAACTGCTGGTTCTGGTTCGCGACCGCGCGCTGCACGTCGCTGGCGGTGATGCCGAGTTGCGCCATGCGGTCGGGCTTGAGCCAGATGCGCATCGCGTAGTCGGGCGTGCCGAAGATGGCCGCCTGATTTGCGCCGGGAATGCGCTTGAGCGCGTCCAGGACATACACGTTCGCGTAGTTCGCGATATAGGTCGCGTCGTAGCGCTCGTCGGGCGAATAGATCGCAATGACCATCATGAAGGCCTGCGACTTCTTTTGCACTTGCACGCCCTGCGCCGTCACCGACTGCGGCAGTTGCGGCAGCGCGAGGTTCACGCGGTTCTGCACGTCGACCTGGGCGAGTTCCGGATTGGTGCCGATCTGGAAGTAGGCGTTGATCGTCAGATTGCCCGTCGACGAACTCGACGAGCTCATGTAGATCATGTTGTCCGCGCCGTTCACCTGCTGCTCGATCGGCGCGGCCACGTTGTTCGCGACGACGTCCGCGCTCGCGCCCGGATATGTCGCGGAAATCGTTATCTGCGGCGGCGTGATGTCCGGATACTGCGCGGTGGGCAGCGCGAGCATGGTCAGCGCGCCGCCCAGCGTGATGATGATGGAAATGACCGAGGCGAAAATCGGACGGTCAATGCAGAAATGTGAAATGTTCATTGGCCTCTTCCGCGACGTGCTTTTCTGACCCGGGGCTTTTCGTCAATTCACTTCTGATTCCCGCCGTTCTGGGTGTCCGCCTGGCTCAGCGTGGTCGACGGGCCGGATGCCGGCGCTCCGTTGTCGGCGGGCGCGCCCGTGATGCGAATCTGCGAATCGGCCGAGACGCGGATCGCGCCATCGACGATCACGCGCTCGCCCGCTTTCAGCCCGCTCGTGATGAACCAGTCGTCGCCGTGCCATTCGCCGACCTCGACGACGCGCTGATGCGGCTTCGACTGGTCGTCGAGCGTCCACACGAAGTGGCTCTTCGCGCCCTGCAGCACCGCGCGTTGCGGCACGAGGATCGCGTTGGGCCGCAGCGCGCCCGCGACGCGCGCCTTGACGAACTGGCCGGGCCGCAGCGTGCCCTTCGGATTCGCGAACACCGCGCGCACCAGGAACGTACCCGTCTCCGTGCTGAAGGCCGGATTCGTGAAATCGATACGGCCGGTCTGCGGATACTTGGTGCCGTCCGCCTGGATGATGGTCACGTCGAACTTGTTCTCGGGCGGAAAGATGAGCAGGCCTTTCTTGATCTGCTCGCGATACGTCAGCAACTCGTTCTCGGAGATGCTGAAGTTGACCCACATCGGATCGAGTTGATAGACGTAGGTGAGCAGGCCCTGTTGCGTCGGCGTCACATAGCTGCCTTCCTGTACGCGCGCGAAGCTCGACAGGCCCTTGAGCGGCGAGCGGATCGTCGTGTAACTGAGATTCAGCTCGGCGGTCTGCACCTCGCCCTTGGCGGCGATCACGGCCGCCTGCGCGCTCTTCTCGTTGCCGATGGCGTCATCGAGATCCTTCTTGCTCAATGCGTTCATCGCGGCGAGCGGTTTCACGCGCGCGAGATTCTGCTGGGTGACGAGCAGCCGCGCCTCCTGCTGCGCGAGCGAACCCTTCGCGGTCTGCAACGCAGCTTCGAACGGGCGCTTGTCCATGATGAACATCACCTGATTCGGCGCGACGAGATCGCCTTCTGTATACATGCGCTTTTCAAGGAAACCATCGACACGCGCGCGAATTTCGACCTCGCGCGAACTTTGCGTCTGCGCGGTGAATTCGAAGTCGACGGGCGTCGAGCGGGCGGTGACGGTCATCGCAGTGACGTCGACCGGTGGTCTCTGTGCTTCGGGAGCGGGCTTCTTGCACGCGGCGAGCGCAAGCGACGCGAGCGCGCAGATCGCGAACAGGCGCAGCGCGCCCAGCGGACGCGACGGTGTAGCGAACGAGCAGCAGTCCTGTATCTGTTTCGACACGAACGCCATAGGCGCCTCCCTTTTGGGATAGCCGATCGTTGAAGGGTGGACGCGCTCGAACGCGCCCGCCACGGCATGCTCGCGGTGACCCAAGCGAGCGCATGCCCGGAAAACATGCGTTTCCGTGGGATGCTTTCGCTATGCGATGAAATCGCGCGGGAAAGGATTACTTGGCGACGTCAACGAGCGCGAGCCTGAGTCTTGACATAGGTCGTAGCTGCCTCCGATTTTTGATGATCGAGTTCTGACGAGAGAGCTGCTGATGGTTCGCCGCCGCTTAGCGTGACGTGCGTGACGAGTCTAGTAATAGCCGAACTCGGCTGAAAACGCCATAGCGTTTATTGCCATTTCTCGTGAACGTTGTGTATCGATCTTCGAAGCACGTGCTGAATAGCTGCGGCAAGCTGACAAATTGTTATCGGCAGGTTATCGGTATGGAATTCTTATCAGTCTGCCGAATCGTTATCCCGCATTTTGAAACATCGGCGGCAACTGTCGATGTTTTCATATTCGACGTCGCGGCGAACGATCGATCGGCGATCGCGCGCATGGCTTCGCGTAAACCCCGCCACAGGAAAACGCCTCGCGTAAGAAACGGGTAAGCGGATGCTCTTACCTTAGTCTCCAGCGCGTCGAAAGCATGCGCGTGCATCGCATGTCGTCCCCGCTCGGGGATTTCCCTATTCAAATGGATCGCTGGCTGTCCGGGCCTGGCCGGAACGCGCGCGCCTTTTCAGTCAGAGAAGAGATACCCATGCAGGAGACGGAGATGGACCTCAAGGTCGTTGAGAAAATCAAGGCGAGCGCCGCCTATCACGAACTGGTGAGCAAGCGCTCGAAACTCGGCTGGACGCTCACCGCACTCGTGCTGATCGTCTATTACGGCTATGTGCTGCTGATCGCGTTCGACAAGGATCTGCTGGCCGCGAAGATGGGCGCGGGCGTCATGACATGGGGCATGCCCATCGGTCTGTTCGTGATCGTGTTCACGGTCGTGATCACGGGCCTGTATGTGCGCCACGCCAACAGCACGTACGACGAACTCACCGACAAGATCAAGCGGGAGGCCGCATGAAGGCATATCGATTCCTCACGGCAGGCGCGCTCTTCGCCGCGTCCGCCAGCTCGTTCGCAGCCGGCGGCGATCTCGGGCAGGCGGTCAAGCAACCGACCAACTGGACCGCCATCAGCATGTTCGTCGTGTTCGTGATCGCGACGCTCTTCATCACCAAATGGGCGGCGAAGAAGACGCGTTCCGCCGCGGAGTTCTACACGGCGGGCGGCGGCATTACCGGCTTCCAGAACGGCCTTGCGATTGCCGGCGATTTCATGTCGGCGGCTTCGTTTCTCGGCATTTCCGCGGCGGTGTACACCAATGGCTATGACGGCCTGATCTATTCGATCGGTTTTCTGGTCGGCTGGCCGATCATCACGTTCCTGATGGCGGAGCGCCTGCGCAATCTCGGCCGCTTCACGTTCGCCGATGTCGCCGCGTACCGCTTCAAGCAGACGCCGATTCGCGCGTTCGCCGCGTCCGGCACGCTGGTCGTCGTGGCGTTCTATCTGATCGCGCAGATGGTGGGCGCGGGACAGCTCATCAAGCTGCTGTTCGGCCTCGAATACTGGATCGCGGTGGTGATCGTCGGCGCGCTGATGATGGTGTACGTGCTCTTCGGCGGCATGACCGCGACCACGTGGGTGCAGATCATCAAGGCGTGTCTGCTGCTTGCCGGCGCTTCTTTCATGGCCTTCATGGTGCTGTGGCAGTTCCACTTCAGCCCCGAAGCGCTGTTCGCCAAGGCGGTCGACGTGCACGAGAAGAAGGCGTCGATCATGGGCCCGGGCAACTTCATCAAGGACCCGATCTCGGCGATCTCGTTCGGCATCGCGCTGATGTTCGGCACGGCGGGTCTGCCGCACATCCTGATGCGCTTCTTCACGGTGCCCAACGCGAAGGAAGCGCGCAAGTCGGTGTTCTGGGCGACGACCTGGATCGGCTACTTCTACATTCTCACGTTCATCATCGGCTTCGGCGCGATCGTGCTGGTGAGCACCAATCCGATGTTCAAGGATGCGGGCGGCAAGCTGCTCGGCGGCACGAACATGGCGGCCGTGCATCTGGCGAGCGCGGTGGGCGGCAACGTGTTCCTCGGCTTCATCTCGGCGGTCGCGTTCGCAACCATTCTCGCGGTGGTCGCGGGACTGACGCTGGCGGGTGCGTCGGCGGTGTCGCATGACCTCTATGCGACCGTGTTCAAGAAAGGCCAGGCGTCGAGCAAGAGCGAGCTGAAAGTGTCGCGCATCACGACGATCGTGCTGGGCATCGTCGCGGTGGTGCTGGGCATCGTGTTCGAGAAGCAGAACATTGCGTTCATGGTGTCGCTCGCATTCGCGGTGGCGGCGTCGGCCAACTTCCCGGTGCTCTTCATGTCGGTGCTGTGGCGCGGCTGCACGACGCGCGGCGCGGCGGTCGGCGGCTTCCTCGGCCTGCTCTCGGCGGTCGCGCTGACGGTGCTTTCGAAAGCCGTCTGGGTCGATGTGTTCCATTACGCGGATGCGCCGTTTCCGTACGCGTCGCCCGCGTTGTTCTCGATGGCGATCGGCTTCCTCGGCATCTGGATCTTCTCGATCACCGACAAGTCCGCGCGCGCCCGCATCGATCAGGCTGGCTTCGAAGCGCAGACGGTGCGCTCCGAGACGGGCATCGGCGCGGTGGAGGGCGCGAGCCACTGACCCGCACGCGGCGGCGCGTTTTACGATGCGCCGCCGCCATACGTATTCGTATACCCGGGATGCCGCGCGCGTCCGAATGGCAGGCAAGAAATGCGTTAAGCTCGATGCAACCTGAATGCACGAAGCAACGAACGCATTGGAGCGAGCCATGAATCTGCAGTGCCCCAGTCTTTTCGAGCAATCGGCGTATATCGGCGGTGCGTGGGTCGACAGCACGTCGCTGCCGCGCGTGCCCGTCACCAATCCTTCCAGCGGGGAGATCATCGGCACTGTTCCGCAAGTCACGGCGGAGCAGGTGGCGGAAGCCATCGAATGCGCGAACGCGGCGCTGCGGGACTGGCGCAGCTGGAGCAGCAGGGAGCGCGCTTCGGTGCTGAGGGAATGGGGGCGGCTCGTCGAACAGCATCGCGACGATCTCGCCATCATCCTGTGCAGCGAGCAGGGCAAGCCGCTTCACGAAGCGCGTTCCGAGATCACACAGGCGGCGAATTATCTCGACTGGTTCGCGGAGGAAGCGCGCCGCATTTACGGCGACAACATTCCCGCGCCGCGCCGCAATCAGCGCATACGCGTGCTGCATCAGCCGGTCGGCGTATGCGGCGCGATCACCTCGTGGACCTTTCCCTCGTCGATGGTCGCGCGGCGCGTCGGCGCGGCGCTCGCGGCGGGCTGCACGGTCATTCATCATCCCGATCCGCGAACGCCGTTCTCCGCGCTCGCGCTGTGCGTGCTCGGGGAGAATGCCGGGCTGCCCCGCGGCGTGCTGTCGGTGCTGACGGGCGAAGGCGATCCGGTCAGAAGCACGCTGCTCGCTCATCCCGAGGTGCGCAAGGTGTCGTTCACCGGTTCCATCGACGAAGGCAAGAAGCTGATGTCGCAATGCGCCTCGACGGTGAAGAAGATGTCGCTCGAACTCGGCGCGAACTGTCCTTTCATCGTGTTCGGCGATGCGGATATCGACCTCGCCGTGAAGGGCGCGCTCGATGCGCGCTTTCGTCATTCGGGGCAGGCGGCCATGTGCGCGAACCGGTTTTTCGTGCATGAGGACGTGTATGAGAGCTTCGTCGCGAAGCTCGTGTCGCGCGTCGCGTTGCTGAAAGTGAGCGACGGGCTGGACGAAGGCGCGCAGATCGGGCCGCTGATCAGCGAGGCGGCGGTGCAACGCATCGAAAGTCTCGTCGATGAAGCGGTGAAGCTGGGCGCAACCGTCGCGGCGGGCGGCTCGCGCGTCGCTCCCGGATCGAATTTTTTCAGGCCGACCGTGCTGACGGACGTGGAGCCGTCGATGAGCATCTGCGGCGACGAAGTGCTCGGACCGATTGCGAGCGTGCTCCGGTTCAAGGACGAAGACGATGTCATCACGCTGGCGAACGATACGCGCACGGGGCTCGCGGCGTACTTCTACACGGCCGACATCAGCCGCGCGTTCAGAGTGATGGAGGCGCTCGAATGCGGCGTGGTGGGCGTGAACGATAGTCTCGTGTTCAACGAGGTAGCTCCGTTCGGCGGCATCAAGGAATCGGGAATGGGGCGTGAAGGGGCTTCCTCGGGTGTGGAGGAATATCTGGAGGCGAAGTATGTCTGCTTTGGGAATCTGGAGGGATAGGGGAGACCGACAGAAGTCGCCGCAAGCGTGTGCAAGAAGTGTGACGCAACGAGCGAATGCCGCCTGAATGCACGTTGTTGCGCGATTTGAAAAATTGTATCTGTCGACAAATTTTTATCGACGTGCGTGCCACCATACCGCCTTCAGAACAACACCAGGCGGTATCTGCAAGATGAAAGCACTTTTGAAAGTCCTCACAGTTTCGGCGGCAATGCTGTTCGCATCCAGCGCATTCGCCTGGGGCGCGTATGCCGCGGATCAGGCCGCCGGCGAGGACCCGTCGAAGGACGGATACGGTTACGCGGTCAACTCTGCAAGCGCCGCGGCGGCGGAGAGGGAAGCGTTGGCCCAATGCAGGGCGCATGGCAATACTGGCTGCAAGGTGCTCGGCTCGTTTCAACGATGCGGCTCATATGCGTCGTCCAGTTATAACTGGGGAATCGGAAGCGGCTCCACGCCGCGCAATGCTCAGAACGACGCACGCAAAGCATGCGCTGACAACTGCGAGATCGTTCACTCGATTTGCGAGTGAGGCATTCGGGACCCTATACCGCTTGCACGTGACCACGGTTCTTGATCGCGGCGGCCGTCGCTCGATCCTCACCGTGTCATGCCTTTGATGTGCAGGGCCGATCCGCCGCTCCGGCCTCCCGGGAGCGTCGGGATCGTGAAATAGGCTCTACTACTTCGCAGCCACCACGACATCCTCATGCAGACGCACGGCCATGACGGGCGCCTCGGGGCCCACGTGCGAGAGCTTCATGAGGCGCGGTTGCAACAGTAGCGCGACGAGCCCGCTCCAGCCAGTCTGATGCGACGCGCCGACGCCGCGGCCGCTGTCGCCATGAAAATACTCGTGAAAGAGAATGAGGTCCTGCGAGCGCGCATCGGCTTGCAGCTTAGGGTAAGCGGCCATCACGGGGCGCTTGCCATCCTTGTCTTTCAGGAACAGCGTGGTGATCCGGCGCGAGAGATCGTCGGCGATCTCGCTCAACGAAAGCGTGTTGCCCGATCCGGTCGGGTGCTCGACGCGGAACTCATCGCCATAGTAGCGATGAAACTCGTACAGCGATTCGATCAGCAGATAATTCACCGGCATCCAGATCGGCCCGCGCCAGTTCGAATTGCCGCCGAACACGCGCGAGTCCGATTCGGCCGGCAGATAGCGGATGCAGAGGTTCACGCCATCGTGATCGAAGATATAGGGCTGGTCGCAATGCACGCGTGAGAGCGCCCGCACGCCGTAGTCCGAGAGGAATTCCGCCTGATCGAGCGCACGGCGCAAGAGCGCCTTCATGCGATGTCCGCGTAATAGCGAGAGCAAGGTGGTCTTGCCCTTGCCCGGCTCCGTCCAGCGCGAGACGAGCCGCGCAAGATTCGGCCGATGATCGAGGAACCACACGAGCCGCTCGCGCAATCCCGGCAAATCGCCATATACGCGTTCTTCGAGCACGTGCACGGCGAACAGCGGAATCAATCCGACGATTGAGCGAATGCGCAAAGGCACCCGTTTGCCGTCGGGCGTGCGCAGCACATCATAGAAAAACTCGTCGCTGCCATCCCAGAGTCCGGTGTTGCAACCCTCGCCGCAACTGACCGCTTCCGCGATATACAGGAAGTGCTCGAAGAACTTCACGGCGATCTCGACATAGCGTTCGTTCGACATCGCCAGTTCGAGACCGATCTGCATGAGGTCGAGCGCATACGACGCCATCCATGCGGTGCCGTCCGCCTGATCGATGCGGCCACCGGTCGGCAACGGCTGCGAGCGATCGAAGATGCCGATGTTGTCGAGTCCGAGAAAGCCGCCCTGAAAGATGTTGTGGTCGTCCGCGTCCTTGCGGTTGACCCACCACGCGAAGTTGAGCAGCAGCTTGTGGAACATCACTTCGAGGAAGGCGTGATCGCCGATGCCGGTCATTTCCCGATCGAGTTCGAACACGCGCCAGGTCGCCCACGCATGCACCGGCGGATTCGCATCGCCGAAGGCCCATTCGTAGGCGGGCAATTGTCCGTTCGGATGCATGTAGCGTTCCTTCACGAGCAGAAGCAACTGGTTCTTCGCGAACTCAGGATCGATCGTCGCGAATGCGACTGCGTGGAACGCGAGATCCCACGACGCATACCACGGATATTCCCACTTGTCCGGCATCGACACGATGTCGCCGTTGCACATGTGCCGCCAGTCTGCGTTGCGGCCGTGCCTGCGTTCGCGCGGCGGCACGGGCTGGCCCGGATCGCCGTCGTGCCAGCGCGTTACGTCGAACTGATAGTACTGCTTGGTCCATAGCATGCCGGCGAGCGCCTGACGTTGCACGAGGCGCGCGTCGGCATCGTCGATGTCGTGTTGCAACGTTGCGTAGAACTCGTCGGCTTCCGCGTGGCGGCGCGCGAACAGCGCCTCCAGGTCGAGCGGCGCGTCGACCGCGTTGCTCGCCGCGCGCCAGCGCAGATACATGACGGAGCGCGCATGCGGCGCGAGTTCGAGGCGCGCGTGCGCGGCGGTGCGCGTGCCGCGATCGCGGCGGATCGCCTCCTCGTCGCCTTCGACGAGATAGTCGTTGAAGCCATCCTTGAACGGCCCCGTTCCTTCGATGCCAAAAATGCGTCGAACGTTCGTGTCGTTTTCGCAGAACAGCCACTCGATCGGCGCATCCGCGCTTGCGGTGACGATCATCGTGCCATGCGACGGATGATGCGCGAGTACGCGCGCGCCTTCTTCCGCATCCTGCTCCAGCGTGAGCGACGGCTTGCCCCATTTACTCGACCATGCCCAGCGATTGCGCGCCCAGAATTGCGGAAGAACGTGCAAGGTCGCGGCCTGATTCGCGCGATTTTCTATCGTTACGCGCATCGCGATCTCGTCCGGCGTGTGCTTCGCGTATTCGACGCAGACGTCGAAGTAGCGGTCGTCGTCGAACACGCCGGTGTCGAGCACTTCGTATTCGGGTTGCTCCGGGCCGCGCGCGCGGTTCTCGTCGATGAGTTGCTGATATGGATACGCGTCGTGCGGATACTTGTACAGCATCTTCATGTACGAATGCGTCGGCGTGCCGTCGAGATAGAAGTACAACTCCTTTACATCCTCGCCGTGATTGCCTTGCTCGTTCGTCAGGCCGAAGAGCCGCTCCTTGATGATCGGATCGCGCCCGTTCCACAGCGCGAGCGACACGCACCAGTCGAGCGGGTCATTGCCGAAGCCGGCGATGCCGTCCTCGCCCCAGCGATACATGCGGCTGCGCGCATGGTCGTGCGGAAAGTAGTCCCACGCGGTGCCGTATTCGCTGTAGTCCTCGCGAACCGTGCCCCACTGGCGCTCGCTCAGATACGGGCCCCAGCGGCGCCACCGGTCGCGCTCCGGCCCATGCAGGCGCGAGCCTTCCTTCGATTGCAGCAGATGGATTGCGCGTAGCGGTGGCATGCGACCTCCGGTGCGTCCGGTGCTTTCGATATGTTTCGTGCGCGGCTTTTCCGATGATAAGCGAAGTGGAAAGCCGCATGACCGCATCGGCCGGGAACGGGATTTTTCGTCACGACATCCAACGCCTTAACCGCAACGAGTGCGAGGAGAGTTCACATGAAACCGATTCATATCGCCTGCACCGCGATGTTGGCGCTTGCAACCATCGGCGCCCACGCGCAGGGCGCAGGGCCTACCGACCCGCAGATCGCGGCCATCGTCGTGACGGCGAATCAGGTCGATATCGACGCGGGCAAGCTCGCCGAGTCGAAGACCAGATCGAAGGACGTGAAGGCGTTCGCGCAACAGATGGTCACGGACCACAGCGGCGTGAACAAGGCCGCGACGGCGCTCGTCAAAAAGCTCAACGTGACGCCCGAGGATAGCCCGACGAGCCAGAGCCTGAAGCAGGGCGGCGACGACAACCTTGCGAAGCTGAGGACGCTATCGGACGGCAGCTTCGACAAATCGTATATCGATCACGAGGTCGCCTATCATGAAAGCGTGCTCGATGCGCTCGACAAGACCCTGATTCCGGGGGCGAAAAACGAGGAGTTGAAGGCGCTTCTGGTCAAGGTGCGGCCCGCGTTCGTCGCGCATCTCGAACATGCCCGGCATGTGCAGGCCGAACTGGGCAAGAGCGGTGCGTAAGCTGCGCTTGCTCGCCGGCCTTGCGGGCGTGCTTGCGCTGCATGTCGACGCGGGCGCGGCGACCTATGTCGTCGTGATCGAGCAGATGCGCTTCGAGCCGCCCGCGTTGACGGTGGCGCGTGGCGATCGCGTCGTGTGGCTCAACAAGGACCTGTTCCCGCATACCGCGACCGCCGACGCGAAAGCCTTCGACTCGCACGACATTGCGGCAGATGCATCGTGGAGCTATGTGGCGCGCGAGGCGGGCAGCTATGCCTATTCGTGCACCTTGCATCCGACCATGCACGCGGTCCTGAACGTTCGATGAACACGATCATGAGCGATCCCGCCGCGAACCAGACGACCGTCCCGTCAAGCGATGACATGGATATCGCGCGCCGCATCGTCGCGGGCGACCGGAGCGCGTTTGCGCTTCTGATGCGCCGGCATAACCGGCGTCTCTATCGCATGGCGCGCGCGACCCTGCGCAACGATGCCGAAGCCGAGGACGCGCTGCAGGAGGCCTATCTGCACGCGTTCAGATCGATGAGCCAGTTTCGGGGCGATTCGCAACTCTTCACCTGGCTGTCACGCCTCGTGCTCAATGAATGCTTCGCACGCTTGCGGCGCACGGCGCGGCGTCAGAACGTGATTCCGATCGTCGACGCGCCCGACTATATCGAACATGCGGACGCCATGAGCGCGCACGACGACGATAACCCCGACGAAGCGCTTGCGCGCTCCCAGGTCCGCGCGCTGCTCGAACGCAAGCTCGATGAACTGCCGGAGCTGTTTCGCGTCGTGTTCGTGCTGCGCTCGATCGAAGAGATGAGCGTCGAAGAGACGGCGCAATGCCTGAACATACCCGAAGCGACGGTACGCAGCCGCCATTTCCGCGCGCGCAGCATGTTGCGCGAATCGCTGGCACAGGCTTTCGATCTCGCCGAGCGCGACGTGTTCGAGTTCGGCGGCGCGCAGTGCGACCGCGTCGTGGCGAGCGTACTATCGAAACTATCCGGCGGCGCGTCATAGCGTGTCGCGGCGGGTTTGCCGGCGAAACGGAAGGAGGCGCCATGGACAAGGACAGGGCGGCTGCGCGTGCTGCAGGCTTTAGCCGGGTATGCGCGACAGGGGCGATCGTGATGCTGGCGGGCATCGCGGGCGCGCAGGCGCGGACGATCGAGGTCATATCCGGAACTTATGGCGCGAACTGCGGCGCGCAGAACGGCAACGCGACGCGCGATCTGACGCGTCAGTGCAATGGCCGCGATACATGCGCGTACATGCTGGACAGAAAGCGCATAAGCGATCCCGCAGGAACTTGCCGAAAAGATCTCCAGGCCAACTGGCGCTGCACCGACACCGAGTTTCATACCGCCATGCTCAGCCCCGAAGCGGGTATGAACAGCACGCTCGTGTTGAGTTGCGTTGAGCAGAACGGTCCCGGACATTGAGATGCCCCAGGCTTTGCCTATGACGGCCCAATGTGAGTTATAGAATAGGCGACCGGCGCCATGACATGGAAGCGCGCCACGTCATCGACCACTCGCCATTCTTCATGGACGTTCGCCAGCTTCGCTACTTCGTCAGCATCGTCGATTACGGCAGTCTCGGCAAGGCAGCGGAGCAGCTCCATGTCGCGCAACCCTCGCTCAGCCAGCAGATGGCGCGGCTCGAAGAAGAACTCGGCGTGACACTTCTTCTGCGCAGCAATCACGGCGTCAAGCCCACGGCCGAAGGCGACGCGCTCTATCGTCATGCGCGCGTCGTGTTGCGGCAGATGGAGCAGCTCAAGCAGGAAGTGACGAAGGGCGCGGGCGCGCAGTCCGGGACAGTTGCCGTCGGCCTGCCCACGACGATGGCCTCCGTGCTCGCCGTGCCTCTGTTCGAGCGCATGCAGGACCAGTATCCCGGCATACGTCTGCAATTCTTCGAAAGCATGAGCGGCTATCTGAACGAGTTGCTCGCAAACGGCAGACTCGATCTCGGCATCCTGTTTCGCGAGTCGGATACGCCCGGCATCACGGCCATGCCCGTGCTCGATGAAACCCTCTATCTGCTCGGCGAGCCCGGCGGCGATATCTCGCCACGCGCCACCACATGCCCGCTGGCGAAACTCGCGGGCGTGAAGCTCGTTGCGCCCGGCGCTTCGAATGGTTTGCGTCTGCTGATCGAGCGCACGTTCGCGAGCGAGAAGGTCGAGCTGAACATCGTCGCGGATATCGATTCCTTGCCTTCGCTATTGCTGATCGCGCATTCGGGCAGGGCGTGCACGATTCTTCCATCGTCGGCGATCGCGCAATGGGACGAGGCGCGTTTGCCAAAGATGCGCAGAATCGTCCATCCGGTCATCAGAAGGCCGGCAAGCATTTGCTGGCCGAACGACGTGCCGATGAATTCAGCGACGGTCGCGGTGCGCGAGACCTTGCTTCGGCTGATCGGGGAGCAGATCGAACGCGAGAGCTGGCAAGGCGTGACGATGCGCGAGCGCGCATCGCCGTGAGAACATTTCGACTTCAGATCGCGTTCGCCGCGCGCAAGCGTTCTATTGCGTTGCTATCGAGACCCAGTTCGCGCAGCACGGCTTCGGTATGCTGGCCGAGCGCGGGGACGGCATCCATGCGCGGTTCGTCCGCATCGCAAAGGCCCGGTGGATACAGCGCGGGAATCGAGCCTGCGGGTGTGCCCACGCGCGTCCAGCGTTGACGCGCTTCGAGTTGCTCGTGTTTCCACACATCGTGCATGTCGTTCATGCGCGCGTTCGCGATGCCCGCTTCCTCCAGCCTTTCGATGACCTGCGCCGCGCTCGATGAAGCGAACGCATTGACGATGATGCGAGTCAGTTCATCTCGATGCTGCGTGCGCCGGCTGTTTGCGCAGAAGCGCTCGTCGTCCGCAAGCGCGGGCTGGCGGATCACGATCTCGCAGAACTTCTTCCATTCGCGTTCGTTTTGCAGGCCGAGCATCACCGTTTTGCCATCGCCCGCCTGGAACGGACCATATGGAAAGATGGTCGCGTGCGATGCACCCGCCTGTCGCGGCGGCGTCTGCCCGTCGATGGCGTAGTAGAGCGGATAGCTCATCCACTCGACCATGCTTTCGAACATGGAAATGTCGATGCGCTTGCCGCGCCCCGTTTTGCCACGTTCGATGAGCGCAGCGAGAATATTGGAGTAGCCATACATGCCGGCGGCGATATCGGCGATGGAGCAGCCCGCTTTGGCGGGTTCGCCCTCCGAACCCGTGATGCTGAGAAAGCCCGATTCGCTCTGGATCAGCAAGTCATAGGCTTTCTTGTCGCGCAGCGGGCCATCGGAGCCATAACCGGAGATATCGCATACGATGAGACGCGGATGGCGGTCCTTCAACGTGTCGTAATCGAGGCCGAGCCTTTGTGTCGCGCCGGGCGCGAGATTCTGCACGAAGACATCGGCATCGGCGAGCAGCTTGTGCACGACATCGATCGCCTCCGGATGCTTGACGTCCAGCGTCACGCTTTCCTTCGAGCGATTCGTCCAGACGAAATGGGAGGCCAGCCCCGAGACGCGCTCGTCATAGTTGCGGGCGAAGTCGCCCGTTCCGGGACGCTCGATCTTGATGACGCGCGCACCGAGGTCGGCGAGCTGACGCGTGCAGAAGGGCGCGGCGATCGCATGCTCGAACGTGACGACCTTGATGCCTTGCAACGGACGCATGGCGAGCCTCCTCAGAACGAGCGCGGCAGCCCGAGTATATGTTCGGCGACGTACGCGAGAATCAGGTTGGTCGAGATGGGTGCGACCTGATAGAGACGTGTCTCGCGGAACTTGCGTTCGACATCGTATTCGGCCGCGAAGCCGAAGCCGCCGTGGAATTGCAGACACGCATTGGCCGCTTCCCATGATGCATCGGCGGCGAGCAGCTTGGCCATATTGGCCTGTGCGCCACAGTGCTTGTGCGCGTCGAAGAGTTCGCACGCCTTGAAGCGCATCAGGTTCGCCGCCTCGACGTTCACGAACGCGCGCGCGATCGGAAACTGCACACCCTGATTCTGGCCAATTGGACGCCCGAACACGACGCGATCCTTCACGTACTCCGAGACTTTGTCGATGAACCAGTAACCATCGCCGATGCATTCCGCCGCGATCAGCGTGCGCTCCGCATTCAGGCCGTCGAGAATGTACTTGAAGCCCATGCCTTCCTCGCCGATCAGGTTCTCGGCGGGAATTTCCAGGTTGTCGAAGAAGAGCTCGTTGGTTTCGTGATTGACCATGTTGAGGATCGGTTGCACCGTCAGGCCATTGCCGATCGCCTCGCGCAGATCGACGATGAAGATCGACATGCCCTCGCTCTTCTTCTTGACGTCCGCGATCGGCGTGGTGCGCGCGAGCAGGATCATGAGATCGGAATGCTGCACGCGCGAGATCCAGACCTTCTGGCCGTTGATCACATAGCGGTCGCCTTTCTTTTCCGCGGTCGTCTTGATCTTCGTCGTGTCGGTGCCGGTGGTCGGCTCGGTGACGCCCATCGATTGCAGACGCAGTTCGCCGGATGCGATCTTCGGCAGATAGCGTTGCTTCTGCTGCGCCGACCCGTGACGCAGCAGCGTGCCCATGTTGTACATCTGGCCATGACACGCGCCCGAATTGCCGCCCGATCGATTGATCTCTTCCATGATGACGGAGGCTTCCGTCAGCCCGAGACCCGAGCCGCCGTATTCCTGCGGAATCAGTGCGGCGAGCCAGCCGGCTTTCGTGAGTGCGTCAACGAACGCTTCGGGATAACCGCGCGCTTCATCGATCTTGCGAAAATATTCGCCGGAGAACTGGCCGCAAAGATCGCGCACGGCCTCGCGAATGTCCTGATAAGCGTCGGGTGTGGTTTCGATCATGGTCTGTGTGGCGATCAGGGTCAGGCAAGCGTGGCGCGCGCAGTCATGCCGAGCCATCCTTCGTGGTCCTTCGACCAGAGTTCGACGCTCTTGCCATCGGCCGACGTCTGGCCGCACAAGTGCAGCGCGTTGCCCGCGAAGCACGGACGCTGCGCCTTGAACGAGAATTCGAGGACGGTGGCATCGGGCAACCGTCGGCGCAACAGATCCATCAACAGCGTCGCGATGAGCGGTCCATGCACGACGAGACCGGGATAGCCTTCGACCTGTGTCACATAAGGCTTGTCGTAATGAATGCGATGCCCGTTGAAGGTGAGCGCGGAATAGCGCAGCAGCAGGACTTCGTCGGGCACGATATCGCGCTGCCATTGCGCTTCGGACGGCGCGGCGTTCGGAGCGGGCGCTGGTGCGCCGGGCACAGCGGGCTCACGGTACACGATGTCGTGCTCTTCCTCTATCGCGACGATATCGCCTGAGCAAATACGATGCCCGACCGTCACGAAACCGAGCTTGCCCGTACGTCCGCGTTTCTCCTTGATATCGAGAATCGTCGATTCGCGCGTGATGTTCGCACCCACGATCACCGGTGCGGGAAAGCGCAGCCTTCCGCCCGCCCACATGCGCCGCGGCAGACCGAGATCGGGAAGGAAGCCGCCCTTGCGCGGATGACCATCTTCCGCAATCAGCGATTGCTTCGTTATCGGCCTGAAGAAGATCCAGTGCCACAAGGGCGGGAGCGCATCGCCTTCGCGCGGCGCGGCATCGTAATCGAGCGTGGCGGCGAGGGCCGCGACGGAAGTCGGCGCGACGATATCGGCGGCGCTATCCGTGCGCGTTTTGATTGACGCCAGCGAATCATGCATTGTGTCGTCTCCATGGCTGACATGAGCCAGCTAATTCTTGTTGGACACGGAGACTTTAAGCAAATGCGGAGGAGAGTGGAAATATCAGTTTCATGTGCCGGGCATAGGATGATCCTATCGCGGCATTATTTCCTGCGGAGTACGCGATCAATCGCGCGAACGCTGTCCGCGCGGTGAATCGCGTTCACATGATTCGCGGATCAGCGATATGAACCCGCGTACTTCTGCACCGGCGCGAGATTGTCTTTGGTCACGAAGCTCGGACCGGAGCTGACGGTCGATCCCGTATAGACGGGCTTGAGGTCATACTTGGCGAGACGCGCCGCGACCTTCTTGTCGTCCTTCAATGCCGCGACGATACGCGCCGTGTCCGTGGTCTTGTCGCGAATCGAAATGGCCATTGCCGCGACCGAGAGATAACCCTGCAGATACGGCTGCTGATCGATCGCGAACGCGATCTTGCCGCCTTGTATCGCTTTCAGGATGTCGGGCGAAAGGTCGAAAGTCGCCACGTAGACCTTGCCCGTCAGGCCGGCGTCGTTGATGCCGCGCAGCACGCCGGTCGCCTGATCGGGACCGAGCGCGAGGATTGCCTGCGTGTCCGGATGCGCGCGCAGATAGGCCGCGACCTTGCTCTGAATCACAGTCGGGTCTTCGCCGCTATCCATCGTCGACTTCTTGTAGTCGGCGCCGATCGCATCGGCGAAACCCTTGCAGCGATCCCACAAAGCCTGAATGTCCGCGCCATGATTCACGCACAGGAAGTTATGCACGCCCGCCGCTTTCGCGCGCTCGCCGGCGGCCTTGCCCGCGTCGTATTCGGGCTGGCCGATATGCATGATCGCGCCGAGCTTCATGCCCGCTTCAGGGCCGCCGTTGATCGTCACGATGGGAATGTGCTTCGCCTTCACCCCGGTCAGTCCCTTCTGGATCATCTCGTAGTTCGGCACCGTGGTGATCACGCCGGAGTAGTTGCGCGCCGCGGCCTGTTCGAGAATGCGCACCATGTCGCCGGTATCGCCCGATGGCGGATTGCGGTAATCAACCGGCACGTTGAAGTCCTCGCTTGCGTCGCGCATGCCGTTCTTCACGGTGTTCCACCACACGTTCGAATCCGATCCATGACTGACCAGAACGAAGCGTTCGTCGGCGGATGCCGGTGCGGAAGCGGCGAAACCTGACACGAGAGCGAGCGCCGCGCACAGGGCGGACACGCGATGAGCAATACGGTTCATGGGGTTGTCTCCTGGACGGCAATTTCTATTGAATCGATGCACGAGCGATTCTTTTTCCGCCCTTGTCTGCATTCGATGGCTAGAATTTAGTTGATCGACTTTCCGCTCTCAAACGGTTTATTGAGGACTTTTCTTCAAAAGGACGCTCCGTGAATACCCGAAGAAAGCCTACGATGGACGACGTCGCCAAGGCCTCAGGCGTGAGTTATTCGACGGTCGAACGCGTGCTGAACGGACGCGGCGGCGTGGCGCGCGAAAAGGAGTCGCGCGTGCTGGAAGCGGCGCGCAAGCTCAAGATCGACCGCGCGCTCGACGAGGTGTCGGTGCGCTGGCTGCGCATCGCCATCCTCACGCAGAAGCCGACATCGCCTTACTACGTCGCGTTGCGGCAGGGCTTCGAGCTCGCGCAGAAGTCGTTCGAAACGCATCGCGTGGTGTGTCATCTGACGTTCTTCGACGACCTCGAACCGAAGTCGCTCGCCACCGTCATCAATCGCGCGTCGCAGAAAGCGGACGGGATGATCCTCATCGCGTATGAGCATCCCGTCGTCGTTGATGTGGTGTCGCGCATCGCGCGCAACATTCCCGTCGTGACGCTGGCGAGCGATTTGCCCGATACGGGCCGCACGGCTTATGTCGGTATCGATAATCGCTGCGCGGGCCGCATCGCCGGCGAACTGATGGGGCGCTTTCTCGGCGAGCAGGGCGGAGAAGTGATGGTGATCTCGGGCTTGCGCACCTTTCTCGGCCATGAAGAGCGCGACGGCGCGTTTCGCTCGGTGATGCGTCGGCGCTTTCCCGCCTGCGAAGTCGTGGCGACGGTGGAGAGCCGCGAGGATGCCCAGTCGACCGAACGCCTCACGCGCGATGCGTTCAGGAAGCATTCGTCACTGCGCGGCATCTACAACTTGTCGGTCGGCGACGAAGGCATCGCGCGTGCATTGCGCTCGCTGCGCAAGGAGCACTCGACCGTTCTGATCGGTCACGAACTCACAGAGATCAGCCGCTCGCTGCTCATCGAAGGCGTGATGGATGCGGTGCTCGATCAAAGCCCGTTCGTCGAGGCGGTCCGTGCCGTCGAAGTCATACTCGGGCACTACAACCGGGGCACATCGTCGGGGCTGCCGTTGCAGACGCCCATCTCCATCTATCTTCAGGAGAATCTGCCGCCTGCCGCGTGACGCATCATTCGAATGCCGTCAATGCCATCGCGTCATGAATCCGATAACGCGCGAGCCATTTTTCCGGCAGGGTCCGAGTCCTAACATGCAATCCGTTGCAGTCAAACGAATCGCATAAGGAGTCGGAACATGTATGTCATCACTGGAATCACGGGACAAGTAGGCGGCGCGGTCGCCAGTGCGTTGTTGCAGGCGGGCGAGCCCGTTCGCGCCGTGGTGCGCGACGCGCGCAAGGGCGCTGTGTGGGCGGCGCGCGGTTGCGAAATCGCGCTCGCCGATATGACCGATGCAGACTCGCTCGCTCGCGCGTTCGAAGGCGCGCAGGCCGTGTTCATTCTCCCGCCGCCGCAATTCGATCCCGCGCCGGGATTTCCTGAAGCGCGCGAAGTGAGCGATGCAATCGTCGCCGCGGTGGCGCGCGCCCGGCCGCGCAGCATCCTGTGCCTTTCGACGATCGGCGCTCAGGCGACGCAAACCAATCTGCTCACGCAGCGCACGCTATTGGAGGAGGCATTGCGCGAGCAGGCGATTCCGGTGACGTTCCTGCGCCCCGGCTGGTTCATGGAGAACTGCGCATGGGATGTCGAAGGCGCGCGCAACGAAGGCATCGTTCACTCGTTCCTGCAACCGCTCGACCGCGCGATTCCGATGATCGCGACCGACGATATCGGGCGGCTCGCGGCGAAGCTGCTTCGGGAAACGTGGAGCGGCGCGCGCTTCGTCGAACTCGAAGGGCCGCAGCGCATCAGCCCGAACGATATCGCCGCCGCGTTTGCGGATGTGCTCGGCAAGCAAGTGCGCGCGCAGGCCGTGCCGCGCGATACGTGGGAAGGGCTGTTCACGAGCCAGGGCATGAAGAACCCCATGCCGCGCGTGCGCATGCTCGACGGCTTCAACGAAGGCTGGATCGATTTCGAAGGCAATCGCGATGAAATCGTCAAGGGCACGACGCCGTTGCGCGAGGTGATCCGCAAGCTCGTCGCGCGTTGATCGTCGCGCGTTAATCGTCGCGCGTTAATCGTCGCGCCGAAAGGGCGGCGGCATCACCAGCGCCGGATAGCCAGGATAGTGCTCGCGATGCTCGCCGCCGTGGTTCGCATGACCCGGCGCGGTGAGCACGCCGCGCGGGTCGGCGTAGCTCGATATGCGGCGCTTCGGCATCTCGTGCCACGCAATGTTGAACGCGCCGAGCTTCGGATAGAACTCCAGCTCGCTGTACGGGAGATGATCGTGGATCCACCATGCCAGTGATATCCACGAGCCGCCTTCGCGCAAACGGTCCATGTGCCACGGAATCACGATGCTCGCCATCGCGCCCATGCCGCCGTCCGCGTCGCGCCGATCCCACCCGTGGCGCGCGCGGTTGTGTTCGTTCGACGCGCAACTCAAATCGTGTTCGTTGCCGAAGCCGTTCACTTGGGACGAACGATAGCCCGAGCGAATCGCGATTCTGCCGAACGTCGCCTGCAACGGTTCGAGCAAGTGCTCGCATAACGCGCGACCCGCGGCTATCGCCAGTTCGGGATCGTCCGGCATGTTGGACATGCCCTGCATGCAAGCAATCTCGCTGAACAGGAACTCGCGCATGAAGAACGAACGCGAGAGGCGTACGCGTCCGAAGTTCTCTGCGGCTCGCACTGTGCGGGGCGTGCGCATGGCTCAGGCGATGCCGCCGGGAAACGGGAAGAAATCGCAATTGGCTGGCTGCATTGTGGGTAATCCTTCAGGCATTCATTAATGCAGCAACCGGTGGCCGCGCATCGAGCGCGACTCGGGGAAGGCGAGGGCGAGTGAAGTCGTCCCGGCGTGTGCGCGTCATTCGAGTCCTTCGGCCCGCGACGCGCACAGACGCCACGATCCAGGCTTCGGGGCGTCGGCGACTTCGCGCCACCAGCGTTCGCCGCGATGCGGCGCTTCGAGATCGAGGCGCTCGCCCATGCGCGGTGTCGCGACGCCCACGCCGCGTGCCAGCGCGAGCCCGGTCACGCGCTCGAACGGTTCCTGCCACGGATGCATCGCGAGATCGAAGGTGCCGTTGTGAATCGGCACGAGCCAGCGGCCGCGCACATCGATATGCGCCTGCACCGTTTCCTCGGGCTGCATGTGAACGTAAGGCCATTGCGGATCATATGCGCCGGTCTCGATCAGCGTGACGTCGAAAGGTCCAAGGCGCTCGCCGATCGTTCTGAAGCCGTCGAAATAACCGGTGTCGCCGCTGAAGAACACGCGCAGGTCATCGTCGGCGATCACCCACGACGCCCACAGCGTGCTGTTGCCATCGAAAAGACTGCGGCCGGAGAAGTGCTGCGCGGGCGTCGCGGTCAATGCGAGGCCATCGACTTGTGCGCTCTGCCACCAGTCGAGCTGACGCACCTTCGATGCATCGATGCCCCATTCGATCAGACGGTCGCCGACGCCCAGCGGCGTGAGAAAGACCTGCGTCGTTGCATCGAGCGCGAGCACGGTGTCGCGGTCGAGATGATCGTAGTGATCGTGCGAAAGGATCACGGCCGCGAGCGGCGGCAGATCCTCGAGAGCAATGGGCGGCGCATGAAAGCGCTTCGGGCCGACGCGTTTGAACGGCGAAGCGCGCTCGCCGAACACCGGATCGGTCAGCCAGTACGCACCGCGCAGCTTGAAGAGCAGGGTCGAATGACCGAGCCGGTACAGACTGCGGTCGGGGGCGGCGTCGAGTTGCGCGCGCGTGAGCGTATCGACGACGGGCGCCTGCGCCGGCGCCGTGTTGCGCGGCTTGTTGAGCAGCATGTTCCACATGATGCGCAAAGTTTTGCCGAAGCCCTCGACCGGCCGCGGCTTCACGTTGCGAAAGCGCTCGCCGTCATGCTGCGGCGATGCGCTCGACAACTCGCGACCGCGTTTGGCGGCGACGAGACCCAGGACACGGCTGATGCGATCGGCAAACGAAGTCATGTGACGAATCGGGACGAGAGTCCGCGGCATGAAAGTAGACTGTACAGTGTAGTTTAATTTCGAAAAAAAAGTAAACCAAGCGGTGTAAAATATCACGATGAATTCGAACGCCACTCCCCAGCGCCTGACCGACCGCAAGCGCGCCGCCATCGTCGAGGCGGCCGTGGACGAGTTCATCGCGGCCGGTTACGACGCGACCAGCATGGACCGCATCGCCGCGCGCGCGGGCGTCTCCAAGCGCACCGTCTATAACCACTTCGAGAGCAAGGAGGCGCTGTTCGCGGCGATCCTGCATCGCTTATGGGACGCGAGCGATGCGGGCGATGCGCCCGCCTACAGCGCCGATGAACCGCTGCGCGCGCAACTGCTCGCGCTGCTCACGCGCAAGCTGCGTCTGATGAACGACGAGGCATTTCTTTCGCTGGCGCGCGTCGCGATCGCGGCGGGCATTCATTCGCCGGAGCGTGCGCGGGACATGGTGGCGCGTATCGGCGAGCGCGAAGAGGACGTGACGCTGTGGATCAGGAAGGCCGCCGCAGATGGCCGCCTTGCGGTCGCCGATCCGGTGTTCGCCGGGCAGCAGTTGCACGGCATCGTGAAGGGTTTCGCCTTCTGGCCGCAAGTGACGATGGGTCAACCGCCGCTCACGAAAGCCGAACAGAAGAAAGTGGCGGAAACGGCCGCCGACATGTTTCTCGCGCGCTACGAGCACGTCCCGACGCGAAAGCGATAACTTCGCGAGTGTCGGCGACCGACCGACAGAGGTAAGCGCTTAAGTCGTCGAAGGATCGACACTGCATAGGCGGCACAAACGCGCGAAGCCTTGTAACGCAAGCACGCGGACATTTCGTCTGCAATTGGCACAGGTCATGCATGAACGAGGCGCATGGAAAGCATTTTGAACTTTCCATACCCAAGACTTCGGAGAACTGCCATGACTACGCTCGTGATAAAGGATCTACCCAGGGACGAAGAGATGGACAGCAAGGCGATGGCCCGCGTTTATGGCGGCATCATCGGAGGATGTACCGTGCTCGATCCGACCAACGTCGTCACGATGGTCCAGTCGATTGCATCGCGCATGCAGGATATTGCGCACGGCTCGAAGTGCTATTGACCGCAACGACCGGCACGCGACCCGCCACGCTACGGGAAAACGAAAATCCCCTGCAAGCCGCATGACTTGCAGGGGATTCGTTTGCACGAGCGGTACGACACCGCTCAAAGAAACATCAGTGCATCAGAACTTGTGGCGCAGGCCGACGCGCGACACGAACTGCGTGTTCGCGCCCGCATTGCCGATGAACGACGAGGACGAGCCGATCTCCGCCTGCACCGGTACGCCGCGGTTCTCACCCGAGGCCTTCTGGTAGGCGCCGATCACGTACACGTCGGTGCGCTTGGACAGCGCGTAATCGATCACGCCGTTGATCTGATGCCACCGGCCATCGAAGTTGCCGCCGAGGTCCGAGAACGTGTAGCCGAGACCCGCGCTCAACGCCGGCGTGAATGCATACTTGCCGCCGATTTCATAGTTGTTGAGCGTCGACGAAGCCGCCGTGATCGGCTCGAACTTCGTGTGCGTCCAGTTCGCCCAGACCGTCGCGGCGGCGATCATGTAACGCGCGCCGACGCCGAAGGTTTCGAGGTCGCGCAAGCCGCCCGTGTTCACGTTGGCGATGCTCACGCTGAACGGCGGCGTCGCGCCATTCGGGAAGCGGATGTTGGTGTACGCCGCGCCGATGCCGAACGGACCTTGCGCGTAGTTCAAACCAAAGCTGTACGCGCTCGACGAACCTTGCACCGCCGTCGCGCCCGTGCCCGTCGTGGGCGAGCCCGCGAAGTTCGTCGAGTTCGAGAAGCCGTACATCGCGCCGAAGGTCACGCCGTAGAAATTCGCGCTGCTGAACTTGACCGAGTTGTTGATGCGGCTCGAGGTCAGCTGGTCCAGATCGTTGATGTGATACGCGTAGTTGCCGGCGGGCGTCTGGCTGCCCATCGTGTAGCTGCCGCCGAGGTAATCGGTCGAGAACGAGTATTGGCGACCGAAGGTCAGCGAGCCGTATTCGTTCTTCGAAAGGCCCACATAAGCCTGACGGCCGAACAGCGCGCCGCCCTGGCCGAGCGTGCCGTCGCCGCTGTTGAAGCCGCTTTCCAGCACGAAGATCGTCTTGAGACCGCCGCCCAGATCTTCCGTGCCGCGCAGGCCCCAGCGGCTGCCTTGCGCGACGCCGTCGGCGTACTTCACGACGCTGTCGTGGCCATTGGCCGTCGCGACCTTGTTCGCATACGTGATACCGGCGTCGATGACGCCGTACAGCGTGACGCTGCTCTGCGCGTGCGCCGCGATGCCGAACATGCCGAGAACCGCCGCCGCTACGATGTGCTTCTTCATTCTTCTTTTCCTTGGTGTTGTCCGCTTCATGCGGATGCCGCTCGACGCGGCTCGATTGAGGACGACGCGGCTTGGTCAAAGCGCGAGCGCGCACGTCCCGGCTTCGCGCGAGATGGCGCAAAGGTCGAGTGCTTCGCGATGTGCATGGCACTTGGCGAACGGGACGATATCCCGCAGCCCGATGAACGCAGAAGAGTAACGTTGCCGCAGCGCCTCAGGGCCTGTGAACCGACGCTATAGCTGCTGGAATATAGCGTGTCGTCAGGCATTGGTAAATTTGCTTTATGACAGTTGTAGTATTTCTTCCACAGCATTGTCACGAAGCCAATGTCTGGTTTCGGTGTCAATCGTGCAACTAACCGTCGATCGCGCAACGTACCTTCGAACAGGCCCGAACATTGCATCGACGACATTCCCACGCGAACTCATGGAGCCGCCATGCCCGAGCACAGACATCCGGACGCATGCCGAATCGGCGTCGCCTTCATCGAAGCGCAACTGACGACGCTCGTCGCCTATGCGAGCCTGCTGCACGACTGGATCGAGCGCGGTGCGCCGCCGCCGGACTTCGCGAAAGCGCAGCCGTTACTCGCGCGCACGCGTTCGGACAGGCAAGCCCACGCGCATGGCGACGACGGCATGCCGACCAAGACTCCGCCGCCCGAAGACACGCTCTCGTGGCCGTCGTTCGATACGGCCGACAAGCGCATCGCGTTCGCGCTGATCGTGCCGTGCACGAACGCGATACTCGCGGTCGCCGAATACTTCGATATTCATCGGTTGTCGGCGTCGCGCGCGCCCGAAGTGCAATTTCTGATGCGCCTGCGCGATGCCGCCGTGAACGGCAATGTCTTCGCGCTCGGTGGCGACGACTACATGCCGCATGCCGCGTATGCGGGCCTGATCGTCGATCACTCGCTCGACGGCACCCTGCTTTTCAGCGACGGAGTCAAGCCCGGCCTGATGGAGTTCGGCGATACGGTCGGGCTGCTTCACGATCTGCAGAGGCTCCTGAAGAGCATGCAGTCGATCATCAGCGGAGGTGACGCCGGATGAGTCAGCCCGCGTCGCTTGCAGCGCGTTCCTGTCCGGGCGTCCTCGCGAAGAGCTGCTTGTAGCAGCGCCCGAGATGCGACGCGCTCGCAAAGCCGCATTGCATCGCGACATCGAGCAGGGAGAGCGACGACTCGCGAATCAGCTTCTGTGCGGCCTTCAACCGCAGTTCCAGATAGAACTGCGAAGGCCTCACGTTGAAGTGTTTGATCCACATGCGTTCGAAAGTGCGTGGCGAGATTCCCGCGAGCGACGCGATGGTTTTCATCGGAATGGGACGTTCGATGTTCTGTTCCATCAACGTGACCGCATGCACGATGCGCCGGTCCTCCACGCCATAGCGCCACTGGATCGCCATCTTCTGGCTTTCCTGCGCGGTGCGCATGCGCGTGTGGATGAACTGATCGGCCACTTCCGCCGCGAGCTGATGCCCATGCTGACGCGCGATCAGATCGAGCATCATGTCGATGGCCGCCGTGCCGCCGCTGCACGTCATGCGATCGCCTTCGATGCAGTAGAGATCGCGGCTCACATCGAGCGATGGAAACTCGTCGGCGAGCTCCTTGAGCGCTTCCCAGTGAATCGTGCAACGGCGACGATCGAGCAGGCCAGCGCGCGCGAGGATCATCGTGCCGAGACTGATGCCGCCGAGCGTCGAGCCTTTCGCCGCATAGCGCCGCAAGAATTCGAAGACCTGCGCGTTGCGATAGTTCGAAACGCCGATGCTCGCGACGACGAACACATGGCTCAGTTCCGGCGACGACGTGATCGCGAAGTCGGGCAGCAGCGCGAAGCCCGAGCTCGACGAGACCGGCTCGCCGTCGGCGCTGATCAGATGCCAGCTATACAGTTCCTTGCCGCTCACGCGATTGGCCGCGCGCAAGGGTTCGGTGACGGAGCTGAGCGCCATCATCGAGAAATGCGGGACGAGGAAGAAGCCCATGCGTTGCGGCTTGCTTGCGTCGTGCGTGGTGGTGGAAGCGGTCGAAGCGGGCGTGCGCGCCGCCTTGACGGAACGCGCGATGGGCGGGATGTCTTTCGCGTTCATACGTCAGACGTGACGCGCGAGCACGAGATCGAGCAGCGGCGTCAGGGCGGCGTCTTTCACATCGAGTACGTCGATGCTGTCTTCGAGATCGCGCGCGAAACTCGTAACGCGGGCGGCGTCGGCGAAGGCGCGGAACTTCGCGCGGATCGCCTCTTCGCCGAGCGGCAAATCGGGATCGCCGAGCGCTTGCGTCGGACCCGACTCGAAGAGCCGTCCATCGAATAGTTCGATGCTCATCTCCGCAATGCGCTCGTTCGGGAAGCGCGACGTGTGGTGCGCGCATTCGTCCGCGCGAATGATATGGCTCAGGCGCAGCACTTCTTCGTCATGGAGCGCGTCGCCTTGCAAGGCATCGAAGCGCACCGCGCCATGCTTCAGAGCGACGGCCACCGGAAACAGCAGGCTGTATTGCGCTTCTTCGGTCGATGCCGGCGCGGCATGCGCGAGCCGCGTCGCGTGATGGAACGTACGGACGTTCACCGCGCGAACCTGCTCGCTCGTGAAGCCGTGCTTCGACCTGAGCGCGAGCGCGGCGTCAATCGCGGGATGCGCCCACCTGCAGACCGGTTGCGGTTTGAAGTATTGCTCCATGATGCGCCAGCGTTCGCCGAGATCGCTCCAGAGATTGCGGGTTTCTTCCTGCTCGATGGTGAGGGCCGGTCCGCCCGTGAAGCCGCGCTGCGCGAGAAAGCCCGCGGAAAGGCCCGCCATGCAGCCCCAGCCGGAACCGTCCTTCACCATCGTCGGATGGTCGATGCAGCGCATCATCTGACTGCGCGGCCCGTGATACTCCGCGATGCCGAGCGCCTCGCGCGTCTGCCGCATGTCGAGCGGCAACACGCGCGCGGCGAGCGCCGCCGCAGCCAGGGCGTTCCATGCGCCCGACGTATGATAATCGCAGGCGCTCGCATGCAACGCAATGCCCGCGCGCGTGCCGAGTTCATAGCCGAGCGCGACGCACGCGAGGAATTCGCGGCCCGTCATGTCGCGCCGGATATCCGCGAGCGCGAGCAATGCGGGCAGCACCGCGACGCCCACGTGGCCCTTGGTTTGCGCGTGACCGTCGTGGCCGTCGCAGCTGTCGATGGTCATCGCACCCGCGAGTCCCGCGCCGAGAGGACTCGCGATGCGGCCATCGAACAACATGCGCGAACGCAGCGTGCCGGCCGCGAAGAACTCGGCCGCATGATCGTGCGCGATGCGCGACAGTTCGGTGTTTCTGCCCGCGAGCGCGACGCCGAGCAGGTCGAGCGCGCACAGCTTCGCTTGCCGGACGACTTGCGGCGGCAGCGCCTCGAAGCTCAGTTCGTGAATGAACGCGATGGCCGATGCGCCCATGCATCACGCTCCCGTGTAATTGGGCGCGCGACGTTCGAAGGTCGCCGCAATCGCCTCGCGATGATCCGCCGTGCGATGCGCGATGCCCTGAAACGCCGCGGACATTTCCAGCAGACTCGGCAGATCCATACGTTGCCCTTCGCGCACGAGACGTTTCGACATGCGCAGGATATCGGGTGCGTTGCCCGCGATTTCGCGCGCGAGCGAGAGGGCGGTGTCCATCAACTGTGCATCGGGCACGACTTGCGACACGAGGCCCCATTGTTCGGCGCGCTTCGCATCGATCGCGCGGCCGGTGAAGATCATCTCGTTGGCGCGCGAAAGACCGACCGCGCGCGGCAGCAGCCACGCGCCGCCATCGCCCGGAATGATGCCGACCTTCGCGAAACTCTCTGCAAACAAGGCACTTTCTCCCGCGATGCGGATATCGCACATCAGCGCGAGATCGCAGCCCGCGCCATGCGCGGGACCGTTGACGGCTGCGATGACCGGCACGTCGAGCTCATGAAACGCGCGCGGAATGCGCTGAATGCCGCGCCGGTAGTTCTCGCGAATCTGCGCGGAGCTGCCGGAGAACGTGCCGACTTCGTCGCGCATGTGCTTGATGTTGCCGCCCGACGAGAACGCCGGACCCGCGCCCGTCAGTACGATGGCGCGCACCGACATGTCGCCCTGCGCGCGTTCGAGACACGCGACGATGGCATCGACGACTTCCTTTTCCGTGATCGCGTTGCGTGTCTCCGGACGATTCAGCGTCATGGTGACGATGTGTCCGTCTTGTTGATACAGCACGGGTTCGCTCATTGCGGGGCTCCTGACAGCATGCTTTGATAAACGGGTCCGGCGAGTTCGTGGCGCAGCACCTTGCCGCTCGGATTCAGCGGCAGCCTCTCGACGAAGAAGATCTTCTTGGGCCGCTTGTAGGGCGCGAGATCATCGCCTGACTTGCAGAAGGCGACGATATCGTCCTCCGTCAAGGTCGCCACACTGCGTACGATGAACGCCGTCACCGCTTGTCCCCACTTCTCGTCCGGCACGCCGATCACCGCAGCTTCCTGCACGCCGGGGCAGTGGTACAGCACTTCCTCGATCTCGCGCGGATAGATGTTCTCGCCGCCCGACACGATCATGTCGTCGGCGCGGCCCTGGAAATGAAAGTAGCCCGCTTCGTCGACGCTGAACAGATCGCCTGTATAGAGCCAGCCCGACTTGAACTTCTTGTCGGTCTCCACCGGATTGTTCCAGTAGCCCGATGCGAGCTGCGGTCCTTTCACGATCAACTGCCCGACTTCGCCGGCCGCGACGGTTTCGTCGGGTGGCACGACGCTTTGCGGATCGTTGCGAATCACGCGGCATGTGCTGATGAGCGTGGGCTTGCCGCACGAACCGAGATACGTGAGCGCGTCGCGCGGATGCAGCAGCAGCGTGAGACTCGCTTCGGTCATGCCGTAGCCGTTGAAAATGTTCGGGCAGAATTCGTCGATGACGCGCTGCATCGTTCGTGCGGGAATCGCCGCGCCGCCGGTGGTGATCATGCGCAGGCTGTGCATGTCGATGGCGGCGAAGTCCGGGTGGAACAGCATGTCCTGAATCTGCGTCGGCACCGCGAACAGCGTCGTGATGCCGTAGTGCGCGATGGCTCGCAGCGTCGCGAGCGGTTCGTAACGCGGCAGGATCACGTTGTGCGCGCCGACCATCAGGTGCGGCACGAAGTACGCCTGCATCCCGCCGACGTGATAAAGCGGCGCGATATGCAAGGCCGCGTCCGTGCTCGTGAGGCTGTACTCCATCACGCAGTTCGTCGCGATGGAGACATCGTTGCCGTGCGTGTGGATCGCGCCTTTCGGGCGGCCCGTGGTGCCGGACGTGTAGACGAGCGCGGAGATATCGCCGGGTTGCAGGCGTGGAAGCGGCGCGTCGAGTTGCGCGACGCGTTCGATCAACGCATCGAACGAATGATGATGCGAAGGCATGTCCGCACCGCCGTTCACGCACACATACGTGCGCAGATCGGGCAACACACGCTCGATCTTCGTGACGACGGGCAGCATCGTGTCGTCATAGATCAGCGCGCGTGCGCCCGCATCGCGCAGAATGAACGCGGCTTCGTTGGACGAGAGACGGAAGTTCATCGGCACGGCGATGGCGCCGAGCAACTGGCACGCCATGTACGCGGTCGGCGTCGCGTCGGAGGTCTTTTGCAGAATGGCGACGCGATCCATCTGGCGCACGCCGAGATCGAACAGCGCTTGCGCAAGACGGCGCACGCGCGCGTTCCATTGCGCATATGTGAAGGTGACGGCGCCGCAGGTCAGCGCGGGACGGTCCGGATACTTGGAGACCGTGTTTTCGAAAAGCGACGTGATCGTGAGCATGATGCGTGTGTTGCTCTTTAGAGTGTGATGCGGATATCGGGAAGATCGCGGCCCGCGATCAGATACTTGGCGACTTCCGACGTGCCCCCGACGATGGTCAGCGCGCGCGCATCGCGATAAAGCTGCTCCGCGCGGCCGTATTCCTTGGTGAGGCCATCGCCGCCGAGAATCTGCACGGTTTCGTTGGCGCAATAGTTCGCGGTTTCGGTTGCGACGAGCTTCGCCATCGCGGCTTCCTTCATCAACGCCTTGCCGTCGGCGCCCGCGTCGTACATCTTCGTCGCGCGATAAGTGATGAGTTCCGCTGCGTCGATGCGCCAGCTCATCTGCGCGACCTTGTCCCAGATCAGTTGCTTGCAGCCGAGCGGCTGGCCGAAGGACGTGCGCGTCTGCGCGTGCGCCTTCGCGATATCGAACGCGCTGCGCGCGACGCCGAGACCCGAGCCGCCGAGAATCGCGCGCTCGAAGTTGAACATGCCGCGCATGATGCGAAAGCCGCCGCCTTGCTCGCCCAGCAAATGATCGGCCGGGACGCGGCAATCGTCGAACTTCACTTCGCCCACGATGCAGCCGCGCCGGCCCATGAACGTGTAGTTGCGCGGAAAGCCAATTCCCTCCGCGCTCTTCGGCACGGCAACGGCGGTCATGCCGTCGCCGGTCAGTCCGTACACGATATAGACGTCCGCCACCGACGCGTTCGAGATGTAGCGCTTGAAGCCGTTGATCACCCACTCGTTGCGCGCTTCATCGAACTCGATGCGCGTCTCCATGCCCGCCGAATCGCTGCCCACGTTCGGCTCCGTCACGCAGATCGCTCCGATTGCCGTGCCTTCGAGAATGGGCCGGAGATACGTGTCGCGCAGACGCTCGCTCGCATGCCTATGCAGCGGATACGCACAGGAAAGCGCCGTTGCGATGGTCGTCTCGAACGCATAGTTGAGGTACGACGCTTCCTCGGAAAGAATGGTCGCGTGCGTGAGGCCTGGATGTTCGAGCTTGCCCTTATAGAGATCGGGGAACATCAGCTTCAGATAGCCCGCGGCGCCGAGTGCGCGCACCACATGTTTCACCGCGTCCCAGTCCTGACGGTCTTCGATATCGGCGGCGCGCGGCGCCAGCTCGCGTTGCAGAAAGTCGCGGACTTCGGTGCGAAAGGCACGGTCCGCATCGTTGAGAAGAAAATCGCGCATGGTTGTCGTTGATGTTCGTTCAGGTTCGCTGCGCGTAGATGCGCGCATCGCGCACGGTCGGCAGAAGGAAGCGCGCGCGGCGGAGCGCCTCGTAATCGAGCTCGCCGATGACGAGACCTTCGTCCTCGCCCGCAGCCTGTGCGATGGTCTTGCCGAAGGGATCGAGAATGCGCGAGCCGCCCCAGAAGGTCATCATGCCTTCGGTGCCTACGCGATTCGCCATCACGATCGGTACGCCGTAGGTGAGCGCATAAAAGCGCAGATTGATGTCCCATCCCGATGGATTGTCGAAACCTTCGCCCACGGCTTCACGCGCCGAACTGATCGGTGCGGCGAGCAGCGTGACGCCTTCGCACATGAGCCCGTGCACCACTGCCGGATTCCACAGGTCGTTGCAGATGGGCGTCGCCACGCGCCATGCTTCGTCGATTGCGAAGCTTTCCGGCTTCTGGCCCGCGGCGAAGTAAAGACCGTCGCGCAGCTTTCCGTATGTCGCCAGCATGGTCTTGCGATGCACGTGAACCAGCTTTCCGTTCGCCACCGTTGCCTGGCTGTTGTAGAACTGTCCGCCGGGCGCTTCCTCGATGAGCCCGAACACCACGTGCATTCCCGCGCTCGCTTCGGCAAGCTGTTTGATCGCGGGATCGTCGCGCGTCATCGCGAGACGCAGCGCGTCCTTGCCACCGCTGTGGCCGTGAAGGGAAAGCTCGGGAAAGACAAGCAGCTTGACGCCTTGCTTTCTCGCATCGGCGATAAGGTCGAGATGGCGCGCGAGATTTGCCCGCACGTCGCCGTAAGCGGTATCGGTTTGTGCGGCCGCCACTTTGATCGTGGTCATGAGTTCGATCCTTGTGCGAGGGTGCGGGTCAGATCAGCCCGGACTCTTTGAGGAACTGGTTCGCGACATCGGAGAAGGACTTTTTCTGCACGTCGACGCTCGCATTCAGGCGGGCCATCGTCGGTGCGTCGAGTTTGGCGGAGAGTGCGTTGAGCAGCGGGCCGAGCGTCGGGTTGGCGTCGAGCGTCGCCTTGCGGATGACCGGCGTCAGCGCGTAAGAAGGGAAGTAGCCCTTGTCGTCCTTCAGCAAGACGAAGTTGAACGCGGGCACCCGGCCGTCCGTTGCGAACACGAGCGCGACATTCACCTGACGATCTTTCAGCGCCTGATACGTAAGGCCCGTGTCCATGCGCTTCACGTCGCCCTGGCTGAATTCGAAACCGTACTGCTTCTGCAGCGGGCGCAGACCGTCGGGGCGTGCGTAGAACTCCGAGTTGCAGGCGAACGTCAGTTCCTTGCCGTCCTTGAGCGCCTTCGCGAGATCGCTCATCGTGACGATACCGAGCTTCTTCGCTTCGTCCTGATTCATCGCGAAAGCATACGTGTTGTTCGCCTTCGACGGATTCAGCCACACGAGACCCTTGGCTGCGTCGAGTTCCTTGACCTTCTTGTAGGTATCCTCGGGCGAGAGGCGGTCATTGATCTTGTTGTAGGTGATGAGCGAAGTGCCCGTGTATTCCCAGTACACATCCACCTGACCGTTCTCCTGCGCCTGACGCAATACGGCGCTGCCCATGCCGTCTTTCTTCGTCACGGTGAAGCCCTTCGCTTCGAGATAGCGCGTGGTCATCTCGGCCATCAACTGCTGCTCGGTGAAGTTCTTGCCGCCGACGACCACCGACGCGGCGCTTGCCGAAACGCTGGCCAAGATAGAAATAAGGAGGACGAACGATACCGCGAATAGCTTTTTCATGGTCTCTCTCAAGGTGGATGAAATCAGTTTTGCGGATTCACGCCGCGTGACACGAGCATGCGTTGCATCTGACCGATGAACGCATCGGTGAGAATCGCGAGCAGGGCGGTCGGAACCGCACCTGCGAGCAGCATGCCGAAGTCGTTCAGATCGATGCCGGTGAAGATCAGCTCGCCCAGTCCGCCTCCGCCGATCAGGAACGCGAGCGGCGCCGTGCCGACCGTGATCGCGAGCGCCGTGCGAACGCCCGCGAAGATCACATACAACGCGTTGGGAAGCTCGACGCGCCAGAGAATCTGCCAGGGCGTCATGCCCATGCCGGTCGCCGCTTCGATCAGCGCGGGTGGCACCGCGCGCAAGCCTTCATAGGTGTTGAGGGCGATCGGCAAGAGCGTCGCGACCCAGAGGCCGAAGATCGCAGGCGCCGCGCCGATGCCCATCACGCTCATCGCAAGGGCGAGTAGCGCGAGTTTCGGCACGGCCTGACCCGCATTGAGCGATTGCATGACGATGGCCGCGCCGCGTTTCTGCGAGGGACGGCTCAGATAGACGCCGGCCGGCACCGCGACGATGATCGCGAGCACGCCCGCCACCGCGACCATCATCATCATGTGCAGACCTTGATAGGCAATGTCGCTGCGATACTGGTCGATGCTTTCCCACCAGCTATCCGCATGCGCCTGGGTGCTTACGGCGGCGAGCAGCGCGATTGAAAGAGCTCGTTTCATGCACGCTCTCCCTGAGGCAGCTTCAACATATCGACGATGCGCTCCTGACTCACGTAGCCGACGAAGCGGCCATCGTCATCCACAGTCGGCATCCACGATGCGCCGCTTGCGAACATCGTCGAGACGACGGTGCGCAGATCGTCCTTCTGGCTCGCGGTGGCCTGCACGGGAAGGGCGTGCGCGGCGGTGATCGGGCCATCCAGCTTCAACAGGCGATCGATGGTGAGGTAGCCATGCGGTTTGTCGGCGGCATCGACGAGCACGATCTGCGCGACGCCGTGCTTCTCCATCATCGCCTTGGCGCGCGTGCTGTCTTCGCCGACACGCACGAGGCAGTCGGAGGCGGACAGGGCATCGCGCGCACGCAGCAGACGCAGCCGCTTCAACGCGCGATCGGTGCCGACGAATCCCGCAATGAAAGGCGTGGCCGGCCGCGCGAGAATGTGGTCCGGCGAATCGAACTGTTCGAGATGACCGTTGCGGAAGATCGCGATCTTGTCGGCCATCTTCACGGCTTCGTCGATATCGTGACTCACGAACATGATCGTCTTCTTGACCTGCTTCTGAATGCGCAGGAACTCGTCCTGAATCAATTCGCGATTGATCGGATCGATTGCGCCGAAGGGCTCGTCCATCAGCATGACGGGCGGATCGGTGGCGAGCGCGCGCGCCACGCCGACGCGTTGCGCCTGGCCGCCTGACAGATCCTTCGGGTAGCGCGTCAGATACGTGGCCGGATCGAGCGCGACGATCTCCAGCAACTCGGCCGCGCGTCGGCGCGCCTTCGTCTTGTCCCAGCCGAGCAGGGTCGGCACGACACAGATGTTCTCTTCCACGGTCATGTTGGGAAAGAGCCCGATCTGCTGAATCACATAACCGATGCGGCGGCGCAGCTCCGTCACTTCGAACTCGTCGGTGTCGCGGCCTTCGAGATAGATCTTGCCGGAAGTCGGACGCACGAGACGGTTGATCATCTTGAGCGTCGTGGTCTTGCCGCATCCCGACGGCCCGAGCAGCACGCAGATCTCGCCCGCGCCCACTTCCATGTTGATGCCGTCGACGACCGCGCTCGCGGCGCCTTCGTATCGCTTGCTGAGGTTGGAGAGCTTGATCATGGTTTATTGCGCGTGTCCGGTTTGTTTGCGAAAGCCCGTCATGGCGGTTAAGCGCAGCGCGAGACTGGCGGCGCGCGAAGGAGCGCGGAGGCCCTTCGGCGTGAGCCAGCGCTGCAACCACGAGAGACCGATATCGGCGGCGATGGCGAGCACGGAGACGAGGATCGCGCCTGCGATCAACTGCCGAGGATCCGATTGCGAAATGCCGCGGCTGATGAGCTTGCCGAGCCCGCCCGCGCCGATATACGCCGCGATCGCCGCGATGCCCACGTTGATGACCACGGCCATGCGCACGCCCGCCATGATGATCGGCAGGGCGATGGGAATCTCTACTTTGCGCAGGCGCTCCCCGGTCGTCATGCCCATGCCGCGCGCCGCTTCGCGCAAGGCCGGGTCGATGTTGGTGATCGCGGTGTAGGTGTTGCGCACGATGGGCAACTGCGAATAGAGGAACAGCGCGATGACCGTCGGCAAAAAGCCGATGCCCTGGCCGATCACGGAGAGGACCGGAATCATCAAACCGAAGAGCGCAACCGACGGAATCGTCATGATGATCGCGGCGACATACAACACGATCTTCGCGAGCTTCTCGTTGACCGTGATCGCGATGCCGAGCGGCACGCCGGTGAGAATCGCCAGACCGACGCCGACGCCGACGATCTCGATGTGCTCGCCGGTCATCCTGGCGATACTCGCCAGGTTGTCCCAGATGAAGGCAAGGGTTTCCACTATGTCTCCTGAGCTCTTTGAGAGCCATGTTTGTGTTGGGCGCTGCATGGCCTACACGATAGAGCGGAGCGAGGGCACAGGGCTAACATCGACCCGACATTGTTTGTCACAAAAGCGGCATGGCGTATGTGTGACGCCTTTTTTTGCTTTTGAATCAGCAGTCTATGAAAGTCGTTCGACTGTCTACGTTGGTCATCGTCATGCTGCGCTGCAATGTCGGCCATGCGCTCGTCCCGATGAAAAGAGGCGCGCTGCGCGCTTGTTCTTTTTGCGCCAACATAGTCGTTGAAGGCTATTTCCCTCACGAACACACGGAGAACCTCCATGCCCGCATCATCGAACGACACGCCTGTCTGGTTCATCACCGGCTGCTCGACCGGCTTCGGCCGCGAATTTGCGAGCGCGGTGATCGGTCGAGGCTGGTGCGCCGTCGAGGCACGCCGCGTTCGGTCATGTCGACGTGCTAGTGAATAACGCGGGTTTCGGTTATTTGTCCGCCGTGGAAGAGGGCGAGGACGACGAAGTGCGCGCGATGTTCGAAGCGAATTTCTTCGGCGCAGCCGCGATGATCCGCGCCGCGCTGCCGCGCATGCGCGAGCGCCGCTCGGGGCATGTGGTCAACATCACGTCGATGGGCAGTCTGGTCGGCAACCCGGGGAGTGGCTATTACGCGGCGACCAAGGTTGCAGGAGCTCGATAGATATTCGTGGTTGTACTACGCAACTTTGAGAAAAACCATGGATCGAGATCTCTGACGGCGATCGCGCCGCAGCATGACGGACGCGTCTGTTCCTACCTCCGCTTCAGTTCCGCGAAGCAGGCCGATGGAGCAAGTGCCGAAGGTCAAATGGCCTACGCCGAAGAGTGGGCCGCGCAACACAATCTTCCACTCGACGATACGCATTTCGATGCGCGACGAGCATAAGGTCACGCGTCCAGTGCCGCTGTCTCGGCCGGATGGGCCGTGAAAGGAAGACCTCGATTTCATTCGAGCAAACAAGCGAGACCGTTTAATGCTGCGTTTTGGCAGCGATTGCTCGACATCCTAGATGCAATCGAAGGGGGAAATTTAAACAAAATAGTTCGGGATACGAAGTAAGGTGAAACGCAGATCAGATTCATCTGAAAATCGATTCGCCATCGGTAAAGATATTTGCTTCTATCGAAAAGTCTGACAACAATCGCGTACTGGTCCCAATTTCGACTTGGCTTGATTTATCGAGGATGACATCGCGAGACATGGTTTCCCCTGATTTCCTGACGGCACTCAAAGATCCAAACGCATGGTTCTCCCAGCATCTATCCGTGACAGTGGCTGGGGTCAAGCCCGCTCTCAGCGTCCTCGAATACACGATCATCGAGGAGATGAACGAGACCTATTCGCTCGATATCCTGATCGCCTCGGAAGACCAGACTCTCGATGGCGCGGACTTTCTGGGCAAGAACGCGACCTTCATCGTTGAAGAGCGCGCCGCGCTGAAGTACACGGACACCGCATCACGCCACGCCCGCACGGTGCACGGCGTCGTTATGGAATGGGAGCACCGAAGTTCGAGCAAGGACGTCGCCCAGTTCTGGGTGCGAATCCAACCGCGCGTGGCACTCCTGGACTTGACCAAGTATTCCGATGTCTTCCTGAATAAGTCCTTGAAGGAGATTTTCTACGAGCTTCTGGTCGATCGAGAGCGCATCTGGCCGCACGATATCGAACTGAATTTCGAGGGGATGGACCAGCGATACGAGCAGCTGCTGATGGTCGACGAGAGTGCACTCGCCTTCGTAAAACGGCAATGCTTGCGTCACGGCCTGTATTTCTACTTCAGGCAAGCGCAGGTCACGAGTAAAACCCATCGCGACACGTTGGTGATCGACAATCGCGCGAAGGGTTATATGCGATCGATCGATGTGCCGTACGTGTCGGCCAACGGACTGGACGGTCAGTTTCACGAAGCGCTGCTGAGCATTACGCGCAAGCAGAAGCTGATGCCACAAAGCATCGAACTGCGGGATCACAACTATCGGACGCCCAACGCTCCGGTCACGGCCATCGCATATGTGGATCGGGGCGACAAGACGCTCTACGGCAGCATCGATCGAAGCAACGAGCACTTCCATACCAAGGATGAAGCGCAGGCACTGACGGCAGTGCGCGCGGAGGGCATCGCCTCCAGGCAGCTCGTTCACAGTGGAAGGACGAACATCATCGGCCTGTATCCGGGCTGGGTGCTCAACACCACGAATCGTAAGCTTCCGAAAGCGCCTTATGGTTTGGTCATCACCAAGGTGACGACAATCGGTTCGCGCACCAAGCCTGCCACGAACGAGTTCGAAGGCACGCCCGCCGAGAAGGTTTGGTGCCCCGAGTATGTTCCCGAGCGCGACTGGCGATGGATGCAGGGTTCGCTGGTTGCGACCATTGAGTCGAGTATCGAGGGCAGTCCCTATGCGGACCTCGATGACCGCGGTCGTTACCTTGTTCGGTTTCACTTTCATCGACGCGCGGGAAAAGTGGGCTCGAACAGTATCCGCCTGCGGCTCATGGTGCCGTCCGCGTCGAAGGATGGCGGCTTTCATGCGCCGTTGCTGCCGGGCGTGGAAGTCAGAGTTTTCTTTACTAACGGCGATATTGACCGCGGATATATCGGCACGGCGGCCCATGACTATTCACACGCCAACCATGTCCACGGCCTTGAGGGCTGGAACTCGCGTGCGGTGTGGCGCGCGCCGCTGCTGAGCGGGAAAGTTCGCTTTGAGGAGTTCAAGGGCAAGGAAGGCGCGAAGTTCTCGACGATCTATCAGAGGTCGTCGGTGAGCATGGGCTATCTGGTGGACAACCAGAAGAAGCGTCGCGGGGAAGGCCTGGAAATTCACAGCGAGGGCCACGGTACGTTTCACGCTTCGAAAGGCATGTTTCTGTCGGCTGATTCGTTGTCCAGCCCCAATGCGCCGCAGCTTGAGATGACAGCGGCGTTGGAATCGATGCGCTCGGCGTTGGCCGAATCGCAGGCACTGTTGCAAGCGGCACAACGCGCCAACGCAGGCCTCGCGCAGGTGCGGGATCAGCAGGCACAACTCGAGAATGCGTTCAAGGACCTGCAGAAGCAGGTGATTTTGCTCTCCGCGCCAGATGGCATTGGTGCGGTGACGCCAAAGAGTAACCATGAGTGACCCGCGTACGCTCGTAAAGAGCTATCAATACATCGATCTGCCGGGCGAGCCGCCTGAAGGCAAGCTCTGGCCGGGGGTGAACAACATCATCGTGCTGCGCAAGCATCGGGACGTGGTGTTCGATATCAAGCTCAAGGCGGGTGCGACCTATACGTTGAAGACGGACCAGCCGGAGTCGAAGTACGGGCGCTTCTACGATACGCGGCGTAAGCAGACGACCGCACGGACTACGTTTCAGGATGGCGAGCCGCTTCACATTTGGGTGGGGCGGAGGTTTCAGGGCAACCTGATTCTGTCGAGCGAGGGCAAAGAAATCGGGCGCTATGCGATCAAGAAGATGGATTGCACAGGAACGTGTACGGACGATCCGAAAGATAAGCCTGCGCCGATGATTATTGCTATGGGCATTAATCAAGAGGCACAGCCGCCGGTAGCCAAGCAACCACTGGGTCCGGTACGATCAGGAGCACCTGCGATCTGGCCGCTCAGTGCTGTTGACATGTCGATGATGCCCAAGTCCTTCTACTCGCTCGATCAGTTTTCGCAGCGAGATTTATGGTCATGTCGACTCCCCGTGAAACTCGCGCCTGAAACGGAGATGGCGTCCACGCAGAGCGTGCACATATCGGAAGTTGACAAGAAATCGATTCCTCAAGAGCTTCTGGATGCTGTAGCCGCAGGCGGTGCAGATGAGACGGCCATCGATAGAAACAAGATCGCAACTCGGAACTGGCTTCTCGGACAACTCGCGGGGATGGGTGCTTTCTATTCAGATAACAAGGAGTGGATCAAGGAACTATGGTCCGAAAAATTCCGTTTGTCGAAGGTAGTCCACAAGAATGTGGGCGAACGTTGGTACGTTGTATTTACTGGTAATCCTCGGTTGCGCAAATACGTTACGGCGGCCCGCTACGGCGTAAAGAACGCAAAGGTGTTAACGATGGCGGGTGGCGCTGGAAGCCTTGGATCGGGGCTCAACGCGGCGTGGGAAGGCTCCAAAGGTGCATTCAAGAAAGCTGGGTTGGTTGCATTGATCTTCACGGTAGCGATCGATACTGCAGAGTGGCTCCACGATTATCAGCAGGTTGACCCAGAAACCGGCAAACGCAAGAAGGATTTCGCTGACTTGCTGGGGAAGATCGGAATTGATTTGGCGAAAGCCGGACTTAGTGCCGCGATAGCTTCGGCCTTGGTTGGTACAGTTGTTGCCCTCATCGGGCTAACGTTGCCAGTATCGTGGATTGTGGTCGGAACGGTGATCGCCGCAATTGGAGTGGGCTATGTCCTAGATTTGATCGATAAAAAGACTGGCGCCGCCGATTCCGTCACGTCGTGGTTCCGATCCATTGGGGAGTCACTAAAAGCCGTCGTGGAAGATCTGGGCAGGACAATGCCTAACGACTACGCGTCTTACCCCATGATTTTCACTCCCATCTAGATTTGAGTGGGTTGTCATCAGTGAGCCAAATCTCTAAGCCAGCGACCCGGCATTCCAAGGAAATATTGTCCAAGACGAAAATCGTCGTTCTTGGCTCGTTTATTCTTACAGTCGCGAGCGTCGACTTTTCTTATGCGGCGTATGCGGCAGATCTCGCTGTGTCGAATCTGCCATGGCAGATCAGTTTGATGCTGATGTTGGGATGCTGTGTTGGTTCGTCTGTTCTGTGTCTTTGCTTCGGACGAGGTGACCGGCTCGCCGTGTACGGGCTAATAGGCTCAGTCGGAATCTTTGCAACGTACCATTTGTTTGGAATTGTTCCGTATTTTTACTTTTTTATGTTTGCTGATATTCCTTCGGTGCTGAGATGGGCCGGGCTCGCATTAGGTACTGTACTCACCACGTTTTGGATCTGGCTTATAGCTCGGAATGTTAGATACACGATAAATCACACGCGGTTCGTCGCGGCGGCATTCAAAGAACGTGGGGACGGCGTCATTCGCTACGAAGTGCAACGTGGCATGAGAATTTTCGAGAAGCATTATGTTGAACCTTCACCGCTTCCAAAGCCCTTAGCATACGTCGTGTTTGCGATTGCACCATTCTGTCTAGTTTTACCACGTATTCTTACTTCTGCATTTGGCACGAATGGCGTCTTGCTCGTCCTCGCCGCTTTGGGGCTTCCAATGTCACTTTGGTTAATCGGGCTGCTCGTTCGAATGTTTCTAGTCACCGTCGTTTTGCCATTGCGAATCGAACGCGAGAGGAAAATGCGCGTTATCGTCGATGCATAAGCGAACAATTTTGTCGAAGAAAGAAGCTTCATGGCAGTTGATTTCTGTAGCCTGCCCGAGCAGATGACGGACGAGCCAAAGCCGCCCAGCCCGGTTGTCTGGGTGGTTCTATTTGTCGTCGCGATAGCCATCGGCATTGGGCTGACGCTGACGCTGTGGCCCAAGGGCCGCTCGCCGCAGTGCTGGCAGTTCTACGCGTGGATGTTCGGCGTGCCTTCTGTCTGCTGGGCCGTTCTGCTGGCGGGACGAATCCACCTCTATGAGACGGCGCTTCTTCAAGTGCAGAGCCACAACACGGCGCGTGCAAGCACGGTCTACGACAACACGGTTTATGCACGGCGCCCGCTGTTCCTACTCGCTCGCGCTTCGATCACGCCGATGCTGGACGGAGAGGACGCACCAGTGCAAGTCGCCGAGTCATTTGAATCCGCAATACAACCGCTGGACAATAAGCCATTGAGCTTGTCCGCGCGCGTCGTCGCTGGCGAGAAGTCACTCGAATCGAAGCAGGTCCGCGAGACTCGCGAAGTGCGCCTCCATAGCGATCTTCCGCGCGATGGCAATTCGTCGACCGCCGAACTTCTGGAGATCGTCTTCACGCGATTGATCGATGAAATCCAGCCCGCAGTCGATCGGATTCCCCTTGGTGTTCCGCTGGAGATCTGGCTCGACGTGCAGGACGAAGTGGCTGTGGCTGAGACGCTTGATGTATGGCAAAGAGAGAGTTCGCGCTTGAACCGCTCGACTGATCATCCTTGCATTCTGAAGCCCGGCGAAAGCGTGATGGCGCTTGACGCCTGGCTCGACGACGACTCGCACACGCGCTTCAAATTTGTGCTGCTGATCTCGGCGCAGATTCGCGACGACGTGCCGGCCAATTCCGGCGAGGCTGCGGTGGCGATGCTATTCGGTTGGCCTGAACTCTCAGACAGCCTCAACTTCGAGCCGCTCGCCCACGTACATCGTCCCGTGATTCAATCTTCCGATCATGAACGCAGTGTGCTGGCCACCGCGCTCGACTGGGGCGCGGCGCGTCCCGAGCAAATCGATCGCGCCTGGGAAAGCGGCTTACCCGAGGTTCAGCACTTTCCGGTCTCGGATTCAACCGGCTTTGCTTCGGACATCGCAACCTCGAATCGCACGAGCATCGACGAAGCCCTCGGACACACGGGAGCAGCAAGCGGCTGGCTGGCGATTGCGATGGCCGCTGAACGCGCCGGCGAGACCACTTGCGTCCAACTCATCTCCACGTCGGCGCAGCAGCAACCGTGCTGGCTCGTCGTGCGTCCCCATCAAGCTGTGACTCCTGTAAGCGAATGACGTCCATTGAACCTGTAAGCCGGCCACGCGGTTATCTGCTGGGCGTGGCGGCGTTGTGCATTTTGTTGCTCTTGCTCGCGTTCCTGAACGACGAAAGTTGGGGGTTGACGCGCCGTGGCCTCGTGCCGTGGGTGGTTGCGGCGGTCGCCATGCTGGCTGCGTTCCTCTTCTTCATGTACAGCACGGTCTACGGCGTGTGGGTTCAGTTGACGCGCTGGAAATTCCAGCCATTCCGACGCAGCGAGGATGTGTCAGCCAAGAAGTTGCCCAAGCGCGATGACCGCTTGCAGAACCTATGCGACGAATTGCGAACGTCGCTCGGCTGGCGCTGGCGTTACAAGTTGCGCTGGATCATGCCGTACGGCGATGACGCTCATGTCGAATGGGTCGCACCCGGCCTCAAACAGGCGGGCGTGCTTCGAATTGGTGACAGCATTCTCGTTCACGCCGCGCCCGACAAGATCGACCCGCAAGTCTGGCGTGAGCAGCTTCGGCGGATGCGTCAAGCGCGTCCGGTCGACGTCGTGGTGGCGGTGATGCGCAGCAGCACCCACGTCGATCACGATGACGAGACTTTGCCACGCAAGCTCGCGAATCTGGCAAGTGATCTGCACTGGGCCGCCCCGGTTGTGTTCATGCACGCTGTCGTGGCAACCGGAGGTGTTCCCAAGCGATTTGAGGCTGTCGGCACCTTCATGGACGCGTCCCTTCGCGCGCACGCGCAGTCCTCCGCCGAAGCACTGACGCATCGGCTTGGCGAGCTTGAGCGTATCACGGCGGACGCGGGAACACTGATCTGCCACGAGCCGCTCTTCATCTCTTATCTCGCACAGGTGGCCGCCTACATGGGGCAGCAGCGCGAACGCATCGTCAAGACATGGCAGACGGCGTGCGCATCGAAGTGGCGGCGCGCTCCATTGGCGGGCGTGCTGTTCGCACCGACGTTCGAGGCGACCGGCGTATCCCTGCAGGTTCAAGGGACGGTCTCCGCATCGGGCGACTTCATTCCGGCGATTCCGCAACAGCCCGCTGCATTGACGCCCCTATGGGACGAGATCGCAGCGCGCATCCAGCCACACAAGGGTAAGCGTACCGGCTTCCATTGGCCCAACGTGCTGCCCGCAGCTTTGATCACGGCAACAGCCCTGTGGTGCGTCGCAATGACCGTATCATTCATCGGCAATCAGGTGGTTCTGCATGATGCACGACAAGCGGTGGACGCCGCCCTCGCCGCCAAGTCCGGCACTGCGTCCGCATTGCGCACCCAACTCGAACTCCAAAGGCAGATCGATACGCTCGAATACCGTCAGCAACATGGTGCGCCTTGGTATCTTCGCGCGGGCTTAAATCGAGACAAAGAATTGCTCGCGACGTTGTGGCAACCCTATGTCACCGTAGCGATGCGAAATATGCGCGATCCTATCGTGCAGCGGCTTGACACCTCGCTGACGCAGCTAGCACAGTCTCGCGCCGACGCGCTGCCGAGTGCCGATCAACAGAAGCGCGACTACGACACACTGAAGACGTATCTGATGCTCACGCAACCGGAGCATGCCGATGCCGCGTTCCTCGCCAAACATCTGCCCGAACAGTGGCCTGCCATCGCCGGCCTGCGCGCCGTTGAATGGCTCGATCTTTCCGAGCACCTCTGCGCTTTCTACGCCGCGCACCTACGTGCGCATCCTGAGTGGAAGATCAGCGCGTCGACCGATCTGCTCACGTCGGCCCGCAATCAACTCATCAACCAGATCGGCCTGCAGAACTCGGATGACACGCTTTACCAGAGCGTGATCGAACAGGCGAAGGGCAAATATGCGGACGTCGGCCTTGCGAGTCTGTTGAACGGCGCGGACGCCCGTGGACTTTTCTCAACGACGCAAACAGTCCCCGGCGTTTACACGCGCGCTGCGTGGGATGGCCTGATCGACGAGGCGATCAACAAGGCCGCCAAGGAAGGTCGCGTGAGTGCCGATTGGGTGCTGAACGACGAACGCGCGGCACGCGTGCCTGGCGCAGATCTCGAAGCCCATCAGGACATCGAGGCGGTCAAGGAACGCCTGCGCGCTCGGTACTTCGCCGAATACACCGCTGCATGGCAGGCAATGCTGAACAGCCTGCAATGGCAGAACGCGACCAACCTGAGCAGCGCGATCACGCAGCTTACGCGCCTCACTGATGCGCAGACCTCGCCCCTGATCGCGTTGATGAAGGCTGTCCAATATCAGGCGCAGGCGGGCCGTCCGTCGCAGGCGCTGGCCGATACGCTTGTGCGCAAGGCTCAGGACCTCATTGGCAAGAAGACGGGTGTCTCGAACGAGCCGGTGGTCAATCCACTGGACAAGCCTTTCGGGCCGCTGCTGGCGCTCATGGGCGACGACGTCGTGACGGGTGCGACAGACGCAAACGGCAAGAGCAACGGCAAACCTGCAAGGAACGCGTCGGATTTCAGCGGCGTGAGTCTCGCGCATTTTCTGACGGTCGCGACCACCATGCGCCTGAAGCTTCAACAAATCGCCACCAGCGCCGACGCGCAAGCGATGGCGCGACAGATGGCGCAAGCCGTCTTTCAGGGCAAACTTTCGGAACTCACGCAAGCACGCGACGACGCGGCGCTCACCGCGGCAAGTCTGGGATCGCAGTGGGCGGGCTTGGGCGACGCGCTCTTCGCGCGTCCGCTCGATGTGGCGTGGCAGACCATCTTGCAACCGGCGGCGGCGAGCGTGAACGACGTCTGGCGCGCAGCGGTGGCCGCCCCGTTCGCCAGTTCCTTTGACGGACATTATCCGTTCGCCGATACCAACGCCGACGCCTCCTTTGTCGAGTTGGGCCGCTACATCAAGCCCGACACGGGTCTGATCTCGCGCTTCGTGACAACGCAGCTTGCCGGGATATTGCAGCAGCAGGGCAGTACATGGGCACCGAACGAACTCGCGCCGCAGGCGCTGCAGTTCGATCCGGCATTCCTGACTGCCCTGCGACAGTTGTCGACGCTGGGCGCGCAGCTCTATGCCCAGGGTGACGCCAGCTACCGCTTCCAGATCATGCCGCACCCGACGCCGGAGGTGACGCGCTCGATCCTGTCGATCGACGGCACGAAGATCGAATACTTCAACCAGCTCGAACAATACACGTCGATCGTGTGGCCAGGTAACGGCCAGAACGGACGCGTGCAACTGACGTGGGAATCGTACGACGCCGGGATGCGTATGGGTTTCGCTGCGAACGGTGATTGGGCATTGGTGAGACTACTGGGCACGGCGCAGATCAAGGCGCTCGACAGCACGAGCTATGCGTTGACCTTCAATCAAGGCAACGGCTTCCCGTTGCATTACGACCTTAAAGCGCAAGTCGGCGCGGGTCCACTCGATCTGCTCAAGTTGCGCGGCTTCAAGATGCCGCAGCGTGTGTTCATCGTCGGCAAGGCGGGCGCGATACCGGTGCTGCCCCCATTGCCTCCTGAGTTGCAGTGAATCGTTCGAACCAAGCATCGTAAGGAAAACATCCCGTGAAGCGATACGACATTCTCGATAACGACACGACCACCTCCAACGGGCGCGTGAATGCGCTGTGCAAGACCGATACCATTGATGATCGGGCGACGGCCTATGAAAACGATCCAGTATGGTGTGACGCCTGCAAGACCTGTGGGAGGATCGTATGCGTGGGACCGCGCATCGAATCAAAGGGACCGGATGGGCGGGAGCAGGCACTGAGTGACGATCTGTGTCGGTGCAAATGCACACCGAGTCCTCGTCTTGTCGCTTCGCAGAAGCGCTCGTTTTGCGAGGTGTAACGATCATGTCCAATACGGCGCTTCCGATAAGCGCGAGAGGCGCCCCCCTCACGCCGGCGCAGACGCAGCAGGCCCGCCAGAGTGCGCGCGATTTCCTGGAGGCGGTCAACACGACCCAGCTGACCAACCGAACGTTGCCTCCGGTTCGCGCCTTACAGGCGCGTCTCCTTCACGCCTGGAGGGAGTGGGCGCACGTGCTGGAGCGTTACGGGAACGATCCGGAGCCGTCCGGCGTGCACGCGGGCTACGTGCCAACGCAAACGGGTCGTATCACGTGGAACATGATCGGAAAGGCCATACCGCTGTGTTCGCTGAAGGACCCCGAGCAGATCACGTCCGAGACCGTGTTTGCGATGTCGATACCGACAACCGTGGCAGCGCTCTACCTGATGCGGTCGCACGCAGTGGTGGAACCCACGCCTGCGCTCCAGTCCTGGCTGGCTCGCACGGACGTGGGCGACGATATTCCCGCGTCGTTCTTTCGCCTGCCGCTACCGGCGATTTTCCTCAAACTCGGCCCCGAGCTTTTGGAGGACGTGGACGCCGTCTTCTGGCGTTACCTGAGTCATCCTTGCACGACACAAGGCTTCTATGTTTTTGAAACGCCGGTCGATGGTGGACGGGAGCTGGTGTTCTGCGCCGTCGGCAATAGTCATCTGAGCACCGATGTCTGCCAGTTGCTTCGGGTCGTGATCGAGGACGAGCGAGCTTCGCTCGTGTCGGCGGTTCGAAACATCGACCCCGCCACGACCGACGGCAATATCGACGATCTGATTCCGATGGTGGAACTGTGCGCCAAGGTCATGCTGTATTTGCAGACGCCCAACGCCATCCGCATCGACGAGATGCGCGATGACGACGCCACGGCGCGCCTCACGCGCGTGCGCAGCAAGAAAGCGTCGCGAATTGAGCGCAAGCTGGCGAGCCGTTACAACCGCATCATCATTGGACCCGCGCAGTTTCACGGACACTCGGGCGGAGAAGTCAGCCCGCACTGGCGACGCGGCCACATGCGTATGCAGGCACACGGTCCGCAGATGTCGCTGCGCAAACTGATTTTCATCGCCCCCACGCTGATTCGGGCGGACCGACTCAACGAGTCAGGACGAGATATCCACTAAATGACGAACGATACGACGGGCGATCTCTATCCGGATGCTCAGCAAGAACGCCCGGATCAGGACCCGGTGTTTCGCTACTACGAAGCCGAGATGCGCTACCTGCGCGAAGCGGGGCGCGAGTTTGCACGCGCGCATCCCGACCGTGCGCGCATGCTCAATCTCGACCGCGTGGGCGACCGCGATCCTTACGTCGAGCGACTGTACGAAGGCTTCGCGTTTTTGACCGGACGGCTCCAGCAGAAACTCGATGACGAACTGCCCGAACTGACCGAAGGGCTCGTAAGCCTGTTATGGCCACACTATCTGCGAATGATTCCGTCGCTTTCCGTGGTCGAGTTGATTCCGCCGGCGGACAAGCATGAACGCACCGGACACGTGCCCGCGGGCGTGACGGTACGCTCCAAGCCGATCTTCGTGCCGAAAGACCTGAGCGACGGCACGTCGGATAAAACGGTGCAATGTCTGTATCGCACGACGCAGCCGGTTGACCTGCCCCCGGTGCGGCTGGTTCAAGCCGGGCCGTCTGTTCGTCACGACGGCCGCTCGGTGATTCGTCTTGCCTTCAGGCTCGATCCGGCAGCGCGGCGCAACGAAACGGAAATTTCACGGTTGCACCTGTATCTCAGCGCAGATCAGCCGACCGCGTTCGCCATGCATCTGGCGCTCACGCGGCAAGTGCTGGCCATTGAATGGCGTGTCCCGGAGGTGCGTGACGGTGAAGCGCTGCCGCTCGATGGCGTCACCATCGAACCGGCCGGCTTTTCGCCCGAGGAGCGTTTGTGGCCCAAGTCCGATGCTGCGTTCTCGGGCTATCAGTTGCTGCTCGAATACTTCACGTTCCGCGAGAAATTCCTGTTCGTCGACGTCTGCGGGCTCGATGTCAACAAGCTGCCTGAAGGCTCGCTGAGCTTCGAACTGGAGATCGTGCTCACGGAGCCTTATCCGTCCGATCAGCGTTTCAGCAAGGAGAACGTGCGGCTGTTCTGCACACCGGTCATCAACCTGTTTGAGCTCGATGCAGAACCGGTGGCAATCGACCATCACGAGACGGAATACCGGGTGATTCCGGCGGGGCACCACGGCGAGCACACCGAGACTTATTCCGTGGAGCGCGTCGTTGGATTCGACCCTGTCTCCGCACAGAGTTTCGAGTACGTGCCGTTCTCGACCTTCCGGCATCGTGGCGGCATGTTGCGGCATGAGTCGCCCGAGCGCTATTTCCATACGCGCGTGCGGCCCGGGATGGACGGTCTGCATGAGACGTGGCTCATTCTGGGCGGCCATGCGTGGGAATCGATGGAGGATCTGCCGGAAGAGAGCGTATCGCTGCGCGTGACGGGCACCAATGGTTTGTTACCTCGTAAGGGTTTGCGCGAAGCGCGCATCGACGAATTGGCCGATGACGCGGAAGGCATCATTGGTGTGAGAAGTCTCGTCGCCCCGACCATGCCGCTTTATCCGCCGACAGGAGACCGTTTTCAGTGGCGTGTGCTCTCGCATCTCGCGCCCAACTTCCTGTCGTTGATGAACGCGGAAGTGTTGCGTGGGGCGCTCGCGCTCTACGACTGGACCAATGACGAATTGAATCGCCGGCAGCTCAGCGGCATCCTGCACGTGTCGGAGGAGTTGCTCGAAGAGGTGATGGGCGGGGCGGTCGAGCGCGGTGTGCTGATCGAAGTAACGCTCGATTCCACCGCGTTCTCGGGCGAGGGCGATGTGATGCTGTTCGGCGAGCTGCTACATCGGTTCTTCGAGCAGTATGCGGAGATCAACCTGTTCACTAAGCTGGAGATCGTGAGTTTGCCTTCGAAGGCGTGCATCGAGTGGCCGCGTAGCAAGACCTGGCGGGCGCCGCTATGAGCGCTCGCGATTTACACGCACTCGAGCCACTCGTCGCGGCCTTGCTCTCACGTGCCCCACAGATGAACTTCATGCAACTGTGCCGCTTGCTCGAAGCGCGTGCGCCGGATCAACCCGGTTTCGGCCAGCGCGACACGCTCGAGCACGAGCCGGTGCGATTCCGGCCACGCCCGCGCATGGGGTTTCCCGCAGGCGAGATCGCGAACGTGGAGTTCGACGACCGCGACGACTGCGATCCGCTACCACCCACAGTACGCACGACCTTTCTGGGCCTGTACGGCGTCGACGCGACGATGCCGACGCATTACCTCGACGACATCGTCCAGCGCGAGGAAGGACACGAAGCGGTCGAAGCGTTTCTGGACCAGTTCAATCACCGCTTCGTGACGCTGCTGTATCGCGCATGGAAGAAGTATCGGTATCCGGAGAGTTTCCGATACGGCGGCGCCGATGGACACTCGAAGAACCTGCTCTGTCTGGCGGGCTTCGGCTGGGGCAACAAGCCCGCGCGAGCGGGTTTGCCTGATGCCCGCACGCTGGCGCTTCTCGGCCTTCTGATTCAGCGCACGCGCACGTCCGAGGGCCTGGCCGGCGTGATTGCGTTGGGTGCGCCCGGTGTAGCGGTGCGCGTCGACGAATTCTGGTCGGTATCGAAGCGCGCAGGGAAAGCAACACCGCTCACTTCGAAGGCCACGAATGGAATTAACACACGAAGCGGCCTCGGCGGAGGCTACGTGCTGGGCAAGCGCCTGCCGTATCGAAGCCGTGCGGTGCGGGTGACGCTGCAACCACAGGACGCGCAGCAAGCGCACGACCTGCTGCCCGGAGCCTGGCTGCATCGCGACCTGAAGGCGTTGGTCAAGCTCTATAGCGGCGTCAAGGCCGACGTGCATTTGCGAATGCAGATGTCCTCGCGTTTCGCGCCTGCACCGTCGGTAGGCATGAAGCGTAGTGACGCCGCCCCCCGTCTTGGCTGGACAGTGGTGTTACCCGCGCAGAATAAGCGTGTCATCACGGTCGAGCTGGGTGTGTGCGAGGCATTCCCCGCGCCGCCCCCCAATCCCTATCTGCGTGCGCAGATCGCATAGAGCAGCCCATTGACTCCAAAGACCGGGAATGTTGAATTTCTGCCTCACTCACATTTAGGAAGCGAAGCATACCCCATGAGGATCGATAAACCGCTCTGGCACGAAGGCCTGATACTCACACAACAGCATTTCCAGCAACAGGAGCGGTGGAGCGAGTTCGCGCTGCGCCAGTTCACGACGGCTGCGATGACGCACCCGTGGGGAACGCTCCACGTCGAAGTCGACGAGGATGCGCTCGCCGCTGGCCGCTTCAAACTCACGCGCCTGAAGCTGCGCTTCCCGAACGGCACGCCAGTCGATACCACGCTCGTCGACGTCCTGCCGCCCGCGCGCGATCTGCAAGGCGTGAGCGCCGACCGTCAGAAAGTGACGGTGCTGGCCGCACTCGCGCTGCCGGACGCGAACGGCAACAACTGCCGCATGGACGAAACCGTTCTGACGCGTCCGCGTCGTTCGGTGCGTGAATACGTGAAGGTGATCGATCTGAACGGCACGGACGAAGTCGAGATCGTCGCCGAACGCCATCCGTATGCGCGAACGCATGCCGCAAGTCGACTTACTCGAATGCTATGCGTCGATCCTCGGCCTTGGTTTTAAGGGGCGCTTTGCGCTGGGTGGGGAAGATATCCGTGAGGCGTTGATGGTCGAATTGAACGCATTGCTATCGCGCTTGCGTCCGGCTGACTCGCCTTCGCTGCTGATGGATGCGCCGGAGAAGCGCTTCTGCCGCTGGTTTCAACGTTTGTCGCTGTGGAGGATAGTCGCGATTGGCTGTGTCGTTGCGCTCGCCGTGTGGTTGCTCTGTCACAGCTTGCTCGATGCGCAAGTCGCTGCGTTGGCTTCCCAATCCCTCAAAAGGTAACGTCGATGCCAGTTGGACCTTCTCTTTATGACATGCTGCTCGGCCAGATAGATGGCGAGCCGATCGCAAACTTCGATGACCGCACGCTGGAAGCGCTGAGCGTGCAGCAGAACGTGCGACGAATCCTGAACACGCGAGCGGGGGCATTGAAGCACTTGCCGGACTACGGTCTGCCCGATCTGACGAACATTTACAAGGAACTGCCTGGCTCCTCCAACGCGCTCAAGAGGCAGATGGAAGCGACCCTGCTCAAGTATGAGCCGCGGATTCGAGCGATTGAAATCGCAATCCTCGACGACAACGATCCGGGGCTGCAAGTGAGCTTCGAGATGACGTGTCATTTGAAGAGGACGGGATTGGTGCGGTTTGGCACCTACTTCGTTCCACCGGGCGTGTTCCGATCGGAGCGGCGCGTGCGAGAGGGCAAAATTTAATGGAAGCGATAGCGGCAAGTGACGCCGCCGTGCCTATTATTTAATGAGCGCCTCGCTGGCGAGACATCTATCGCACCGGGGATACTCTGGGCGGCGGCAGGGCGCCGCTTGAAGCGACTGCCGATTTTTTCACGGGCCAATCAACCGCTGCGGTCCCTGACCGTTGCGCAGGCGCAACTCCTTGCGACTTATATTGGTGTACCGCGACCAAGTTCGCGCTCGAATGCCTGGACGAAGCGCTCGCGCGTGAGACCGAAGCGCTCGGTATCAGAGTCACGGCTGTCGAGCCCGGGCCGTTCCGCACGGACTGGGCAGGGCGCTCGCTCAGGCAGACGCGCAATCCGATCGACGACTATGCGCAGACCTCGGGCGCGCGACGCGCGGCCATCGCGGAACGCAGCGGCAATCAGCCGGGTGATCCGGCGCGCGCGGCGCAGGTCATCATCGAAGCGGTGACGTCTCCCGAGCCGCCTGGACATCTCGTGCTCGGCGGGCCGGGGCTGGAACTCGTGCGCGGCAAGCTCGCGCGTCTCGCCGCCGACATCGATGCATGGCAGTCACGCAGTGAATGGACCGATTATCCCGCTCAATGAAGCATCGGAATCATGGAACCGCAGCGCGCGCAGGAAGACCATGTCGTGTCGCTCGTCGCGAATTACGCGGCGGCGCTGCATGTCGGCGCGCCGCGCGTGCGGTTCGTGACGACGCCGTTCGGACCGTGCTACGAGGCGCTGTTCAATCGCATCGAGATCGATCGCGGCACGCTCGCGTTGCCGGACGCGCTCTTGCGCATCGTGGTGGCGCACGAAGTCGGTCACGCGACACAACGCAAGAGCATGCTGCTGGATTTCGCGTGGACCGTGCTCTGCGTGGCCGCGCTCGTCTCGATTCCGTGCATGGTGTTCGCGACCTCGCCCGATGAAGACCTGTGGCGCGTGAGCGTGCCCGGCGCGGGCTTCGCGCTGTCGCTCATCGCGTGCCGCAAGGGATGGCGCGCACACGGCGCGAAGCGCTCGGCCGCCTTCGAACTCGATGCGGATGCGAAAGCCGCGTCGATCTGCGGCCCGGCGTCGGCGCTCGCGGCGCTCGAGGCGATGGCTGAACGCGGACACATCGATGCCGCGCGTCTCCACGCCATGCGCGCGCGACTCGCGCAGGTTGAGCAATAGTTGCCGCGCGAACTGAGCATGCGGAAAATAGTTCTGCCTTCGTTACGCATTCTCGTCATGCCTGTGTAATGCGCCAATGTGGGCCGCGTGGAATGGCATATAGAATGCGTGGCTTCTTCCGCTTACGCCGTCGCAGCAGCTCATGAAGCCGATCACCCTGGAATCACCCGCGGATTCGCCCGCGATGCCCGCGCCGTCGCGTACCCCTCCGCAGACCGGCTCGCAGCAGGACATCATCGATATTCTTCAGGCGGATTTGAGCGAGAGCAGGGTGCTGCACGACCTGTGCCTTCATCTGCTCGTCAATCAGGACGCCGCCGGGTTCTATCAACGCGCGGTCGAAGCCGCGAAGCAACTGCTGGGCTCCGACTTCGCCAGCATTCAGTTGCTGAGCCAGCGCGAGGACGGCAGCGAAGTGCTGCAACTGATCGCGCAGCACGGTTTCTCGCCGCTCGCACGCGAGCGCTGGCGCGAGGTGCGCGCCGATTCGACCACGAGTTGCGGCGCGGCGTGGGCGAACAAGGAGCGCGTCGTGATCGCGGATATCGAGAACAGCGATTTGCTGCGCGGCACGACCGACTACATGATCTTCCGCGAGACCGGCATCCGCGCGATGCAGACGACGCCGCTGCGCTCGCGCGGGGGCGTGCTGCTCGGCATGCTCTCGACGCACTGGCGCGCCGTGCACGAACCCGACGTGAAGCAGCTTCGTCTGCTCGACGTGCTCGCGCGCCAGGCGGCGGACCTCGTGGAGCGCGCGGTGAAGGAAGAAGCCCTGCGCGTGAGCGAATCGCGTTTCCGGGCGCTGGTCACGTCGGCGTCGTATTCGGTGTATCGCATGAACGCCGACTGGACCAGCATGCGCGCGCTCGACGGACGCGGCTTTCTTGCCGATACCCTGTCCGACAGCGAGGAATGGCTCAACACCTACATTCACCCGGACGATCAACCCGCGGTGCTGAATGCGATCGAAGCGGCCACGTCGTCGCAAAGCCTGTTCGAACTGGAGCATCGGGTGTTGCGTGCCGACGGCACGTTCGGCTGGACCTCGTCGCGCGCGGTGCCGATCTTCGACACCGCAGGACAACTGGCGGAATGGTTCGGCGCGGCGACCGACGTCACCGCGCGCAAGGACGCGGAACGCGCGCTGCGCGAGAGCGAGACGCGGCTCATCGAAGCGGATCGCATGAAAGACCGCTTCCTCGCGACGCTCGCGCACGAACTGCGCAATCCGCTCGCGCCGATCCGCAACGGCCTGCAGATCCTGCGCGTGAGCAAGAACGCCGATCAGTCCGGCAATGTGCTCGCCATGCTCGACCGGCAGGTCGATCACATGGTGCGTCTCGTCGACGACCTGATGGAAGTCGCGCGCGTGACGAGCGGCACGCTCGAACTGCAGCGCGAACGCATCGATCTCGCCGATGCGCTGAAGTCCGCGCTCGAGCTGAGCCGGCCCGCCGTGGAAGCGGGCGGGCACGCACTGCAGGTGTGCTTCGCGCCAGAGCGCCTGTTCGTCGATGGCGACGGCGTGCGGCTCGCGCAGGTGTTCTCGAATCTCATCAACAACGCCGCGAAATACTCGCCGACGCCGGGACTGATCCGGGTCGCGCTCACGCGGGAAGGCAACGGCGCGATGGTGCGCGTGACCGATGACGGCATCGGCATTGCACCGGTCGATCAGGGCCGGCTGTTCACGCTGTTCGGGCGGCTCAGGCCATCGACCGCGATCGGCGACGGTCTCGGCGTCGGGCTCGCGCTCGCCAAGCATCTGGTCGAGCTGCATGGCGGCGCGATCTCCGTCGAAAGCCGCGGCGCAGGGGCGGGCAGCGCGTTCGCGGTGTCACTGCCGCTTGCGACTTGCGACGAAACCTCGACGCCGATCCGCGAGCTCGTCGACGCATGTGCGTACGATCGTCTCGAAGTCATGGTGATCGACGACAATCGCGACGCCGCCGACAGCCTGGGCGCCGTGCTGAGTCTGCTCGGCCGCGAGGCGTCGGTGTTCTACGGCGGCGCGGACGCGCTGCGTGCGCTCGAGCGGCGAAAGCCCGCGCTCGTGCTGCTCGACATTGGCATGCCGGAGATGGACGGTTTTGCGGTCGCGCGCGAGATCCGCGCGTCGGGTCGGCACGACGATGTGATGCTCGTCGCCGTCACCGGCTGGGGACAGGCCGAGGATCGCGCGCGCACCACGGCCGCGGGCTTCGACGATCACCTCGTCAAGCCGGTCGATATCGATGTGCTGGAAGGCTTGCTCCGACTCGCGGCGGGACGCGTCGAAGCTCTCTAGGCTTAGTCGCGCCCATGAAAAAGCACGCGCGTCCGCGAGCGAGCGGACGCGCGTGCTCTCATCGGAAAGGAAGCGTTATTGCGACTGCGACGCGGGCGGCGTGGTGGACGAGCTCTTGTGCTTATGCTTCTGCCCTTTCTTGTGATACGCGGGGCGCGGCTTGTTGTCGGGATAGTCAGCCGCCGCGAACGACAGCGTCGGCGCCGCGAATGCCGCCAGCACCAGAAGCACGAGGGATTTCTTCAAGGACGTTTTCATCGGGAACTCGCTTGGAGGAGATGGCCTGAGAAGGCAAAGCAGCCTGGGCCGCCGCTTCGCACCGTAAGGAATATAAGACTCGCTGCCTGGCTGCAATCGGGAAAACACCCGCTGGTTTTGTTGAAGCAACAGTATTTTGCACAAAAAAATGCAATTGGGTGGTGCGCATACATAAGCTCTTGAAGCGGCGGGTTTTTTGTCGTTTCGCACTGCTTCGGTAGGGGCCGCCACGCTGCCTGCCGTCCGCGACAAGTGTCATCAAGTGCATCTACTATCGTGCCTGCTCTCAACTCAGGGACGACCCAGTGAAAGAAGACGATATCCGCAGAAACGCGTTCGCCATGCCGGTGCACAATCCGGCGTACCCGCGTCCGCCGTTCCGCTTTCTCAATCGCGAGTACTTCATCATCTCCTACGAGACCGACCTCGACGCGTTGCGCGCCGTGGTGCCGGAGCCGCTCGAAGTGGACAACGGTCTCGTGCATTACGAATTCATCCGCATGCCGGATTCATCCGGCTTCGGCGATTACACCGAAAGCGGCCAGGTGATCTCGATCATCGATCCGGACGGCAACAAGGGCGCCTACACGCACGCGATGTATCTCGACGACGAAGGTCCGATCGCGGGCGGCCGCGAAATCTGGGGCTTTCCGAAGAAGCTCGCGTCTCCGCGTCTCGGTGTCGACGGCAAGGACACGCTGCTCGGCACGCTTGATTACGGCACGCAGCGCATCGCGACCGGCACGATGGGCTACAAGTATCGTCCGCTCGATCTCGAAGCCGAACGCAGGAAGCTCGCCGATACGCCGAACTATCTGCTCAAGGTTCTGCCGCACGTGGACGGCACCGCGCGCGTGTGCGAACTCGTGCGCTTCTTCCTGCGCGACGTGAGCGTGCTGGGCGCATGGGAAGGTCCCGCCGCGCTCGAACTGCACGCGCATGCGCTCGCGCCGGTCGCCGATTTGCCGGTGCGCCGCGTGGTCGGTGCGCGGCATGTCATCGCCAATCTCACGCTCGATATCGGCGAAGTCGCTTACGACTATCTCGCGCCGCCCGACGAGCTCAAGCTCGCGGTCAATCAATAAATCACTCCGATAAAGGAAGCATCAAATGGCACTGCAAGGAAAAGTCGCGCTCGTGACGGGCGCTGCGAGCGGCATCGGTGAACAGACGGCGCGCAAGCTCGCGGCCGACGGCGCGGCGGTGGTCATCGCCGACCTGAATCTCGCGAACGCGCAAAAGGTTGCGGACAGCATCGTCGCGCAAGGCGGCCGCGCGATCGCCGTATCGATGGACGTGACGAACGAAGACGCCGTGAACGCAGGCATCGAAGACACGGTTGCGAAGCTCGGCGGCATCGACGTGCTGGTGTCGAACGCGGGCATTCAGATCGTCGCGCCGATCGAGGAGTATGCGTACTCCGACTGGAAGAAGATGCTCGCGATCCATCTCGACGGCGCGTTCCTCACGACGAAAGCCGCAATCAAGCACATGTACGCGTCGGGCAAGGGCGGCTCGATCATCTATATGGGCTCGGTGCACTCGCATGAGGCGTCGAAGCTGAAGTCCGCGTATGTCACGGCCAAGCACGGCCTGCTCGGTCTCGCGCGCGTGGTGGCGAAGGAAGGCGGCCCGCGCGGCGTGCGCGCCAATGTGGTGTGCCCCGGTTTCGTGCGTACGCCGCTCGTCGAAAAGCAGATTCCCGAGCAGGCGAAGGCGCTCGGCATCACCGAGGAAGAAGTTGTCAAGAACGTCATGCTGAAGGAAACGGTCGATGGCGAGTTCACCACCGTCGCCGATGTCGCGAACACGGTCGCGTTCCTCGCGGGCTTCGAGTCGAACGCGCTCACGGGGCAGTCGGTCGTCGTGAGTCACGGCTGGTTCATGCAATAACGCCAACGATCACTGATAAGGAGAATCCATGCGCCGCAGTCAACGCAACACGCTCACGCAGGCGAATCACGTCGCGCTGCCGGATTACGATGAGGTTTGCCTCGTGCTGCAAGGCGGCGGCGCGCTCGGCTCCTATCAGGCCGGCGTGTTCGAGGGGCTCGCCGAAACCGGCGTCGAACCGACCTGGACCTCGGGCATATCCATCGGCGCGTTGAATACCGCGATCATCGCGGGCAATGCGCCGGAGCAGCGCGTGGCCGCGCTGCGCGGCTTCTGGAACACGATCTGCCAGCCGGCCGATCTGATCGGACACGTGGGCGCGTTCATGCCCGCGGCGTTCGGCTTCGCGAACCTCGGCCGCAAGTTTTCGAGCATGTGGGCGGCGGCGCGCGCGCTGACCGAAGGGCAGAAGGGCTTCTTCTTGCCGCGCGTGCACGTGCCCACCTTCGGGCCAAATACGAAGAGCAAGCGCCCGAGCGATGTGAGCTTCTACGACACGTCCGCGTTGCGCGCGACGCTGCTGCAATACGCGGATTTCGACCGCATCAACGATGGCGCCATGCGCGTGTCGGTTGGCGCGGTGAACGTGCGAACGGGCAATCTCGTCTACTTCGACAACACGAAGATGCGTCTCGCGCCGGAGCACTTCATGGCATCGGGCGCGTTGCCACCGGGCTTTCCGGCGGTCGAGATCGACGGCGAGTTCTACTGGGACGGCGGCCTCGTCTCGAATACGCCGTTGACGGAGATCATCCGCGAAAGCCAGCACAAGGACACGCTCGTGTTTCAGGTCGATCTGTGGAGCGCGCGCGGCACGCTGCCGGGCGATTTCCTCGATGTCTCCGAGCGCACCAAGGACATTCAGTATTCGAGCCGTACGCGCGCGATCACCGATTTCGTTTCGCATAACCAGAAGCATGCGCGGCTCATCAAGGAGCTGCTCGAACATATTCCCGAGAAGGCGCGGCGCGCGCATCCGCTGTTGCGCGAGGCGCAGAAGATCGCGGATGGCGGCGCGGTGAACGTCGTGCATCTCATCTACAAGAACAAGTTCTTCGAAGGTCATTACAAGGACTACGAGTTCAGCAACGACACGATGGACGAGCACTGGGCAAGCGGTCTCGAAGACATTCGGCGTTCGTTCGGACATCCCGAATGGTTCGAGATTCCGAGCCACGATCTCGGCTTCGTCACGCATGACGTGCATCGTTTCGAGCCTGCGCCGAAGGCGAGCGCCGAGTTGCCGAAAGCCGTGTCGAAGAAGCTGGACGATGTGGACGTGACGGAAGGCGTTTGAAGCTATCGCGCATTTGCATTACGCTGGCTGATCCCGTTACGACACACCGAGGCACGTCATGAGCGAATGGAAGCCAGCCGCCTATCCATCCATCAGCCCTTATCTGATTTGCGCGGACGCGGCGGGCATCATCGCGTTTCTCGAACGCGTTTTCGACGGCGCGCTGGTGCGCCGCTTCGATCGTCCCGATGGCTCGCTGATGCACGCGGAAGTGCGTATCGACGACAGCATCGTCATGATCGGCGGCGGCGCGACGGATCAGCAGTCGTCGGCTTCGCACGTTCACGTCTATGTGCGCGATGCGCAGGCCGTCTTCGATCGTGCGATCGCAAACGGCGCACAAGCCGTGCAGGCGCCCACGCGCAAGCGCGCCGACGACGACTTTCGTGGCGGCTTCCGCGATGCCGCCGGCACGACGTGGTGGGTAGCGACCCAGTAATTCGTCAGCGTTTTCTTTTCTTCGCGCGCATGGCCGGCGCGCCGAGACTCTCGCGCAGCGCATTCGTCAGCGTTTTCAGGAACTGATCGACGGCGGGCGGCAGACGCCGCTCGCGCATCACCGTCACCTGCAGCAGACGCTCGTTGAGCAAAGGCTCGTCGATGGGCATGGCGATGAGCGTCGGCGGCCCGGGATCGCCTTCGAGCGCCACCGCACTGCCCAGCGTGATCGCGCCGGTGAGCGCCGCAAAATGATGCATCGCGCTTGAGTTGTTGCTCGCGAGCACCGGCTCCAGATGCACGCCGCGCGCGGAACAGCACCAGTCGATCAACTGCCGCACCGTCGTGCCGCGATCGAGCACGGCGGTCGGATACTGAAGGATGTCGTCGAGCGTGACGCTCGATTTGCCGGCGAGCGGATGCGTGGGCGGCAGCAGCGCGCAGACGGGCGCCTTCACGCTGTATTCGACGCTGAGTGCTGTCGATGTCGATGTCGAGAACGCGAGGCCTACATCCACTTCGCCGCTCGCGACCCAATGTTCGACCTGGCCCGGCGTGCCCGAGCGCATCACGAAGCGCGTGCGCGGATGCTCGCGATAATGCGACGCCATCACGCTCGGCAGAAAGCAGCGCGTGAAGCCTTCCGTGCAGCCGCTTCTCACGATGCCGCGCCCGAGCGCATGCATTTCCGATATCTCGTCGAGGACCGCGTCGCCATCCATCAATGCGCGGCGCGCGTGCTGCGCGAGCAGTTCGCCCGCTTCGGTGAGGATCATGCCTCGCGGCATGCGCTCGAATAGCGGCGTGCCCGCCTGTTCCTCCAGCTTCGCGATCTGGCGGCTGATTGCCGACACCGCGACGTGCAGCGTTTCCGATGCCGCCGCGAGCGAGCCCACGCGCGCCACTTCCACAAAGTACCTGAGTGCGATTCCATGCAGCACGGAGTTGTCCCTGAGCGTTGCCTTTTTGGCAATGCTAGCCGCAAATTTTGAAATTGTCGCGAATTTTTGGCGTTTCTAGACTGAGCCGTAATCGCAGTCATACATCTTCGGGAGACGCCGTGAAAGAACCCCACAACACTCGCGAAACCGCCGTCGCCATGGCCTTCCAGGCCTTCGATTCGGGCGCGTTCTTCGCCGACCTGCAGCGCCGCGTCGCGTTTCGAACCGGCAGTCAGGACGGCGCGAATCCCGCGCTGAACGCCTATCTCACCGATGAAGTCAGCGACGCGCTCGCGCGGCTCGGCTTCACGGCGCGCGTGGTCGACAATCCCGTCGCGGGCGGGCCGCCGTTCCTGATCGCCGAGCGTCACGAGGCCGACGGCCTGCCGACCGTGCTGACCTACGGCCACGGCGACGTGGTGCGCGGATACGACGAGCAATGGCGCGCGGGACTCAAGCCGTGGGAGATCGTCGTGGATGGAGACCGCTGGTACGGCCGCGGCACCGCCGACAACAAGGGTCAGCACTCGGTCAACTTCGCCGCGCTCGCGGCCGTTTTGCAGGCGCGCGACGGCAAGCTCGGCTACAACGTGAAGGTGATCTTCGAGACCGGCGAGGAGATCGGCTCGCCGGGACTGGACGAGGTCTGTGCCGCGCACAAGGAAGCGCTCGCGGCGGATGTGTTCATCGCATCTGACGGGCCGCGCGTGTCGGCGGAACGTCCGACGCTGTTTCTCGGCTCGCGCGGCGGCGTGCCGTTCGAGCTGACGGTGAATCTGCGCGAAGGCGGCCATCATTCGGGCAACTGGGGCGGCGTGCTGCGCAACCCGGCCGTCGTGCTGTCGCATGCGATCGCGAGTCTGATCGATCGCGACGGGCGCATCGTCGTCGAAGGATTGCGTCCGCCGCCGATCTCCAATGCCGTGCGCGAAGCGCTCGCGGATATCGAACTGGGCCGCGACGACAGTTCGCCCGACATCGATCCGACCTGGGGCGAGCCGGGCCTGACGCCGACCGAGCGCGTGATCGGCTGGAACGCGCTCGAAGTGCTCGCGATGAAATCCGGCAACGCCGATGCGCCGGTCAACGCGATTCCGCCGTCCGCGAAGGCCGTGTGCCAGTTGCGCTTCGTGGTCGGCACGGACTGGGAGAACGTGCAGTCGCATCTGGAGCGTCACTTCGCGGAGCACGGCTTTACGGAAGTCGCGGTGAAGGTGACGCGCGGCTCGCCGGCGACGCGCCTCGATCTCGACGATCCGTGGGTTCGCTGGGCGCTCGATTCGATGCGCGCGAGCACCGGCAAGAAGCCCGCGCTGCTGCCTAACCTCGGCGGCACGGTGCCCAACGATGTCTTCGCGCACACGCTCGGTCTGCCGACGCTGTGGGTGCCGCATTCGTATCCCGCGTGCAACCAGCATGCGCCGAACGAACACGTGCTCGGGTCTGTGATGCGCGAATCGCTCGGTCTGATGGCGGGCCTCTGGTGGGATCTGGGCGCAATGGGTGAAAGGGGCGCGACGAACATCGCCACGCGCGACGCGCATTAACCGATCGATATTGATGACACGCTGACATCATGAATAAAAAGCCTCTGAGTCTGACGCAAATCGTGCTCGCGACTTCGGTCGGCAACGCGCTCGAATGGTTCGACATCGCGATCTACGCGTTTTTCGCGGTGTATATCGCGAAGAACTTCTTTCCGGCCGCGAACGAGACGGCCTCGATGCTGCTCACGTTCGGCTCGTTCGGCGCGTCCTATCTGGTGCGGCCGATCGGCGGCATGGTGCTGGGCGCTTACGCCGACCAGCGCGGTCGCAAGGCCGCGCTGATGATGTCGGTCGGCCTGATGATGATCGGCACGGCGATCATCGCGGTGATTCCGCCGTATGCATCGATCGGACTCTTCGCACCGGCGGGCGTGTTCATCGCGCGGCTGATTCAGGGCTTTTCGGCGGGAGGCGAGTTCGGTCCTTCGACGGCGATGCTGATCGAGCACGCGCCGAATCGTCGCGGCCTGCTCGCGAGCTGGCAGTTCGCGACGCAAGGGCTCGCGACTCTGCTCGCTTCGATCTTCGGTTTCGCGCTCGCCAAGCTCATGCCCGCCAGCGAACTCGCGGCGTGGGGCTGGCGCATTCCGTTCTTCTTCGGCTTGCTGATCGGGCCGGCGGGTCTGTTCCTGCGCCGTTATCTCGAAGACGCAGCCGATTACACCGAAGCCGAGCACACCGCGACGCCGGTGCGCGACGTGTTCACGCAGCAGAAGGCCTTGCTGCTGATCTCGATCGGCGCGCTCACCGTATCGACGGCGGTGAACTATCTGTTGCAGTACGTGCCGACGTTCGCGATCCGCGAGCTGCATCTGGAAGCGTCGACGGGATTCGCGGCGAGCACCGTCGCGGGCTTGATGCTGACCTTCGTCACGCCGTTCGCGGGACATCTGTCCGACAAGATCGGCCGCGTGAAGCAGATGTCGACGGCGGCGCTGTTGCTGTTCGTGACGGGTTATCCGGCGTTCGCGTATGTGGTGTCGCATGTGTCGGTGGCGGCGCTCTTCGGGCTCGTCGCGTGGCTCGCGCTGCTCAAGGCGGTGTACTTCGGCGCGCTGCCGGCGCTGATGTCGGAGATCTTTCCGGTGGCGACGCGCGCGACGGGTATGTCGATTGGCTACAACATCGGTGTGACGGTGTTTGGCGGCTTCACGCCGGCGATCATCATCTGGCTGCTGAGCGCGACCGGCAGCAAGGCCGCGCCGAGCTTCTACATGATGTTCACGGCGGTGATCAGTCTCGCGGCGCTGGCCGCGGTGAGTCGGGGGAAAGGCGGGGTGAGGGAGCTGCGGGTGGCGGTGTGAGCGGGCAAAGAGCGTACTGAAAACGTATATGCTTTGGCATTACCTGATGCCTGGAGAGGGTCATGCCCAAGGAAGCCGTTTTCACCATGAAGCTGGAGCCCGAGTTGCGCGCGGAATTCATGGCTGCCGCGGATGCCGCGCATCGTCCCGCATCGCAGGTGTTGCGCGAATTGATGCGCGAGTTCATTCAGCGGCAGCGCGACGCGCGGGAATACGACGCGTATCTGCGCGAGAAAGTGGAAGTGGCCCGCCAGTCGATGCAAGCGGGACGCGGTGAAACCAATGACGAAGTCGAGGCGCGGTTTGCTGCTCGTCGTGCTCGTGCGACGGGTAAGGCATGAGGGTACGCTGTGCGCCTGAGGCGTTGCAGGATCGTGAGGATGTGTGGGCGTACATTGCGGAGGACAATCCGCTTGCGGCCGCTCACATGGATGAACTGTTCAGTGAGGCTGCCGAGCGCTTGACGAGCTACGCGCATTTCGGTCGCACGGGGAAAATTCCCGGGACGCGCGAATTGATCGCTCACGAAAACTATCGTCTGATCTACGAAATCGCCGATGAGGTGTGGGTGCTGGCGTTGGTTCATGCTGCGCGGCTTTGGCCGCCGGTGCAGAAATAATGTCGAGCGGCTAAGCGCCCTCGATCTCTCGTCGAAAAAATCTCAAGCGCGCGCGCTCCACCTTCGGTGCGCCTTTCGAGCGCGCGTGCCAAAGGTCGTAGGCCGCCTGTTGCGCCAGCCACGGATCCGCGCGGCCGCCATTCTCCACGCCGAGCCAACCTTCAATCCGAAGCGCCATTTGCGGCGAGATGCCGGCGTGGCCGTTCAGCACGCGCGAGAGCACCACGCGTGTCACGCCGAGCTGCTCGGCTGCTTGAGTCACGTTAGGCCTAGTTCCCGAAGCACGTCCTCTCGCAGCGAGTCGCCAGGGTGCGGCGGCTTGAATATTTGGACCATGATCTGAGTGTTTGATTGTTCGCCAGCGTTTGTCGCTCAGGGCGAAACGGTCTGCGAGAGGCCTTTCGGCGTCGGTGTCCTCAAGATCGAATGGTCTGAAAAATCTCGTCACGGCGCAGCTTGGCGTCCGTTCCCGTGTGAGCTTATCGCAGCCACCCACTCCACGCCAACGCGGATTCTCTTGATTTCCTCGCATGCCCATGTGAGAAAAAATCGACCTATTTCCACGTTTCCCCCTATGTCTCCGTCCATCCGGAAGGTGGTCTACTCATCACACCAGTTGACCACATCCGTGCGCTACGTCTGGAGGAGACATGAACGTTGCAGAAACGCAGTCCGTCGAGCGATCGGCGATCAGAAAAGTGTCGTGGCGGCTCGTGCCGTTCGTCGCGCTGATGTTCTTCATCAACTTCCTCGACCGGACCGCGATCTCCTTCGCCGGCCCGAACGGGATGACCAAGGATCTCGGCCTCACCGCCGCGCAGTTCGGCCTCGCGGCGGGCGTGTTCTTCATCGGCTATATCGTGCTGGAAATTCCCAGCAATCTCGCACTTCACAAGTTCGGCGCGCGACGCTGGCTCGCGCGCATCATGGTCACGTGGGGCGTCGTCGCGCTGCTGTTCACCTGGGTCAGCAGCGTGAACGGCCTTTATACGCTGCGCTTCCTGCTGGGCGTCGCCGAAGCCGGCTTTTTCCCCGGCGCGATCCTGTTCCTCAGCATGTGGGTGCCCGCGAAGCATCGCAGTCACATCCTCGCGCTGTTCTATCTCGCGCAGCCGCTCACCATCGTCATCGGCGCGCCGGTCGCCGCCTTGCTGATCGAAGCCCATGGTCTGTTCGGCCTGGAAGGCTGGCGCATCATGTTCTTCGGCGTCGCGATTCCGGCGATTCTCGTCGGCGTGGTTGCGTGGTTCTATCTGACCGACAAACCTTCGCAAGCCAAATGGCTCACGCCCGCCGAACGCGACTGGCTTGTCTCGCGTCTCGAAGAGGAAGACCGCGCGAAGGGCGCGACGGCCACCAGAGCCCACGGCAGCCCGATCGCCGCGATGATGAGCGGCCGCGTCTGGCTGTTCGCGCTGATGTACTTCGGCCTGATCTACGGTCTCTATGCGCTGGCGTTCTTCCTGCCGACCATCATCGGCGGATTCGAGACGCGCTTCGGCACGCACTTCAACGTGTTCCAGAAGGGGCTGATCACCGCCGTGCCGTATCTGCCCGCCGCCATCGCGCTGTTCCTGTGGAGCCGTGACGCAACGAAGCGCGGCGTGCGCTCGTGGCATATCGCGGTGCCGTCGCTGATCGGCGCGCTGAGCGTGCCGCTCGCGCTGCAAATGGGTTCGCCCGCCGCGAGCATCGCCGTGATCACCGTGACGGCCTGCGCGATCTTCTCCGCGCTGCCGAACTTCTGGGCGCTGCCGGCGCGCTTCCTGTCCGGCGCGGCCGCCGCGGCGGGCATCGCGCTGATCAACACGGTCGGCAATCTCGCGGGCTTCGTCGCCCCGTACATCACCGGCATGGCGAAGGACGCGACCGGTTCCTATCAACTGCCGATGCTGATCGTCGGCGCGATGATGCTGATGTCAGCCGCGCTCGCCTTCGCCATCGGCCGCACCAGCAGCGAACGCGCGCCGGATGCCGTCGCCGCGAACGCACATTGAACATCCATCCCACAAAGGAGATATCGACATGAAAGAGAAAATCGCGTTGTTCGGCGCAGGCGGCAAGATGGGCGTGCGCCTCTCCAGCAACCTGCTGAAGTCTGACTATCGCGTCGCGCACGTCGAGCCGGGCGCGGCCGGGCAGAAGCGTCTGAAGGATGAACTGAACATCGATGTCGTATCCGCCGATGCCGCCCTCGACGGCGCCGACGTCGTCATCCTCGCCGTGCCCGATACGCTGATCGGCAAGCTCTCGCACGACATCGCGCCGAAGCTGCGCCCCGGCACGATGGTCATGACGCTCGACGCCGCCGCGCCGTTCGCGGGCCATTTGCCGGACCGCAAGGACCTGACGTACTTCGTCGCGCATCCGTGCCACCCGATCATCTTCAACTACGACACCGACGAAAAGTCGCTGCACGATCACTTCGGCGGCGCGCACGCGAAGCAGTCGATCGTCAGCGCGCTGATGCAAGGTCCCGAAGAAGCGTTCGATCTGGGCGAAGCCGTCGCGAAGGTGATCTACGCGCCGATCCTGCGCTCGTATCGCCTGACCGTGGATCAGATGGCGATTCTGGAGCCGGGCCTCTCGGAAACCATCTGCGCGACGCTGCTCTACGTGATGCGCGAAGCCATGGACGAAACCGTGAAGCGCGGCGTGCCCGAACAGGCGGCTCGCGATTTCCTGCTCGGCCACATGAACATCCTCGCCGCGGTGATCTTCAACGAAATCCCTGGCGCGTTCTCCGATGCGTGCAACAAGGCGATCGAATTCGGCAAGCCGCGCCTGATGCGCGACGACTGGAAGAACGTGTTCGATCGCGAGGAAATCGCGGAGAGCATCCGCCGCATTACGTGATGCATCGCATCGTCGTCGTGTCCGCAATCGAATGACTGAATCGCCATCAAGGAATTGAAAGTGACGGAACGCATCCACGCCACCTACTGGCTCGAAACGGGCGTCGACCCGCGCATTGCCGCCGAGACAATCGCGGGCGAGCAGTCGAGCGGCACCTTCATCGCGCTGCCCAACGAGACGCCCGAACTCAAGGCGCGCTCGGGGGCGCGCGTCGAGCGGCTCGACATTCTCGGTCACAGCGACACGCCGAGCCTCTCCGGCGGCGCCGCGTCGCAGCGCTACACGCAATGCGCGCTGGAGCTGTCGTGGCCGATCGAGAACTTCGGGCCGTCGCTGCCGAACCTGATGTCGACCATCGCGGGCAATCTGTTCGAATTGCGGCAGGTGTCGGGCTTGCGGCTCACGGGTTTGCGCCTGCCCGATTCGTTCGCGCAGGCGTATCCCGGTCCCGCGTTCGGCATCGACGGCACGCGCAAGCTGGCGGGCGTGACGCACGGGCCGCTCATCGGCACGATCATCAAGCCGAGCGTGGGGCTTTCGCCGGAAGAAACCGCAGAGCAGGTGAAGGCGCTGGTTGCGGGCGGCATCGACTTCATCAAGGACGATGAATTGCAGGCCGACGGCTCGCATTGCCCGTTCGACGAACGCGTGCGCGCGGTGATGCGCGTCGTGAACGATCACGCCGAGCGCACCGGCAAGAAGGTGATGGTCGCGTTCAACGTGACGGGCGATCTCGACCAGATGAAGCGCCGCCACGATCTCGTGCTCGATGAGGGCGGAACCTGCGTGATGGCGGTGCTCAATTCGATCGGCCTTGTCGGCATGACGGAGTTGCGCAAGCATAGTCAGTTGCCGATTCACGCGCATCGCGCGGGCTGGGGTTATCTGACGCGTTCGGAAGCGCTCGGCTGGGACTATGCACCGTGGCAGATGTTGTGGCGTCTCGCGGGCGCGGATCATCTGCATGTGAACGGCCTGCGCAACAAGTTCAGCGAATCCGATGACAGCGTGATCGCAGCGGCGCGCGCGGTGCTCACACCTGTGATGGACTCAGCGCCCATGCACGCGATGCCCGTCTTCAGCTCCGGCCAGACCGGCTTGCAGGCGGCCGACACGTATGCGGCCATCGGTTGCGCGGATTTGATCCACACGGCGGGCGGCGGCATCTTCGGCCATCCGGGCGGCGTGGCGGCGGGCGTCGAGGCCTTGCGCGAGGCGTGGGTCGCGGCGATGGAAGGCGTGCCGCTCGCGCGACATGCCGAGCGCAATGCCGCGTTGAAGGCGGCGCTGGGGTTCTGGAAATGACGCAAGCTAGCAAGGCGGCATGGCCCGACGGCCTGCTGCTCACGTATTACGGCGACGACTTCACCGGCTCCACCGATTCCATGGAAGCGATGACCGCCGCCGGCGTGCCGACGCTCCTGTGCCTCGACGCGCCCACGCCCGAATTGCTCGCGCGTTTTCCGGACGTGCGCTGCGTGGGGCTCGCGGGATCGTCCCGCGGGCGCAGTCCGCAATGGATGGACGACGAACTGCCGCGCGCCTTCTCGAGTCTCGCGGCACTGGGCGCGCCGATCCTGCAATACAAGGTCTGCTCGACCTTCGATTCGTCGCCACAGACGGGCTCGATCGGCCGCGCGATCGACATCGGCGTCGCGCACATGCGCGGGAACTGGTCGCCGATGATCGTCGGCGCGCCGCGTCTGAAGCGTTATCAGGCGTTCGGCAACCTGTTCGCGGCGGTGGACGGCGAGGGCTATCGCATCGATCGTCATCCGACGATGTCGCGTCATCCCGTCACGCCGATGAACGAAGCCGACTTGCGCGTGCATTTGCGCCGGCAGACGGAGCGCGACATCCGCCTGATCGACTTCGTGCAGCTCAAGTCAGGCGATGTCCGGCTCGAAACCGGCGAAGACACGCCCGTCGTCATGATCGATGTGCTCGACGAAGAAACGCTCGCCGCCGCCGGCAAGCTCGTCTGGGAAGCGCGCGGCGAGGGCGTGTTCACCGCTTCTTCGTCGGGGTTGCAGTACGCGCTCGCCGCGCACTGGCGCGCGAACGGGCTCGTGCCGCAGACGCCTTCGTTGCCGAAGGCATCATCCGTCGATGTGATCGCGGCCGTCAGCGGAAGCTGCTCGCCGGTCACGGCGGCGCAGATTCGCTGGGCGCGCGACAACGGTTTTCGCGTCGAGCGTCTGGACCTGCCGCGCGCGCTCGATGCGAGTTCGCGCGAAGCGGAAACGGAACGCGTCGTCGAGATTGCGGCGCGGGCCGTCGCACAAGGCATAAGCCCGCTCGTCTTCAGCGCGGAAGGCCCGGACGATCCCGCCGTCACCGGCTTCGACGGCATCGCGGCGAACGCCGGGCTGAATCGCGCCGAAGCGGCGCGCCGCGTCGGGGAAACGCTCGCCGAAGTGATGCGCCGGCTGCTCGATCGCGCACCGCTGCGCCGCGTGGTGGTGGCGGGCGGCGACAGTTCGGGCGAAGTGGCGAGCAAGCTCGGCATCGCGGCGTTGAGCGTGGCTGCCGGTATGGCGCCGGGCTCGCCCTTGTGCCGCGCATGGTCCGACGATCCCGCGCGCGACGGTCTCGAAATCGTGCTGAAAGGCGGGCAGATCGGCGGCGTGTCGTTCTTCGGCGAGGTTCGTGCTGGCGGGCCGCAAGCGGCGCCGTGATAAGGTCGGAGCAACGAATTATCGAAAGCGAGCATGACCGATGACCGAAACCATTCAGCGACGCAAGCTGTATCAGGACGTGCTGGAGCGTTTGATGGAGCGCATCCGCTCGGGCGAGATCGCGCCCGGCGCGCAGTTGCCCTCGGAGCGCGAGCTGATGGAAGCCTATGGCGTGGGCCGTCCCGCGATCCGCGAGGCGCTGCAGACGCTCGAACGTTCGGGGATCGTCGAGATCGCGCATGGCGAGCGCGCGCGCGTGGTCGTGCCGACCGCGCAGAGCCTTATTGCGCAGATCGCGATCGGCACGATGCACCTGCTGCGCACGCAGCCGGGCATGCTCGAGCATCTCAAGGCGGCGCGGCTCTTCCTCGAAACCGGCACCGCGCGCATGGCCGCGGAAAAGGCGCAAGCGGACGATATCGAACGGCTCGCCGCGTGCGTCGAAGCGCAGCGCGCCGCGGTCGATGACCGCGACGCGTTTCTCGCCTGCGACATGGCGTTTCATCGCGAGATCGCGCAGATCACGGGCAACCCGATTTATCCGTCGATCGTCGAATCGATCTTCGGCTGGGCCGCGGAATACTATCGGCCGATGGTGCGCGCGCCGGGCGCCGAAGCGCTGACGCTCGCGGAGCACGAGCGCATCGTCGAAGCGATCGCCGCGCACGATGGCGACGCCGCCGCCGACGCGATGCACGCGCATCTCTCGCGCGCCAACGCGCTGTACGGCAAGCTCATTCTGTCCTGAGCGCGTCCTGGTCGGCCGCGCGCAGAAACGCGGTCATCTCCTTCAGACTCTCGTTCATCTCCTCGGTCAGCCAGCGTTCGAGCTGCGCGACATCGGCATGCGCGCGCAGATGCGGGGCCACCCAAAGCACCAGTTGACGAGGCCCCGGCGCGAAGCCGAACGGTGCCACCAGCTTGCCGGAAACGAGATCGTTCATGACGAGAAGCTGCGGCACGAGCGCGACGCCGAGTCCGCACACCGCCGCCTGAATCAGCAGATAGAAATGCTCGTAGGCGTCCTCGCTCGCGCCTGACACGGGTGCGATGTCCGTCGCCGCGAACCAGTCCGACCACGCCTCGGGGCGCGTGCGCGTGAACAGCAGCTTCGCGCGCGCGAGATCGGCGGGAAGCGCGAGGCCGATCGACTGCGCATACTCCGGCGAGCATACCGGCCCGATCCATTCGTCGATCAGCCTGCGCGTGACGGCGTCCTTCGGCGGCGCGATGGTGCTCGCGCGAATTGCGACGCTGATCTTGTCGCGCACGAAATCGATCTGGTCGTAGTTCATGTTGAACTTGAGCTCGGTCTGCGGATAGCGGCGGTGAAAGCCGGCAATGCGCGGAATCAGCCAGTTCATCATGATGGTCGCCGAGCACGACAGCGTGAGCGGCTCGGGCGTCAGTTGCTCGATGCTCGCGTCAATGAGGCTGAACGCGGTGGTCAGCCCTTCGGCGAGCCGCTTGCCTTCGGGCGTCGGGTCCGACGACTGCGCCGAACGCACCAGCAGCGTGAGGCCGAGCGTCTCCTCGAGCGCCTTCACCTGCCGGCTGATCGCGCCGTGCGTGACGCACAGCTCCTGCGCCGCCAGCGTCATGCTGCGCAGGCGCGCCACGGCTTCGAACGCGCGCAGGGCGTTCAGCGAGGGGCGCGGGGTCTGCATGGGGTCTCCTCCGTTGATGAGCTTGTCGATCGCTTCCATACGCGATGCGGGCAAGCCGATTGTAGACGGCGCATCACGCGCCACCGCGGTTTTTGTATCGCAATGTATCCGCATCGGCTGCCGACAAATCGCGACTCATACACGCGCTTTTCCGAAACACGCCAGATACGTCTGCTGGTTTTAATCAACACCAAGCCGAATCGTTTTAGGTGTGTGAACCGGAGAACGACGACGGCCTTCACGACCAATTTCTTTTATCGAGGTGGGAACCATGAAAGTCATTCAATCGCTCATCGTCGCTGTTGCTGTCGCGCTTCCGGCTTTTTCCTTCGCGCAGTCGAATCAGCCGGTCACTCGCGCTGAAGTTCGCGCGCAACTCGTCGAACTTCAGCGGGCAGGCTACAACCCCGCAAGCGACCAGACGCAATATCCGCAGAACATCCAGGCCGCCCAGGCGCGCGTGGACGCCGCTCACGGCATCTCCGCGTACGGCGCGCCGGCGGGCGGCAGCTCGGCTTCCGGCGCACGCGCGGCGGACCAGAACGTGTCCGGCCTGGGCCCGGTCTACGCGCGCCCGTAAGCATCCTGTCTGAAACCCATCGGCCCGAACGGCGCTGTCCGTTCGGGCCGATGCGCTTTTGCAAAGTCTTTTCGCCCCGAATAAAAGGCGAACGCAGGCGATACACTCACGTCGCAGAAACGCGGTTTTTACGACACGCTACATGCACGTGAAAGACGGATCGCGGAAAATGGGTATCATCCACACCTCTTCGCGCGAATTCCGCCGAATGTAACAACGTATCGCAATTATTTTGCGTGCGACGCCATTGATTTTCGAGGCGCTTATGCCCACAGACGTAGACAACATTACCGACGAGCAGATCGCTTCGATCGCCGATCGCCTTATCGAGGATGGCCGCAAGGCGACTCCCATGACCGTTTGGGAACAAGCGAAGGGCGGCTCGATCGTCGCCATCGCGGCTGGCCTGCAGCGCTGGCGCGACGCCCGTCAACCCGACATGCCTCAGGAGCAAGCGCCGTCCGGCCTGCCCGACGACCTCGCGGAAACGCTCGTGAACGTCGCGCGGCGGCTCTGGACGGTCTCGCGTGACGAAACCGAACGAGCGTCCGCTCAGCGCCTTTCCGTGCTGAATCAGCGGCTCTCGACGGCGCTCAACGAACGCGACGAGGCGCTCGGCGAATTCCAGAAGACCGGCGAAGAAACCGCGAAGAACCGCCAGCAGCTCACGGAAATGCAGAGCGCACTGCGTGCGTCGGAAGAGTCGGTCGTGGGCCTGCGCGACGAACTCTCGGCAGCGGCCGGGCGCGCGCAGTCCGCCGAGGCGCGCGCGGACGAAGCCGCGCAGCGCGCGACGCAGGAACAATCGCGGCTGGAAGCGGCGAATGCGTCGCTCGACGAGCAGCGGCGCGCGAACGAAGCGCTGAATGCGGCGCTTTCGGGCAAGGACGAAGACATCGCCCGGACGGCGCAGGAGCGCGATCAGGCGCGGCAGGAGCATCAGGCGCTGAACGAGACACTGTCGGGCAAGCACGAAGAGATCGCGCGCATTGCACAGGAGCGCGACGAGGCGCGCGCGCAGCACGGGCAAATGCAGGCGGCGCTGGCGGGCAAGGATGAAGAGCTCGCGCGCATCGCGCAGGAACGCGACTGGACGCGTGACGAGCACGCGCAACTGCATGAGTCGCTGTCGGGCAAGGATGAAGAGCTCGCGCGCGTCGCGCAGGAACGCGATGAAGCGCATGCGCGACACGCGGAACTGCATGCGTCGCTGTCGGGCAAGGACGAAGAGCTTGCGCGCATCGCGCAGGAACGCGATCAGGCGCGCGAGGAGCACGCCGCCTTGCGGCAGGCGTTGCAGGAGAAAGCGGAAGAAGCGCAGCGCTGGTCGCAGGATGCGAACGCGGCACACGCCCGCGCGCAGACCGCCGAAGCGCAGGCGAGCGAAAACGTCGCCCGCGTGGCCGCGCTCGAAGCCGAACTGAACGAAGCGCGCGCGGCACTGGCGACGGAACGCGAAGCTTCGGCCGCGCGTGGCGCGGAGCTGGAGACGCAGCGCGAGCAGGCGAGCCGTGTGGGCAGCGAACTGGAAGAAGCCCGCAGGCAGGTGAGCGCGATGATGGCGGAGAAGGCCGAGCAGGGCGCGGAACTCGCGCGCGTATCGAACGATGTCAACGCATTGCGCGAGCGCGCCGAAGCGGCCGAGAAAAATGCAACCGATCTCGCGAAGCGCCTGGTCGAAAAGGAGCAGGGCGAGGAGTCCGAGCTGGCTTCCCTGCAACGTCAGGTTGCGGCGCAGGCCAAGGCGCACTCGAAGGCCTACGACGACCTGCGAGCGAACGCCGAACAGTGGGTCACCTACGCGAAGGACTTGCGCCAGCGCCTCGACGTGGCCAACGAGAAGATTCTGTTCATCGACGCCCGCAGCACCGGCGAGGTCGCGCTGATGCGCAGGCTCGCGGTGGAGCTGGAGCGCCTGAAGCCGGATCATGAACTGGTGTTCCGCGAAGCGCAGCAGAAGCTGATCGGCGACAAGATGGCGCAGCAGCTCGCGCAGAAGGGCTATCGCTACGATCCGGCGACGGCGGTCATGTCGAAGATCGAAGGCTGACGGCGACAGGCCATGGAGACGCAGACCATCACCGTGTCGATCGCGCGCGACTGGCGCGAGCTCTACGACGCGATCTGGCGGCCTGACGTTTTCCCGACCTGGGCTTCGGGTCTCGCACAGTCGACGCTCGAAGACATGGGCGATCACTGGCGCGCACGCGGCCCCGAAGGCGACGTGACGATACGTTTCACCGCGCAGAATGCATTCGGCGTGATGGATCATCGCGTCGCGCTGCCGAACGGCGACGAAGTCTATGTGCCGCTGCGCGTGTATCAGAACGGCGCGGGCGCCGAAGTGGCGCTCACGCTGTTCCGCCAGCCCGGCATGTCCGATGAAAAATTCGCCGCCGACGCCGACTGGGTCCGCCGCGACCTGGCCGCGCTCGCCACGCGCTACGGCAAGCGGTGAAAGACGATACGAACAAGCGTCTGGACTGGGTGCGGCGCGCCGAGCCGACGCAAGGCATCGAGCGGATCGAAGCATGGTTCGGCGGCAAGGCGTACGGCCTGCATCGTCACGATACGTACGCGATCGGCCGCACGCTCGCGGGCGTGCAGAGCTTCAACTACCGGCGCGGATTGCGTCATAGCGTACCGGGCCAGACCATGGTCCTGCATCCCGACGAGCCGCACGACGGACAAGCTGGCACGATGGAAGGCTTCCGCTATCGCATGCTGTATGTCGATCCGGCGCTGATCCAGTCGATTCTCGGCGGGCGCGCCTTGCCGTTCGTCGAAGGCGGCGTGACCACGGATTCGCGCGTTTCGCGTGCGACCGAAGCGTTGCTGCAACGCACGGAAGGCGCGCTGCCGCCGCTCGAACCGCTCGAACAGCACGATGCGCTCACCGAACTCGCCCTCGCGCTCGCGGATGCATCCGGCGTGCGTATGACGCCTGCGCGTGGCGATTATGCGAGCGCCATGCGCGCGCACGAATTTCTCGACGCCAACTGCGATCGCGTCATCACACTGGATGAACTGGAACGTGTGACCGGGCGCGAGCGCTTCGGCCTGTCGCGTGACTTTCGCACGTTCTTCGGGACGAGCCCGTATCGCTATCTGACGATGCGTCGTCTCGATCTCGCACGCCGACTGATGCTGACCGGCGCGCCTCTCGCGGAGGTCGCGGCGCATGCGGGCTTCACCGATCAGAGCCACATGACGCGCCAGTTCACGCGCGCGTTCGGCATGCCGCCCGCGCGCTGGCGTGCGGTGGCGAGCGGCGTCACGTCGCGCTGAACCTCTGCAAGATCGTTCAAGACGCCCGCGATGCGCGTGCGTTAGCCTTGGCTTCGTCATTCAAACGTTCGTCACGAATACGGAGCGCATCATGACTTCCATCCCTGTGTCACGCGGCCAGCGCATCGCGATCGATCCGCTCGAGAAGGCGCGCGCCATCGATCGCTTCTGGCAGCAGCGCGTGATCGCTGAAATGAACGACTATCAGTTCAAGGTCGCGCGCCTCGAAGGCGATTTCATCTGGCACAGTCACGCCGATACCGACGAGACTTTCATCGTGCTCGAAGGCGAATTGCGCATCGACTTTCGTGACGGCGCGATGCTGCTTCGCGCAGGCGAATTCGGCGTCGTGCCGAGGGGCATCGAGCACAAACCGTATGCCGCGCGCGAAGTGAAGATCATGCTGATCGAACCGCGCGGCGTGGTGAATACCGGCGACGCGCGTAACGAGCGCACTGCGGCGAACGATCTTTGGATCTGAGTTTGGATCTGAGCGCCGTGCCAGCGCGACAGGCTATCATGTGCACATTTCACACGAGCCGCACGGGCTGGAGAATCTTATGGCTGGACCTCAGGAAAGCGTCAGCATGGCGGTGTTCTGCGATTTCGAGAACGTCGCACTCGGCGTTCGCGACGCGAAGTACGAGAAGTTCGACATCAGGCCCGTCCTCGAACGCCTGCTGCTGAAGGGAAGCATCGTCGTCAAGAAAGCCTATTGCGACTGGGATCGCTACAAGGGCTTCAAGGCGGCGATGCACGAGGCCAGCTTCGAGATGATCGAGATTCCGCATGTGCGTCAGTCGGGCAAGAACTCGGCCGACATTCGTCTCGTCGTCGATGCGCTGGATCTCTGCTATACGAAGTCGCATGTCGATACCTTCGTGATCATCAGCGGCGACTCCGACTTCTCTCCGCTCGTATCGAAGCTGCGCGAGAACGCGAAGAAGGTGATCGGCGTGGGCGTCAAGCATTCGACCTCCGATCTGCTCGTCGCGAACTGCGACGAATTCATCTTCTACGACGACCTCGTGCGCGAGCAGCAACGCGCGGCCGCCAAGCGCGAGGCGCGCGAAACGAAGCGCCCGGCGGAGGAAGACCGGCAGCCGAAGCATGAGATGGAATCGCGCAAGTCGCAGGCCATCGCGATCGCGGTCGAAACGTTCGAGGCGCTCGCATCGGAGCGCGGCGAGAGCGGCAAGATCTGGGCCTCGGTGTTGAAGAGCGCGATCAAGCGGCGCAAGCCGGGTTTCAGCGAATCGCAATATGGTTTTCGCGCGTTCGGCAATCTGCTCGACGAAGCGCAGGCGCGTGGTCTTCTGGAAGTCGGACGCGACGATAAATCCGGCGCCTTCGTGTTTCGATCGGCGCAAGTGACGGCAGTCGATGTCAGACCCGCCGATGCGCCCGTGACCACCAGAGAGAACGACTCGCAGCGCAATGGCGGCCGTCGCGAGAAGCGAGGCGCGCGCAAGCCGGCTCCCGTGGCGCTCGTTCAGGAACCCCTGGTCGCCGTACAGGAGCCCGCCGCCGTCGTCCACGAACCGCATGTGCCGGCGGAACCCGAGATGCCTGCGACGCCCGTCATGCCGTTGGCGCAGACTGAACCCGCGCCTGTGCCCAAGGCGAAGAAACCGGCCGCGCAGCGTCGCGCACGCAAGACCGCGGCGAAGCCAGGCGCGGATGACATGCAGCAGGTTTCTACGGAGACCGCGAGCGAAGCACCTGCTGAAGCCGAAGCTGCGAAGAAGCCGCCGCGCAAGTCGAGCTCGCGCGCGGGACGTTCGCGTAAAGCAGTCGACAAGGAAAGCGATCAGTAAGTTATTCGAATCAGCTCGTAAATCGATAACTATGAAATCGCTTAAACAATACGGACGACTCGATAAAAGCAATTAGAAAGTTATCCGATATTCTCCGGCGCGCGACCTATAATCCAGACCGCGGCGCACTCACGAAACGTTCAACGGCGGCTCGCGGAGCCGCCATCTGACGAAGCCCGCGTTCATCCTTCATTCGACGTCTACCCCGACGTCGCCCGTCCAGTGACCGTTGCTGCGCGATGATGCGCAGCACGCGTCATGCTGTCCTTATCTTTTTTAATGACCTACCCGCTTCGATGAAGTAAAGGACGTGCGTTTCTTTATCAACTCAGCGCCTGACTCATTGGAAGGAGACGAACATGAAAAGCAAGCGTCTATTCGTTCTGTCGGCAACTGCACTGGCGCTCGTGTCCATCGGTAATATGGCATGGGCAGACGGCGGCTGTTCGAGCGCGTCATTGCGCGGTTCATATGCGTTCAGTGCGGTCGGTGAGGTGATCGGAATTCTGGATGACGTGGGCGTGCATCCGTTCAAGACGCCGTCGGTGCTGAATGATGTCGCCATCGTGCGTTTCGATGGCGTCAGTCATTTTTCTCGTACGGATTTCGGTACGATCAACGGCGTGCCGAAGACTCCCGACTTCAATTCGGATCAGTCCGGCGACTATACGGTGAACGCCAACTGCACCGGCACCATGACGATCAGATACACCAGCGGCGTGGTGCTCGACCTGATGATGGTGATCGCCGATAACGGCACGGTTGTCAAGGCGGTGATCGGCACGGAGACCGTGCCCGCATCGACGCCCGCTCTCGATGGCACCACATGCGGCACCAGTTGCAAACAGGCCGTGCGAGTGAGCTTCGATGGCAAGAAGGTCTTCGATGCGCGAGATCGCGACTGGCGCACGGGCTCTCAATAGGGCCTCGCAAGGCGGCTCGGGCAAACTGCACGATCGGCGACTCGGCTTGCCGCAACGTCGCATGCTGATCGTGCTGCGTCATTGCTTCGCGGTGAGCGCGGAAGCATCCCGCGTCTGCGCCGCCGCTTCTTCCTCCGCACGCCAGCGCTGCCGCGACCGGTACATCGTCGCGAGCGCCAGGCGCGCCATCTTCACCCACCCCGAGCGGCGCGGGTCCGCGAGCATGCTGAGCGCGCGCGCATAGTCGAGCGTCAGGCCGGGCGTCCAGGCCATCGTCGCCGCGCGCTTGCGCACCTGCGCCGCGACCCATAGCTCGGGCGTCGTCAAGATGCGCACGAGCGGTTTCCATCCGCCACCCTTGCCCCACGCGCGCGCCGAAGCACCTTCGATCGCCGCTTCGAGCGCGCGCGCCACCGAGCTCGAACAGTTGCGATACGTGAGGTTATACGTCGTGTCGCGGCGATACTCCTGCCAGAAGTGCGCGAGCCGCTCGGGATCATAGTTGCGGATGCGGACCTGTTGCGTCGATGGACACCATGCCCTGGATTCCGTCGCGTAATCGGGTTGATAGAGGCCGGGGACATCGTTGTCGCGGGTCGCGCGCAGGGTGCGCGAGAACTCGTTCCGCGAACGGTCGATCTCGACCGCCGGATAAAGGCTGATATAGACACCCTCGGGCGTTTCCAGCGCGGCATGGCCGGTGGAGATGGTGCCGTTCCTGTCGACGGCGGCTATATAGCGATCGACGATCAACTGCCTGCGCGGCTGCGACTTCGCCGTGCCGACGGGCGTCCACACGTGCACGGTCAACGCGGCTTCATCGGGTCCGGGCGGGCCGTCCCATACTGCGCCCGCGAATGGCGATGCCGTGGGCTCCTTCTCTTCCTCCACATTCTCGTCCGGCGCGCCTTCCACCGCCGGATTCGCCGCCATGCGCCGCACGCGCGCAGCGAGCAGGATCATGTTCCAGCCGCCGAAGAACAGACCGAACGCGACGCAATACGCGACCGTGCCGGCATAGTGATCGGGATAAGGCTGATAGAAGAAGATCGCGATGGCGATTTCGAGCACGCCGCCCGCGGTCGCGAGCCGCCACCGGCGAAAGCGCACCACGCGCGCGGAGACGATCTGCAATGCGCCATCGACCAGAAAGAGCGTGCCGAAAATGAGTGCGAACGCGAAGTTGCCCTGCTCGCCGCCGAACAGCACGAGCAGTGCGGAAAGACAGAAGGTCGTACCCTTCACATAGCGCAGCTTGCGCTGGCCGCCCATGCCGGTCCACGCTACGGCCAGCGTGGCGAGTCCTTCGAGGAGCATCACGAGTACGAAGGGAATGATCGGGAAATAGAGCGATCCGTCGAGCGCGTCGGTGAAGATCACGGCGCCCAGCGCGATGCTGAAGAGCCCCAGCGCCAGCACCGAGCGCCAGCGGGTGCGCAGATAATCGACGCCGAGAAGAATCATCACGAGACGAACCATCGCTTCCTCCGTCCGATCAATTCGATCATGCGATGCCTTGTGCCGCACGTGAGCGGTCAAACACTATATAAGGCAATCGCGCGGAAAGCGGCAAGGCACGCGACACGTGCGCGAATAGAACAGACAAATGCGCGCGTTCATCGTGCATGTCGCCCGATGAACGCGCGTTCGCTTCTCTGTACGCTTCACGTCATGAAAGACTCCGTTGATCAACTGCCGAAGAAGGGCTGGCAGAAGTCGATCGGACCGGCACACGAGTCCTTCAGCGCGGCATGCTTCGTCGCTCCCGGCATGCCTGATGCGCTGGTGCCGGACTGTATGCCGCCATAGGCTTGTGGAGCGTCGGCGCGTTGCGCGGCCACCTTCGCTTCAGCGGCCTGAATGTCGGACGGGTAATACGGATCGCTCGCGATCGCGGGTTTGTAGCCAGCTTTTTCGACCGCGACGAGATCGGCCCGCACCTGGGCTCGTGTGACCGAACCGGTCGATTGAGCGAAGGCGAGTGCGGGCGCGGCGAGCGTGGCGGCAAGGGTGAGACTGACGAGCAACTTGTTCATGATCGACTCCAAAGGTGATCGGGGTTTTATTGATCGGGTATCCGAAATAAAGTACGTGATTCGGTCTTTCTTCAAGGCCGTGCGTCGCCTGGAATGTCGACGCCCTGTTGATCCGCATTCGTTTCGCGACCTTGATGAAACTTTAGCCGCCCCGGCGCGCGCCGCCCATGCTACGAAGGGACGTGCGCGCACCAACCTTGGGTGTATCGGCTAAACATTCGTTTGGGGTGTGCGCTGCGGAACGGTCCGTGCGGTTGCATGCCATGCAACGCGCGGATAGGGCAGCTCATGCAGCGGGTTCAAGCGTTCATGCGAAGGTGTTATCCCCTTGCGATATTGATCGCGCTCGCGATATGGAGCCTGCGAAGGACTCAAACCTTGGTATGGGTTGACGCAACCATTGGGCGGTGTCTTCAACCCTAAGTACGGGTAGGCGGGCCATTTCCGTTCGACTAACTTTGAGCCATCGCGATGCCGGTTTGAATCAGGCACAGGCGGTTTGCGAGACGAAGGCGGCGCGGTCGACACGATCTTCGTCGAGCACGTGAGCCTCGCTGTCGTGTCGCGACCCGTCGCACGTCATGTGTGCGTGTCCACGTGAGCCGTTCATCGCGTGTTCTGGTTAATTCGATCAAGGAACGGAATATGAGGACGACCGCAATGGCTTTCGATCCATGGGCGCGGACCATCTTTCAATTGGCTAACCTGCACGAGGGCATTCGTAGGGATGCGCCAGCGCGCGAACCGGCCATTGCTGAGGCGGGCAAGCGGCGCATTGCGGTGAAGCTGATCGATCGTCCCTCGGCCACCACGGCCACGATCGAGTGGCGCGACCCCACGCGCTGCTGCTACGGCGATCAGGTATGGCGCGCGATGCGTGCGCGCACCGCGGGAATTTGCGCGATGAGCGGCCGCGCGATCCGTCCGGGCGATGCGGTTTATGGACCGAACTCGCGCCCGATTCCGCGCAATCTGGGCGCGATGATTCTGGCGTCGGTTCTGGATCGGGCAGAGGCGCAGTGATCGATCTTGCGCACCGAAGATTACATCTGCAAGACAGCACGCGAATGCAACGGAAGATGTCGCCATTAAGGCTTTCTTAAGGATCGGTGATGCAGGCTTTGTCTCCCAAGGGCGCAACCCTCCGGAGGCATATGGCTCAACTACATGTTGTTCACCTGCTCCTCACGTTCGCGGCTATGTTGTCCGCGCTGTGCTCCGGATTCGGCATCGTATACACCGTGTCGGCCAGCCTTCTGATGCGTCGGTTCTTTTCGCGGCCGATGAGTTCGCCCACTTCCTTCCCCGCGCTCACTGTCGTCAAGCCGTTGCATGGCGATGAGTGGAAACTATTGGAAAACCTGACGAGCTTCGTGGAGCAGGACTATCCGGCGCCGGTTCAATATGTGTTCGGCGTCCACGACAGTTCAGATACGGCGCTCGATACCATCGCGCTCGTGCGCGCGGGTTTTCCTGAGAAGGATATAACGGTCGTCGTAGACAGCAGGGTATATGGACCCAACCGGAAAATCGCCAATCTTGTGAATATGTTGGATCGCGCCAAGCATGACGTGATCTGCTTCGCCGACAGCGACGTCTGTGTGGCCCCAGGTTTTCTCCGGGACATCGCAGGTGCGCTACAGCAGCCCGGAGTGGGTCTCGTGACGAGCGCGTATCGCGGAATGTGCGCGCCCGGCTTCTGGCCGCGAGTCAGTTGCGCGATGACCGACTACCATTTTCTGCCCGGCGTGGTAACGGGACTGTCTATTGGACGCGCGCGACCATGCTTCGGGCAGACGATTGCCATTACAAGAGCGACGCTTCTGCGCGTAGGCGGTCTTGCGCAGTTCGCGCATCATCTCGCTGAGGATTACGCGATCGGCGAAGCCGTGCGCCGCAGCGGATTATCGGTCACGGTCCCGCCGTTCGTCGTGCGTCATGCTTGTGTCGAAAGTACTTTTTCTCAGTTGTTCGCACATGAATTGCGATGGAGCCGCACGATCCGCGCCGCTGATCGTAGCGGGCACCTTGGTGCTATCGTGATGCATCCGTTTCCGCTCGCCTTGCTCGCCGTACTCTTTTCCTTCGGCAATCCATTGGCTTGCTGGCTGACGGTGCTGACACTGATGGCCCGCGCGCTCCTGGTCTGGCAAACGGATCGCGCCACGCGACAGCGTTGCGGCAGCTTTCGATGGCTGCCGCTCTGGGATGTCCTTCAGTTCGTAATCTACGTGACGAGCTTTTTTTCGTCGCACGTGCTATGGCGTGGACAACGCTTCGAGGTCGACGATGACGGTTTGTTGTCGCCGTGTGTCCAACGTGACGCGAGCCTGAAATGACCATCGACACGACGATGACCACTCTTTTCGGACAGGCCGGGCCTCGATGAAATATCTCGGGTCCGCAGCCGCCTTGCTCGGCCTGATGATCGCCGGATGGCTCATCTGGCGCGATGACCCCGTGGCGGTCCTGCGTCTGCTGGAGTCCGCCGGCGCTGGCCTCTTGCTGGCCGCTCTCGTGCATGTCCTGCCGATGTTGCCGAACGCCTGGGACTGGCGCCTGTTGATACGTGACGCGGAGCGTCCGTCGTTCGCGAGCATGCTCAAACTGGTCTGGATTCGCGAGTCGATCAACGGGTTGCTGCCAGTGGCGCGCATCGGCGGGGAGATCGTTTCGTTTCGCCTGCTCGGACGTGTCGGCGTGCGGCCGGCCACGGCCGTGGCGAGTCTCGTCGTGGACATGCAGCTCACGCTGATCAGCCAGGTCGTGTTCGCGCTCATCGCGCTAGGCTATGTGCTGGAGCAGACCTCGTCGGATTCCGCGCGCCTCGCGGGAAGACTGGCATGGGGGCTTGCCGGGCTGATGCCGGTGCTCCTGCTGTTCGCGCTGGTGCAACACGCACGGCCGTTCGAACGCGCCGCGCGAACGTTCAACCGGGTCACGAGCGGCAAGGTGGTCGATCTCGTCGGCAAGTCGGCACGCATCGATCAGTCCATCAAGCTGATCTGGCGGCAGACCGGCATTGTGATCCGCTATTTGTTCATCTGGCAAACGCTCCAGTGTCTTGGTCTGGCGCTCGAAATCTGGGTCGCGTTGCGCGTGCTCGGGTCGGACGCGAGCTTTGCGACCGCGTTCGTGCTCGAGGCGCTGATTCAACTCGTGAGCAGCGTGGCGTTCGTCGTGCCGGGCAACATCGGAGTGCAGGAAGGCGGCTTCGTGGTGATCGGCGGCATGCTGGGCCTCGATGCGCCCACCTGTCTAGCGCTGGCAGGCGCGCGGCGCGTGCGTGATCTGCTGTTCTTCGTGCCGGGACTCATATACTGGCAAGCGGCCGAGCGTTCGTTTGGCTCGCGGCGTTCGACGGCGTCTCCGAAATGAATGAACCTCTCTTTGACGGATTCGCCGTCGAACGGCTGATTCAGGTTTTCAACCCGCCCGTGCTGCCGCTGCGCAGGCCGGATAACGCGACCATCGAGGCCGCGGATCGCAACGTCAGGCAGTGGACCAGCCAAGTGACGGGCGCACTCGAGCCGGGCACGGATGCGCATCGTCGCGAGATGTGCAGGATGTTTCGCGAAACGTTCAGTCCGTACCGTCCATCGGTTCTCGACTGGCCGCAGCTCGAACCCGAAGCGCTCGAGAGGATCGTTTCCCTGCCGATCTGGGACATCGCCGTGCAGACTGAGGGCAGGGCGCGGCTGCGCATGGCTGCGTATGCTGCGACCATCAGCGAGCCCGACGTACGTGATGCGCTGACGCTGAACGCGTGGGAGGAGAACCGTCACAAGGAAGTGCTGTCGCGCATGGTGGGCGCATACGGCATTCCGCTTGCGAGCGAAGCGCCGTATGTCTATCCCGGCGACACTGAATGGGCCTACCTGGTCACGGGTTACAGCGAGTGCATCGACAGCTTCTTCGCGTTCGGGCTGTTCGAGGTGGCGCGTCGCTCGGGCCTCTTTCCGCCCGAACTGGTCGATACCTTCGAGCCGGTCATGCAGGAGGAGTGCCGCCATATCCTGCTCTTTGCAAACTGGGTGGCATGGCATCGCGCGAAGCTTTCCTGGTGGCGGCGCATTCGCTTCGAGTTGAAGGTAGCCGCGGTGTGGGCGTTTCTCGTGTGGGAGCGGATGAGCCTCGCACGAACGATCGACGCCGAAGGCAAGGAGCACAGGCACGACAACAACTTCACTGTAAATGGCGCGCAGTCTCTGTCGTCGGTGCAGATCGATGTGCACGAACTCATGAAGCTGTGTCTCGCCGAGAATGAACGACGCTTTTCTGGTTACGACAGGCGGCTGTTGCGTCCCGAAACCATTCCGAAGCTCGTTGGTTTGGCGGTGCGTTTCATGCGCGCGGGAAAAGGGCGCTAGCGATGCGATTCGAAACGCCGGCGTCCAGACCTGCGGCATTCATCCCAATGTCAATCCGATCCCCGCAAGCGGACAAAAACCTTTGAGGGCAATCATGAAAACGCTGTTTCTACAGGCACCTTCGTTCGACGGCTTCGATGGCGGAGCGGGCTCGCGTTTCCAGACGAGGCGCGAGATTCGATCATTCTGGTACCCGACGTGGCTCGTCCAGCCTGCCGCGCTGGTCGAGAACAGCCGGGTGGTGGACGCGCCCGCGGATGGCCTTTCCTTGAATGCGACTCTGGACATTGCCCAGGAATACGATCTCGTCATCATTCATACGAGTTCGCCGTCATTCCAGAGTGATGCGCAATTCGCGGAGCATTTGAAACGGCGCAAGTCCGGCATTCTGATCGGGATGATCGGGGCGAAGGTAGCCGTCGATCCTCACGGCTCGCTTGCCGCAAGCGATGCGATCGACTTCGTGTGCCGTGAGGAATTCGACTTCACCTGTCGCGACATCGCGCAGGGCCTGCCGTTCGAGTCGATTCTCGGTCTGAGCTATCGTCTTCCCGACGGCGGGATCATGCACAACGAAGCACGGCCGATTCTCGAAGACATGGACCAGTTGCCGTTCGTGGCGCCCATCTACAAGCGTGACCTCAAGAGCGACAACTACTTCAGCGGCTATCTCAAGCATCCGTATGTTTCGCTCTATACGGGACGCGGCTGCAAGTCGCGATGCACCTTCTGCCTCTGGCCGCATACGGTCGGAGGGCATCGCTATCGCACGCGCTCGGTGGAGAACGTGCTCGAAGAAGTGAAGTGGATCAGGGACAACATGCCCGAAGTGAAGGAGATCATGTTCGACGACGATACCTTCACCGATCTCCGGCCGAGGGCGGAAGAGATTGCTCGCGGGCTCGGCAAGCTAGGGGTGACGTGGTCGTGCAACGCGAAAGCGAACGTCCCGTATTCGACGCTCAAGGTGATGAAGGAAAACGGCCTGCGGCTCTTGCTCGTCGGCTACGAGTCCGGCGACGACCAGATTCTGGTCAACGTCAAGAAGGGCCTGCGTACCGACATGGCGCGCCGCTTCAGCGAAGATTGCCGCAAGCTCGGCATCAAGATTCACGGCACCTTCATTCTCGGGCTTCCGGGGGAAACCCATGAAACCATACAGAAGACGATCCAGTATGCGAAGGAGATCAACCCGCATACGATCCAGGTATCGCTCGCCGCGCCCTATCCGGGCACGGTTCTTCATAAGCAGGCAGTCGAGAATGGATGGCTCGAAGAGAGCAAGGTCATCACGCTCGTCAATTCCGTGGGCACGCAGCATTCGGCTATCGGTTATCCGCATCTTTCGCGCGAAGAGATTTTTCTCGGCGTGGAGGAGTTCTACAAGCGCTTCTATTTCAGGCCGACGAAAATCTGGGAAATCGTCCGTGAGATGCTGGTCAGCTGGGAGATGATGAAGCGGCGTCTGCAGGAAGGCGTGGAGTTCTTCAGGTTCCTGCGTGACCACAGGGCGTGATGTCCGGTCGGAGTATTGTCCTTTGCCGATGAAGAGAAAAGGCCACCTTGGTGGCCTTTTTTTCGTCACAACGACCTTACTTCGAGAGGTTGTCCATCGTGGCGAGCAGATCGGCCAGGGCCTGTCTGCATTTGGCCTGATCGGGCGCCCTGGCGCGAACTTCGTCCAGCGCATGATCGATGGCCTTGTCCACGGCGTGCCAGTCAGCGGCGGCGCGCGGCTTGAGCGAAGGCTCGGCGTCATCCCACGACAATTCCAGATCGCGAATGCGCGTCCTGGCTGCGGTCAGATCGCCGGCGTCCACCTTCGCGGCAGTATCGGCCACGATGCTGCGAAACGATGAAAGATCGCCTAGCTTCGTAGCGGCCTGGGCGCTTGCGATTGCCTCGAATCCGGCAGGCGAGAGCGAGGCGAAAAGCGCGGCGGCGCCAATGGTGAAATTCAATGCAATAGCACGTAAGCGGCTCGATTTCATGACTGCTCCTTGTTGTGATCAAATGGTTTGAGATTCACGCGCTTGCGGTTTGCGCGCACTCAGATAAGCAACGAGCCCGACGATCACGAGTAGAAAAAGAACGCTGGTATAGATCGTGCCGAAACCCATGCCGCCGTATTTGCGCTGTTGAGAAAGAAGGTCACCGAGCGATGCGCCCAAAGGCCGCGTGAGGATGTAGGCGATCCAGAACGCCAGCACGCGATTCATGCCGAAGCAAGCCGCGATCGCGGTGACACCGATCATCCCGCCGAAGATCGACACGCCGACGGAAAAGCCCCAGCCCAGCGCCTCGGTGGCGAGATCGCCCGCGGCCGTGCCGAGCGCGAAGGTGCACAGAATGGCCGCCCAGTAGAACGCCTCGCGCCGCCGCGTGTCGATCGCGTTGATCGACAAGGTGCCTTCCGAGCGATACCAGCACCAGAAGACGGCGGCCAGCAGCGCGGAGAATGCCGTCGTGCTCGCATAAAGGCTCACGCCTGCGCCGTCGGTCAGCGCATCGGTGATTTGCGTGCCGACGATGCTCACCAGCACTACGGTGAGCCAATAAATCCAGGGCACGTACTTATGCGAGCGCACCTGCATGAAAAGTGCCGCGACGAGCAGCGCGCCCGTGATGAGATCGGTGACGAGCGTGCCCAGTCCCGCGTTGACGGCGAGATAATCCGCGCCGGTTTCTCCGACGGTGGTCGACAAGACCTTGATGATCCAGAAGACGAAGGTCACCTCGGGAACCTTGTTCAAGGACCGAAGCAGAATCGAGTGGTGCGCGCCTGCCATTGCGGATCTCCCGTTTGAGTGTGAGCGAGCGGAGCGCCATGTCACGGCGATCCGTTCGCACGCACTTTCGGGGAGCAAACTTAGTCGGCGCTTAGCGAGCAGGCTTGCGAAAGCGAAAGCTTGCGTGCATCCATAACCAAAAGTACCGGTTCTTGCCAAGGAAATATCGTTGGCGGGAGCTCGGGCAGTTCTATATCGTTTCGAACAAGATGCCAGGCTGGCTCGAAAACTTATATTCAACGGAGACACGTATGACTGATTTTCTGTCTGCGAGCGAGTATCACCGAATCGCACATGACCTGAAACTGCCGACCTCCGCCATCATCGATGGCAAGCTCTGCGGAGCATTGTCGGGCGAGACGTTTACTACCACCAACCCCGCAACGGGCGAGCGCCTCGCGGACGTGCCGGCCTGTGCCAGCGCGGATGTCGATGTGGCCGTGGCAAGCGCGCGCGCCGCATTCAACGACGGCCGCTGGTCGAAGCTGCATCCCGCTGAACGTAAGCAGGCCATCCTTCGTCTGGCGGATCTCGTCGAAAAAAGCGCGCTCGAACTTTCCGTCATGGAAAGTCTCGATGCCGGCAAGACGATCTTCGACTGCCAGATGGTGGACGTTCCGGAGACCGTCAACGTGCTTCGCTGGCACGCCGAGGCGATCGACAAGATCTACGATCAGGTTTCCCCTGCATCGGACGATCACATCTCAATGATCGTGCGTGAACCGGTCGGTGTCGTCGGCCTCGTCCTGCCGTGGAATTTCCCGCTGCTGATGCTGGCATGGAAGATTGGCCCGTCGCTCGCGGCAGGTTGTTCGCTCGTCGTGAAGCCGGCCGTCGAAACTTCGCTTACTACGATGCGAGTCGCCGAGCTCGCGCTCGAAGCAGGCATTCCCCCGGGCGTGTTCAATGTCGTGACCGGCAGCGGCCGTTCGGTGGGCGAGTCGATCGGCCGCCATCCCGACATCGATATGGTGTCGTTCACCGGATCGACCGCTACGGGACGGCGCTTCCTTACCTACTCGTCGGAAAGCAATCTCAAGGAAGTCGTGCTCGAGATGGGCGGCAAGAACCCTTGCATCGTCATGCCCGACGCAACGAACCTCGACGCCGTGGCCGGCCACATCGTCAATGGCGCGCTCTGGAATATGGGCGAGAACTGCTCGGCGATCGCGCGGCTGATCGTGCATCGCGACATCAAGGCGGTATTGCTCGAGAAGATGCTGAAGCTCGCCGCCGAATGGCGCGTGGGAGATCCGCTCGATCCCGCCAACCGCGTTGGACCGCTGGTGTCGAAGCAGCATTACGAGAAGGTCGAGTCGTATCTCTCGGGCGACATCAACCTTCTCTTCGGCGGTGAGACGAGTGAAGGGCGCTATGTCCACCCGACCATCGTTGACGTTGAAAGCAACGACGCGAAGCTCGCGCGCGAGGAAATCTTCGGGCCGATCCTGTCGGTGATCACGGTGGACAGCCTGAAGGAAGCGATCGACATCGCGAACGACACCGAATACGGCCTGTGCGCTTCCGTTTTCGCGGGTAATGGCAAGCGGGCATTGCGAGCCGCGCGTGCGATCCGCGCGGGCACCGTGACGGTGAACTCCTTTGGCGAAGGCGACATTACCACCCCGTTCGGCGGCTACAAGCAATCGGGCTTTGGCGGGCGTGACAACTCGCTTCATGCACACGACCAGTACACGCAGCTCAAGACCATCTGGCTCGATCTGAGCGACGATGAAACCGACGAAGTGTGAGACGCCTGTCTGACTTCGGATAGCGGCACGGGGCGCAAGGTCCCGTCCGGTCATTCACAAGCGATGCGGTTTTAACGAGCTGCATCGCAATCAGCTACCAGCGACGCCCGTCGTTCATACGCCATCCATCCGCGACATGGTGCGACTCATCTCGCGCGTCTTGTCCGATATCGAACGAATTAGAGCCCATTGCCCTGCCGAAACGATCGTGCGGGAAAAAGGGCCTCGCGTAGAGACCGTTCGGCGCTGCGGCGCGAGCGCACAAGCCGAGCTTTCCCCAGGCGCCGGCTGAATGAAAACAGAAGGAGCAACTATGTCATCGCAAAGTAAGACTTTGAGCGCAATCGGCGAAATCTCCGCGCCGGAGACGTCGGCCGCGTTCAAACGACGCTTCATGATGAGGATGATTTTCGTCCTGACAGGCGGCATGTTTCTCGACGGCTATATCCTCGGGATCGTTGGCCCCGTCAGTAGCAGGCTGACCGCCGAGCTCGGCGTTTCGATGTTCTGGGAGGGCCTGATTGCCGCCGGCGCATTGTTCGGCATCTTGTTTGGCTCTCCGCTTGGCGGCTGGGCCGCCGACAAGTACGGCCGCAAACCGCTTTTCATGGCGGACATGGGCCTGTTCCTGATTTCTTCCGCCTTGCAGTTCTTCGTCAGCTCACCGCTCCAGCTCTTCATCGTGCGGCTCCTGATGGGCGTCGCGATAGGCGCGGAATACTCGGTCGGCTGGCCGCTCATGTCGGAATTCGCGCCCTCCCGGCTACGAGGACGACTCATGGGCTTGACTCAGGTCGCGTGGTACGCCGGCTTCATGATCGCCTTCGCCGTTGGATTCGCGCTGAATGAATCTACCCATCTGGGTTGGCGCTTCATCCTGGGTACGAGTTCGTTCATCGCGGCGATCCTGTTCGTCGCCCGCGTGGGACTGCCGGAGTCACCGCGCTGGCTGTGGAACCAGAAGCGGGTCCGCGAGGCGCGAGCGGTTGCCCGACGGTACATGGAAAGTGCCGCGGACGCGGCGGACGTCGAGCGCGAATGCGCCGCCGTGCACGGCGCGGGACTCGGGATGCTGTTCTCGGCGAAATACTGGCGCGCCACGCTGTTCATGTCGATGTTCTGGTTCTGCGCCGTCACCCCTTACTTCGCGATCGGCACGTTCGCAGACAGCGTGCTTCAGCGGTACGGCCTCGGTGGCGGGCTCGCTGGCGGGATCGGTCTCTCCGCGGTTGCTCTGGCCGGAGTCGTGGTGACGGTCCTGTTGATCGACAAGCTCGGCCGGCGCACGCTGACTGTACCGCCTCAGTGGCTGTGCACCGTTGTGCTCGCGATCATCGGCTTGTGGACTGGCGCGCCGCCCGTGGCGGTACTGGTGTTGTTCCTCGTGTTCTCGTTTTTCAACGCGGGCTACAACACCCTGACTGGCGTCTACCCCGGCGAGGTCTTCCCGACCGAGGTCCGCTGTATCGGGACTGGCTTCGCGGCCGCCGTCAGCCGCGTCGGAGCGGGTCTCGGCACCTTTCTTCTGCCGTGGTCGATGAGTCACATCGGCGCCTCGGGAACGATGCTGATCGCCGCGGGGATCGCCGGCCTCGGCGCTGCGTTGTCACAGTGGCTTGCGCCCGAAACCAGGGGCAAGAGCCTCTCGGAGACGGCCGCTGGCTTTACCCACTAGCGCGAAGCCGGAACCAATTCGACTGAACATTCAATCAGGCCCGCGTCGCCACCCGCTCTTTCATAACGAAAAGTAGCGTTACGTCCCAACAAAATGTCGGTGGTGACGTGAGGTCGATTTCGATATCGTTGTACGCAAGATGTCCCCGAAAACGGGGCGAAAATAGCCTGCGGCAAGCCGATTCTGGAGACAAGGTTTGCCGTTGGAGATGCCTTAAAAATAGTAGAAGAGCACGCAATGTTTTCTCAACCGACGTTCGCGATCGAGGATGACTTGATCGGCCCGGTTTGGCGGACCGCCAGGCCGCTTCAGTCGCTGCTGTCCTGCTTGTTTGTGCGCGGTATTCGCGCGAGCGCAGCCCGCGCATCGTCTATCGGCGTTGCGTTGACTGGAATCAACTCCCTTGGAATCGAAAATGCAGAAGGTCACCTCAACGCCCGCGGATGATTCCGCGTGTGGCTGGTATCACCTTAGCGGTCCCCGCAATCCCCGGCCGTCGCACTCAGGGAAGAAGAACGCGCGCTGGACGGTAGTGGGCGCCGGATACACCGGACTCGCCGCCGCCCGACAGCTTGCATTGAACTTCCCCGATGAAGAGATCGTGCTTGTGGAAGCGCAGGAAGTGGGCTTCGGTACGGCCGGGCGAAATGCAGGATTCGCAATCGATCTTCCGCACGACATCGGCGCCGACGATTACATCGGGGACATCGAGACGGCCAGGGCGACACTCCAGCTGAATCTTCTGGGTCAGTCGATTCTTCGCAATATCGTCGAGGAGCACGGTATCGACTGCGCCATGCGCGCGTCCGGGAAGTATCAAGCCGCAGTGGAAGGCCGGGGGCTCGCGGTGCTCGACGCCTATCGCCGCGGTCTCGACAAGCTCGGCCAGCAATACGAAATGATAGAGGGGAGCGACTTGCCCGGACATATCGGCACGCGCTTCTACAAGCGCGCCCTTTACACGCCGGGAACGATCCTGGTGCAGCCCTCCGCGCTTGTCAAAGGTCTTGCCGACAGTCTGCCGGCCAACGTGACGCTCTACGAGCGCACGCCGATTACCGAAGTGGAATACGGCAAGAAGGTCGTGCTGGGACATGCCCAGGGGCAGATAGTCACCGACAAGCTGATTCTGGCCAACAACGCGTTCGGCATGCGGTTTGGATTCCTCAGACGTTCGATGCTGCCGGTTTTCTTGTACGCTAGCCTCACCAGGCCTCTATCGACGCACGAGCAAGAGGCGTTGGGCGGAAAGTCGTTCTGGGGTGTCATTCCGGCGGACCCGTTCGGAAGCACGGTTCGGCGCACGCATGACAACCGCATCCTGATTCGCAACAGCTTCAGCTTCAACCCCGATGGCCGCCCGAAGCAACAGTACCTGGCGCGGATGGCGAAGAAGCATGAGATATCTTTCCGGAGAAGGTTTCCGATGTTGCCCGATGTCGGCTTCGATTACACGTGGAGCGGGTCGCTGGCGCTTTCTCAGAACCACGAAGGTTTCTTTGGTCAGCTGGGTCCCAACGTCTACGGCGCACTGTGCTGTAACGGTCTGGGCATCACGCGGGGAACCGTCACCGGAACGTTGCTCGCAGACTGGATCGCTGGAAAGAGCAACGCGCTCGTCGAACATCTCCTGAGATCGCCTGGACCGAAGACGGCGCCTCCGGAACCATTCCTTTCGTTGGGCGTGAACGCAACGTTATGGTGGGGGCAGCAAATGGCTGGTCTTGAAAGTTGAGCAAAGGTTCTCTCAGTCACGCATGTAGAGCAGGCAGCACGACACACGGTTCATCACTCGTCCCATTTTTTTAGCAGAGGCTGGAACATGAAATTCGAAGGCATTTACACTCCCGCGATCACGCCCTTGTCGAGCGATGGGACTATCGACAAACAAGCATTTGCCGAAGTTATCGAGTATCTGATCGCATCGAAGGTGCATGGCATCATCATTGGCGGTTCCACCGGCGAATACTATTCGCATACGCCTCAGGAGCGCTTCGATCTGGCATCCCATGCCAGGGAGATCATTGGTTCGAGGCTGCCGCTCATTGTCGGGACCGGCGCGATTCGTACTGAAGACTCGGTCGAGTACGCAAAGGCCGCCAAATCCATCGGGGCGGACGCGATCCTCGTCAGCTCGCCTCCTTATGCATTGCCGACCGAGGAAGAGAACGCCATCCATGCGCTGGCAGTCGATCAGGCTGCCGGCCTGCCCGCGATGCTCTATAACTATCCCGGGCGCACGAACGCGCTGATGGGGCGAAAGTTCTTCGAAACGGTGGTTTCGAAATCCAGGAACTTTGTCGCCATCAAGGAGAGCTCGGGCAGTACCGGCCAGTTGCACATGCTTGCGCGCCATTTCCCGAGCATCAATCTTTCTTGCGGCTGGGACGATCAGGCTCTCGAGTTCTTTGCCTGGGGCGCCCGAAGCTGGGTGTGTGCCGGATCGAACTTCCTGCCTGAAGAACATATCGCGCTGTATGAGGCATGCGTGGTCCAAAAGGATTTCGACAAGGGCCGTCGAATCATGTCCGCGATGATGCCTTTGATGGACTTCCTCGAAGATGCCGGCAAGTTCGTTCAATCGATCAAGCAGGGTTGCGAGTTCGCGGGGCTGCGTACCGGCGGCTTGCGAGCACCGCTGCAGCCGCTCGACGACGAGCAGAAGCAGACATTGCAGCGAATCGTATCGGCGCTCAAGGACGAGGTGAAAGCGGTCACTGCCGGCAACTAGGAAGACGGACTCCGCGCCCGATAGCCGCTGTGATGGCACAGGCGCGGAGTCACTCACGTTGCGACAAGCATTTATCCGTCACCAAAGCATTACATAGCCGGGAATTGACGATATAGTGAGCCGAATCACGAGCGTTGCGAATGAATGTTCAGCAAGTTTTTAATCCGGTTCGAGCATGGTGTGTCGGCTCGAACGTATGACTTTCTCTGAACGGAGTGCTCGGTCATGAAAACGCTTTTCTCCCTCATCGCAGCGTCGGCTCTCTGTTTCACACCACTCATGGCGAGCGCGCAGCAAAGCGTTCGCATCGGCGTGTCCGCGCCGCTCACCGGTTTGGGCGCGGCCAACGGCAAGGACATCGAAAACGGTGTGCGACTCGCGGTGGAAGAGGCGAACGCCCAACACCTCAACATCGGAGGTCAGCCGGTTCAGTTCGAGCTCGTCTCGGTCGACGATCAGGGCGATCCGCGCATAGGCGTTCAGGTCGCGCAGAAACTCGTCGATGATGGCGTAGTGGCGGTCGTGGGCTATTACAACTCCGGCGTCGCGCTGCCTTCCTCGCCAATTTTCGCGAAAGCGGGCATTCCGCTGATCGATCCTGCCGCGACCAATCCGGCTATCACGCGCCAGGGCTTGAACAACGTGTTTCGCATCATCGCGACCGACACGCAGAATTCCGGCAACGCCGGCACCTATGCCGTGAAGGTCACGAAGGCCAAGCGGATCGCGGTAATGGACGACCGGACAGCGTTCGGACAAGGCGCAGTCGAAGAATTCAAGAAGGCCGTGCAGGCAGCCGGTGGTCAGGTCGTGTCCGAGGAATACACCAACGACAAGGCCGTCGAGTTCAATGCCCAGCTGACGAACATCAAGGCGGCCAACGCCGACCTTCTGTACTTCGGCGGGCTAGATGGCCAGGCAGGTCTCATCGTCAAGCGCATGAAGCAGCTCGGCATACACGCACAGTTCGTCGGAAGCGGCGGCATCGCGGATAGCGTTTTCATCAGCTCGGCGGGAAGCGCGGCAGAAGGCGCGATGGCATGGGAGTACGGCCGGCCCGTCGATTCATTGCCCGAAGGCCGTGCATTCGCGCAAAAATTCAAGAAGCGCTTCGGGGCGGATACGCTGACCTATGCGCCGTTCGCGTATGACTGCGCGTGGCTCGCCATCACCGCCATGAAACAGGCGAATTCCGTGAAGCCGGCTGTCTTCATGCAAACGCTGCGCTCGATTAAGTACGACGGCATCACCGGCCATATCTCATTCGACAAATACGGCGATCTCAACAATCCGACATCGACGCTCTATCAGGTCAAGTCGATGAAATGGCAGCCGGTTACGACGATCGGCGCGGAGAAGTAAAAGATGAAAGGGGCGTGATGCATTCACCGCAATTCCGCGCGGAGATCCCGCACGCCACGCCCCAGCCGTTCCCGTAATAAGGTTCGCAACGTCGCGCCATCCACATAACCGACTTCCGCCGCGATCGCATCGATATCGAGCCCGCTTCCATGCAGGAGAGATTGCGCGCGCTCCACACGCAAGTCCTGAAAGTACGAAAGCGGCGACTTTCCGAGCACCGCTTCGCAGCGCCGTTGCAACGTGCGCGTGCTGGTGGCGAGCGCGCCCGCGGCCGCCTGCAGCGAGAACCCCTCCTTGAGATGATCACGCGCCCACTTCTCGAAGCGCATGACGAGCGGGTCGGCCTGCGCGAGATGATTGGGAATGATGTAAGGCGCCTGCGACGTGCGGATATCGGCGAGCAGATAGCGCGAGACGAGCGCCGCGAGTTCAGGGCTCGCCTGACGCGTCAGCCACAGCGCGAGATCGAGATGCCCCATTGCCGCGCCGGTCGTGACCACGCGTCCCGATGAAACCAGCATGCGCGATTCGTCGAGCAATACTTTCGGATAGCGTTGCCGGAAGAATGGAGCGAGCGACCAGGTCGTGGTCGCTTCGCGATGATCGAGCAGGCCGGACTCCGCGAGAAGAAATGTGCCGATGCAGGACGCAGCCACGCGCACGCCTTCGTCATGCCACTTCTGCAAAAGCATCTTCGCATCGTGAACATCGCGGCGTTCGAGCGCGGGCAGCAGCGTTTCGGGGGTCGTGGCCCGCAACGCCGGAACGATGACCCAGTCCGGTTTCAGCGCCGGATCGACCGGCGTAACGGGCACGATGAATCCTTGCGCGGTCTTCACCTTGCGACGCACGGCGATGGTCGTCACGTCGAAGCGGGGCGCGCCGCCCATCAGCTTCGCGGAGAGTGCGTTGGCAGTGGAAAGGACGTCGAGCGTGACGGTGAGGCCGGTATCGAACAGGCCTTCGAGGGCGAGAACGGCGACGCGCATTTCGCAAACTCCGTATTGGCGTAAATGACGGCAAAGATGTCATTTGCGACTATACAGAAAAGCCCGGGCCGACGCTACGATGAGCTCCGCAGTATCACTCAACCCGTACCGTGGAGGTCAACATGAAGGTCATGGCAATCGGTTCGATCCTGAAGCCGCTCAGCGACGAACAGCGGCAGCAAGTCATGCCCAGGGAAGTGCCCGACACGCTCAGGCTTTATCTCGATGGCCTGATCGAGCAATTCTGGTTTCGGCAGGACAAGCCGGGCGTGGTGTTTCTGATGAACGTGGAATCAGTGGAGAAGGCGCGGGAGGCGGTGGAGGCGTTGCCGCTCGTCACCGCGGGTTTCGCAAGCTATGAGTTGCTGCAGGTCGGCCCGCTCGCGCCCCTCGGCCGGCTGATTCAGGGTATGTGAAACCGGTGAAAAGCGCCGGGAACGAGCCGCTTTCCGGCGCATTGGTTTTTATGTCAGGAAGCTAAGATGCTTCCTGTCTCCTCTTGCTTCTTCTCCTCCAGGGAAAAAGCGACCTTCACGCCGTGCGGATGAGTCTTCCGCACGGCGTTTTTTCTTTTTTACCCGACGCGACTTAAACAAGGGTTTACCGCAGGTCGAACCCGCTTGACGTCACCCGCTCCGCGCCCGATACTTTGTCCGTACAAAGTGACGTTTGAGACAGGAGACTTGAAAGATGCATTCGGACAGAGTGGGCAAGCAGCGTTACCGGGCCAGCTACGGCCGTTATCTGGAGGACTTCACCGTCGGCGATATTTACGAACATCGCCCGGGCCGCACGATTACGGATGCGGACAACATCCAGTTCTCGCTGCTAACGATGAATTTTCATCCGATGCATTGCGACGCGCATCACGCATCGAAGAGCGAATTCGGCAAGCTTCTCGTGAGCAGCGGCCTGACGGTTGCGATCGTGCTCGGCATGTCGGTCAACGACGTGAGCGGCAAGGCCATCGCCAATCTTGGCTGGAAGGAAATCCGCCTGACGGGCCCCGTTTTTGCGGGCGACACGCTATATGCGGAATCGGAAGTGCTCGAAGTGCGCGAATCGAAATCGCGCCCGACGCAGGGCATCGTCACGGTGCACACGCGCGCGTTCAATCAGGACGGCAAGCCCGTCATGGATTTCATCCGTACCGCGCTGATCGCCAAGCGCGGTCACGGCACGGCTGAAGACTAACAGCCCGCATCGCCGGCGCAACACCGCCGGCGTCCCATTTCCGTTTCGCTACAAGACCGCTCGAGTGCATCGGCGCGCGGCGGCGAGACGGTTCATCGTCACAGTACTGGAGACAACTGTGAGTCATTACGTAAGCTCGGGCGCCCGGCTGGACCGGCTGCCGATGTCTCGTTTTCACTGGAAGATTTTAGGCCTCATCAGCGCGGGTGCGTGTCTCGACGCGTTCGATGTCTATCTCGCGGGCGGCGTGTCCGCCGCGATGCTCAAATCGGGCTTCTCGACGCTGCAGCTCAACGCGCTGTTCGTGTCGTCCGGCTTTCTCGGCATGGTGATCGGCGCGGGGCTGTCGGGTTATCTCGGCGATCGCTTCGGACGCCGTTCGTCGTATCAATTCAATCTCGCGCTTTTCGGACTGATGTCCTTCGCCGCCGCGTTCGCGCCGAACATCCAGTGGCTGATCGGCTCGCGCTTCGTCATGGGCATCGGCCTGGGCGCGGAACTGGTCGTCGCGGCGGGGACCTTGTGCGAGTTCATTCCGCCCGCGTATCGAGGACGCTGGATCTCGCTGCTCGGCCTCATCGTCAACTCGGGACTCGTGATCGCGACGAGCGTGGGCTACGTCGTCATTCCGCATCTCGGCTGGCGCTGGATGTTCGGCATCGCGGGTATCGGTGCGGTGATCGTGTGGGCGCTCCGTCATCGCATGCCGGAATCGCCGCGCTGGCTCGAATCGGTCGGACGGACGCAGGAAGCCGAGGAAACGGTGAGCGCGATCGAAGCCGAGGTCGCGCGTCTCAAGGGACCGCTCACCGAATGTCCGCGCACGCAGAATCTCGAAGTGCCGCGCGTGCCGCTGTCCGCGCTGTTCCGGCGCGGCATGATCGGCCGCACGCTGACGGCCGCGCTGACCGCGATTGCCGTGAATGTGGCGGTGTATGGCTTCGTTGCGTGGCTGCCGACTTTCTTCGTGCACGAAGGGCGCGATATCGTGACCTCGCTCGGCTTCACGACGCTGATGTCCTTCGGCGCACCGTTCGGCGCGGTGCTCGGCTACCTAACCGCTGACCGTCTGGGACGCGCGAAAGGACTCGTGTTCTATAGCGTCATCGCAATCATCCTGGGCTTCATCTATCCGCAGATGACGGCCAGTGCGGCAATCGCCATCGTGGGCTTCACGCTCGTCAGTTGCATCTTCGGCATCGTCACGCTGGGCCTGTTCGGCTACGTGCCCGAACTGTTCCCGACTGCATTGCGCTTGCGCGGCACCGGCGTGGCGGGCGTGTGCGGACGAGTCGCATCGATGCTCACCTCGTATGCCGCCGTGATCCTGTTCGCGCAGCTCGGCCTGTTCGGCGTGCTGGGCATGGTCGCGGGCGTTCTGATCCTGCTCGTGATCGCCGTGTTGAGCCTGGGTGTGGACGCGAACCAGTTTTCGCTGGAAGAAGTCTCGCCCGATGAAGAACCCATTGCCAACGATCTGTCGCTCAACCATCAGGGGGCCACGCGATGAACGCACGTAACGACATCCAGCAGCACGCACGAACCGTATCGCAACGCCTGGCCTCGTTCACCACGCATCTGCAATTGAGCGATGTGCCGCAAAGCGTGCGCGAACGCGCGAAGCATCTGATTCTCGACAGCATCGGCCTCGCATATGCGACGTTGAATCTGCCGTACGCAACGTCCACGCTCGCCGCGATGCAAGAGTTGGGCAGCGGCGAAGCGACGGTCTTCGGACACAAGCAAAAGCTCGCGTTGCGCGATGCGATGTTGCTCAACGGCCTGCTGATTCACGCCCTTGACTTCGACGACACGCATGCACGAGGCGTGATTCACTCCACGGCCAGTGCATTGCCGGTGGCGTTCAATCTCGCCGAGCGCGAGAACGCGAGCGGCGCGGACCTGCTCACGGCGTATCTCTGCGCAATGGAGGTATCGACGCGCGTCGGCTCCGCGGCGAAGAGCGGCTTTCATAACGCGGGCTTTCATCCGACGGGGCTCGTCGGCGCCTTCGGATGCTCGCTCGGCGCGGCGCGTCTTCTCGGTCTGTCGGTCGAGGAGGCGCAACATGCGCAAGGGATCGTCCTCTCGATGGCCTCGGGCAATCTCGAGTTCCTGCAAGACGGCGCGTGGACCAAGCGTCTGCATCCGGGGTGGGCGGCGGTCGCTGGCGCGACTTCCGCGACGCTCGCGAAACACGGCTATATCGGTCCGGGCGCGACCTATGAAGGCCGCTTCGGCCTCTATGCCCTCTACATGAAGACGCCGCTCGAAGCGGGCGATATCGACATCGCGACGGCGGGCCTCGGTGAAACATGGGAAATCGACGGCGTCGCGCTCAAGCCGATTCCCGCTTGCCACTTCACGCATGCATCGTCGGATGCGGCTGTCGCCTTGCATCGCGCACATGGTTTGAAGGCGAGCGATATCGAACGCGTGATCGTGCGCGTGCCCGGCCCGACCATCCCGATCGTCTGCGAGCCGGTCGAACCGAAGCAGAAGCCTTCGAACAGCTATGACGCGCAGTTCAGCATTCCGTACATCGTCGCGACCGGGTTGTTGCGCGGGCGCTTTACGCTCGACGATCTCGAAGCCGATGCGCTTGCCGATGAAACCGTGCGCGCCGTGGCTGCGCGCGTCACGCACGAGGCGGACCCGGACTCGACTTTTCCGCGCCACTACACCGGCGAAGTGATCGTTCAGACACGCGACGGCCGGACGCTTTCGCATCGCGAGTCGATCAATCGCGGCTCGTCGGACAAGCCGCTCACGAACGACGACATAGTCGCGAAGTTCTTCGACAACGCACAGCGCAACCTCTCGCGCGATGCCGCCGAGCGCGTCTGCGAAGCGGTCCTCTCGCTCGACACGCAGCCGGCGCGCAACCTGGCGCAAGCGCTCGCGTAAGAAACACACATGAATACAGGAGAAGCAATGGCCACCATCGACGCCGATCAAACGCAGGACATGAGCGATTACGAAGAGAATGAGACGCTCATTCTCGACATGCTCGACCGCTTCCTCAAGACCGAGGTCAAGCCTTACGTGCACGAACTCGACGCGAAGGACGAGTACCCGCACGAGATCGTCGAGAAGATGAAGGACATGGGGCTGTTCGGTTGCCTGATCTCGACCGAGTACGGCGGCCTCGGACTCACGACGGCGACGTACGCGAAGATCGTCGATCGCATTTCGGCGGTGTGGATGTCGGTGAGCGGCATCATCAACTCGCACCTCATCATGGCGATGACGATTCAGCGCAACGGCACCGAGGCGCAGAAACGCGAGTTTCTGCCGCGCATGGCGACGGGCGAACTGCGCGGTGGCATTGGCCTGACCGAGCCGGACTGCGGCACGGACCTTCAGGCGATCCGCACCGTCGCGCGCCGCGAAGGCGACGAGTATGTCGTCAACGGCAACAAGACATGGATCACGAACAGCAAGTACGGCAACATCCTCGCGTTGCTGGTCAAGACCGATCCGGACGCGCAGCCGCGCCACAAGGGCATGAGCCTTCTGATCGTCGAGAAGGGGCCGGGCTATGAAGTGAGCCGTCAGTTGCAGAAGCTCGGCTACAAGGGCATCGATACCTGCGAGCTCACGTTCAGCGACTTTCGCGTGCCGGTGTCGCGCGTGATCGGTGGACAGGAAGGGCTGGGGCTCAAGCAGATTCTGAGCGGCCTGGAGCTGGGGCGCATCAATGTTGCGGCGCGCGGCGTCGGCGTCGCACAGGCCGCGCTTGATGAAGCGGTCGCGTATTCGCAGCAGCGCAAGACCTTCGGCAAGCCTATCTGCGAGCATCAGGCGATCGCGCTCAAGCTCGGCGAAATGGCGACACGGGTGGAAGCCGCACGCCTTCTGACCGATTCGGCCGCGCGCGCGTATGACAAAGGCCTGCGTTGCGACATGGAAGCGGGCATGGCGAAGTACTTCGCGACCGAAGCGGCTGTCGAAAACAGCATGGAAGCCATGCGCATCCACGGCGCGTATGGCTATTCGAAGGAATACAACGTCGAGCGGCTGTATCGCGATGCGCCGCTTCTGACCATCGGCGAAGGCACCAACGAGATGCAACGTCTGATCATCGCCAAGATGCTGATTGCGAGGAACCCCGCATGAGCCTGCCCCTTTCCGGCGTACGTATCGTCGCCATCGAACAATACGGCGCGGGCCCGTTCGCGACGCAACATCTCGCCGATCTCGGCGCCGAGGTCATCAAGATCGAGAACTTCCGCGAAGGCGGCGACGTGGGCCGCAACGTGGGCCCGCATTTTTTCGGCGAAGGCGACAGTCATTTCTTCGAGGCCTTCAATCGCAACAAGTGCAGTCTGACGCTTGATCTGAAGAAGCCCGAAGGGCGCGAGGTGCTGCTCGATCTCGTGAAGACGAGCGATGCGGTCTTCAACAATCTGCGCGGCGATCTGCCCGTGAAACTGGGTCTGACCTATGACCAGTTGAAGGACGCGAATCCGGCGATCGTCTGCGCGCATTTGTCCGCGTATGGGCGCACCGGCAGCCGCGCTTCCTGGCCCGGCTATGACTATCTGATGCAGGCCGAAGCGGGCTATCTCTCCGTGACCGGCGAGCCCGACAGCCCGCCCGCGCGCTTCGGCCTCTCGATCATCGACCTGATGACCGGCACCACCGCCGCCATGGCGCTGCTCGCCGGTCTCGTGCAGGCGCGCGCGACGGGCATCGGCCGCGACCTGGACACGAGCCTCTTCGATGTCGCGCTGCATAACCTCGCGTATGTCGGCACGTGGTATCTGAACGGCGGCACGGTGACCGGACGCGACCGGCGCTCCGCGCATCCGTCGCTCACGCCGAGCCAGTTGTACAAGACGAAGGACGGCTGGATCTTCCTCATGTGCAACAAGGAGAAGTTCTGGGGCGTGCTGGCCGAGATTCTCGACAAGCCGTCGTGGATCACGGATGAACGCTTCTGCAATTTCAAGGCGCGGCTCGCGAATCGCGATCTCGTCGAACAGGAACTGGATGCGGCGCTCTCGCGCGCGACGACCGCCGAATGGCTCGAACGCCTGGGCGGCCGCGTGCCCGCCGCGCCGGTCTACGACATCAGGCAGGCGCTCGACAATCCATTCGTTGCGGAGCGCCAGAGTGTGACCGAAGCGGAGCATCCGCGTTTCGGTAAAGTCCGCAATGTAGCCGCGCCGGTGCGCGTGAACGAGACCATGCCGGCGCGCTCGGCGCCCGAGCTCGGGCAGGACAACGCGAGGCTTCTGGCCGAACTCGGTTACGATGCTGGTCGGATCGCTCAATTGCGCGAAAGCGGCGCGGTGCAATGATGATGCTTGCACCGGATGATGTCGCGCGAAAGGCGGGTCCGTCCGTCAATCCTTCATCGTGCGTGCAAAAGATGGTCAATGTGCTCGGTCAGCAGCCGCGCTATCTGCAACTGGCGCAGACGCTCATCAATGAAATTCAGAGCGGGCGCTTTCCGGTGGGTTCCACCATTCCCACCGAATTCGAACTTTGCGAGCAGTTCGGCGCGAGCCGCTCGACCGTGCGCGAGGCGGTCAAGCAGCTCGTGCAGCTCGGCATGGTGGTGCGGCAGGCCGGCATCGGCACCACCGTCAAGGCGGTGAATTCCGAAGGCAGTTATCGGCAGGTCATGCAGCAACTGAGCGACCTGCATCGATATTCCGCCGACACCGCGCTGCAAGTGCTGAAGAAAGAGACCGTCGAATTGAGCGACGCCTCGCTGTGCGCGATGTTGCAGGCGAAGCCCGGAGAAACCTGGCTGCGTCTGGAAGGCATCCGGCGCTCACCCGAGAGCGTCGATCCGATCTGTCATACAGAGGTCTATATCCAGCCCGCGTTCCGCTCGCTGACGGGCATCGAGGACGACCCGCACACGCCAATTTTCACGATGATCGAGCGTCAGTTCGGCGAGCAGATCATGCGGGTGCAGCAGGAGATTCGCGCGGTGGCCTTGCCCGCGAACATCGCGCGTCTCGTCAACGCGAAGACGCGCTCGCCTGCGCTATGGCTGTCGCGCCGTTATTTCAACAAGCGGGGGGAGATCGTCGAGGCGGCGGTCAGCATTCATCCCGCCGACCGCTTCAGCTATTCGGAGACGTTCCAGCGCGGCTGGAGCGGCGCATGAAGCATTCGAGGAATGGCACATGATTGCACGCAGTTATCTGTTCGTTCCGGGCGATCGTCCGGAACGTTTCGGCAAGGCACTGGCGACGCAGGCGCATCGCGTGGTCATCGATCTGGAAGATGCGGTTTCCATCGACGCAAAAGCGCAGGCGCGGGCCCAGCTCGCGGAATGGTCGCAATCGCAACTATCGGACGAGATTCGTGAGCGCGTCGTGATCCGTGTGAACGCGTATGGCACGCCGTGGCACGAAGAAGATGTGTCGATGGTGCGCGCGGCGAAGGTACGCGCCGTGATGGCGGCGAAGGCGGAAGATGCGGCGCAGCTCGCGGATATCGCCGCGCGATGCGCCGAAGGTGTCGAGTTGATCGCGCTGGTGGAAAGCGTCGCGGGCGTGGTGCGCATGCGCGAGATTGCACAGTGCGAGCGGGTGTCGCGGCTCGCTTTCGGTTCGTTCGATTTCGGCGTGGACGCGGGTATCGACGGTACGGGGCGCGAGCTGGACCATGTGCGCTCGCAGTTCGTCATCGAGTCGCGCTTTGCGGGCCTGCCGCCGCCCATCGATGGCGTGACGCTGGCCACCGGCGACATCGACGCGATCACCGCCGATGTGCTCGATGCGCGGCGCTTCGGTTTTGGCGGCAAGCTGTGCATCCATCCGAAGCAGGTGGATGCGGTGAACGACGGGTTCGCACCGAGCGCTGCCGAGCGCGAATGGGCGGCGCGGGTTCTGGCCGCGCTCGAAGCGAATCCGCGCGGAGCGATTTCGGTGGACGGGAAGCTGGTCGACAAGCCGATTGTCGATCGTGCTCGAAGAATTCTGGCCGCCTGAGTGCGGACATTGGGGAGAGACAGGGAATGAAGGTTCTGGTGCCGGTCAAGCGCGTGGTCGATTACAACGTGAAGGTGCGGGTGAAGTCGGACAACACGGGCGTGGATATCGCCAACGTGAAGATGTCGATGAATCCGTTCGATGAGATCGCGGTTGAAGAGGCAGTGCGTCTCCGGGAAGCGGGCGTTGCAACCGAAGTAATTGCCGTGTCATGTGGCGTGACGCAGTGCCAGGAGACGTTGCGTACTGCGCTGGCAATTGGTGCGGATCGCGCTGTGTTGATCGAAAGCGCGGAAGAATTGCAGCCGCTGGCGGTGGCGAAGTTGTTGAAGGCTCTGGTCGATCAGGAGAAGCCTGAGTTGATCATTCTCGGCAAGCAGGCCATCGATGACGACTCGAATCAGACCGGTCAGATGCTTGCCGCGCTGGCGGGTTTGCCGCAAGCCACGTTCGCATCGAAGGTTGTGGTTGCGGACGGCAAGGCTACGGTTTCGCGTGAAGTCGATGGCGGTGCCGAGACGCTTTCCCTGAAGCTGCCCGCCGTGGTGACGACCGACTTGCGCCTGAACGAGCCGCGTTATGTGACGTTGCCGAACATCATGAAGGCGAAGAAGAAGCCTTTGAGCACGATCAAACCTGCTGATCTTGGTGTCGATATCACGCCGCGCCTGAAGACGCTGAAAGTTAGCGAGCCGCCGAAGCGCAGCGCCGGTATCACCGTGCCGGACGTGAAGACGCTGGTCGAGAAACTGAAGAACGAAGCGAAGGTAATCTGATGACGATTCTGGTTATTGCGGAACATGACAACGCGTCGATCAAGGCAGCGACGCTGAACACGGTTGCAGCGGCGTCGAAGATCGGCGGTGATGTGCATGTGCTGGTGGCTGGCTCGAACGCACAAGGCGCGGCCGATGCAGCGGCGAAGATCGCGGGCGTGGCAAAAGTGCTGCTCGCCGATGCGCCTCAGTTGGCCGATGGCCTCGCGGAAAACGTCGAAGGCACGGTGCTGAACATCGCGAAGGATTATTCGCACATTCTGGCTCCGGCAACGGCATACGGTAAGAACATCGCGCCGCGCATCGCCGCGCATCTCGATGTCGCACAGATCAGCGATATCACCGCAGTCGACAGCGCCGACACGTTCGAGCGTCCGATCTACGCGGGCAACGCCATCGCGATCGTTCAGTCGATCGATCCGATCAAGGTCATCACCGTGCGCGCAACGGGCTTCGATCCGGTGGCGGCGGAAGGCGGCAGCGCATCGGTCGAGAAGATCGAAGCCGCAAGGGACGCAGGCATTTCGCAATTCGTGAGCCGCGAAGTGACGAAGCTGGACCGTCCTGAACTGACGAGCGCGAACATCATCGTGTCGGGCGGGCGTGGTCTGGGCAGCGGCGAGAACTACACGAAGACGCTCGAACCTTTGGCCGACAAGCTCAACGCGGCGCTGGGCGCATCGCGCGCGGCAGTCGATGCGGGGTACGTCCCGAACGATTATCAGGTTGGTCAAACCGGCAAGATCGTCGCGCCGCAACTGTACGTGGCCGTCGGCATCTCGGGCGCGATTCAGCACCTGGCCGGCATGAAGGACTCGAAGGTCATCGTCGCGATCAACAAAGACCCCGAAGCGCCGATCTTCAGCGTCGCGGATTATGGTCTGGTCGGCGATCTGTTCACCGCGGTCCCTGAACTCGTGAATGAACTGTCTTGAGGCCATGAGCGCCATGCTGGCAATAACCCGCAATGACGTCCGGAGCGAAGCCGCCGCGCTCGCCGATCAAGAGGATGCCCGCCTCTGGCGCTGGTTCTCCGAGCTCTACGACGAGGGCAGAATTCGCTGGTGCCGGTCCTCGCAGGGCTGGCTCGTCAGCGTGGACCACCGCCACCTGGCCACGGAATCAGACTTCGACACCGCGATTCGTATATCGCGCGAGCGCTGCTACAGCGGCCGGCTCAGACGTGCCGATGCGCGCCGCTGATGCGCACGCGTCGTGAAAGAGTCGGGGTGAACCTCGATGGCCTAAGGGTCAAGGCCTACAAGTAACGAATCCGACTGGCCGTGGTCCACAGAGTGAAGGTGATCTGCGGTTGGTCGGGAAGCAGATTCTCTTTACCCACACCCTGTGTTGAATGGTTGACGACTAGCTCGCGTGAGCACGCCATGCATCCCGTTCTCTATACGCTCGGCGTGAAGGCAATCACCTCCCGCTTCGGTGAGCAAGACGCCCGGTGTGAGTTCCTCGACGTCCGCCCCACACGGTGGGTCAAAGTTTCACGACACCACCGCCACCCAGCGGAAACCGGCTACCGCACGCCTGCGAAACGCGCGAACTCGCTTCGACCAGCCGCGCGATCGCCATTTCTTTGATCGACGACACTTCGACGCTCGCGCCAATCAAGGTCAGGCAGGCAACTGCCTCGTCCTGCACGTCCAGAATCGGGGCGCTTATCGCGGCGAGGCCCGGAATGAGGACGGACTCTGCTTCGTCATACCCGCGCCGACGAACCGTTTCCAGACGATCAAGCAGATCCGACGGCGGCTTTTCGTGATTCTTTGACACAGCCAGTTCGATCAGATGGTCTCTTATCTGAGCCGGCATGAACGCGAGCATCGCGCGCCCCGTTGCCGAGTTGGTCAACTGGAATGTCGATCCGACAGACAGCGTCGTAATGAAGGGAACATAACTGCGTTCCCAACGGACGATGGTCGGACCACGATCACCGAGGACATTGAGCAGAGTAGGAAGACCCGTGTCGGCGACCAATTGCGGCATCGCTTCGCTAGCAAGCCGCAAAGGATCGAGGCGTCCGAGCGCGGACGCGCCGATGCGCAGCGCAGCGGGACCCAGGTCGTATAGACCGGTGACTTCATCCTGAATCGCCAGACCGCTCGCGGTCAGGCTGGCGAGATAACGGTGCGCAAGGCTGTTAGGCATGCCTGTCGCTCGCGCCAGTTCTCGCAGCGGCGCAGCCTTCCCGGCTGCGACGAGCGCCAGGAGCATATCTGTCGCCTTGTCCGCCGACTGAATGCGTCGTCGTCCGCTGCCACCGTCGGCGGGCCCGGCAGACGAATCGTGCTTGGTTGACGTCGAGGTCTGTGGGGCTCGTCTCTTCGTTGGGGGCAAAGCGGTTATTTCCTTGATCCTAAAGTCGATGGTCCCGCTGAAAGAGCCTGTCGGCTCTTTTCAAAACCTCAGAGGCTCCGATGGCGGGCGGGTTTCGGAACCCCGAGCGTACGTGGGAAATTCCGCCCGGACGCGGCCAGTCTACCAGTTGCATCACACCGTTCGGTCCGATCAATCCTGGTCCTTGAGCCCGATGCGAAAGCTTTCAACAGGACGATCGGCAAGGCGTTCCAGGTGTGTGCCGATGCATGCGCAGACGTGCATGCCGCTGGCATCGTGTGCACAGAAATAAGCAAGACGCTTATCCGCCTGAGACACCCTGAGCGCGTTCTTTCCGACGATCTAATAGACGCCACGCTCAAAAAATACGATTCACGCGCGCCCCTGCGTTGCTTCGTTTCCATGGTGCGCGCGCCGCTCTCTCGCGAAAATAGCGGTTCGCCCCATTTCTTTTTCACCGCGATTTCGCGCGCCGACCACGGCGAAATGACCGGCTGGCGTGCGTCTCAGACGTTATCCTATAGACAACGGGTTATCCCCATTTGCAACGAAACGATGCCGAGTCTACCTTTCAGCCCATGGGACTTCTCGCCGTTCTGGAGCGTCAATTAGGGTGCGTTTCAAGCGGGAAGCATTTGGTTTTGCATCTGTAGCCAGAGAGAAATCGTGCTTGAAAAAACACAGTTTTATATCGATGGGCGCTGGGACGAACCGCGGACGGCGCGGACGCTTTCCGTGCTCGATCCATCGACCGGAGAGCCGTGCGCAATCATTTCCGCCGGCGAGGCAACGGACATCGATCGTGCGGTCGATGCCGCGCGCCGTGCCTTCGCCAACTGGTCGCGCACAGCGCCGGGCGAACGTCTCGCGCTGGTGGAGAAGCTCCTCGCGATCTACAAGCGGCGCGCGCCCGAGATGGCGAAGACGATCAGCCTGGAAATGGGCGCGCCCATCGACCTGGCCGCGAAGGATCACGTCGGCGCCGGCGCTTTCCATATCGAAAACTTCATCACCGCATTTCGCGACTTTCGGTTCGAACGTCCGCTCGGCGCGCACGCGCCCGCCGACCGCATCCTGATGGAGCCGATCGGCGTAGCGGGCCTTATCACGCCGTGGAACTGGCCGATGAACCAGGTCACGCTCAAGGTCGTACCCGCGCTGCTCGCGGGCTGCACCGCGGTGCTCAAGCCGTCGGAAATCGCCCCGTTGTCGTCGCTGCTCTTCGCGGAGTATGTCGACGAAGCCGGCTTCCCGAGCGGTGTCTTCAATCTCGTCAATGGCGATGGCGCGCAAGCGGGCGCACGGCTCTCATCCCATCCGGATGTGGACATGATCAGCTTCACCGGTTCCACGCGCGCGGGCATTGCCATTTCGGTCGCGGCGGCGCAGACGCTCAAGCGGGTATCGCTCGAACTCGGCGGCAAAGGCGCAAACATCGTCTTCGCGGACGCGGATGCAGGCGCGGTGAAGCGCGGCGTGCTTCATTGCTTCAAGAACACGGGACAAAGCTGCAACGCACCCACGCGCATGCTGGTCGAGCGGTCGATCTACGCGCGGGCGGTCGAGGAAGCGCGCGAGATCGCGGAAAGCGTGGCCGTCGACGCGGCCCATCAACCGGGCAAGCACATGGGGCCGCTTGCGTCCGAGGCGCAGTTCATGAAAGTCCAGGAGATGATCGAGAAGGGCATCGACGAAGGCGCGCGACTCGTGGCGGGCGGTCCGGGACGCCCGCATGGACACGAGGCCGGTTACTTCGTTCGTCCGACTGTCTTTGCCGACGTGAATAACCAGATGGCCATTGCCCGCGAGGAGATCTTCGGCCCTGTGCTGTCGATCATGCCGTTCGATAGCGAGGATGAAGCCATCGCCATTGCCAACGACACGCCATACGGCCTCGCCAATTACGTGCAGTCGACGGACGGCGAGAAGCGCAATCGCGTCGCCGGGCAGCTTCGCTCCGGCATGGTCGAAATGAACGGTAAACCGCGCGGAGCGGGATCGCCTTTCGGCGGGATCAAAGCTTCGGGCCGCGCACGCGAAGGCGGCGTGTGGGGTATCGAAGAGTTTCTCGAGGTCAAGGCCGTCTCCGGCTGGGCGTCCGCCTGACGACTGCCCGTTCGCCCACGCATGCATCAACAAGAGTCAAGCAGGAGAGAAAAGATGTCCAAAGCATTATCCGGTGTACGCGTGCTCGATCTGTCGCGCGTGCTCGCCGGACCCTGGGCGAGTCAGACGCTCGCGGATCTGGGCGCAGAAGTCATCAAGATCGAGCGGCCCGGAAGCGGCGATGACACGCGCGGCTGGGGGCCACCCTATCTGAAGGACGTCGGAGGTGGATCGACGGGTGAAGCCGCCTATTACCTCGCCGCCAATCGCGGCAAGAAGTCCGTGACGCTGAACATCGCGCGTGCGGAGGGGCAGGCCATCGTCGGCCAGCTTGCTGCACAGGCCGATGTATTCATCGAGAACTACAAGGTGGGCGATATGGCCCGCTATGGTCTGTCTTACGAAGACCTTCGGGCGCTCAACCCTCGTCTCGTCTATTGCTCGGTGACCGGCTTCGGGCAAACTGGCCCGCTCGCCGAGATGGCCGGCTACGACTTCATCGTGCAGGGCATGGGCGGTCTCATGAGCATCACCGGCGAACGCGACGAGTGTCCAGGTGGCGGGCCGCAAAAGGTGGGCGTCGCCTTCGCGGACATCATGACCGGCATGTATTCGACGGTCGCGATACTCGCGGCCATCGCACAGCGGGCGAGGACGGGAGAAGGGCAATACATCGACATGGCATTGCTCGACGTTCAGGTTGCAACGATGGCCAACATGAACCTGAACTACCTCGTCTCGGGTACCACGCCACGCCGGCAAGGCAATGCGCACGCGAACATCGTGCCGTATCAGGTGTTCGACGCGAAGGACGGGCAAATGGTGATCGCCGTCGGCAACGACAGTCAGTTCGCGAAGTTCTGCGAGACGGGCGACTGCCTTCATCTCGCGGCGGATCCGCGGTTCGCGACCAACGCAGGACGCGTGGCTCACCGCGATGTGCTTATCCCCATGCTTGAAGAGATCATGCTTACGCGCACGGTGGACGAGTGGACCGTGCAGCTCAATCGGAAAAGCGTGCCGGCCGGGCCGATCAACAGCATCGCGCAGGCGTTCGAGCATCCGCAGGTGAAGCATCGGCAGATGCGCGTGGACATCGCGCACCCGTTGTCAGGCAGCGTGCCGAGCGTGGCCAGTCCGATCCGCATGTCGGCGTCGCCCATGACCTACGACACGCCGCCGCCGACGCTCGGTCAGCATACCGACGAAGTGCTCACATCGCTTTGCGGAATGCGTGAGGACGATATCGAGGCGCTGCGTAGCCGCGCGATCGTATGAAGGACCAGCACAGCTTCAATCGCGAACCGCGCGGGCTTTGTTTGCCAGCCGGGGCGCATATCGTTGAATCGGAGAAAGTACAGCATGAATGGCGCTGAGAGTCTTGTTACCACATTGCTGGAGTCAGGCATCGACACCTGCTTCGCCAATCCCGGAACCAGTGAGATGCACTTTGTCGCGGCACTGGATCAGATCCCGGGCATGCGTTGCGTGCTCGGCCTTCAGGAAAACATCGTGACCGGCATGGCCGATGGTTACTACCGTATCGCCGGCAAGCCGGCGAGCACGCTGCTGCACTGCGGGCCGGGGCTCGCCAATGGGTGGGCCAACCTGCACAACGCGCGCCGGGCCCATAGCGGGATCGTCAATATCGTGGGCGATCAGGCGACCTATCATCAGCCGTTCGATGCACCGCTCACCGCCGATACCGCCGGCCTCGCAAGCGCCGTTTCCCGCTGGGTGCGGACGAGCCGGCACGCGGCCGATGTCGGCAGGGATGCGGCGGCGGCGGTGGCGGCGGCGCGCACCGCGCCTGGACAGATTGCCACGCTCATTCTGCCTTCGGACACATCGTGGGACTCGGGCGGCGTTGCCGTGCGCGCGATGCCCGTTCCCGCCGCGCCGGTCGTCGATCCGTTCGCAGTCGAAACGGCTGCGCGCATCCTGCGGCAGAACCCGAATGTGCTGATTCTGCTCGGCGGACGCTGCGCGGTGCCGGAAGCGCAAGCACTGGCATGGCGCATCGCGAGCGCGACGGGCGCGACACTGAAGTACGAGTATGTGAACGGACGCGTCGCGCGCGGCCGCGGCCGCCTGCCGATCGAGCGCCTGCCGTATAACACCGATCAGGCCGTCAAGGTGCTGGAGCCGTTCGAGCACATCATTCTGGTCAATGCGAAAGCCCCGGTCGGATTTTTCGCTTACCCCGGCAAGCCTTCCATTCAATACTCGAGCACCGCGCAGATCCACACCTTGTCGCGCGTCGATCAGGATTCCGCTTCGGCATTGCTGGCGCTCGCGGAAGCGCTGAATGCGCCTGCGGCAGCCATGCCCGACCCTGGTCCGCGGCCGGAAGCGGGCCGGGGCTCACCTACGCAGGAAGGCCTCGCGCGGACGCTGGCCGCGCTGATGCCCGAGAACGCCATCGTGTCCGACGAGAGCATTTCGTTCGGGCGCGGCTTTTACCCGCTCACTCACGGGGCCGCGCCGCACGACTGGCTTCAACTGACCGGAGGCGCCATCGGCGACGGCCTGCCCGTGGCAACCGGCGCGGCAGTGGCGAGCGGCGGGTCGAGGCGAGTCATCAGCCTGCAGGCAGACGGCTCGGCCATGTATTCGTTGCAATCCTTGTGGACGCAGGCCCGCGAGAAGCTGCCCTGCACGACGATCCTGCTGAGCAACCGGAAATACAACATCCTGATCGGCGAATACCAGAACGTCGGCGCCATTCCCGGGCCGACCGCGATGAGCATGCTCGATCTTTCCAACCCCGACCTCGACTGGGTCAAGCTGGCCAATGGCATGGGCGTGGAAGCAGCACGCGCGACAACACTGGAAGCATGCGCGGACCTGATGAAGCAGAGCTTCCAGCAGACCGGGCCTTTCCTGATCGAACTGGTCATTTGAATAGACCAATAGCCAGCGCGAATTTATCGCTATGGCGCTGGCAAAAAGAAGGAGACATATCATCGTGAGCGATATCACCCGTCTCGGGTTTCTGGGCCTTGGAAACATGGGGGCCGCGATCGCCCTGCGGCTCGTTCATCCCGGGTCGACGCTACATGTGTTCGATCCAAGTCCGGAAGCAGTCAGGCCGCTCGTCGAGGCTGGCGCGATCGCGCATGCCAGCCCGCGTGCGGTTGCGGAAGCGGCCACAGTCGTCATGGCCTGCCTGCCGAACAGCGCCGTCTGCGAGAGCGTGTTGTTCGGAGAGGACGGCGTTGCCGCCGGCAAGGCCGTGCGAACGTACATCGAAATGTCCACGCTGGGGCCGACCGTGGTCGCGTCGAATGCGAAGCGACTCGATGCCGCGAAAATCGCAAGCATCGATGCGCCCGTAAGCGGCGGGCCTGCTGCGGCGCACGCGGGCACCTTGTCCATCATGCTGTCCGGCAATGACGATGTCGTCGCCACGACGATGCCTTGGCTCACCCTCATCGCGAAGAAGATCTGCAGGCTTGGCGAACAGCCCGGTCAGGCTCAGGCGATGAAGCTGGTGAACAACATCATGCTCGCAGCCAACATGGCCGTCGCTTCCGAGGCGCTCACCATCGGCGCAAAGGCAGGACTCGACGCGGACGCCATGATCGAAGTGATTCGTTCGAGCACGGGGAACAGCGCGGCCGCGGATATTCTCGCCCGCTTCGCTATCTGCGGTGCATTCGACTTCGGAGCGCACATCTCGATCGTGGCGAAGGACGTGGAGCTTGCCATCGACGAAGCAAAGGCGCTCGACGTGCCGGTGCCCGTGCTGAACGAAGCGCGAAGCCTCTGGCACGACGCTATCGAACAAGGCCTGGGAGGCGACGATTTCACTTCTATCCTCAAAATCGTGGAAGCGCGAGGCGGCGCGACCGTTCGCGGTGCGCCACGACGATAGGCCTGCTGGCAGCTTCGATTACACACCTCAACTGCTTGACCCGAACGGAGAAATTCATGAATCCCATCGACAACGATAAGGCTGTTTCGCCCGAGCCCCCTTGCGATACCGCCGACCTGATTAAAAGGCTTGCCTATGCGACCCCCGAAACCGCGCCGCTGGTGCCGGGCCGCCGCGAGTTCTTCAAATATCGCGATCTTGGTGTCACCGATGCCACGGGCGGCCGCATGCGTGCGCAGCTCACCATCGCCACGGGCGATATGCAGCAAACGGGCTGGCACTACCACGTGTGCGAATCCCAGTTCATCTTCACGTTGCGCGGCTGGGTCGATCTCCTGATCGAGGATGGGCGGAAGATTCGCGTGAGCGCAGGCGAATCACTGCTTATTCCGGGTGGACTCAAGCATAACGAGATCGCGATCTCGGAAGACTTTGAGCTTCTCGAAGTGTCCGTGCCGGCGAAGATGGGCACGGTGGCCTGTGATCCGCCCGCGGCCTTCGCCTCCCAACCGTAATGAGTACGCGGATGCAAGCCATCGCGATCCGACTTTGAAAGACGATCCAAACCAGAGAAACTTCAAATGACTAAAGGCTATATTTTTGCCGAAGTAACGATCCACTCCGCCAATGCCGAGTGGAACGAATACAGCAGCAAGGTTCAGGCAACACTCGATGCATATGGCGGTGTATTCCTGATTCGCGGCGGCGCGGAAAACGTGCTGGAAGGAACGAAGGAGGGCGGCACGATCGTCGTGCTTGAATTCGAAAGCCCTCGACGCGCGGAAGAATGGTACGCATCGACTGCGTATCAGGACATCCTGCCGCTACGACTGCGTAATGCAGATGCGCGTGTCATGTGTCTCGCCGGCGCCAACTGAGCGAATACGAACGTTGCGCCAGTTCCATCGGCGCGCAGAGCTCATCGCACACATCGCCGGAGACAGAATGATCGAAGCGAAAGGCCGACTCACAGGAAAGGTGGCGTTCATCACGGGCGCGGGCGCGGGTATCGGACGGGCCGCGGCCGAGCGGTTCGCCCGTGAGGGCGCGGCAGTCATCATTGCGGAATTCGACGCAGACAGCGGTGAAGCCGCTACCGAAGCCATCCGCAGACATGGCGGCAAGGCGAAGTTCGTTCGGACCGACGTCACGAACGAGGATAGCGTGCGTGAGGCCATCCAGTCTGCAATCGAATTCGGCGGCAAGATCGACGTGCTTTATAACAACGCAGGCGGATCGAGCGCGATCGACGCACGCGTCACCGATTGCCCGGCAGACGAGTTCTGGCGAGCGGTGAAGCTCGATCTTTTCGGCACATGGATCGCTTGCAAGTATGGGATCGCGGCCATGCTTGAGAGCGGCGGAGGTTCGGTCATCAATAGCTGCTCCGTGTTTGCGCTCGTCGGCACCAGAGGAAAAGACGCGTACACGGCCGCCAAGGGCGGCATCGCTTCGATTACACGTTCGATGGCCGTCGAGTACGCGCCCCATCGCATCCGTGTCAATGCGCTCGCGCCGGCGGTAACGACGACCCGACGCGTGCTCGGTCTCATCGAAACGCAACCGGACGTGATGAACAAGACGAGCGAGCGTCAATTGCTCGGCCTCGTCGAGCCGGAAGAAGTGGCGATGACCGCGCTGTTCCTGGCATCGGACGAATCGAAGAGGACGACTGGCCAGATCTTCGCGATAGACAGCGGCTTTTCGATCTCGTGATGGACATCGACCGCTCGACTACATGCTCTCGACCCGAGATGGATTCTGATGTGGCGATCGGAATATCGAGTGAGCGGTTTCTTAAGCGGGCGACATAGCCAGCGACACCCCAACACGTAGTCTTACGCCGCGGTTGCTCTGCGTGAGATCGCCCATGTATTGATATGTATACCTAAGCTAGTGCATTAAAAATTTAATAAGCAATTGAAGCTTTCACGCGTAGTTTAAGAATCGAAACTGAAAAAACAGTCAAGACCGGAGACAGGTATGGCCTTGGTAATTGTTCTTTGTTCGCTGGCGTTTCTCATGATAGCGGCGTATCGCGGCTACAGCGTCATTCTTTTTGCGCCGGTCGCCGCGCTCGGTGCCGTCTTCCTCATGGAGCCTGCAGCCGTCGCGCCGGTGTTCTCGGGCATTTTCATGGAGAAGATGGTTGGCTTCGTGAAGCTCTACTTTCCAGTGTTCCTGCTTGGGGCGTTATTCGGGAAGGTGATCGAGATATCGGGATTTGCCGCCGCCATTGTCGCTGCTGCCATTCACTACATCGGTCGTTCGCGTGCCAACATCGTGATCGTCACGGTGTGCGCGTTGCTGACTTACGGCGGGGTGTCTGTCTTCGTTGTCGTGTTTGCGGTCTATCCGTTCGCTGCGGAGCTCTATCGGCAGAGCAACATTCCGAAGCGGTTGATGCCAGGCGTGATCGCATTAGGCGCGTTCTGCTTCACGATGGATGCACTTCCAGGCACGCCGCAGATTCAAAACATCATCCCGTCGGCCTTTTTCAAGACCACGGGCTGGGCCGCACCCGCGCTTGGGATGAGCGGTTCAGTATTCATGCTGGCCATCGGATTGACCTATCTCGAATGGCGGCGAAAGAGCGCGATGGCAAAGGGCGAGGGATACGGCACATCGCTCATCAATGAACCAGAACGCGTGGCGGAGAACGTGCTGCCTAACCCTGTGCTGGCGATCATGCCGCTGATCCTGGTTGGCGTCTCGAACTATTGCTTCACGAAATGGATTCCGCTCTGGTATGGGCCTTCGTACGCTGTGGCGCCGGAGGTGCTTCCAGGCGTGCATGCTCCGGTTACGACGTCGATCAAGACGGTGACAGCGATCTGGTCCGTCGAGGCTGCCTTGATCCTCGGCATCGCGCTGGTGGTGTTGACAGCGTTCAGGCGGGTCGCCGCGACGTTTGCCGATGGCACGCGCGCGGCGGCAAGCGGCGCATTGTTGGCCGCAATGAATACGGCGTCGGAATATGGCTTCGGTGCAGTGATCGCTGCGTTGCCGGGTTTCATAGTCGTAAGCGATGCACTCAAGACCATACCCAACCCACTCGGCAATGCCGCGGTGTCGGTGGGCACGCTGGCTGGGATCACCGGGTCGGCCTCCGGTGGCATGAGCATCGCGCTTGCCGCGACATCAGATGTGTTGATCAGGAATGCGCAAGCCGCGCACATACCGCTGGATGTCCTGCATCGTGTCGTTGCGATGGCGAGCGGCGGCATGGACACGCTACCGCACAACGGAGCCGTCATTACCTTATTGGCGGTGACCGGGCTGACGCATCGCCAGTCCTATCGGGAGATTTTCGCGATCACGCTGATCAAGACAATGGCCGTCGCGTTCGTCATTGCCATGTATTACGTCACAGGGTGGGTTTGAAACCGGTCCTTCAGTCTCGTTTCAACTGGCTGCACTTCAAATAAACAAGGACGATCTTGGAGATCTTTAGATGTGGAAGTTGGCGGCAGGAAAGCATACGCAACACGGGAAGTCCCCTGACGAGCTCAGGGATGGGCAACCCGACGCCCACGAGGGACAGGCTGGGCACCGTGGATGACGGAGAGGCCCATAGTACTGGTGAAGGCGAATAATGGCGGTGGAGGGATGGAGTCTCAGTTGCCGTTGCAACCCGATAGCCGGCGCTATCTTCGAAACAGATGCGGATGGCTGTCGATGATCCCGCGAATGAAGTCCCACACGAAGCGAATTCGTCTGGTCTTGAAGAGATCTTCCGGCGCCGCGAGCCATAACGTGCGCGTGATTTGCGCATGGTCGGGAAACAGATTGATCAGGTCCGGGCGGCCCGTCGCGACATACGGTGTCAGAAGTCCTATGCCCATGCCGGCCGCGACGGCCTCACGTTGCGCGAGCACGCTCGTCGAAGTGAATCGTCTCTTCGGCTTCGATACGAGCTCGTCAAGGATGCGATAGCGTTCGCTCACCGACCCGTCGTGCACGTAGTCGACGAAGTCGTGCTCGGCGATATCGGCGAGGTCGCGAATGGGCGCGTGCGTGTCGAGATAGGCGCGCGAACTGTAGAAGAAGTAATCGACATCGGCGAGACGCGTGACCGTGTAGCGGCCCATCTGCGGCGGCTCCAGCGTGACGAGAATCTCGACCTCCCGCGTGACGAGACTCGGGAACTGAGGTTGCGCCATCAACTCGACGAGAAGATCGGGATGCAGCCTGTTCAGCTCGACGATACCCGAGGCCAGCACATGAATGCCAAACGCCTCCGGCGTGCCCACGCGCACCGTGCCGTGGATCGAGGTCGACTGGCTCATGTGTTCCTCGAGCGCGCCGAGCATGGCGTTTTCCATGCGCTCGGCGTGAGGCACGAGCGCCTTTCCTGCATCGGTCAGCGAGTAGCCATTCCGCCGCCGGTCGAACAGCACCGAGCCAAGCGATTCTTCCAGACGATTGATGCGGCGTGACACCGTCGAATGCTCGACATTCAGGCGTTCGCCCGCGGTGGAGATTTTCCCCGTGCGCGCGACTTCGAGAAAATATCGAAAGTCGGTCCATTCCAGATCGTTCTTCATGATCTCCGTTCGCCGTCTCGTCACGTGGCGACGATAGCCGATGATGATGGGACACGGATCAATCATCGCATGCTCCGGCGGGCCGCATCGATGAAGCGCGGACGGGCGCGGGCGGCCCGCCCGGCGACTCGAACGCGTGCGGCGCTTAAAGCGCGAACGAAAGCGCAGGCTCCGTGCGGGCCTGCAGTTCCTCGCGCGACACGCCCGGTGCGAGTTCCTTCACGATGAGGCCTTCGTCCGTCACATCGATGACCGCGAGATCGGTGATGATCCGGTTCACGACACGTGCGCCAGTCAACGGCAGCGCGCAGTGTCGCAGGATCTTCATTTCACCGGTACGCGTCGTGTGCTCCATCAGCACGACGACGCGTCGCGCTCCGCCGACGAGATCCATCGCGCCGCCCATGCCCTTGACCATCTTGCCGGGGATCATCCAGTTCGCGAGATCGCCGGCTTCGCTGACCTGCATCGCACCGAGTATCGATTGATCCATGTGGCCGCCGCGGATCATCGCGAAGGACATCGACGAGGAGCAGATCGATGCGCCCGGGACCATCGTGATGGTCTGCTTGGCGGCATCGATGAGATCGGGGTCGATCTCGTCCTCGTAAGGCGGCTCGCCAATGCCGATCAGCCCGTTCTCGGATTGCAGCCAGACCTGCATACCGTCTGGCACATGCTGAACGACCTTCGTCGGCAAGCCGATGCCGAGGTTCACATAGTCTCCGTCGCGGAGTTCGGTGGCCGAGCGGGCCGCCATTTGCTCGTGGGTCCAAGCCATGATTAGCCTCTCAGTTGCCGCGCGCGCGAAAGCTTCTGCGTTCGATGCGCTTGTCGGGATGACGGTTCAGAACGATGCGGTCGACGAAGATGCCGGGCAGGTGCACGTCATCGGGATCGATCTCGCCGACCTCGACGATCTTCTCGACCTCGGCGATGGTGACGTCACCGGCCATCGCGACATCCGGGTTGAAGTTGCGCGCCGTGCGCGCGAACACGAGATTGCCCGCGCGATCCGCGACCGAGGCCTTGACCAGCGACACATCGGCGTTCAACGCAGTTTCCATGATGTAGCGCTTGCCGCCGAAGACGCGCTCTTCCTTGCCTTCGGCGATCACCGTGCCCACGCCCGTGCGCGTGAAGAACGCGGGAATGCCGGCGCCGGCCGCGCGCAGGCGTTCGGCGAGCGTGCCTTGCGGCGTGAATTCGAGTTCGAGTTCGCCCGATAGATACTGGCGTTCGAACTCCTTGTTCTCGCCGACATAGGACGAGACCATCTTCCTGATCTGTCGCGTCCTGAGCAGAATGCCCAGACCGAAATCGTCGATGCCTGCGTTGTTGCTGATGCAGGTGAGATTGTTCACGCCGCTGTCGCGAAGCGCGAAGATAAGCTTCTCCGGAATGCCGCACAGGCCGAATCCGCCGATGGCAATGGTTTGCCCGTTCCCGACGACGCCGGCGAGCGCGTCCTCGGGTGTCTCGTACACCTTCTCCATTTCTAGCTCTCTATCTGATGAGATCGTCTCTGGAAGCGATGAACCGCTCCAACGTAGTTCGCATTTTTTGCGGGATTTTTTGCGAAATTCTGGCTTCGGCGATGGGCGGCTGGCAACCGCGATCCGCGCAAACCTGGCGTGCGGAAATGCACAATCTCCTCGATTCAGGCGCGATGCGTCCGGGATCGATAGCCCCGATCACCACCCAATCACCAGATGCGCTCGTGCATAAATGCACACCCACCTTGCGCGCATTGCGTTTCTCTAGTCGCGTCCGATGCGGATAATTTGCTTGAACCGAGGCGCTTCAGGCGCGCTCGATTGCAAATTAATCAGCGAGATTTCTGTCGCCGGTGACACGGGAAACATCTCGCCCCATCGAGGAACCGAATTCATGGAAATCAGAACTGTTGCATTCATCGGCGTCGGAAGCATGGGCGCGCCGATGGCCCGTCGCGTCATGCAAGCAGGATTCGAACTCATCGTCTGTGATCGCAATCCGGCGGTGCTCGCGTCGTTCGAGGCGCAAGGCGCGCGCGCCACGATGTCGGCACGAGACTGCGGAACGGCCGATGTCATCGTCGTCCTGGTCGGCAACGATGCGCAGATCAACGACGTGACGATCGGCGCCGACGGTGTCATGCATGGCATCGTCGAAGGCCGCGCGCCGGTCGTCTGCGTGATGAGCACGACCTTGCCGGATACGTTGCAAGGCATCGCGCCTCAGTTGAGCGCGGCGGGCGCGCGTCTGATCGATGCGCCGATCAGCGGCGGCATCGTCAAGGCCGAAGAGGGCACGCTGACGATCATGCTCGGTGGCGACTCCGCCGACATCGACTCCGTCATGCCGGTGATGCGCGCGATGGGCCAAAACCTGTTTCGTTGCGGCGAGCTGGGATCGGCCGAGGTGGTCAAGGTGGTGAACAACATGCTATGCATCGCGACCATGTTTTTGACCGCCGAAGCGATCGATCTCGCCGAGCGTCACGGCGTGAAGTTCGAGCAGATTGCACCGATCGTCAACGTCAGCACGGGACGAAACTTCCTCACCGCCGACGCCGAAGAAGGACGTCGCCAGTACGGCGCGTGGGCACGATCCGAAGAGGCGTTCGGCGCACTGATGAAGGTCGTGAGCAAGGATCTGCATCTCGCCAGGGAGATGGCCGCGTCGGGCAAGCTCGATCTCGGTCTTCTCGATGAAGTCTCACGTTATGTCGACGCTCACGGCAGCCTGGCGATGGATCAATGGATGCGTCACGGAGGCGTTCGTTGATGCATATGCGGTGACCCGGTCAGGCGGAGGTGCCTCGGGTGGCAAGTCAATAATAAATAGTTAGGAATGGAGACGATTTAATGGTCTTGTTCATAGTCGTGGCGGCGCTCGTATTTTTGATGTTCGCTGCGTATCGCGGCTACAGCGTGATTCTCTTCGCGCCGATCGCCGCCCTCGCGGCCGTGCTGCTGACGGAGCCCGCCGCCGTCGCGCCGGTGTTCTCCGGCATCTTCATGGAGAAGATGGTCGGCTTCGTGAAGCTCTATTTCCCGGTTTTTCTGCTCGGCGCGCTGTTCGGCAAGGTGATCGGGATATCAGGCTTCGCGGCGTCCATCGTGGCGGCTGCGATTCGTCATATCGGGCGTTCGCGCGCCAACGTCGTGATCGTCGCGGTGTGCGCATTGCTCACGTACGGGGGCGTGTCGGTGTTCGTCGTCGTGTTCGCGGTGTATCCGTTCGCGGCGGAACTCTATCGGCAGAGCAACATCCCGAAGCGGCTGATGCCCGGCGCCATCGCGCTCGGTTCCTTCTCGTTCACGATGGACTCGCTGCCGGGCACGCCACAGATCCAGAACATCATCCCGACGACGTTCTTCAAGACGACCGGCTGGGCCGCGCCATGGCTCGGTGTGATCGGCTCCGTGTTCATGGTCGCGCTCGGGCTCGCGTATCTCGAATGGCGTCGCCGCAACGCGATGGCCAAAGGCGAGGGATACGGCAGCGTGCTCGTCAACGAACCCGAACGGATCGACACCGATGCGCTGCCCAATCCGATGCTCGCGATCCTTCCGCTCGTGCTCGTCGGTGTGGCGAACTTCGTCTTCACGAAGTGGATTCCGCTCTGGTACGGCGCGTCCTACACCGTGCCGCCGGAGATTCTGCCTGGCGTTCACGCGCCGCTCACCACGTCGATCAGGACCGTCACGGCGATCTGGGCCGTCGAGGCGGCGCTGCTGCTCGGTATCACGCTCGTGATCGTCACCGCGTTTCGCCGAGTGGCGGCCGGTTTCGCCGATGGCTCGAAGACCGCGGCGGCAGGCGCGTTGCTGGCCGCGATGAATACCGCATCGGAATACGGTTTCGGCGGCGTGATTGCGGCGTTGCCTGGTTTCGTCGTGATCAGCGACGCCCTCAAGGTCATCCCGAATCCGCTCGTGAATGCGGCGGTGTCGGTCAGCGCGCTGGCGGGCATCACGGGCTCGGCGTCGGGCGGCATGAGCATCGCGCTCGCTGCGATATCCGATCAACTGATCAGGAACGCGCAGGCCGCGCACATCCCGATGGAAGTGCTGCATCGCGTGGTCGCAATGGCGAGCGGCGGCATGGACACGCTGCCGCACAACGGCGCGGTCATCACGTTGCTGGCCGTGACCGGACTTACGCACCGGCAGTCCTATCGCGACATCTTCGCCGTCACGCTGATCAAGACACTGGCCGTGTTTTTCGTGATCGCCGTGTACTACACGACGCACCTCGTCTGACGGCATTCAATCAACGCAATCAGGGAGACTCGACATGCCCCGACTCGATGGGAAAGTAGCGCTTATCACCGGCGGCGCAGCGGGAATCGGCCGCGCCACGGCAATGGCCTTCGCGCGCGAAGGTGCGCGGATCGCGGTCATCGATCGCGATGCTCAACAGGGACGCGAGACCGCGCAGCGCATCGAAGCTGCGGGCGCGCGTGCCCTTTTCATCGAAGCCGATGTCACCGACGCGGAGCAGGTCGCGGCGGCGGTGGGCGAGGTCGTGAGGGCGTTTGGCGGCCTGCACATCCTGCATAACAACGCGGGTGGCTCGTCCGCACGCGATGCCGCCGTGACCGAAGCGCCCGAGGACGAATTCTGGGCGCGTATCAGGATCGATCTCTACGGCACCTGGCTCTGCTGCCGTCATGGCATTCCCGAAATCGTCAGGAGCGGTGGCGGCTCGGTCATCAACATGAGCTCGATATTTGCGTTCCTCGGCACGCATGGCAAGGACGCGTACACCGCCGCCAAGGGCGCGGTGAGCGCCCTCACGCGTTCGATGGCGGTCGAGTTCGCTAAGGACCGCGTGCGCGTCAACGCGATCGCGCCCGGCGCCACGTTGACCGATCGCGTGGTCGCGATGATGAAAGTGGATGGCGTGACGAGTATCTCCGCGCGGAACCAGCTCTTCGGGATGATCGCGCCGGAAGACGTCGCATCGACAGCGCTGTTTCTCGCATCCGACGAATCGCGCTCGACCACGGGCCACATTCTTCCCGTCGATGGCGGGCTGATCATTTCCTGATTTCACTGCATGGATACGACGATGAACAATTGCACCGACATCCTCTACGACGTGCGCGACGGCGTCGCGCGCATCACCATCAACCGGCCGGAAAAGTACAACGCGTTTCGCGGCCGCACCTGTGACGAACTCATCCACGCGATCAACGCGGCGTCGTGGGACAAGGCGGTTGGCGTGGTCGTGCTGACCGGTGCTGGCGACAGGGCGTTCTGCACCGGCGGCGACCAGTCTGCTCACGACGGCGGCTATGACGGACGCGGCATGATCGGCCTGCCGGTCGAGGAACTGCAAGGTGCGATCCGCGATTGCCCGAAGCCGGTCGTCGCGCGTGTGAACGGCTTTGCGATCGGCGGCGGCAATGTGCTCGTCACGTGCTGTGATCTGGCGATCGCGTCCGACACGGCGCAACTCGGTCAGGTCGGTCCCAAGGTCGGCTCCGTCGATCCGGGATTCGGGACTGCGCTGCTTGCCCGTGTGGTCGGCGAGAAGCGCGCGAGGGAGATCTGGTTTCTCTGTCGTCGGTACACCGCGGCCGAAGCGCTGAATATGGGGCTCGTCAATGCGGTCGTGGCGCACGAGCAACTGGACGCCGAGGTCGCCAAATGGTGTCAGGAAATCCTCGCCATGAGCCCGACGGCGCTCGCCATCGCCAAGCGCTCGTTCAATGCGGACAGCGATTCGATCCGCGGCATCGCGGGGCAGGGTATGCAGGCGCTCGCGATGTACTACGACACCGACGAGTCGAAGGAGGGCGTGCGGGCGTTTCTCGAGAAGCGTAAGCCGAGGTTTCGCGATCTGTCGTTGAGGCGGCCGGACGAGAAATGATCGCTCTCCGTCGTTACGGCAACTATTCCGTTCACGCGCGAACCGAGGCAATTGAGGCTCCGACTTCGACTGCATTTCGCTTGCGCGACGTGAACCTTGTCTCGCCGGTGTTCGTGCGACCCTTCGTCAAGTCGGAGTGAATACTACTGCGCCGACGTCGTCGATCACGGTGAAGCTCCGGAAAAACCGGTACGTCTGTTCGCCGACAGATAGTCGATTCAAACCGGTGTGAGTCAGTCCGAGCAGGTCGTCGACAACCGCTTTCGATATAGCGCCGTGCCGTTTCAATTCGCGTTCCTCGTCCGCCGGATCACCGATGGAGATCGAACAGGTGTCGGTCGTGCGGCGGAATATGACCACGCACTTCCCACGTTCCAACGCAAGTTCCAGGTACGTCGCCAGCGTTCGCAGCGACTCGGACATGCGCCCTTGAGCGTCGGGTATCGGTTCTAGGTCGGTGCTCATCGTGCTGTCTCCGTCCAAAGGGTGTGGGTTCAGCATTGAAAGCATACTCCCCACGGAGCGTCTGGTGTGAAGGCGGCGGCCGTTCAACGGACGCCATGCGTAACGCGCGTCTCGCGCGATTCTCAAAAGCGAGACCCGCGCGAAATATTCGGTTTCACAACTCACAGTTGCAGCGTCAACACGACGGACAACGGAAGCGTTGAGGCATGAAGCGGCGTGAAGCCGCCCCAACGACTCGACAGGAGGTAATCATGAGAAAGCTGACTCAAAAACTGGCCGTTATCGCAGCATTGTCGGTTGTCTTCGCTGGCACCGCGTCGGCCGCGACGGCTTGGGATGCATCGCATCCGCGTCGCGCCGAGGTCAACCAGCGGTTGTCGAATCAGGATCATCGAATTCATCAGGAAGTGCGGGAAGGAGAGCTATCGCACAGCGAGGCGATGCGCTTCCATCGCGACGATCATCAGGTGCGAAAGGAGGAGCGTTTGATGGCGAGTCAGAACGGCGGTCACATTACCCGTCAGGATGATCGGGCGCTCAATCAGCAGGAAAACCACGTAAGCAGGCAAATCGGGCAGTGAAATCGATACTCGCGAGGCAGGACAGCCCCGGAATCGAGGAGGGCCCAAGTCGGGCTCTCCGCGTCGGACCACATCCTGTACACGTTTCCTATCGAGCCGCGTCAACGTCGAGCCTCGTGACCTCTCGCGTCTGCCTGGCGACATCCGCGTCATGAAACCAGAGCGGTTTGCGCCCGAAGCCGGTATAGAGCGAAAGCTGATCGTCGTAGTGCGGCGAGCGAGTTCCGTCGGGAGCGATGAAGCCGCTTTCCCCCGGCGCGACCACATCGAACGCCTCCACCTGGTCGTGCGCAGTCGTGCTCCCGAACACGATCAAGTCGTTTTCCGTGCCGCGGTTCTGGTATTCGTGCACGCGAATCGCCTCCGATGCATCCGCCTGCGGCACGCCAAAGAAATTGTTCGCGCGAAACGTCAATGCGACGGCAGGCGTGCGCCACGCCGCGATATCACCGCCTTGCTCGGCCGAGAGCTTCGTCCAGACATCCGCGAGCGCGGCTCGAATGACATCGTCGGGCTGTTCACCCGTGAAAAGGTCCACGCGCTGCGGCACGCCCGAGCGCTCGCCGAGCAGCGCCTCGTAAAGGATCTTGCTGCCGGTGCTCAGATTGAGCGAACCCGTCGGACCATCCTGCGTCGTCTCGTAGCCACTTGCCGTGTACCACTTGTCGAAGGGCGCCGGCACCGCCTTTGCAACCGTTCTGGTCAGCATCGAACTGAGCCATGCGCTCATGATCGCCGAGCCGGGCTGCGCATAATGGCCGTTGTCGCGCGGATCGTCGTTGATGCCCGTCCATTGCCGAAGCGTGTCGGCGATGCGGCGACGCGGGTCGTCCGCATTCAGGGAAGCAGTCGCCCGCTCGATGAACGGACGGAAAAGCCGCACGTTGAGGTCGGCACGGCTCGTGTCCTTGAGGATCTGCCACACGTCGTCGGTGTCGAGCGTCGCGTGCGCTTCGATGCGCGTGCTGATCTCGTCGACACGGTCGGCCGCGCCCCACAGAAAAGCGAACAGATCGGAGGCGGGATAGTTCTTCTCCGGCGCATTGTTCCAGTTCGCGATGTACCCCGCGCGTGGATTGTAGATCTGCGGGTTGGTCCTGAATGGCAGCAGCCCGCGCCAATCCCATTCGCCGGTGCCGGGCACCGGCAGACGAGGGTCGTGCCCGGCGCGGCGATGCGGATACGCGCCCGTATGCACGTAGCCGATGTTGCCCTTGCGATCCGCGTAGTACCAGTTGATCGTCAGCGCCTGACGCGCCGCTTGCGCCGTCCAGCTTTTCCAGTCGTGCGCCTGCGTCTGATGCGTCCATGCAAGCAGCGATTGCACTTCGAGACCGTCCCACGCGCGCGCCTTGGCGTAGGCCGTGTGCGTGGCGTCGTCGCGCTGCATGACGTTGCCGTGCACGGTGCGGTAGACGTCGAGGACCACCGGCGCGCCATCCTTCACGCGAATGATTTCGGTGCGCTTCTGCATCTGCACCCATCGGCCGTCATGCCAGTAGAAGTCGGGACGCGTCGGGTCGATGCGCTCGGCGTACATGTCGACGTCGTCACCGAAACCTGCCGTCGAACCCCATGAGATCGTGCCGTTGTGACCGAAGAGCATGCAGGGATAAGCGAACGGCGTATTGCCGACGATATCGAAGCCCGCGCCATGCAGACCGACGCCGTACGTGTACGCCGGCGCGAACCAGCCGAACTGGGGGCCGTTCAGCATGATCGCCTTCGCACCGCGCGCGCGATCCTTGCCGATGATCCACATATTGCTCGTCGTCGGAAAACCCGCGGGACCATTCGCGCCGCTCAGCGCGTACTGCGCCAGCACGGTTTCGCGATTGGCGGACGGGTCCAGCGCGAGCAGAAGACCGTCATCGCCATGAGCGGGGCGATCGGCCATCGGGGGCGCGGCGTCGTAGCGGGGCAGCGCATACGCGAGCGATCCATCGCGCGCGCGCGAACCGGCCTCGACCGAATACGAGCGCTCGCCCGCGGCGATCGTCGTGCGCGCGTTCGGATTCACGAACCACTTCAACTGATTGAAGAGATCCATCGCGCGGGCGTCGCCGTAGCGATCCTTGAGCGCGGTGAGCAGCGCGAGATTGTCGACTTCGCTCGTGCTGTCGGAAAAGCGGTTGGCCATGGTGCCGACGAACACCATCGCGACATCGAATGCGCTCCACGTCGAAGGCGTGAAGCCGAAGTCATTGAACTGCTTCGGCATGAGCGTGTCCGGCTGCTTGCGTATGCGCGCGATGTAGGCGTTCATGCCGTCGGCGTAGCCATCGAGGATGTCGCGCTCGCGCTGCGGCAAGTCCGCGATCTGCTTCTCGATGGATGCAGGCCAGTAGTTGCCGCGCGTGGATTGATCGAACTTCACGAACTTCTCGCCGAGCACTTCGGCTACGGTGCCTTGCGTGCTGCGTCTGGCCATCTCCATCTGAAACAGCCGATCCTGCGCGACCGCATAACCGTATCCATAGAACAGCCTGTACACGGAGTTCGCGTAGATGTGCGGCACGCCGTACTCATCCCGCCTGATGACGACCTCGCGGGCGCCCCCAGCGGCGCTGTCCGCGTTCGCCGCATGCGCGGCGGGCACGAAGCTGGTGGCGCACAGCACGCATGCGAACGCGATGCGTGAGGCGAGCGGGCGAGGTATGAGGGCGGCCATTGCGTCTCCGTGTCGTTTGTCTGGTGTGGACGCATGCTAAAACCTACCGTCCGGACGGTCAATACCCGGCAAACGCGATGTTTTCATCGGAGGCCCGTCTGGCGGGCATTTCGCGGCGTGGTTTAGAAAAACTAAAACATCACGCAGCAGGAAGCCTCTATCCGATTCAATTTTGGGTTCTTACGCTCGACCTCGTTCGATGAGACGACGCGGGCAGCAGGTTTCAGGGCCCGTTCCGGTCAACTTCATGCGACGCCGCCCGCGACGATGCGCGGCTCGCATGCCAGGGAGCTTCCATGAAGAAAGCGATTGCCTGCCTGACGTTATCGATGCTTGCGCTGTGCGCCCACGCGAAGGATGCGGCGGAACTGCGCTTCGGTGTCGATCCCTCTTACGCGCCGTTCGAATCGAAGGCGCCCTCGGGGCAGCTCGTCGGCTTCGAGATCGATCTGGGCAACGAGATCTGCCGCCGCCTGAACGTGCGCTGCGTGTGGGTGGAAACGGCATTCGACGGCATCATCCCGGCCCTGCAGGGACGCAAGTTCGAGGCGATCCTGTCGGCCATGTCGATCACGCCGAAGCGCGAAGCGCAGGTCGCATTCTCGACGCCGCTCTTCAACACGCCGAGCCGTCTGATCGGCCGCCAGGGCGCCGATATCAAGCCGACGGTCGCCTCGCTGAAGGGCAAGCGTGTGGGCGTGGCGCAGGGATCGACGCAGGAAGCCTATGCCAAGGCCTATTGGGCGCCGGCGGGCATCGAAGTGGTGTCTTACGGCAATCAGGAGCAGGTCTATACCGACCTGCGCTCGGGGCGCATCGACGCGACGCTGACCGACATGATCTCGGGCAGCGAAGGGTTCCTGAAAACGTCGCAGGGCAAGGGCTATGCGTTTCTCGGCGATCCCGTGACGGACGCGAAGACGCTGGGCAAGGGCGCGGGCATCGGCTTTCGCAAGGACGACGCGCCGTTGCGCGAGAAGGTGGATGGCGCCATCGATGGCATGAAGAAGGACGGCACCTACCAGAAGATTCGCGAACGCTACTTCGACTTCGACATTTCGTAAAGTCGAGCCGGAGCCCGGGCGGCCGAGTCAGATCAGCAGCTCGACCGAGCGCAGCACGTTGCGCGTCTCTTGCGACGGCGATTCCAGCCCGTCGCGAATCGTGCCGATCAGGCAGTCGATGAAACACTCCGACGCTTCGCTGAGCGGCTGACCGCTGCGCGATATGACGCCGACCATCGCGTCCTCCAGTTGCTCGCGCAGCGGCAAGGCGCACAGTCGTTCGCGCGGCGCGCACAACTCGACGAGCGGCCACGGAAAGACGCTCACCATGTCGGTCTGGCGCAGCAGCGACATGGCGATGGAAAACGAATGCGCGAGGTGGATCTTGCGGGGCATGGGCACGTCGTGGCGCGAGAACATGTTCTTGACCAGCGGACCGTCGTTCGACGGGTCCCACGTGAGCAGCCAGTCTAGCTCGCCCAGTTCCGCGAGCGAGTGACAGCCGGCGCGCGGATGGCCTTCGCGCGCCACCACCGCGCAGGTCGAGGAGAACAGCGGCCGGTACTGGAATTCGACGCCCGGCGCACCGGGCGTGGATCGACCGATGAAGAAATCGAGGCTGCCGTCGCGCAGGCGCGGATTGGCGATCGACAGCAGGCCCTCGAAGAATTCGAGCCTCACGCCGGGCATCTTCGCGCAAAATCGCGTGATGGTTTCGGGCAGAAAGGTGAGCGCGATCCACGGTGTCACGGCGACGGTGAGCTTGCCGCGCGCGGCCCCGCGCAACGCGCCCATGGCCTCGTGAGCGCGCGTCATCTGGCCCACCATCAGCCGCGCGTGCACCAGCAGCGTCTGGCCCGCGTCCGTCAGTTGCACACCCGACGAAGTGCGCAGCACGAGCGGCATCTGCACGTCTTCCTCGAGTTGCCGCAGGCTCTTCGTGATCGCCGCGGGCGATGCGTCGAGCGCGCGCGCCGCGCCGCGAATGCCGCCGGAATCGGCAACGGCCACGAGCGTCTGGAGTTGATGGAGCTTCATGCGCCGGGTGTTCACCACTGGTTGTCACGTTCACGATTCTAGCTCTCCCCCGCGTGTTTCTGTCGCGCTACGTTAGGGCCATCGCGGCGCTTTGCGCGCCGGATCGACACAACGACCACGAGACGACCACGATGAACGCCCCGGACGAGCTTCTTGCCATACGCGACGAAATGATCGTATTGCGCCGCCAGATTCATGCACATCCCGAACTCGGCTACGAGGAATTCCTGACGAGCGAGCTAGTCGCCGAACGTCTGCGGGAATGGGGCTACGACGTCCACCGCGGGCTGGCGGGAACAGGCGTGGTCGGCACGCTGAAGTGCGGCGACGGATCGGCGCGCATCGGCCTGCGGGCGGACATGGACGCGCTGCCGGTTCACGAGCGCACCGGCCTGCCGTATGCGAGCGTCACGCCCGGCAGGATGCACGCATGCGGGCACGACGGCCACACGGCGATGCTGCTCGCCGCCGCGAAGCACCTGGCGCGTACGCGCAACTTCAACGGCACGCTGCATCTCGTCTTCCAGCCCGCCGAAGAAGGGCTCGCCGGCGCGCGTCGCATGCTCGAAGAGGGCCTGCTCGAACGCTTTCCCTGTGACGCCATGTTCGCCATGCACAACATGCCGGGCTTTCCCGCCGGGCATCTCGGCTTTCGCGCGGGGCCGTTCATGGCATCTGCCGATCAGGTGGGCGTGCGCGTGATCGGCCGCGGCGGCCACGGCGCCATGCCGCACATGACGGTCGACCCGGTCGTCGTGTGCTCGGCCATCGTCCTCGCGCTGCAGACCGTGGTGTCGCGAAACGTCGCGCCGCTCGACATGTCCGTGATCACCGTGGGCGCCATCCACGCGGGCGAAGCGTCCAACGTCATTCCCGACGAGGCGCGCATGAACATCTCGGTGCGGGCGCTGCGTCCCGTCGTGCGCGACGAGCTGGAGCGACGCATCACGCATGTGATCGAGACGCAGGCCGCCGTGTACGGCGCGCAGGTCGAGGTGAACTACGAGGCGAGCTATCCGGTGCTCGTGAACGATGCGGAGATGACCGCGTTCGCGCAGGACGTCGCGCGCGACTGGCTCGGCGAGGATCGCCTGATTCCCGAACTCCAGCCGTTCACGGGCAGCGAGGACTTCGCGTGGATTCTGCGCCAGGTTCCGGGCTGCTATCTGATCATCGGAAACGGCGACGGAGAAGGCAGCTGCATGGTGCACAACCCCGGCTACGACTTCAACGACGACATTCTCACGACGGGCGCCGGCTACTGGGTGCGTCTGGTCGAGCGCTTTCTGGTCTGACGCCGCACGGCGCCGACACTCATTCATCCCCTTCGGAAAACGACATGAAACGTGCCTTGCTTCCCGTCCTTCTCGCGCTCGCCGTGGCGAGCGCCGGTCTGCCCGCGACAGCGTCGGCGCAGAATCCCGAGACGATTCGCTTCGGCGTCGACCCGAGCTATCCGCCGTTCGAGTCGAAGGCGGCCGATGGTTCGCTCGTCGGCTTCGATATCGAGCTCGGCAATGCGATCTGCGCGGAGCTCAAGCAGAAATGCGTCTGGGTCGAGCAGAGCTTCGACGGCATGATCCCGGCGCTCAAGGCGCGCAAGTTCGACGCGATCCTCTCGGCGATGTCGGCCACCGCATCGCGCAGGCAGCAGATCGACTTCACGAAGCGCCTCTACAACGGACCGTCCGCGCTGATCGCGCATTCCGGCACGGCGCTGCAGCCCACCGCGCAGGCGCTGCGGGGGCAACGCGTGGGCGTCGTGCAGGGCTCGACGCAGGAAAGCTACGCGCGCGCCGAATGGGCGACGAAAGGCGTGACGCTCGTCTCCTACCAGACGCAGGACCAGATCTATCAGGACCTCGTGACGGGACGGCTGGACGCCGCGTTCCAGTCGTCGGTGCAGGCCGACTACGGCTTTCTGAAAACGCCGCGCGGCAAGGGCTTCACGCTGGTCGGCGAGCCGGTGAGCGACAGCCGCGTGGCGGGCGATGTCGCCATCGGACTGCGCAAGGGCGACGATGCGCTTGGAGAGCGGCTCAACCAGGCGATCGATGCGATCCGCAAGAGCGGCAGCTATCAACGCGTGGCATCGAAGTACTTCAGCTTCGACATCTACGGAAACTGATTGCATGGCCAACCCACTTCGGAGAGAACCCGTAATGCATCAGAACCTGAAAGCGCGTGTTGCAGGCGCCGTGACGCCCGAACTCGTCGACGCCTTTCGCCGCGACGGCGCGGTGTGCGTGCGCAATGTTTTCACGGAAGAAGAAGTCGCGCTGCTGCGCGAAGGCATCGAGCGCAATCTGGCCGCGCCGAGCGAGCGGGCCAAGGTCGCCAGCCGGCCGGACGATCCGGGCTGGTTTTTCGAGGACTTCTGCAACTGGCAGTCGAACGACGCATACGGGCGCTTTATCGCCGAGTCCGCCGCGCCCGCCGTGGCCGGCGCGCTGATGGGTTGCGAAACGGTGCGGCTCCATCACGACCATGTGCTGGTGAAAGAGCCGAACACGCGCCAGCGCACGCCGTGGCATCAGGATCAGCCGTACTACAACATCGCCGGCAGCGACAACGTGAGCATGTGGATTCCCGTCGATCCTGTCGCTCGCGAATCGACGCTCGAATTCGTGGCCGGCTCGCATCGCGGGCCCTGGCTGATGCCGCGGACCTTCATGGAGAACGAGGCCAAATGGTTCCCCGAGGGCAGCCTCGCGGATCTGCCCGATATCGAAGCGGATCGCGATGCCTTCCCGATCGTCGGCTGGGCGCTCGAACCGGGCGACATGGTGTGCTTCAACATGCTCACGCTGCATGCGTCGGGCGGCGTCGGCGGCAAGACGCGACGTCGCGCCTTCTCGATTCGCTTTATCGGCGACGACATCCGCCATGCGCCGCGCCCCTGGCGCACGTCGCCCGAGTTTCCCGGCCTCGCCTCGGTTCTGCCCGACGGCGCGCCCATGGATCATTCGCTGTTTCCGGTGCTGTGGACCGCGCGAGGCTGAAGACGCGCGCGCCTACATGTCCACCGGCTCGCCGGTGCCGCCGATCACCCGCAGCAGCTGGTCGTTGAGCCGCTGCTGCTCCTTCGCCTGCGTCAGGAGCCAACGATGAAAACTGCGGCAGTGCGCCTTGTCGAACGTGTTCGGCCGCCACGTCAGAAAATACGGCCAGGGCAGCGCCAGACCCTGCGCGAACGGCATGACGAGCCGGCCGGCGGCGAGGTCGTCGCAGACCATCGAGGACTGCGCGAGCACGAACCCGTGCCCGTCGATGGCCGCCTGGATCGCCACGCTCGAAAGCGAGTGCACCTGGCGCGAGTCGTTCACCCGCGCGATGTCCGCTTCTTCGACGCCGATCGCCCGGAACCAGTCGCGCCACGAAGGCGGCGACGCGAACTTGGGCAGCCAGTCCACCGCGATCAGCGGATACGCGAGGATGTCGGCGGGTGTCGCGAGCGGCGCGTCTGCGCGCACGAGGTGCGGGCTGCACACCGGCACCACGCAGTCGCGAAAGAGTTCGACCGCGTTGTTGACGTCGGCCACGCGATCGCCGTAGCTGACGCGAAAGTCGATCTCGTAGCCCTCCGGCGACGGCTCCGTGTGCGTGCCGTCGAGATACACGCTCAGCTCCGGATGTTGCTGCTGCCACGCGATCACGCGCGCGGCGAGCCATTTCGAAAGAAGCGAAGGCAGCGCGCTCAGGCTCAGGTTGCGCGCGTTCTTCGTGCGCTCGATTTCGGCGTGCGCGACGCGCAGGCTTTCGAACGCGACCGCGCAGCTCTCGTGGTAGCGGGCACCGGCGGCGGTCAGGCGCAGCCGCTTGCCGTCCTTCTGCATCAGATGCACGCCGAGCGTGTCTTCGAGCAGCTTCATCTGCTGGCTGACGGCGCCCGCCGAAATGCCGAGTCGCCGCGCCGCCTCGGTGACGCCGCCGCAGCGTCCGACGGCCTCGAAGACCTGCAACGCGCGCAACGGGGGAAGTGTCTGCATCCCGAGCTCCCGGATGAAATTTTCAGTTTAGAAACTCTAAACGAAGCGGCAGGTATTAACACCTGTTCTTCCGCGTTCTGGCTGCTTATTCTGCTCACGTGCTCGAAACGAGGCAAAAGCCGGCATCAATCGGGCGATATCGATCAGGAGGCAGTGCAATGTTCTTGAAGAACGCGTGGTACGTCGCGGCCTGGGACGACGAGGTCACCCAGGACCTGTTGCCGTTGACGATTCTCGACGAGCGGATCGTCCTCTACCGCAAGCAGGACGGAACGCCCGTCGCGCTGGAAGACGCATGTCCGCATCGCAAGCTGCCGCTCTCGATGGGACGCCGCTCGGGCGACGAGATCGAATGCGGCTACCACGGACTGACGTTCGACTGCTCGGGCGCCTGCACGCGCGCGCCGGGCGCGGCGCGCATACCGACCGGCGCGCGCGTGCGCAGCTATCCGCTCGCGGAGCGCTACGGCCTCGTCTGGATCTGGATGGGCGACGCGCTCGCCGCTGACCCGTCCGCCATCGTCGACGTGGAGGAGTGGGACGATCCGGCCTGGGGCTCGAATCGCGGCGACGCGATGACGGTCGATTGCCACTATCTGTACGTGACGGACAACCTGCTCGACCCCTCGCATGTCGCGTGGGTGCATCCGACCTCGTTCGGCAATGCGGCGTGCGAAGCGGAGCCGCTCAGGACGGAGGTCGCGGAGCAGGGCGTGACGGTCTCGCGCTGGATGCGCGACGCGGAGGTCGCGCCGTTCTATGCGAAGTTCGTGCGCTTCGAAGGACGGTGCGACCGCAAGCAGCATTACGAAGTGCGCTTTCCGTCGCACGCGATCATCAAGGCGATCTTCACGCCGGCGGGCACGGGCGGGGACGATGCGCCGCTGCATCCGGATGTCTTCCTGATGAACTCCTATAACTTCATGACACCGGTCGACGAGAACCTCACGCGCTATTTCTGGTTTCAGACGCGCAATTTCGCTCCGGGCGACGAGGATGTCTCGCGTCAGTTCGACGAGGACGTGCGTCACGCGTTCGAGGAAGATCGCGCGGTGCTGAGCGCCGTCCATGCGGGCATGGCGCGCCGGCGCACGCCGAATATCGATCTCGCCATCGACGCCGGTCCGCTGCGTTTTCGCCGTGCGCTCGCGAAGATGATCGAGCGCGAGCAGACATCCGAAGCCGCGCTTGCGCCGGTGTATAAGGTGGGCCGCACGACCGACGGAGCGACGGCATGACGAGCGCGGCGGCGGACGCACACACGGGCTTCCGGCGTCTCTGCGTCACGCGGCGGGTGCGCGAAAGCGAGTCGATCGTGTCGTTCGAACTCGCGCCGACGGACGGCATGGCGCTCGCCCCGTTTCGCGCCGGCCAGTTCGTGGCCGTGCGCCTCGCGCTGCCGGACGGCGAATCGCTCATTCGCACCTACAGTCTGTCTGGCGATCCTGCCGAGCGCTCGCGCTGGCGCATCTCGGTCAAGCAGGAAACGAATCCGCGCGGGCGCGGCTCCTGCCATCTGCACGAGCGCGCAGCGGTCGGCGACGTACTCGAGATCGCCGGGCCGGCGGGCGCGTTCGTCTGCGCGGAGGACAGCGATCGCCCGGTCGTGCTGCTTAGCGGCGGAGTCGGCGTGACGCCCATGCTCAGCATGCTGCATCGGCTGAGTTCGGCGAGCACGCGGCGCGTGCACTTCATCCACGCATGCGAGAACGGCGCCGTCCATGCGTTTCGCGAAGAGGTTCAGCGTCTCGCCGCGATGCGCGCGGGTATCGGCGTGCATGTGTGCTACCGGCTGCCGCGCGATGACGAAGACCGCGATGCGTTCGACAGTCGCGGCCTGTTGACGAAGGAGACCTTGCAGGCGCTGCTGCCGCTCGACGACTACGAGGTTTATCTGTGCGGGCCGCCGCCGTTCATGCAGGCGAACTGGAATCTGCTGCGCAACCTGGGCGTCGCGCGGGAACGCATTCACTACGAGTTCTTCGGGCCTGCCACCGTGATCGATGGCGACGTTTCGCCGCCTGCCACGGCATCGGAAAGCAGCCAGCCGGTGGACGGCGAAGCGATCACCGTGCGCTTCCATCCTCACGGCGAACCGGTCGCGTGGAACCCCGCCTGCGCGTCGTTGCTGGAGTTCGCGGAGCAGTGCGGCCATGCAGCGCCGTTCAGCTGCCGCGCGGGCATCTGCAATAGCTGCATCACACGTCTGGTTGCCGGACGAGTGGACTATGCCGAGCCGCCGCTCGATCCTCCCGCGGACGGCGAACTGCTGCTGTGTTGCGCCAGGCCCGTGACATCCGTGACCCTCGCGCTTCAGTCCGCATGAGCGTCGCGACGAAGCGTGAATTCATCGAGAGCATCCAAGTCGAGGAACACATGACGATCGAATTTCCCGTGGAACCCGGTTTTGCACGGCAACGCGAGCGGTTCCTGCATGCGGCGAAGGCCGCCGGCGCGACACTCGCCTGTTACGAGCATCCGTTGCGGGGGCCATCCGGCGAAACGCTTGCGACGGATGTCGCGTGGCTCGGCGCCCCCGATGCGCGCCGCGTGCTGGTCGCCATTTCCGGCACGCACGGCGTCGAGGGCTACTACGGCTCGGCGTGCCAGGCGGCCTGGCTGCACGAGTTGCAATCGCGCAAGCTGCCGGAAGGCGTGGCGGTCATGCTGGTGCATCTGATCAATCCCTGGGGCACGGCCTGGGTGCGCCGCGTCAACGAGGACAACGTCGATCTGAATCGCAACTACGTGGATTTCGACGTCCCGCTGCCGGTCAACCCGCGCTACGAGACGATCCACGAGATCTACACGTGCCGCGATATCGACGGCCCGGCCCGCCAGCATGCCGACGCACAACTGGCGAGCCATGTGCGCTCGATGGGCTGGGCGGAGTATCAGGCGATCGTGGGCGCAGGCCAGTACGCGCACGCCGATGGCCTTTTCTACGGCGGCGAGAAGACCACGTGGTCGAACCGGACCTTGCGCGCGATTGTCGAGCGCTTCCTCAGGCCCGCTCAGGTCGCGATCGCATTCGACCTGCATACGGGCGCGGGCGCGTTCGGGCATCCGATGCTGATGGCCATCGCGCAGTCGCGCTATCCCGCGCTGACCGATGCGCAGCGCCTCTACGGACCGTGGCTCTACACGCTTCTGACGCAAGCCGATGCCGCGACGAGCGAGACCGGCGTCGTTGCCCGGGCGACCGGCTATACCTCGCAGGCCATGCTCGATGCGTTGCCCGATACGCATCTGATGCAACTCGTCATCGAATGCGGCACGTATGCGGAAGAGCGCATGCACGAGGCATTACGCAACGATCACTGGCTGCATCTTTACGGCGACCCGCTCGATGCGCGCGGCAGGCAGATCAGCCGCGCGCTGTTCGAGTCTTTTCTGCCCGCCGACGAGGACTGGCGCGATATCGCGTGGCGACGCACGCGGCAGATCTGGGAACGCGCATTGAAGGCGCTGCCCGAACTGGAACCCGCGCCGAAGCAGGGCTGATCCCGGACGCTAAAAAACTACCCACAAGGAGACACGCCATCATGTTCGAAGGCTACGGTCCGCAACTGATCGCGGGAACCTGCAAGACGCTGGAGCTCGCGTTGTTGTCGCTCGCGGTGTCGTTCGTGCTGGGCTTGATCGGCGCGGCGGCGAAGCTCTCGGGAAGGCGTGCGCTGGTATGCGCCGGCACGGTCTACACGACGCTGATCCGCGCCGTGCCCGACCTCGTTCTCATGCTCTTGCTCTTCTACAGCATTCAGATGCTGCTGAACCAGGTGACCGATGCCATGGCGCTGGAGCAGATCGATATCGATCCGTTCGTCGCGGGCGTGCTGACGCTCGGCTTCATCTACGGCGCGTACTTCACGGAGACGTTTCGCGGCGCTTTTCTCGCAGTGGCGCGTGGCCAGATCGAAGCGGGGCACGCCTACGGCATGTCGCGCTGGCAGGTCTTCCGCCGGCTGATGTTCCCGCAGATGATGCGATACGCGCTGCCGGGCATCGGCAACAACTGGCAGGTCGTGGTGAAGGCGACCGCGCTGGTGTCGATCATCGGTCTCGCCGATATCGTGAAGGTCACGCAGGATGCCGGCAAGAGCACACTGCAGTTCTTTTTCTTCACGCTCGCTGCCGGCGCGATCTATCTCGCGATCACGACCGTTTCGAATCTGGCGCTCGCGCGGCTCGAAAAGCGCTATTCGGTGGGCGTACGGAGGGCCGCGTTGTGATCGACATCGTTCGCGAATACTGGCAGAACTATCTGTTCACCGACGGCTATCGCTTCACCGGCCTTGCAATCACGCTCTGGCTTCTGGTCGCCTCCATCGGGCTGGGCTTTTGCCTCGCGGTGCCGCTCGCCGTTGCGCGGGCGTCGGACAACCGCTTCATCTCCACGCCGGTGCGGATCTATACCTACGTGTTTCGCGGCACGCCGCTCTACGTTCAGCTTCTGCTTTGCTATACGGGGTTGTATAGCCTGCAGGTCGTGCATGCGCACGCGCTGCTCGACGAATTCTTTCGCAACGCGATGAACTGCACGCTGCTCGCGTTCACGCTCAACGAGTGCGCCTATACGACCGAGATCTTCGCGGGCGCGATCAGGGCGACCGCGCATGGCGAAGTGGAAGCGGGCGCGGCATACGGCATGTCGCGCTTCACGCTGTATCGAAAGATCATTCTTCCCTCGGCGCTGCGCCGGGCGCTGCCCAATTACAGCAACGAAGTGATCCTGATGCTGCACGCGACCACGCTCGCCTTCACCGCGACCGTTCCCGACATCCTCAAGGTCACGCGCGACGTGAATTCGGCGACGTATCAGTCGTTCCAGGCGTTCGGCATCGCGGCGCTGCTTTATGCGGGCATCGCGTTCGCGCTGGTGTTCGCCTTTCGCAAGCTCGAAGCGCATCTGCTCGCGTTTCTCAAGCCGCAGGCGCGATGATGCAGGCTCAATCCCAATCCAGTCAGGCAGGAGACAGCAAAGACATGATCAAGCTGGCCGTCGATGATCTGCACAAGAAGTTCGGCGAGAACGAGGTGCTCAAAGGGCTTTCGCTCAACGCGAAGGCGGGCGATGTCATCAGCATCATCGGTTCGAGCGGATCGGGAAAGAGCACCTTCCTGCGCTGCCTCAATTTTCTCGAGCAGCCGTGTTCGGGCAGCATCACGCTCAACGGCGAAGCGATTCGCACCCGGCGCGACCGGCAAGGCACGTTGCGCGCGTCCGACCCGAAGCAGTTGCGTCGCATGCGCGCGCAGCTTTCGATGGTGTTTCAGCATTTCAACCTGTGGGCGCACAAGACCGTGCTGGAGAACGTCATCGAAGCGCCGATGAGCGTGCTCGGTCTGAGCCGCGCCGACGCGCTGGAACGTGCAAGGCGCTATCTGGCGAAGGTCGGCATGACGGGCGCGACCGAGAACCGCTATCCCGCGCATTTGTCGGGCGGCCAGCAGCAGCGTGTGGCGATCGCGCGCGCACTCGCGATGGAGCCCGAAGTCATGCTCTTCGATGAGCCCACCTCCGCGCTCGATCCCGAGCTCGTGGGCGAGGTGCTGCGCGTGATGCAATCGCTCGCGGAGGAAGGGCGCACGATGATCGTCGTCACGCACGAGATGGGCTTTGCGCGGCACGTATCGAACCACGCCGTGTTTCTGCATCAGGGACGAATCGAGGAGCAAGGGCATCCGCACGACGTGCTGGTGAATCCGCGGAGCGAGCGGTTGCGCCAGTTTCTGGCCGGCAGCCTCAAGTGACACGAGTCCGCGCCGCGATGCCCGGAACGAAGGCTCGTTTTTAGGCCGCGTGGCCCGACGCCCGCCGGACGCAGTCGATGAAGTATTCCAGCGCCGCGCTCAGCACGAGGTCGCGGCGATACATGAGCCCGAGGGTCAGATTCGAAGGCAGGGCGTCGGTGTCGAGCGGCTGCATGCGGCCTAGCCTGCGCTCTTCGTCGAGCAGGAAGTCCGGCCACACGCTGACGGTTCCCGGCTGTTGCGCGAGCTGCCCATAGAGCCGCTGCGAGGTGCAGACGTTCACATGAGCGGGCAGCGGCAGGATGCGGTCGCCGCATAGCTCGCGCCAGAACGCGGGCCAGCTGTCGCGCGTGTGATTGTAGAGCCAGCGTGCGCCGCTCAGGCGCTCGAGCCGCGTTTCCCGCGCGAGCGCGTCGCCGCTCGGGACCGCCAGCATCTGTTGCGATTCGCCGATCTGCACGACGCGATATTCGGCGGTGATGTCGCTGTCCGCGACGAACGCCACGCAAAGGTCGAAGGAGCCGTCGCGCAAGCCGTCGATGATCTGCGCCGGCAGGCATTCATAGACGTTGAGCCGCACGTCCGGCAACCGCTCGCGAAACGCGCGCAACGCATCGGGCATGGCAATGGACGACGCCAGCAGCGAGACGCCGATCGATAGCGTCTTTTGCGCGCCGGACTTCATCTCTTCGAGCTCACGCTCCGCGCTCGCAATCTCCGTGACCACCGCGCGCGCGCGCCGCAGCAGCGCTTCGCCGTAGCGCGTCAGCCGCACGCCCGCGCCGCTGCGTTCCAGCAGTTGCACGCCGAGGCGCGTTTCCAGTTCCTTGATGCTCTTCGTCACCGCCGGCTGCGAGACGCTCAATGCATCGGCCGCGGCCATCAGCGTGCCGTGCTCGGCGATCGCGACCAGTGTCTGGAGTTGCGCGGTCTTGAGGCTTTTCCGTTCCATAAGCAAAGGCTATGAGCATGAGAAATTGGAAATCGACCGTGGCCGACGCGCCCTTAGTATGCGAACTCCGGCACGAAAGAAAGTCCGGAGTATACAAGGAGGCAATGGAGCAATGACGGATACGCCCGATATCGATATCGACGAACTGGTCGCCTTGCGGCGAGACATTCACGCGAACCCCGAGATCGCATTCGACGAACATCGCACGAGCGAGCTCGTCGCGGCAAAGCTGCGGGCATGGGACATCGAGACGCATGCCGGCATCGGCGGGACGGGTGTGGTCGGCGTGGTGCATGGGGCGTCGGGCCGCGGCCGCACGATCGCGCTGCGCGCCGACATGGACGCGCTGCCGATGGAGGAAGAAGGCCGTCCGCTGCATCGCTCGCTTCGGCAGGGCGTGTTTCACGGCTGCGGCCACGACGGACATACGGCGATGCTGCTCGGCGTCGCGCGTCACTTCAGCCGCCATCGCGACTTCGCCGGTACGGTCGTGCTGGTGTTCCAGCCGGCCGAGGAAACGGGCGGTGGCGCGAACGCGATGCTCGCCGACGGACTCGAAACCCGCTTCCTCTACGACGAAATCTACGCGTTGCACAACGCGCCGCATTTCGCGCCGGGCACGTTCGGCGTGCTCGACGGCGCGATGCTCGCCTCATGCGATGAAATCGTGATCGGCATCGACGGTGTCGGCGGACATGGTTCGGCGCCCGAGAAAACGAAGGACCCCGTGATGGCGGCCGCGCAACTCATCTGCGCGTTGCAGACGGTCGTGAGCCGTTCGATCGACCCCAGTGCGACGGCGGTCCTTAGCATCGGCAGCGTGCACGCGGGCAGCGCGCCCAACGTGATTCCGTCACATACGGCACTGACGGGCACGCTGCGCGCCTTCGACGAGCGCATCCGCGCGCAGGCCAAAGCGCGCATCAGGACGATCTGCGAGGGCATCGCGACGACCAGCGAATGCGCGATCTCCGTGGCGTTCCGCAACAGCTCGCCGGCGACGATCAACCACCGCGAGCAGGCGCAGGCCGCGGCGCGCGTCGCCGGGAACGTCTTCGGCGCGGAGAACGTATTGCGCGATTTCGCGCCGCTCAACGGCTCCGAAGACTTCTCGGAGTTCCTGTTGCGCCGGCCCGGCGCGTATGCGCTGCTCGGTCAGGGCGGCGTGTATTGCCATCATCCCGAGTTCGATTTCAACGACGACGTGCTGCCGCTCGGCGTGCGCTTCTTCGTGGCGCTCGCGCACGCACGTTGCGCGGCTTAGTTCGACCAAGTCATAAAAGGAGACATTGATGAAGCATTACCGAGTGCGTGCGCTCCACGCGATTGCATTGGCCTTCGCCGTGACCGCGATGAGCAGCGCGTGCAGCGCTGCGACCTTGCGCTTCGGCACCGACCCGAGCTATCCGCCGTACGAGTACAAGCGGCCCGACGGCAGTCTTGCGGGACTCGACATCGAGATCGGCAACGCGATCTGCGCCGCTGCCCAGGTGAAATGCGTCTGGGTGGAAAGCAGCTTCGACGGACTGGTCGCCGGATTGCAGTCGCGCAAGTTCGACGCGATCAACGCATCGATGGCGCCGACCGCCGCGCGCCGCGCCGTGATGGATTTCACGCAGGCCGTCTATCCGGCGGACATTCGTCTCGTCGCGGCGCGCGGCAGCAATCTGCTGCCCGACGCGGCGTCGCTTACGGGCAAGCGTGTCGGCGTGCTGCAGGGCTCGACGCAGGCTGCGTTCGTCAAATCCGCGTGGGCACAGCGCGGCGTGATCCTGCAAGAGTATCCGGACCAGGACAGCATCTATGCCGACCTCGCGAACGGAAGACTCGATGCGACGCTCGTCGTGGGTTCCGCGGCCCGTCTGGGTTTTCTCTCGAAGCCGCAGGGCGCGCGGTTCGATTTCGCGGGTCCGCGCATCGACGATCCGGCGATCCTCGGCGCGAGCAGCGTGATCGGCGTGCGCAAGGGCGACGGCAAGACGCTGCAGGCGCTCGATAACGCGCTCGACCGGCTCAGGAAAGACGGCACGATCGACCGGCTGCAGAAACAGTATCTCGGCGACGGGCAAGCCGCGAAATAGCGCATGAATACCGGAGGCTCGACGCATCGGGCGGCGCGAGCCGGCCGCACTGGCATACGCCCGGTCTGATGGCGGACTACAGCCTGTCGAAGCGCACGCACGTGTACGCGATGGCAAGCCTGCAGAAGGTATCGAGTGCCCACAGCGGAACGGCGCTTGATCTTGCGTATGTGGGTGGCGCCGATGACTCGTCATCGAACGACCGGCAAGCCGTCGCGCGCGTCGACATTCGCCACGAGTTCTGAACGGCGAGGGGCGCAGCCCGTATAAAGGATATCTGCCTATCCACCGGCTCGCTCGCTTCGCCGATCAAACGCATCAGGCAGTCGTCGAGCAAATCAGTATCCGAAGTTCGCTGCGAGCGAGACGGTCACAATCGCGACGCCTGTCAGAATGAGGACCAATGGCATGGCAAAGCGGACCCATTGTCCGTAGCCCACCTTGGCGATTGCAAGAAACGCCAGCGTAAGGCCGGAGGCAGGGTTGATGATTCCCATGATTCCATTCCCCAGGAGGAACGAAAGCACACAGGTCTGCGGGCTCAGGCCGGAGATGTGAGCAATCGGCGCCAGAATCGGCATGCTGATCGCCGCTTTTCCCGAAGTCGATGGCACGAGCAAATCAAGCACGGCTTCGATAGCCATGATGCCCATTGCGACAATGGCCGGAGGCTGACCATTGACCATCGACGAAAGTTTGTCGATGACGGTATCGAGGACCATGCTGCGCTGGAGAATGATTTCGATGGTTGCCGCCAATCCAATCAAAAGCGCGGCCAGCATCATGCCCTTCATTCCTTGCACGAATGCGTCCGCGGCGTCACGTGCACCGAGCCTTCCGACGAGCGCGATCGCGCTCGCCAGGAAGATGTAGAACGCGCTGAGCTCGCCGTTGTGCCATTTGAATTCGGGCGCCGCCCACACGAGGACCACCGTGGCAAGCGCCATCAGCAGAAGGACACCTTTTTGCGAGGCGGTGATTTTCGAATCGGCCGGCAGCGAACGGATTGCCTGATACTTCGTCCGATGCAGGCAGTAAACGAAATAGCCGATGGCCGACAAAATCGCGACCACGAACACGATGAGGCGTACCGCGGCGCCGCTGAACAACGGCACACCCGCAATTCCCTGGGCGACCGGCAACACGATCGGATTGCTCACGGAGGCGACGTAGCCAAGCTTCGCTCCGAATGCAAGCATGGCCAGCGAGAGAATCGGGCTGAGCCTGAGTCGTTCGCCGAGCGCCAGCACCACGGGCAGCAGGACCAGGTACTCGGACATCAGGCCCAGGAAGGTGCTCCCTAGTCCGATGGCGAGGATGAGGATGGGCGCGAGCAGGTACAGGTTTCCCTTCGAGACCGCCACGAGCTTGTTGATTCCGGAATCGAGGGCGCCGGTCCTTTTGAAAACCTCGAACATGCCGCCGACGAACATCACCATGAAGATCAGCGCGGAGGTCTTCGTCAACCCGTCAGGAATGGCTCGAAAGAGCGACACCGCACTGGCCGGGTAAGCCCGGTCGGCCGTGCTGTTGGGCATCGACAGCGCAAACAGATGCGCAGGCGAGTTGCTCTTCTCGATGTGTTGATAGCTTCCCGGCTCGACGAGATGACCGTTGCGTTTGAACTGGCCCGCGTCCAGAAAGTAAGTCAGGGCCATCGCGAACAAAAGAATCCCGAGCATCATCAGAATCGGATGCAGCGAGCGCTTGTGAGCCGGAGTCGGCTCAGCGGAAACGGAAGAGTTATTCATGCTTGCGGACATGTGAGGAATCAGGGATGTCGATGGCCGATGAACTGGGATATCTCTTGGGACGCCAGTCGCATCTGCTCGATGATGTCGGACAAAGTCTCTTCGTCGAATCGTGTGGCGACGATAGACATGCCAAGCGCGGCGAGGGCATGGGTCGCCGAGGCGAGCACCGGGACGGCAATGGCCACGACGCCTGAAGTCGCCTCGCCTCGGCTCAACGAATAGCCCTTTTCGCGGATGTCATCCAGCTCTTGCCGAAGGGCGCTCGCGTCGACGCGCGTCTCCTTCGTGAACGGGCGCATATCGCGCGTGAGGATGTGTTCCCGCTCGTTGTCGTCCGCATAGGCGAGGAGCAACTTGCCGGAGGCGCCCACGTGGATGGGACGCCGATTGCCAATCGTCCCGTGCACGCGAACAACGTGGCTGGACTCGACACGCGCGATGCAGATGCTCTCGTCGCCGTCGCGCACTCGAATCTGGCAGGCCTCGTTGAAGCGCTCCGCCAGTCGCATCAACGGCGCCTGCGCCGCCGTCGCCATGTCGATTTGCCGGCCCGCCGCGATGCCGAGTACGAGTGCCTGCGTTCCGAGCGTATAGATTGCCGGGTCACCCGAGCGCTGAATGAGTCGGTGGGCCGCCAACGTCGTGAGCAGCCGGAACGTGCGCGATGTGTTCAACTCCGCGCGTTCCGCCAGTTCGCTCAACCCCAGTCGGGGATGGTCGGCGACGATGGCAAGCAGCTTGAGGGCGGAATCGACGGAAGCAATGGTGTAGTCGTTCATCGGAAGTCCGCGTCCTTGCTCGTAATCTTTTCGACGAACTGCGCCAGAAAGCGGTCGATGTCCGCCTGTAGCTGCGCGTAGCGAGGGGATTTCTCGCACGACGTCTCGTCCATGTAGATCGCGCGGTTGATTTCGATTTGAATGCTGTGCTGGTTCTTCTCGGGCTGTCCGAAGGTTTTAACCATGTCGCCGCCCTTGTAGGGCGTGTTCACGCGCGCGTCATAGCCGAGCTCGCGGAAGCGCGCCGCAATCCATTCCGTCGCCGCCGGATTGCTGGTTCTGCCGTCACGATCGCTGATGACAAGGTCGGGACGAGCCTTGCCGTTGTCCGTGTTCATGGCGTTGCCCGTGGATTTCATCGAGTGCAGGTCGATATGCCATACATGGCCGAAGCGTTGCACGGCGCTGGCGATTGCCGCGGAGACCGCGCTGCGATACGGCCGGTAGTAGGTATCGAGTCGATGCTCCACCTCACGAATCGTCAGGAGGCGGTCGTACATCGGCACATTCGGCAACGCGAAACGCCGAATCAAACCCTGACCCCGCTTCGCGTAGTCGGACGGGTGCACCGGTCGCGGCCACGGCGCGTCGAGCAGTTCCTGGTCGATGTCGTCTTCCGAACGATTCGCGTCGATGTACGTGCGCGGGAAAAGCGCGCAAACCAGAATCGCGCCGTGCTTCGTCGCGCCCGACCAGAGGTCGTCGAGATAGGCGTCCCACCCGGACCGAATGGCTTCGAGCGGAGCCGACGGGAGAAAGTCCGGCGGCAGCGTGAAGCCGCTATGCGGGGAGTCGAGGACCAAAGGAATCGGGGCGACAGACGGCTCCTGAACGAAGAAGGCGAGATTCTCGTCACTCATGTTTTTTATCCAGTAAAAACGCTTTTCATTTTCTTGCGATGTCGGAACTTTGACGCCAAGTGCACAAGATGGCGATGGGGGAAAACCCTTGGCTCCGAGCCGTAGCGAGGCGTCGCCACGGCTCGGAAACGCTCATCTGTGCGATGACGTTCTCCGTGAAGACGAGGCGGGCGAGTTGACTGCGGACGCGAGCGCGTTGGGCAACGACGCCCGTGTGGTCGCTACGCCGTCCGACAATCTCGACATGGGATGACCCTGAAGAAATCCGGGTCGAAATTCTTGAGAACAGCTTTGAGTTCGTCGCGCCGTCCGACGAGGAAAGAGGGTGTCGAAGCGTGAGAAGCTTCGAAGCGGCGGAGACGGATTTAGGACGCGTCTTTGCGGGGCAGCATGAATCGTTCAAGCAACGCGGCTGTTTCCTTCTCCGCGCTCTCGCGAAGCGGCGTCGGGTATCGAACGACGCGCGCGTGCTTGATGGCCTTTCCAAAACTCGGAGGTGCAGCGCTGGATGCCTCTGTGCCGACGAAGCGCGCCATGATGCCTTCTTCCAGTGAGCTCAGTCGGTCAAGGGCCGCTTTAAGACGAATGCCGAAGCCCACGACGAGGGTGAAGCCCATGAAGATCGCACTCGCCAGGCATGTGAAAGCAACAGAACCCCACTGAGCGGTATCTGTTCCGGCGGTCCAAAGCAGGGCTGAGGCAACGATTCCGATGCCGCAGCCGAAGGCCACGCCTGCCAACGCCACGCCTACGGTGCGAGTTTCACCGAGAAGGGCTTGAACCGTTGCCGTACGGAAATCAATGTTTGAAGATGGCGCAGACACGTCTTTCTGACCTTCCGCTTGAATTCGAGGGTTCTCAAGATGCGCCTTAGGATAGGGACATGACGCGCGTGCCTCCGTCCGTTAGAGAACGTTGCTTGCTTTCGGAGCGCTGGGCCGCAGAAACGCGACAGAGACCGGGCTGGTCATTTCCGCTGATGCCGACACTGCCCGGCGCCGTTGCGCTGGTGGTAACCGGATGGATCTACTGGATGTAGGGTGGTCAAGCGAGGTTGATGGCCACTGCGGTGGCACTGGCTTCCCGGCCGGGTATCGAGAATGATCGACAGTGGGGAGCGGCCGGCCATACGGAAGTTTTTGAATGTAATGTCCGATGAGGTCGGCCGCAAGTCTGCGCGCTTCGGCGCGAATGGCATCAGGCAGCGGCACGCACGCGTTCTCGCTCGCCCAGGCTACGGGCGGGCACTCGCCGGCTTATCGTTCGGCCAGCACCCGATCCGCCCGCAATCCGTCGCGCGAAGCCGATCGGCCATCGGGCAAGGCGAAGCTCGCGAGCAATGCGATACCGCACGCGCCGATCACGAAGTAGGCCGGCGCGGCCAGCGAGCCCGTTTCGCGGATCAGCATCGTCGCGAGCAACGGTGCAAAGCCGCTGAAGACGAGGACCGAAGCGTTATACGAGAGCGCGATGCCGCTGAATCGCACCTGAACCGGGAACTGATCGGCAAGCACCGACGCCCATGTTCCGCTCGCGAGCGAAAAGACCACGCCCGCGAGAATGAACAGGACGACCGGATTCACCGTGTGCCCGACGAGCGCCTGATAGAACGGATAGCTCAACACCACCAGCAAGGCCGCCGACGCGCGCAGAAGATACCGGCGCGGCACCTTGTCTCCCAGCCAGCCCGCCGCGAGCAGGCCGAACGAGCTGACGATCAGATAAGCGTTCTGCGCGACCGCCGCCGTCCGGGGCGCATAGTGAAGCTGCTGCACGAGATAGGCAGGCATGTGTCCGTACAGGATGCCGTTGACACCCGCCATCACCGCGATCGTGAGCGCTGCGGCGGCGACGGATTTGCCGTGATGACGCAGCGTCTCGCGAAACGGTTGCCTGATCACGGCGCCATGCATCTTCCTGAACTCGGGCGACTCGTCGAGGTTGCGTCGCATCCAGTAGGACACGATCCCGCAGAGACCGCCGAACAGGAATGCGACTCGCCAGCCATAAGCGGCCGCATCCGCGCTCGACAGCGCACTCTGAATGACAAGATTGACGATTGTCGCGAGCAACACGCCCACGTTCACCGCGCAGATGATGATGCCCGCAGCCAGCCCCGCCCGTTGCGGCGCGGCCTCGACGGCATACGTGATCGCGCCGGGCATTTCGCCGCCGACACAGAAGCCCTGAAGCATGCGAAGCACGATCAGCGCGATGGAGGCCGTAATGCCCCAGCTCTGAAAGTTCGGCAACAGGCCAAGGCAAATGGTTGCGCTCGTCACGACGACGATGGAGCCGAGGAACACGGGGCGGCGGCCATATCGATCGCCCCAGCTGCTCAGCACGATGCCGCCGAGCGGCCGGATCACATAGCCGATCGCCAGCACGGAAAACGCGGCCAGCATGCTCAGCAACGACGACGCATTCGGAAAGAACTGCGCCGCGATATGGTGAGCAAAGAAGCCGTACACGATGAAGTCGTAGAACTCCAGTGAACCGCCCAGACTCGCGATGAGGATCATCTTCCACTGCGATCGTGTCAGACCGGGGGATTGCGCCAGGCCGAATTCGCCGGCGGGGTTGCGGGTTGTCTCCATGACTTCTCCAGATGGTGTTGGCTTCTTGGTCCAATGATGTGTATGGCGATGGCGTCAGACTCAGGCGCTTTACTCAGGCGCTTTCGGTGCGCTGCTGGGGCAGTGCCTGCTCGATCAGTCGATCCAGCGCATGCACGTCCTGCGCGACGCCGAAGACGTACCGATCGGGCCGCACCAGCACGGCGACCGCACCGATCGACGCGAGCCACTCGCGAATCGACGCATCCTCGCTCGCGATGATCGCGACATCGGCGCGGGCCGCTTCGTCGGCAAGGTTCGGACATGCTTCGAGGATCGCCGGCAGCGCAACCAGCGCGAAGCGATACCCGGCGACGTCGTCGAGCAGGCGCCCGTCGTTCAGACGCGGCTGCGGCGCACTATGCCCCGCCGTGCCCGAGGCGTCGTCCATCCACTCGCCCGGTCCGAGCTTCGGTTGCGGCGTGACGAATTTGCGGATAGCCTCGGCCATCTCGCAGTCGCGCGCGTTCGCGAGTTCGGGGTGCGTCGTCTGGATGACCGCGCCGAGCTGCACAGCCGTTTCGATGAACTCGCGCACGTGCGGCGAGCGTTCCGATTCATAGGTGTCGAGAAGGGCATCGGATGCTTCGCCGCGCAGGATTGCGCCGAGCTTCCATGCAAGATTCGACGCGTCGCGAATACCGGCGGCCATGCCCTGACCCATGAAGGGCGGCGTCTGATGCGCGGCGTCTCCCGCCAGCAACAGGCGCCCACGGCGCCAGCCGTTCGCGACGACCGAATGAAACGTATAGACGGCCGAGCGTTCGAGCCGCGCATCGGCGGGCGAGATCCAGCGAGCGAGCTTGTCCCAGAGCCAGTCCGCCGATGAGAGTTGCGCCGTATCGTCGCCCGGCATCACCATGATTTCCCAGCGCCGGCGGTTGCCCGGACCGCGCGTATAGGTGGTCGGGCGCGCGGGATCGCAATACTGAATCGAAAAATCGCCGAGATCCGGCCGCGGCGCGTTGAGCATCGTGTCGACCACGACCCAGCGCTCATGCGATTTGAGATCGGTCAGCTCGGTTCCCATGAAGCGCCGCGCGATGGAGCGCGCGCCGTCGCATCCGACGACGTATCGCGCGGTGGCGCGCCCGAGCTTGCCGCGGCTCGTGTCCTCGAAGCGCAACCGGACGCCATCGGCGGTCTCTTCGAGCGCGAAGACCTCGTGACGCAGACGCACGTCGACATTCGATTGCCGCGCGAGACGCCCGCGCAACGCGTTCTCCAGATCGGGCTGATGGAATTTATAACTCGCGCACCAGCCGTGAGGTCCGATGCAGGTCGGACGCTGCCAGTCGATCAGCAACTTGCCTTGCGCGTTCACGAACTTCATGCCCGGACCGACGAACAGGTTGGGCAGCAGCGCATCCGCGATGCCGATCGTCTGGAACACGCGCATGCATTCGCCATCGAAGTGCACCGCGCGGGGCAGCGCAAAGATGTCCTTGTCGCGCTCCAGCACCAGCACGCGCAAGCCCTGAATCGCGAGCAGGTTGCCCAATGTGGCGCCGATGGGCCCGAGGCCGATGATCGCGACGTCGTAGTCGCACGTATGCGTTGGGATGATTTGATCTGACATGTTCTTTTCCGCCTGATGAGACGCCGGGCGCGGCGAGTCGCGCCCGGCCGCGACGCTTACGCTTCGTCGGCAATCGGGTTGGACAGCACGCCGATGCGGTCCACTTCCACTTCGACCACGTCGCCCGGCTTCATGAAGAGCGGCGGATTGCGTTTCGCGCCGACGCCGCCCGGCGTGCCGGTCACGATCACGTCGCCGGGGAAAAGCGGCGTGAACGTCGACAGATAAGCAATCTGTTTCGCGATTCCGTGAATGAGCATCTCCGTGGTCGCGCGTTGCACTTCCCGTCCGTTCAGACGGGTGACGAGCGTCATCAGCGCGTTCGGCGCGATCTCGTCGCGCGTGACCATCCACGGCCCGAACGCGCCGGTGCGATAGAAGTTCTTGCCCGGTCCCCATTGCGTCGTGTGACGCTGCCAGTCGCGCACGGAGCCGTCGTTGTAGCAGGCGTAACCAGCGATGTGATGCCACGCATCCGCTTCGGCGATGCGCCGTCCGCCGCGTCCGACGATCACCGCGATCTCGCCCTCGTAGTCGAATTGCAGCGACTCGGGCGGACGCAGCATCGGCTGACGATGACCGACCTGGGACGCGGGCAGCCGCATGAAAATCACGGGCTGCTCGGTCGTTTCGCGATTCGTTTCCCGGACGTGCTCGGCGTAGTTCAGCCCCACGCAGAAGATCTGCTCGGGATTGGGGATGACCGGCAGCAAGGTCACGTCCGAAAGTGTGTAGTCGGCCGCGACGCCTTCGATTGCCTGGGCCGCTTCGCCGAAGGCGTCCGCGGCGATCAGTGCCTTGAGGTCGGCGAAGCGGGCGCCTATGCGCTTGCCCAGATCGAAGACGGCGTTATCGCGAACGATTCCGAACGAGGAACCCTGCGGGGTCGAGAAGCTTACGAGTTTCATTGATGCTCCGTTGATAAAAGCGGTTGACTGGATCGCCGCACCGACTCAAAAAACTAGTGCGTTTATCGTATTTTGAGAATAAACTGGATTTAACGGCGAGCGCAACGCGTTTTTAGTCAGGGTTTATCACTACTTGGAGACGAGCATGGAAGGAATGCAGCAGAAACGGCGGGGTCTTTCGTTGAGCCACATGGGCTTCTACGTGAGCGACATGGAGCAGGTCGAGGACTTTTATTCGCGGGTGCTGGAGTTCACGGTGACGGACCGCGGCAAGTTGCAGACGCCGAATGGCGAAGTGCGGCTGGTGTTCCTGAGCCGCGATCCGGCCGTGCATCATCAGATCGTGCTTGCGAGCGGCCGCCCGTCGCATCTGGCGTTCAATCCGATCAACCAGATCTCGCTGGAGGCGGACAGCCTCGCCACGCTCAGGCAATTTCACCGCAAGTTCGTGGAGGAGGGGCTCGACGAGATTCATCCCGTGACGCACGGAAATGCGGTGTCGATCTACGCGCGCGATCCGGAGGGCAACCGGCTGGAACTGTTCATCGACACGCCGTGGTACGTCGACCAGCCGATGCGCGTGTCTGTCGATTTCGACCTGCCGGACGCCGAGCTGATGACCGATGTCGAGCGCCACGCGCGTACGCTGCCGGGCTTTCGGCCTCGAAGCGTCTGGCAAGCGGAAATGGCCGAACGCATGGGGCTGGTTTGACGTTCCGACCGTGCGGAGGGACCCGATCGAGTGGCTTCTTGCGCTGGCTATAATCCATTCAAATCCATGAGGGCCACTGTCCAGATGTCGAGCATCACCAGACTCTTATCCATCCTCGATCTGTTTTCGGAGACCAGGCCGTTCCTGTCCGCCGAAGACGTCGGCGCGGAACTCGATTGCTCGATTCCGACGGCTTACCGCTACGTCCGGGAACTGGTCGATGCGGGCTTGCTCGTGCGTTTTGCGGGTGGAGATTATGGTTTGGGTCCGCGCATCATCAAGCTCGACTATCACTTGCGTGTGTCCGATCCGCTGCTTGCGGCCGGGCAACCGGTCATGCGCGAGCTGAGCGAGCATTCGGGCTTCGACATCGTGATGTCCCGCTGGTATGGAAACGAACTCGTCGACACGCATCGGGAGACGCACGATACATCGCTCGACCTCCGATACGGCCGGGGGCGTCCGCGCCCCCTGTTTCTCGGCGCCGCGTCGAAGGCGGTCCTGTCCACCTTCCCGAAGGCCAAGCTCGCGGCCCTGTTCGATCAATATCCGGACGACATCGCGCAGAGCGGGCTCGGTGCGACGCTCGAAGACTTCCGCGCGTCGCTGCTCAAGATCCGGCGCGCGGGCTTTTATCTATCGAGAGACGAACTCGAGACCGGAGTGTCCGCGCTAGGGTCGCCGCTGTTTACGGACGACTCGGGCGAAGCGGTCGGCGCGCTCGCGGTGATCGTTCCGACTCAGCGCCTCGAGTTCGCCAATCTCGAACGGCTCGTCGAATCGGTCAAGGAGGCGGCGGCGCGGATATCGCAGCGCACGCGGGCTGTCATCGAGAGCCGTCAGAGCGGCGGCGTCGGTTCGCCGAACAGTGCGTCACGCGCACGGAAATCTGCATAGTCGAGTGTTGAAAAACCACTTGACTCAGGGACTTCGCGGGATTTTCAGGGGGCCTCGCATCGCGAAATCCTGTTGAAAGCTGACGCAGGCACAATTGCCTCCATTCTGAGTCAACTCATCGGTAAAAGGTGCGACGTGAGGCTCGTCTGGTTGCTAGTGGTGCTCGCCGTTGTGTGCGAATTTGCCCTGGGGCAGGTGTTCCTCGAGGCGGTGATGCAGCCGGTCAACTGCGCATCGAGCGATGCAGCGGTATGCCTGGAGTCGCTCTTTTACCTCGAATGAGGCGTGTGGAAGACACCATCGCGCGCGCAAGCGGACCGATTCGCGGCACTGAGCGTCGTGCTCATCCGCGTGCTTCGTGATTCAGACGCCGCAGCACTGAAATACGCCGCTTCCAGCTCGGGCGGCTGCGTGACGCCGCTCTTGCTGATGAGCTCGTACACATAGGTACCGGGTACCGTTTCGGTCCTGGCCAGCGCGCGCGTGACATTGGACAGAATCGATTCGTTTCGCGTGAGCAGGTCGAAGCAGCGCTCGTTCATCTCGATCAACAGCGCGTTGGCCTGTTCGATTGCGTTATCAAGTTGCCGTCCGGCGTTCTCGCGCGGCAGAGCGGCGAGACTGAACAGATTGCCTTCGCCGCCGAAGCCGAGCCGTGACACCATCTCCAGACTGATGCGCGATGCTTCCTGCAAGTCCTGAGCCGCGCCGCTCGATGCCTCGCCGAACACCAGCAACTCCGCATTGCGTCCGCCGAGCAGCACCATCAGTTCCTTTTCCAGCTCGCTGCGGCGATACAGTTGTTTGTCCTGCGGCTTCGTAATGAGCGCCATGCCCAATGCACCGCCGCGCGGGAGCACAGTCAGTTCCTCCAGCACGCCGGCGCCCAGCAGCGCAGCGACGATGCCATGCCCCGCTTCATGTACGGCGACGCGCCGCACTTCGTCCGTATCGAGCGCCTTCTGCGCGCCGCTCACGTCGCCAATGCGCACGACCTTGACCGCCTCGCGCAGATGCTCCGCGCACACCATGCCCGCGCCTTGCTTGCGCGCGATCAACCCGGCCTGATTGACGATCATCGACAGCGATGCGGGCGACAAACCGACTGTCAGTCGCGCCAGTTGTTTGCAGTCGATATCCGTCGAGCACGACGGCAGCTTGCCCAGGTAATACTCGAAAATCTTCACGCGATCGGCTATATCCGGCAGACGTATCGGCACGATGCGATCGAAGCGACCCGGACGGCGGAGTGCTTCGTCGAGATTCTCGGGAAAGTTGGTCGCGGCGACGAGAATCACACCTTCGTTCTTCTCGAACCCGTCCATCTCCGCGAGCAGTTGATTGATGATGCGGTTGCTTTCGGCGTCGGCGGAACCGGCCGCGCCGGTGGTGCGCGCGGCGAGCCCGTCGGCCTCATCGATGAAGATCACGACTGGCCCATGCTTGCGCGCAGTCTTGAACAGATACTTGACCTTCTGAATGCCGACACCGTAATACTTCGCGCTGAAAAAGCTCCCCGTGATGGCGATGAAGTGCGCGCCGCATTCACCTGCAAGCGCCTGCGCAAGCCGCGTTTTGCCGACTCCCGGACTGCCCGTCATGAGCACCCCGCACGGCGGTCGGATGCCCAGCTTCGTGAACGACTGCGGATCGCGCAGATAGGCCTTGATGTCTTCGAGCGCGGCCTTCGCTTCGACCGCGCCGATCACGTCGTCGAAACTCGTGTCGGGTGGCTCGGCGATCAGGGTTGCGTCGCCCTTCATTTCGCGGCGCACGTACCAGACCATCATGGCCAGCATGAGCAGATACACCAGCATGCCAGCCGAATCGCGCAGGAAGACGAGCAACGGGCCGACGCCTGCCTGTGTGCCGATGGACACGTTGGGCAGCCACGCGATCTGATAGTCCGGCGCGTCTGCGCCCTTGATTGCATTGAGCAGCAGCGACTGCGAGAACACCGCGAAGCGATCGCTGACGAAGTACTGCGCGCCGCCTTTTGTCGACACGAGGATGGCGTCGAGCGTCACGCCGATCGCGGCCACGCGCTTCTCGCGGATATCCGCGAGCATGCGTGAGGCGTCGTTCTCGGTGCGTGCCCATGGCGACGGGTCCTGCCGCATCTGATACACGATGCTCGTCGCCTGCAGCGGATCGTGATGCTGGTTCGCCGTGCGGTGGCGCAGCACGCCTGAGCCGACCGCGATCAGTATGGCTACGAACACAGCGACGGAGATGAGCAGTCGCCGTCGGCCCCGCCGCCGAGTCCACACTCCATTCCTTCCCGGTCTCATGGGCCTTCTTCCTCGTTTCGTGTACGTGTGCGTCCCTCTCATGCTCCGGCCCTTGCGCGGTCATATTCGCGCGCGTCGTCCACGCTGCATCGCGGGAGCGCAGCCTACGAATGTTGCATCTGCTGAAATTTCGCGTCCGTGCGCGTGACCGCTTTGGAACCGGTGCGCAAGGATGACTGATTGGCGAGGTGGCGCGCCGGGGCGGCCGGCATAGGTACGGTGCACCGCTGAAGGTGACACCTTCCTTTATCGTGCAAACGTGACCTGGATTAAATTCCGCGACCCGTTCCGATCGTACGATGGGACGCCATTCGAAGGAACTCCGCGACTTCTCGTTTGCTGTTCGGGTCGACGAGCTCGTGTTCAGTTCTTCAGTTCTCTGATGGCTCGGTACAACCCTCTGGAGATGACCGTCATGAAGACCTTGGTTTTATTGGCGTGCGTCATGCTGTCCGCCAACGCATTCGCCGAATGCGCAACGAACGCCGGCGGTGAAACCGTGTGTGGCAACGGGCAGACGACGGGAGGCTACAACCGGAACACCGGTACGGCCTGGACATCCCAGACGAACCAGAATGGTGTGCGGACGAGTCAAACCAACCAGGGCGGAGAGGCGAAAACGATGAACGGCAAGGGTGTCGTGGAAGGTCCTGGCGGAAAGAAGTGCTATCGAAGCGCAACCAGTCACGGCTGCAACTGACAATAACGTCGTCTTGTCCCGGCACCACGCCCAGATGCGAGGGAAGGTACGGGGTAGCGCACGCGGAAGCGTGCGGCGTGACGCGCCGCGCTCAAAGAATCTCACGCTCCGCGTGATACCACGAAGTGCATGACGTCCGTGCGCTTCTCGTCGAAACCGGCTTCGCAATAGGCCAGATACAGGCGCCAGGTACGCACGAAGGATTCGTCGAAACCTTGCGCGCGGACCGCATCGGCGCGCGCTTCGAAGGCATTGCGCCAGCAGCGCAGCGTGCGGGCATAGTCCGCGCCGAACGAGAGCGAAGCGTGCGCAGAGAGTCCCGCTCGCGACGCCGCGCTGACGAAGCGCTCGGGACTCGGCAGCATGCCGCCCGGAAAGATCGTCTCGCGAATGAAATCGCTGGACGCGCGATACGCGCAAAAGCGCGCATCGTCGATCGTGATCGACTGCACGAGCGCCCGCGCGCCCGGCGCGAGACAGCGGCGCAGCGTGTTGAAATACGTGTGCCAGAACGCCTCGCCGACCGCTTCGAACATTTCGATCGAGACCACCGCGTCGTACTCGCCGCGCAGATCGCGATAGTCGCGCAGTTCGATATTCACGAACTCGCTCAAATCTTCACACGCGATGCGTTCCATCGCGAATGCATGCTGGGAGGGCGAGATCGTTACGCCGTGCACATGAATACCCAGGCGTGCCGCGTGCCGCGCGAAGCCGCCCCAGCCGCAACCGATTTCCAGCACGCGCATGCCCGCCTTCAACCCGAGCGTTTCAACGATGCGCTGATACTTGCGATGCTGCGCGGCTTCGAGCGTGAGTTCGGCGTCACCGTCGAACCATCCGCTCGAATAGGTCCAGGTCGGATCGAGCCAGAGTCCGTAGAAAGCGTTACCGATGTCGTAATGCGCATGGATGTTGCGGCGGCTGCCCGGGCGCGTGTTCAGACGCAGACGATGCCGGAGCGTGTGCCAGCACCGCGCGCCGAATCCGCCGGCCACGGTACGCGAAAGCGCCGCCTCGTTGCGGATCGCGAGCCGCACCAAAGCGTACGGATCGGGCGTGTCGAGCCATTGTGCGCGATACGCCTGCGCGAAACCGATGTCGCCCGCGCGCAGCATCGCGCGACAGGCGCGCCAGTCGTGAATGGCGAGATGCGCGGCGGGCTGCATCAGCGGATCGCCAAATACGCAGCGGCCTCCGTCCGGCGTGACCAGCACGATATGCCCGATGCTGATCCGGCGCAGAAGACCGAGAAAGATCCGGGCGGACAGCGGCATGGCTGCCTGCGTGGAGAAAGACCGCAGCAGGTTCATGATCGGACCTTGTGTTTCGTTTCTTTCATGTTCGATGGTTGCTTGCCGTGAAAGGGCACGCGCTTCATCCACAAGCGCAGCGCCTGCCAGTGAATCCGCGCGATGACGCACGCGGCGAAGAACGGCTCCCTCATCAGCGTGCGCCATGCGAGCGCGCCGCTGAGCGGACGAGCAACGAGGCCGATCGCGGTGCGGATCAGAAGGCCGTCGCAGTCGTGGTAGTCGATCGACACGGACACATGATCGCCATGCCGCCGCACGCGAAACCGGTAGTCTCCGGTTACCTCGCAAAAGGGCGAGACGTGCAGCGTCTTGCGGCAGACGAGCACGGTGTCGTGAGCAATGGGCGCGTGATCCTGTGCGCTCAGCAAATACCCGCGATGCTCGCCGAAGGTGTTGCGCACATCGGCATAGAGCGCGCGCAGTGCGCCAGCGCGGTCATGGCAGAACCAGAAGCTGACCGGATTGAATGCGTAGCCGAAGACGCGCGGGATCGTCAGAAGGTGGATCTCGCCATCGGCGGGAATGTGGGCATCGGCCAGGCGCGCGCGCATCCAGAGATCGAGGTCGCAGTCCTCGCGCGGCCCGTAGTCGCGCCGGAACAGGGCGAGCGGACGAATGCGGTCGATGCCGAACCACGGACGGCGCAGCGCATCGAGTTGCGCGACATCGCAACAGACGTAGCGAACCGGATAGTCGAAGCGATGCCTCGCGGGACGCACGCGCTCGTGCATCACGCGGCCCGTCAGCCATTGCGCGGTCCTCATGGCACGGCCCACGCCGGCTGCACACCGAAGTCGCGCGCCACGCGCAATGCCGATTTCAGCCCGTCCTCGTGAAAGCCGTAGCCGGTCCATGCGCCCGCGTACCAGGTGCGGCGCACGCCTTGAATGTGCGGCAGACGCGTCTGCGCGTCGATGGCGGCGAGATCGAACAGCGGATGCGCGTATTCATAGCGGCCGAGCTCCGTGCCGGGCGCGGGTTCATCGAAGGGATTGAGCGTCACAATCACCGGCGTGCTGAAAGGCAGTGGCTGAAGCTGGTTGAGCAGATAACTCACGCAGACCGGCGTGCTCGAATCGCGCACATGTCCCGGGCGCGCGCCGATATAGTTCCACGCCGACCAGACCCGGCGGCGGCGCGGCAGCAGCGCCCGATCCGTATGGAGCACCGCGAGGTTGCGCTGATAGCGCACGGCGCTGAGCAGCGCGCGCTCCTCGTCGGATGCGTCGGCGAGCAGACGCAGGCTGGTCGGCGCGTGGGTGGCGAGCACGATGGCATCGAAGCGTTCGGGGGCGGCTGCATCGGTCATCACGATCACGCCGTCGCCAGCATCGCGGCGGCGCACGCTTCGCACCGGCGCGCGGGTGCGCACGTCGTCGAGCGTCCGCGCGATGCGCCGCACATACTCGCGCGCCCCGCCGACGACCGTCTTCCACGGCGGGCGCTGATTCACCTGCAAGAGCGCGTGATTGAGACAGAAGCGCAGGAACGTGGCGGCGGGAAAGCGCAGGATGTCGTTTGCCCCGCTCGACCAGATCGCCGCGGCCATCGGGACCAGATAGCGGCGCTGGAAGTTCACGCCGTAGCCGCCTTCGACGAGCAGTTCACCTACCGAGCAGCGATTCACGCTCGCCTGCTCCAGGTGCGCGTGGGCCGATGCGTTGAAGCGCAAGATATCGCGCAACATGCCGAGAAAGGACGGCGAGAACAGATTGCGCCGCTGCGCGAACACGGTGTTGAGATTCGTGCCCGCCCATTCGAAACGTCCGTCGTCGAGCGAAACGGAAAACGACATGTCGCTGCGATGCGCGGCGACGCCGAGCTCGTCGAACAATGCGACGAGGTTCGGGTACGTGAGGTCGTTGAACACGAGAAAGCCCGTATCGACGGGATGCCGCGCGCCGTCTGCTTCCACATCGACGGTATGGGTGTGGCCGCCGAGATAATCCGCCGCTTCGAACAGCGTCACGCGATGCGCGCGCGACAGCAGATACGCGCTCGCGAGACCGGCGATTCCCGCGCCGATCACCGCGATGCGCTGTCCTTCCCTTCGTTTCGATGCATTCATGCCGGGCAGTCTCCTCGCGCTAGAAGGTCTCCTCGCGCCGCCTGGACGGGGCTGTTTTCGACAGATACGAAAGAGACGCGCGCGCGGATGCACGTGCGTTGCTTCGTTATTCGCGCTGGCCGGGACTTTGAAAGCCGGGCTTGCCGAGTTGTTCGGGCGATTGCGGCACACGCCTGAAACGCGCGATGTCGTAGCCCATTGCATCGAGGCGCGCGAGCAGCGAGCGATAGACGTCGTCGCCCATCGACGGTTCGCGTGAAAAGATCCAGCCGAGTTTCTTGTTCGGGTAACCGAGGATTGTGTAGCGATAGTCGGGATCGACAAAGAGCGTCAGTTGCGTCACATGAATCGGCCAGAAGAGTTGCACGCTCCATTCGCCGCCCTCGCTGCCGGGCTTCACGGTATCGACGAAACGATGTGTCGTCTCCGGCTCATCGAAGCTGTTCTTGCGACCGCGAAAGACATCGTCGATCCTGCCGTCCGGGCGCTGCGACCACTCGATTTGCGTGCCGACGAAATCGCGCTCCGCGAAGTACGGAATATTGGCGATCACGTACCAGCGGCCCATGTAGCGCGGCATATCCACGGGCACGGTTTCGAGCGGCCGATCCGCTCGCGGATTCGGATTCGGCGGGCTCGAACAACCCGTCAGCGCCACGACGACGCCGGCCGCCACCAGCACGATGACGATCGCGCGATGCGCGGTTCTCATGGGATCACCTTCATCGGACGCCTCTCGAACAGATAGTGCGCGACGCCCCATTCGCCGCCGCGCGCATAGCCGAACAATTCGGCGACCGCCATGTAGAACATGCGCCAGCGGCGGAACCAGACCTTGTCGGCATCGCCGTATACGCCATGAAGCATCGGCATGATGCGATCGCGCGCGGCGTCGAGCGCGGCGAGCCATTGATCGGCGGTGTGCGCGTAGTGCGAGCCGTTCACCCACCATTGACGCGTCACGCGCAGATCGTCCTGAAAATGCAGCAGCAACGATGCGGACGGCATCGTGCCGCCGGTGAAGAAATAGCGCGACATCCAGTCGCCGCCGTCGCGCGATGTGAAGTGATAGGCGAGGGTCTTATGAGCGAAGAGGTGGACAAAAAGTCTTCCGTCATCGGCGAGCCAGCGCGCTATCTTGGCGAGGAGCAGGCCGTAGTGCTTCATGTGCTCGAACATTTCGATCGAGAGTATGCGGTCGAACGGTGCTTCGTCGGGTGCGAAATCGAACTGGGCAATGTCACCCGTCACGACGCGCAGATTGCCGAGTCCCCGCCGCCGCGCCTGCGCTTCGATAAACGCGCGCTGCCCATGCGAATTCGACAGCGCGACGATTCGCGCATGCGGATAGCGCTCCGCCATCCACAGCGCGAGCGAGCCCCAGCCACAGCCGAGATCGAGAACGCGCTGGCCATCCGCGAGTTGCGAGCGCTCCGCATAGAGTTCGAGCATCGCGAGTTCGGCTTGTTCGAGCGTCTCGTCGCCGCGCGGATAGAAGCCGCACGAATACTTCAGACGGGGGCCGAGATGCGCCTCGAAGAACCCGTCCGGCAATTCGTAATGCTGGGCGTTGGCGGCTTGCGTCTGGATGGCGATCGGGCTCGCGCGCAGTTCCGCCAGGAATCGCTCGAAGGCTTGCGTGCGCAGCGCGTTGTCGTTCGCATGCTCATCCGTGAGACGCTGGCGGATCAGCATGCGCATGCCGGCGCGCACGAATACATCAGCCACGAGACCACGCTCGCACGCGCGGATCAACCGGCTTTCGTCGAACGCGGGCATGTTGGCGGGCAGGGCGGGCGCTTCGCGGGCGGGGGTGTTCATCGGCATGTCGATCCTTTGTTCACGCGCGCTTGCGCGGCCATGGAAACAGCGCGCTGGTCGTGCGCATGTAGTCGCGATAACCGTCGCGTGTCGCGGCCAGATGGGCTTCCAGAACCGGAATACCCGATACCTTCAGCAGCAGCCATGCCATCAGCGCGGGCGGCGCGAGCGTGGCCCAGCCCCAGGGCAGCCCTATCGACAGCGCCGCATAACCGACCCAATGCACGCATTCGAAGAAATAGTTCGGATGGCGCGAATAACGCCACCAGCCTGCCCGGCACACCTGTTGGCGATGCGCGGGATCGGCGGCGAAGCGTTTCAGCTGACGATCCGCTGCCGCTTCGCCCGTCACGGCGATGATCCATATCGCGACGAAGCCGGCGACGGCGATCGGGCGTGCGGCGTCACGCGCATAGGCAGGCACGACGAACGCGATGGCGAGCAGCATCGAAATCAAAGCCTGCAACTGGAAGAAGCCGAACATGTTGCGCGCGGCGTCTTTGCCCCAGCGCTCGCGAAATGCGCGATAGCGCGGGTCTTCCGGCTTGCCGTGATTGCGCCGCCACAGATGCCATGCGAGCCTTGCGCCCCAAACGGCGCCGCCCGCCGCGACACACACGCGATTGATCACCGCGCCCGTTCCGCACGCGGCGATGAAAAGCGCGGCCGCGCCCAACGATGCGGCCCAGACCGGATCGACCATGCCGGCATTTTCCGTACGCAACTGCCAGAGCCACACGGCTGAAAACACCAGCACAAAACCGATGACGACGGCGATGACGGTGACGATGATGGGCATGACTGCTCCGCGAATACGCGTTCACCGAGCAATACGGATGCCGTGCATGAGCGGATGCAAGATCGAGTGGGCGAACGAAAAATGGACGTTCGCGAGGAGCGTGGGGCGCGGCGATGCAGATGTCGTTATTCGAAGTTCGACGACCGGCTGCGGACGGCGTGCAAAGACTGCAAAGACTCCGATCGTCAGGCCGAGTGCATCTGGCCGGTGGCGAGCACGGGTCCGGTAGGCGCGCCGGTCGGCGATCCGCCCGATGGTTCGTCCGATACCGCGAGCACGGCCTGCGCGCTCAGTTGCGCGACGATCTCCGGCGGCAGCGTCATGGTCGCGGGCTGATCGGCGGGGAAGACGCCGAGCGCGATCGGCTTTGCGTTCGGCGGGATGAGCCACAGTTCCGTCGCGCGGTTCGCGGGAATCGTCACGTGCGCGGCCGGCACCACGACCATGCGCGCGTGCTGCAGGTCGACGGTCGCGGTCCAGTGCACGATGCCGTCCTTGCGCGCGATGGAGGCGACCATGTACTGACCCGGCGCGGCGGCCGTCGTGGGCGTCTGGAGAGGCTGCCGCATCACGCTGAAGGTCACGCCGAGCAGAACGAGCGCGGCAACGCTCGCGCCGACGGTGAGCCAGCGCCAGAAGCTCAGGCTGTCACGCCAGCGCACGCGCTCCGGCGCGACCGGCCGCGCCGACATGAAACCCAGGTCGCGGCGGATACGCGCCCAGACGCGCCCGGGCGGCGGGATCGCGTGACTATCTTCCGCGAGCGGCGCGAGTCTGTGCTGCCAGACCTCGAACGCTTGCTGCAACGCCGGATCGCGCGATACGTCCGCTTCGAGCGCCGCGCGTTCCGCTGCATCGAGCACGCCGAGCGCGTACTCGGCACAGCGCAGATCATCGTCGTCGCGAACGGGCGGGTTCATTGTTCGAGGCAGCTCTTGAGTTGCATCAGGCTGCGGCGGATCCAGCTTTTCATCGTGCCGAGCGGCACGGCGAGCCGTTGCGCCAGCTCGCTATAGGTCGCGCCGCTGAAGAACGCTTCGCGGACTGCGCTCTTCTGCTGCGGATCGAGCCGATCGAGACAGTGTTCGAGCCGCCGGCGTTCCTCGCTCGATTCGGCAGCCGCGGCGGGTGTAGGCGCTTCATCGGCGACGTCGGGCGCACTGCTTTCGCCGAGCAGCTCATCGCGATGCTGCCGCATGCGGTCGATCGTGCGATTGCGCCCCAGCGCGATGAGCCATGTGATGGCGCTGCCGCGGGCCGGATCGAAGGTATCCGCGCGGCGCCAGGTGGTCGCGAAAACTTCCTGCAGGATGTCCTCGGCTTCGCCCCGGTCGCGGATCATGCGCACGATCACGCCGTACACGCGCGGCGAGGTCGCGCGATACAGCTCGGCGAACGCCTGCTCGTCGCCCTTCGCGACCTTCACGAGCATCTGGTTTACGCGCTCGCGCCGCAGCCGCTCGGTGTCATCGGGGACATCGGGGTCGACGTTCTCGGTGCTGCCTGAAGTGGTATCCGTCATGGGGCAGATGTGCCGGGCTGCGATTCGGGCGGGTATGTCGCGCAATATAGCATCGCATTATCTGTCGCGTGTCCGCGCCGCCTCGTGTCGGACGACCACACGGACGGCTGCGCGTCAGGGTTCATTGCTGGTCGGTGCGTTACGGACGTTTCGCGAGTGTCCCGCGACATATGGGGCAATGTTGTGCATCAGTTGATCCGCGAGCGCCTGAATGGCCTCTTCGCTTGCTCACCGCCGACAGCGTCATGCTCGTGCGATCGGCGGCGCGCGTCAGACTGCCGGTTTCCACAACGGCGATAAAAAGCCGCAGCGAATGCAGGTCGTAATGAAAGTAGCTCGTCTGATGTGGATTCACGGGATCGTGCCGTGCCGCCACTGTAACGGAAACGCGCTCAGGCGTGCCGCGCCGCCAGTGAACGCCGGCTCGACACGAGCAGCAACAGGACGCCGACGACCTGCAGCGCCATCACCGGCGTCAGCGCAATGGCGAAGCTGCCCGTCTGCTCGCGGATCACCCCGATCAGATACGTGCCGGCGAAACCGGCGAGATTGCCGACCGCGTTGATCTGCGCAAGTCCGGCGGCAGCGGCCCTCGGCCCCAGACGCTCGCTCGACAGCGCCCAGAAGGGGCCCTTGAACGCGTATGTGCCAACGAGCGTGAGGACGAGACAAAGCACGGCGGGAGCGAGTTGCGTCGTCATCGTGCACACGCCCAGCGCGATGGCCGACAACGTGAGCGGCAGGGCCGTGCTCCAGACGCGTTCGCGCTTTTTATCCGAGCGCACGCCCCACCAGATCATCGCGACCGAAGCGACTGCGAACGGAAGCGCGTTCAGCCAGCCCGCCTGAAGGTTCGACAGCCCATAGCTCTTGATGATCTGCGGCTGCCACAAGGACAAGCCATTGCTCGCCGCCGACGTTCCCGCGTACACAAGCGAGAGCAGCAGTACTTGCGGATGGAACATGATGCGCCACGTGCGTTCATCGTGAACGGGCGCATCGAGTTCGCGTTGCGCGCGCTCGGTGGCGAGGGTGTTGTTCAGCCAGCGCTTCTGGTCGGCGTCGAGCCAGCGAGCATCGTTCGGTGTGTCGGGCAGCCAGAGAAATGTCACGAACGCGAGCAGCATCGCCGGAATGGCTTCGATGATGAAGAGCCATTGCCAGCCGTGCAACCCGCCGATTCCCTGCATGTTGAGCAAAGCAGCGGAGATCGGCGAGCCGACGAAGCTCGATAGCGGCACGGCGACATAGAAAAAGCTCACAATGCGTCCGCGATGCGCCGCCGGAAACCACTGCGTCAGGTACAGGATGACGCCCGGAAAGAAGCCCGCTTCGGCAGCGCCGAGCAGGAAGCGGATCGCATAGAACGAATTCGGGCCGCTGACGAACGCCGTGAGACCCGATATCACGCCCCAGCTCAACATGATCCGCGCGATCCACTTGCGAGCGCCGAAGCGCTTCATCGCGAGATTGCTCGGCACCTCGAAGAGGAAATAGCTGAGAAAGAACAGACCGCCGCCGAGCCCGAACACCGACGGACTGATGCCGATATCGCGGTTCATCTGAAATGCCGCGAAGCCGACGTTGACCCGGTCGATGAACGACACGAGATAGCAAACCATCAGAAAGGGCACAAGGATGGTGGTCACGCGCCGTAGCGTGGCGGGACCGATGTTGTTTGCTTCCATGCGGCTGTGTCTCCTGTATTTTTCCGGTCGAGCCGGCACCTGCATGTCGATGAAGATAACGTGAAAATATCTTAACGTATACATTGTTGAATGTGATAACTTATCGACTACGGATTTACACGGGCATGCGGGAGGCGATTCATGACCACGGGTACAGCATCGTCGCGGGCACCGGAGAAAGAGCACGCGGCGGGCAAGATGAGCGCGACGGCTTACGTCGCGATGAGAAGAAACATTCTGGATAACGTCTGGACGGTCGGTTTCCAGGCAACCGAGATCGAAATCTCGGAAATGCTCGGCATGAGCCGCACACCCGTGCGCGAAGCGTTGATGCGTCTTCAGCAGGAAGGGCTTATCAAGGTGACGCCGCGTCACGGCATGCGCGTGTTGCCCGTCTCGCCGGACGACATGAAGCAGATCTACCAGATCCTCACGTCGCTCGAATCGACGGCGGCAGAACTCGTCGCGGCGCGCGGCTTGAGCGCGGAGGAACTGAAGCCGCTCAAACGCGCGAGCGAAGCGATGGACGAAGCGCTCGCCGCCGACGATCTCGACGCGTGGGCGCGCGCCGACGAGCAGTTCCACACGCATCTGCTCGATCTGTGCGGCAACGAGATGCTGCGCGGCGTCGTGCTGAATTTCTGGGATCGCGCGCATCGCGCGAGGATGGTCACACTGCGCATCCGGCCGAAGCCGGTCAATTCGACGAAGGAACACGGCGCGCTGGTATCGGCGATTCGCAAGGGCGATGTCGCGAAGGCGGGCGCCGTGCAGCGCGCGCATCGCGAGCGCGCGGGCGAAGAACTGCTCGGCTTGCTCACACGCTTGGGACTCAGCGCGCTGTGAAAGGCGTTCGAGGCATCACGAAACACATACTAAGGACCGGTCCATGTCACAAGTCAGCCCATCGAAATTCAACATCGCAGTATTGCCCGGAGACGGCATCGGCGTAGAGGTCATGAACGCGTGCGTCGCGCTGCTCGAAGCCGCGCAGAATCACGACAAAGGCCCCACGCTCACGATGACATCGTACGAAGCGGGCGCGCAGCACTATGCGAAAGCGGGCGAAGCGCTGCCCGAACGCACGCTCGATGCCGCGCGCAACGCTCACGCGGTTCTGTTCGGCGCGATGGGCTGGCCGGACGTTCGCTACCCCGACGGCACCGAGCCGATTCCGCAGCTCGACCTCCGCATGGCGCTCGACCTGTACGCCGGCGTGCGGCCGATCCGCTGGTTCCCCGGCTTGCCGAAGGTGTTCGCGAACGAACGCGCGACCGAGATCGACTTCGTACTCGTGCGCGAGCAGACCGAAGGCCTGTTCTATGCGCGCGGACGCGGCACCGTCGACAAGGAAGCCGGCGAAGCGTACGACACGATGCAGATCACGCGGCGCGGCACGGAGCGCATCAGCCGCTTCGCTTTCGAGCTGGCCGAGCGCAGAAAGGCGCGTCGTGGCAAGGCGCGCGTGACGTGTGTCGATAAGGCGAACGTGTTCACGTCGATGGCTTTCTTCCGCGATGTCTTCAACGACGTCGCCCGCAAGTACGAGGGCGTTGCCGCCGATCACGCCTACGTCGATGCGATGGCGCTGACGATGGTCGCGAAGCCGTGGAATCTCGACGTGCTCGTGACCGAGAACATGTTCGGGGACATCCTGTCCGATCTCGCGGCAGGGCTTATCGGCGGAATGGGGATGGCGCCGTCGGCGGATATCGGTGACGACCACGCGCTGTTCCAGCCTGCGCACGGCACGGCGCCGGACATCGCCGGCCAGGACAAGGCCAATCCCGGCGCGATGTTCCTCTCCGGCGCGATGATGCTCGACTGGCTCGCCGAACGCTTCGATCAGCCGGCGCTCGCGCAGCGTGCACGCAACATCGAAAACGCGTTGCAACTCGTGCTCGCGAAGGGCGATGCACGCCCGATGGAATACGGCGGCCCGGCCGGTACGCGAGCGATGACCGAAGCGGTCATCGCGGCGCTGCCTTACGCCGGCAAATAAGGCCGCCAAATAAGCTCGTTCAGAACGCCGGGCTGCCGCGTGCGGCCCGGCAGGACTTACCGAAATCTCATGTTCATCATTGCTGTGACGTTCACGGTGCACGAAGCGCATCGTGACGATTTCCGCCGCGCGATTCTCGCGAATGCAGCGACATCGCTGAGAGAGGAAGACGGCTGCATCGTGTTCGATGTGTGCGAGGCGCAGGATCGTCCGGTCTTCTTCCTCTACGAGCAATACGCCGACGAAGAAGCGTTCGGGTTGCATCTCGCCGCGCCGCATGTCATCGACTTCGATCGCGAGTCCGCGTCATGGGTGAGTAAAAAGACAGTCGAACGGTTCATGCTGTTGCCGCAAACATCGCGCGCCCGAGACATCCCCGGCCATGGCCGGTAAGCGCTTACGAGCAGGGCGACGAGTAGACCTGCTACTGCAGCGGCCGATCTTGTTCCCGCAAGCGCTTATGTCGATAAAGTTGCGCTCACCAAGGGCTCGCTGCAAATTGCTCTGCAAGGATTGGCACGACGGAAGGGCTCGCGCCAGCTCGGCGCCAAGCCCGAAAATATCATGTCTTTCGCCAAACGCCTCTTTACGATATCTAGCGATCAGTCACTGGCCTTGGGGCCAAAGTACGTTGCCAGTATGGCGAAGCCGCCGGAGATAACGAGGGGGATCGCGAAGTAGCCAAATGTCGTTGGCAGCGGGGTGTTTGCTGCAAGCAGCGCGCCGCCGACCATCGGCCCCAGAATGGCGCCGAAGCGACCGAAGCCACCGGCCCAGCCAATCCCCGAACTACGGAGACGCGCCGGGTAGATCAGGGCCGCGAGCGAGTAGAACCCGCTGAAGCCGCCCATGAGCGTGAAGCCCATGCCGAACGCAGTGAGAAGCGTGGCGGCAAGCGGCATATGCTGAACGAACAGCATCATCATGCCCGAGCAGACGAAGAAGAACAGGGCGATCAGCTTGCCAATGTCGCGACGAATGGCAAGGTAGCCGATGATGACATCGCCGAAGACGCCGCCGAGGTTTGTCAGGCTACCTGCCCAGATGGCGTCGGATTGGCTCAGGCCGGCCATCACCGAAATCTTCGGAATCCAGCTCATCAGGAAGTACAGGACGCCGTAGCTCAGGAAGGTTGCCACCCACAATGCGATGGTTCCCTTGAACAGCTCGGCGCTGAACAGATCCCGCGGCTTAGGCAGATTGCCCTCATGACTACGTGCGGGCAGTGCGCTGATCTGCTGCATCCCCAGACGTGCACGCAGAGCGTTCGAACGTTGGAGCGCATTCTTGGGTTGACGCGATTCCAGGAATGCGACCGATTCCGGCAGCGCGATCCACACGATAGGCAGCAGGACGAGCGTGATGACAGCCGCGCCCAGCATCGTTGCTTGCCACCCGAACGCCGGGATGGCGAAAATGGCCGCGATCCCGGTGAGCACTGCGCCGACGGGATAGCCGGCCTGGAAGATACCGACTGCAAGGCTGCGACGGCCCGGAGGAGCGTATTCGGCAACCAGTGCGCCGACCGACGCCAGCAGCGTGCCCAGGCCCAGACCCGTCAGAACGCGCATTGCCGAGAATATGGTGAGATCGTGGGTCAATCCCGAACCCAATGAACCCAGCGTCATCAGCACCAGGGCCAGCAGAATGATAGGGCGACGTCCCCACGAATCAGCGAACGGAGCGACCACGATACAGCCGAGAACCATGCCTGTCATGCCGGCCGAAAACACGACGCCGAGTTGTGCCAGGCTGATATGCCAATCCGTTGCCATGGCAGGAGCGATGTAGGACACGATCAGCAAGTCCATGCCATCGAGCGCGTTCATGACCGTACACAGTACGACGACCGTGATCTGTAACGCCATCCATTTCACAGGATTCACGCCCTGTACGGACGGGGATTCTGCAACGTAGCTCATAAAAGCTTCCTTTAAATTGTTATTGACGGACCTGTACTGCACGGTGCGGCTGACGATCGAAGGTTCGGCACCCGGCCCGCGCTTCTCACACGCGAACAGCAGGGCATGAATCGATCGTTTGTCTCCTTCTGCAACCGTCAGGTAACGCTCGCAGCGATCGGGAATCCGATCATCGAGCGGGTGGATGATTGAAAATGGAATGAATCAGTTCGATCGCGCACTCGGTGTCATCCGTCATCGAATATGTTTCGGAAGACCAAGTGGCATTAAGAGCTTCCGACCGCCACATGCTTCGCGCCCGCGTCGAGCATGGCGGTCAGCATATCCAGACGAGGATTCTGCGGACGAGGGTAGCCCGCCGCGCTGTGCTTCAGCTTCAGGTCGAGCATGGCAGCCGCGATCTTGTATGAGAGCGGCCCCGGATTGATGATCGGCACCGGAAGACGCGGTTGCAGCCATGCATGCGACTGGTGCATGGTGGTCGAGCCGAGAATCAGGCACTCCGCGCCATCTTCTTCGATCGCCTTCATCGCCGCTTCGAGGAGGCGCGGATACACCTCGTCTTCCTTACCCGACAACAGGCTCTGATTATTTGTCGGCGCTTCGATTGCACGCACCGACGCGCACTTGTGATGCATGCCGAGTTCGTCCAGCGCCTTCTTGTACAAGGGCTTCCAATGGCTCGCCATGGTGAGGATCGAGAACCTGTCGCCCAACATCAGCGCGGCAAGCATCGATGCCTTGCCGGGGCCGAACACGGGAATGTCGAGAACGGAGCGCAGTGCGTGGACGCCCGAGTCACTCATCGTGTCGATACACACGGCGTCGTAGCCTTCGTCCTGCGCACGGCAACCGGCTTCGAAATTCGCCACGTCGGCCAGTGCGAAATCGTGATGGCTCGCGTAGTTCGCCGGACCCGACTTGACCGCGCGATATTCGAAGCGGATATCGTCGCCGAATTGCAGCCCCTGTAGTTGCGATTCGCGCAGCGCCAGGTTCTCGCTACTCATGGCGAACGGCACGACGACGAGAACGCGGCGCACCTTGTTGTGAGATTCAGTCATGGGAATGGGTGGAAACGGTCACTAAGAACGCCAGTTTTCAAATCACTGGCGTTGTTCATCAGGCGGGCTGTCCGGCCTTCCAGGCGTCGAGAATTTCGCTTCCCGTTGCCGACCACACTCCGCGATGACGAGCAATATGAGCGAGCGCTTCTTCGAGAGCACGAATGCGATACGGCTGACCGATCACCCACGGATGCAGGGAGATAGCCATCACACGTCCGTTATCCGCGCTCGATTCCTTGTAGAGCACATCGAACTGGTCGATCAACTGATCGCGGAAGTCGTCTTCGGTGTGGTGGTTCTGAACCAGAATGGTCGCATCGTCGATGTCGATCGGATGCGGCATCGCGTGGATCCGGCCGGCACGCGTGTTCATGGAATACGGCATATCGTCGTTGACCCAATCGCACAGGTAATCGACGCCAGCTTCTTTCAACAGGTCCGGCGTGTGCCACGACTCCGACTTGGCCGGGCTCAGCCAGCCGCGAACCGGCTGACCCGAAGCCTTGCGCAGAATGTCGAGCGACGCCGTAACCAACGCACGCTCCTCGTCCTCGCTCATGCCACCGTGATGCAGGTGATCCATGTCGAGGCCGTTGGCGATGATTTCCCAGCCGCGATCCACACAGGCCTTCACCAGTGCGGGATAACGCACGGCCACGGCCGCATTCATTGCGGCACTCGCTTTGAGCCCGTGTTTCCCGAGGGCTTCCATGATGCGGAAGATACCGACGCGGTTCCCGTAGTCACGCAGCGTGTAGTGGCGGAAGTCGGGATAGGCCGTCTGCATCGCGCCCATCGGCTTGAACGGCTTGCTCTGCATGTTGAGCGGGAACCATTCGAGCGCCGGGACGATCCAGAGCGCAATGCGGTTTCCATTCCCCCACTCGATGCCGGGACGCTGCGGCAGCATCGACCAGTCATAACGCTCGTGGTCCATGCCGTAGCGGCGCAGAGGGTATTCCAGATATTCTTTGTCCAGACTCATGGCGCTTCTCCGACAGCGTGGGCTGCCTTTGCGAAGGCATCGTAGTAGTGGGTGTTGAAGTGCTCGGCGATCTCGCGGCCGGTCGCAAGCCACACTTTGTCGTGGCTCGTAATGTACTGAAGGGCTTCTTCGAAGGCCGCAAGTCGATACGGCTGGCCGATCAGATACGGATGCAGGGGAATGCACATCACCGTGCCCGACTTCTCGCCTTCGCGGTACAGGCGGTCGAACTGGCGCTTGATGATGTCGCCGTAACGGCGCGGCGAAACCTGATTCACGTTATAAACGATCGTGTCGTTCATCTCGAGCGAATAGGGAATCGACGCAAGCTTGCCTTTCGCCGTCTTGACCGGGCCCGGCTGGTCGTCGTGGAACAGGTCGCATACATAGGTCAGGCCCATTTCAGCCACGAGGTCCATCGTGCGGTCCGTGTAGGTCAGGGCAGGGGCCAGCCAGCCGTCGAGTTTCTGGCCCGTGTGCTTCCTGATCGTATCGATCGAATCCTGGATGACAGCGCGTTCCTGGGCCTCGTCCATGCCCATCAGGTAGCGGGTGTTATACGTGCCGTGGGAATAGAACTCCCAGCCGTTCTCCGCGCAAGCCGCGATGACTTCCGGATGATGCTCACACATTGCGACGTTGAGCGACACCGATCCGCGCATGCCGCAGCGTTTCATGACATCGAGCATGCGCCAGAAGCCCACGCGATTGCCGTAGTCGCGATACGAGTAGTTCTGGATGTCCGGGGCAGGGCGCGACCATGCGGCACGCGACGGATTGCGCGGCGGATCGAGTTCGTAGAATTCGACGTTCGGCGCAACCCAAAAGGCCACCCTCGCCCCGTTCGGCCATTCGATCCTGGGCCGCGCATCGTACGGCAGGTAGTCGTAGAAATTGGGGTCGCGCTTCATCATGCTTCCTTGGCCGGCATTTTGGCGATGGATTCGAGAATCTCGTACACGGACAGCACATCGGCATACTTCACTGCCATGTCGTACAGATTCGCGAAGTGCGGGCTTTCGTGTTTGTCGGCCACGCATTCTTCAGCGACGATCGTGCGAAAGCTGCGTTGCAGGCTGTCGACCACCGTGGCGCGCACACAGCCCGACGTCGAACCGCCGGTGACGATCACCGTATCCACGCCGTGAAACGTCAAGATCGAAGACAGGTTCGTTTCGAAGAACGCCGACGCCATGCGCTTATTGACGATGATGTCCCGCTTCTGGTCGATCACGAGACGCGGATCGAACTCGGAGCGAGCCGAACCCACCTTGATGTTCTGCAGCGAATCCGGGGTGTTGCTGCGCGTGCCCCAGATGCCGCAGTCCTCGCCCGATTCCATGTAGGCCACATACGTCCACACGACCGGGAAGCCCTTGGCGCGAAACGCGGCGGCGAGCTGATTCGTGTATTCCATTTGCTTCGGGTCGGTCTCGTACGCCGTCGCGAATTCGCCGACGCTCGTGTATGCCTTCTGCGGATCGACGTTGATAAGGGCAGGCATGCGGCCAAAGCCGAAGCGCTTACGCGTGGGGTTCGCCTTGAACTCCTCGAACAGTTGGCGGGCAGTTTTGTCAGAAGTTTGCATGCGAAAGTCTTGAGTGATGGGAGCTTCGAAATCACGCAGATTGCCTGCCGATCGGGCGGGCAGAGCGCACAAGGAATACGTTGTGGCCATGATGCGAGTGCATTATTATCCTGTCAATAGAACATTTGACCTTGCCAACGACTTCAATGTCCCATGTAAGTTGAAGCGATGCGGCAGGGCAAGACGTCCATTGTCAGAGACTCGTCATGGTGGCGAAGAGGATGCGTTACTGATTGGCGGCGTGGCGCAGCAACTTCAGCCAGCTCAGGAAGCTTGCCGTATCGCCCGGTTCTGCATCGCCCAGCGTCAGCGTGCTGTTGAGCAGCGCATCGGCGTGCGAACGCGGCCAGACGCGTTCGCACAGGTCGAGAAACTTGTTCGACAGTTCCTGCGTCGTGTAGGGCGACGCGTCATCGCCGCGATTGACGCTGACTTCGGCCTCGTGCAATTGGCCGCTCTTATCGAAAACGCGAACCCGCGCGGGACGTTCCTGCGGCAGTCGCGCGGTCATGGACGGATCTTCGACCACCGATACCCTGGACGCGAGAGCGAGCACGTCCGGATTGCGTATGGCGTCATACGTGAAACTGGGCAGACCGCTGCTTCCGTTGACGATGCGGGTCGCCACGGCGAAAGGCACCGAGAACTTGGCTCCCAGCGTGTTGCGCGGCGCGGGATCGATGAGTTCGGCCGCGTACTTGTAGGTCGTCACTTCGATGGACGATACATCCGTTGCCTTGGGAAGCGCGCCGCGTTCCGCGAGGGTGTCGAGCGCGTCGAGTGTGGCGTGGTTGTAGCGGCAGCACGAATGCAGCTTGAAGTAGTTCTGCATGAGGTGCCATTCCTCGCCCAATCCGCGAAGCAGCGTGACATGGTCGTAACGCTCCGACACGATTTCGCCGAACAGGGAGGCCGGGCCATCCGCTTCGCCCTGAAAGCCGCACAGCACGAGTTGGGCGGCCAGCAGCCCGTTGCTATTCGAAAGGCCCGCATACACATTGCGCACCAGCCCGCCTTGCAACATCGTTTTCTTCGACGTGGCGATAGTCATGGACGACGCCACATTGAAACTCTCACGCACACCAGCGGCATCGGCGCCGAACACACGCGCACTACCCGCTGCCGCGCCGAGCGTGCCCCACGTCCCGTGCACATGCATGGCGTCGCGCAACTGCGTCGAGGCGCCGAAACGCGAGCCTGTTTCATACCCGACGGCCAGAGCCGCGAGAAAGCTATGCGCGTCCGCGCCTTGAGTTTCGCTCAGTGCGAGGACTGCCGGAAGCATGTGGATGGCCGGATGACCGCGCGAGAACCGGTTTCCCTCATCCATTTCCAGGAAGGTGCCGGCCGTTCCGTTGATCAGTGCCGCTTCCATTGGACTGGCCTGTGCACCAAGACCGATCAAGGTCGCCCCATTGCCGTGGGAAACACGTTGCGCCATGGCGCGTAGCTCAGGTTCGGCCGAGCCGCCAACGATGGCGCCCAGGGTGTCGACAAGTACCCAGCCCAGTTGCTGGCGTACATCCCGAGGAAGCTTTGCGTATTGAAGATCGGCGCCGAAAGTGCCGAGTCGATCGAGATACTCCACGTGTTCTCCTCCTGATTAAAGACGATCTGCGTTGTCCATGCTTGACAGTCTAACAAAGCTGTCCTATCGTTGGAACAATAAACTATTTCGCAAGCGTTCACAGCCTCGCATGTGGCTGCAACGTACGCGGCAATTACCTGGAATTCCGAGTGAAACGCAACACGCAGGCCACGGCGGCCAAATCGGCGATCGGTTCGCTCCCTCTTCCGAAATACCATCAGATCTACCTTGTCCTCCGGCAGAAACTGGAGGAAGGCCTGTATGACGATGGCGTTCCGCCCGAAAAAGAACTGGCGCAACAGTTTGGCGTCGGCCGCGTAACCGTGCGGCGGGCGCTGGAGCAGTTGGTCAACGAAAGCCTGATCGTCCGCGAAGCCGGGCGTGGCACGTGGCCGGCTCCGCGCGCGGAGCAGCAGGAAACAGCGGCGCCGGGTGACAACGTCAATCTGAGGATGGGCGGGCTGCTGAACAACATCGTCCAGGCGAGCCGGCGGACCACGATCAAAGTGCTGGAGTGGAGTGTGATCCGGGCTTCGCCCGTACTGGCTCAGGCATTGCAGATCGCGGAAGGCGAAGAAGTGCGGAAGATCGTGCGCGCGCGCAGTAGTAGTGCCGGTCCGGTGTCCTTCATCACGACCTATCTGCCTGTCGAACGTGCGGCGGGCTTCACCCGTGCCGATGTAGCCCGCAAGCCGGTTCTCCAGTTGCTGGAAGAATCCGGCGTGGAGTGGGGCCGGGCGCGTCAGTCGATCTCGGCGAGTCAGGCGGATGCAACCGTCGCGGCAGAACTGGACGTTGCAATCGGCGCAGCCCTGCTGTCGGTCCGGCGGCTGGTATTCGACAGCAATGATCGGCCCGTGCAGTTGCTTCACGGTCTGTACAGGCCGGATCGATACGAATACCAAATGGAATTGACCCAGTTTGGTGACATCGACGCGCGCGTCTCAGAGGGCGAAATTTCGCCGAGAAGCAATTGATGTCGATCAGGATCAGACTCAATCAAGGTGCCTGAGAGAAGCACCACCGACTACAGAATACGTTTTCGAGCCATATGACTCTTCCTGCTAACTTGGCCCAGAAGCTCATCGCACGGGCCAGCGGTCGTCCACATGTCATTCCAGGAGAAATTGTCAATTGCAAGGTCGATCTTGCGATGTTCCACGATTCCTCCGGTCCGCGTCGCCTGAAGCCCATGCTGGAAGATTTGGGCGCCCAAGTATGGGACAAGTCGCGGATCGTTCTTGTCCTGGATCACTATGTGCCTGCGCAGGACGAGGATTCGCGCCGCATCGTCCGCATCGCACGCGATTGGGCAACCGAGCAGAAACTGCCTAACGTCTACGATAGTGAAGGCATCTGCCATGTGGTCCTTCCGCAGAAAGGGCACATTCGGCCTTCCATGTTTTGTGTCGGTGGCGATTCGCATTCGCCTACTGGCGGTGCGTTCGGCGCTTATATGTTCGGCATCGGAAGTACCGAGATGCTCGGAGTCGTCGTCACCGGCGAAATATGGGTGCGTGTTCCGGAAACCATTCGCATGCAGTGGGATGGTCGCCTGCCGGATGGCGTGACGGCCAAGGATATGGCATTGCACATGATTGCCCGCTTCGGGATGAATGGCGGCAAGTATCAGGCCATCGAGTTCTGTGGTGAGGCTGTGCGTGCGTTGTCGATGCAGGAGCGCATGACCTTGTCGAACATGAGCGCGGAGATGGGCTCTCAGGTGGGACTCATCGCAGCGGATGAGACCACGCGTGAGTGGCTGCGCGGTGTCGGCGTGAACGAGGTCGAGATCGATCAGTGGCAAAGCGACGAGGGCGCTGAAGCGGCGGCGCATCGTTTCAACGCTGCCGAACTGGCGCCGCAGGTGGCGGCTCCGCACAGTCCGGCCAACACCCGTCCGGTCGATGCCTATCAAGACGTGGCCGTGCAAGCGGCCTACATCGGTGCGTGTACCGGCGCCAAGCTCGACGATTTGCGTGCTGCGGCGAAGGTGTTGGCCGGGCAGCGCGCTGCAGCCGGCGTACGACTGATGGTCGCCCCGGCCAGCGTTCTCGATCAGCAACAGGCCGAGGCAGAAGGTGTGATGGAAGTGCTGCGAGCGGCGGGCGCCGACGTGCTGCCCACGGCTTGCGGTGCGTGTTCTGGTTATGGCGGCAGCATTCCCGACGACGCGAACGTAATCGCGACGACCGCTCGCAATTTCAAGGGGCGTATGGGATCGACAACTGCTCAGGTGTACTTGGCGTCCCCCTATACCGTTGCCGCATCGGCTCTGAGAGGCCGTATTACCGACCCGCGCGAGGTACTGGCGTGAGCACGATCGATATAGAAAATGCGCGCGTTTGGGCGGTTGGCTCGGACATCGACACCGACCAACTGGCTCCCGGCGCATACATGAAACTGGGACTGGAAGGCATCGCGCCTCACTGTCTCGAAGTGGTTCGTCCGGAATTCGCCGCAGAGGCTCGTCCGGGGGACGTCATCGCGGCGGGCCCGAATTTCGGCATTGGCTCTTCCCGCGAACAGGCGGCGGGCGCCCTCGTGCGACTGGGTGTGAAAGCGGTCATCGCACCGTCCTTCAACGGGCTGTACTTTCGCAACGCATTCAACCTCGGACTGCTTCTGATCACATGCGCGGATGCCGGGCTTTTGCGCGATGGTGAAGCCGTGAGCCTGAGTCTCGAAGGGACGGGGCCCGTGGTACATCGGGCAGATGGCCAGACGCTCGACTGTGAGCCCATCCCGGTATTTCTGCTTGAAATGGTGGCGGCTGGCGGTTTGCTCAATCAACTGCGGAGTCGTTTTAGCAAAGCTCCCAAGGAACTCTGAGATGACATTTAATTTTGCCGAGCATCCTGCCCGCATTGTGCGCGCTTCCGAGATGCCGGAGGAGACGCCTGCCGTTCCCGTGGTTATCGTCGGGGCAGGCGCTTGCGGTCTGACATCGGCCATTCGACTGCGCGAAGCCGGTATCGATTGTCTCCTGCTGGAGCGCGATTCCGTGCCTAGCGGATCGACCGCACTGTCCTCGGGTTTCATTCCGGCCGCAGAAACGCGGCTTCAGCGTGAGCTAGGAATTGAGGACTCCCAAACCCTGTTTGCGGAGGATGTGACGGAGAAGACCCACGGACAAGCGGCGCCTCATCTGGTCCAGGCCTATACGCGCGGCGTCACCGGGGCGATAGACACCTTTGAACGCCTCGGCGTCAAGCTTGAAATTCTCGACGGGTTTCTCTATCCCGGTCACCGCGCACGGCGTATGCATACCACGCCTGAGCGCACGGGCGCCGCACTGATGGCTTGTCTGGAGCGTACCGCCACAGCCGGCGGGGCGGACGTACTGGTGGAATCAGTCGTGCGCGAGCTCTGGCTTGACGAGAATGATCGGGTGCTGGGGGTCGGCTACGCATCGCCCGACGGCACGATGGCGTACGTTGCATGCGACGTCCTGATTCTGGCATGCAACGGCTTCGGCGGTAACGCCGCCATGGTGGGCGAGTTGCTCCCGGCCATGAGTGACGCCACGTTCGGCGGCCATACCGGCAACGACGGCTCGGCGATTGCATGGGGCAAAGCGCTGAATGCGCGAATGGCGGACCTCGGCGGCTACCAAGGGCACGGTTCATGGATCACGCCTCAGGGCGCGCTTATGACCTGGGCCGTGATGATGGAAGGCGGTGCGCAGATCAATGCACGCGGCGAGCGTTTCCACAACGAGAACAACGGCTATTCCGAAGCCGCGACGGGCGTGCTCGCTCAGCCCGGCGCCATCGCCTGGAATGTATTCGACGAACCGGTGCTGGCGCTCGCACGCACGTTCCCTGACTACGTCGAGGCGGAAAAAGCCGGTGCGCTGCGCACGGCCGAGGACGTTGCCGCGCTGGCGGCGCTCATCGGTTGCGAAGTGAAAACGCTTCGGGGAACGCTCGATGGAATGGCGGCCGGTGTGACGGATTCGTACGGCCGGACCTTCAAGCGTCCGCTGCAAGGGCCGTACTACGCCGTGAAAGTAACGGGTGCGCTTTTCCATACACAAGGCGGCCTCGATATCGACGCGCAATGCCGTGTGCTTCGCGAAGATGGCTCGCCGTTCCCGAATCTGCTGGCGGCGGGCGGTGCGGCACGCGGCGTATCGGGCAATGAGGTATGGGGCTACTTGTCGGGCAACGGCCTTCTCAGCGCCGTGGGCGGCGGCTGGGTGGCCGGCGCGACGGCTGCGACACACATCCAGGGCTGATCAACATGACGAAGAAAAACTTGAAGGACCAGTTGCGCGGGGATCAGGCGGTGCTCGCTCCGGGCATCTATGACGCGTTCACCGCGTTGATTGCCGAGCAGGCGGGCTTTGATGCGCTTTATCTGTCGGGCGCATCGATTGCCTATACTCGCCTGGGCCGCTCGGACGTGGGACTGACGACAGCGACGGAAGTGGCCGACACGCTGGCGCGCATCACCGAGCGCGTCACCACGCCTGTCATCGTGGATGGAGATACGGGCTTCGGCAACGCGCTCAATACCCAGCGGACCGTGCGCGCCTTCGAACGCGCAGGCGCCGCGATGATCCAGCTTGAAGATCAGACCTTCCCGAAGCGCTGCGGCCATCTGAACGGCAAGGGCGTCATTTCTGCAGCCGAGATGTGCGGCAAGCTGCGCGCCGCGCTCGACGCTCGTCATTCGGAGCAGACCCTGATCCTCGCCCGCACCGACGCGCTCGCCGTCGAAGGCTTTCAGCAAGCGCTGGAACGGGCCGAGGCCTACCTCGATTGCGGTGTCGACGCGCTCTTCATAGAAGCGCTACGCACTCCGGAGCAGATGAAGGAAGCTTGTGACCGATTCGCAAACCGCATTCCGCTTCTGGCAAATATGGTCGAGGGCGGCAAGACGCCTGTGAAGAGCGCGGACGAATTGAGTTCGATCGGCTTTCGGATCGTGATCTTTCCGGGTGGAACCGCGCGCGCGGCGGCCTTCATGCTTCGTGATTACTACGGCAGCCTGCGCCAGCACCGGACCACTCTGCCTTGGCAGGACCGTATGCTCGACTTCGACGCACTCAACGACATGATCGGCACGCCGGAATTAATGGCGACGGGAAAGAAGTTCGAGGGCGCCGCCTGATCGCGAACAGGGCTGTGAGAAGGCGCTGTTCGAACGCCGTCTTTTAGTCTGTCCACCGGTTTGGATCGGTATCCAGGCCGGCGAAGATCGCAGATAACAGCTCCTCAGTCAAATCCACCTGATCCAGAATCATGCATTCCCCATGCAGTGATTCGTGCGGCGCTCGACTGTAGTACTACTAATTCAATAAAAAACGAAGGAAACGGAGATTTACGATGAAGAAGTTCGCTTTGACCGTTTTGGGCATGGTGCCTTTGTTCGCTTATGCGCAGTCGTCGGTGACGCTCTACGGCATTCTGGACGAAGGTCTGCATTATCAGAATAACGCGGGCGCCGGGAAGAAAGTGTCGATGGACTCGCTGTCGGGCCCGTACGGCAGTCGTTGGGGTATCACGGGCGCGGAAGATCTGGGCAGCGGTCTTCAGGCCATCTTCACCGTTGAATCAGGAATCAACATGCCCAACGGGCAAGCGGCTCAGGGTGGAACCATGTTCGGCCGCCAGGCGTTCGTCGGCCTCAGGAGTGCGCAGTACGGTAGTGTGACCATGGGTCGTCAGTACGACATGGTCTTCTACTTTCCCGAATTCATATCCGGCTATGCACTGATGGGTGGCCCGACTTCGGTGCACCCGGGCGATCTGGACAACGCGGCAAACTCGGTTCGCTGGAACAACACGGTCCGCTATATGAGCCCGTCGTTTAATGGGTTCACGTTCGGCGGCTTGTACAGCCTGGGTGGAGTTGCGGGTGACTTCACGTCGCAGAGCGGTTATTCGCTGGGTGCGGGCTATACGACCGGCGGAATCAAGGTCGCGGCCGCATACGAGTTCTTCAAGAACCCGACGGCCACGGCCGGCCGAGGCCTCTTTACCGATAACCAAAGTGGTGCGTCGAGTCTGAGCGGTTCGCTGAACTCAGGCTATCAGGTCGCGCAGTCATATCAGGTGGCGATGTTCGCCGCCAGCTACGCGATCACTGACAAGTGGACGGTTGCCGGTTCGTATTCGAACACTGAATATGGCAATCTCGGCGCGTCGTTTCTCAATAGCCAGGCGAAATTCCATAACTTCGATATCGCCGTCTCGTACAAGTTCAGCCCGTTTCTTTCGACGGGACTGGCCTATAACTACCTGAAGGCCACGGCTGTCGGGAAGGCGGGCAATAGCGACGTCGGCAACCAGCATTACAACCAGTTCTCGTGGGCGACGGACTATGTGTTGTCGAAGCGCACCGAGCTTTACGGTGCTATCGGCTACCAGATTGCCTCGGGGACGAATTCGCTTGGACGGAGCGCGGTGGCCAATATCAGCAATCTGGGTGATTCCTCGACCGATAAGCAGGTGCTGGTTCGACTCGCTATCCGCCACCGCTTCTAAGAGCCAGAGGTGCGGCGACCAAGCTCACTGGTCGCGCAATACGCGGTTTCTATTAATTTAACGAACTTGCCGAAATGAGAGTCCTTGTTGCAGTAAAGCGCGTTGTCGATCCGAATGTGAAAGTCGGTGTGAAGTCTGACGGGTCCGGTGTCGATACCGGGAACGTCAAGATGTCGATGAACCCATTCGATGAGATCGCCGTGGAAGAGGCCGTTCGTCTGAAAGAGGCGGGCGTGGCGACCGAGGTCGTCGTCGTGTCGTGCGGCGTCACGCAAGTACAGGAAACCTTGCGCACGGCGCTCGCGATCGGCGCGGATCGTGCAATTCATGTTGCATCGGACGCAGAGCTTCAGCCGCTGGCCGTCGCAAAGCTGCTCAAGGCTCTCGTGGACAGGGAGCAACCCTCGTTGATTGTCCTGGGTAAGCAGGCAATCGACGACGATTCGAACCAGACCGGCCAGATGCTCGCCGCTTTGGCGAATCTGCCGCAAGCGACGTTCGCCTCGAAGATCATGATCGCCGATGGCAAGGCCACCGTTTCGCGCGAAGTCGATGGCGGTGCCGAAACGCTGTCGCTGTCACTGCCGGGCGTGGTGACGGCGGATCTGCGCCTGAACGAGCCGCGCTATGTGACGCTGCCGAACATCATGAAGGCGAAGAAAAAACCGCTGGAGACCGTGAAGCCCGAAGATCTCGGCGTGGACGTTACACCGCGTGTGAAGACGCTCAAGGTCGCGGAGCCGCCGAGGCGTTCTGCCGGCGTCAGGGTGCCGGACGTCGCGGCGCTGGTCGAGAAGCTCAGAAACGAAGCGAAAGTACTGTAAGGGGAGCAGAGGAAAATGACGAATCTGGTGATTGCCGAACACGACAATCAGTCGATCAAGGCCGCGACGCTGAACGCCGTCGCCGCAGCACTGAAGATTGGCGGCGACGTGCATGTGCTCGTCGCGGGCCACCACGCGCAGGCCGCCGCCGACGCAGCGGCGAAAATCGCCGGTGTGGCGAAGGTGCTGCTCGCCGATGCGCCCCAGCTCGAAGAAGGCCTTGCCGAGAACGTCGAGGCGACCGTTCTGACCGTCGCGAAGCACTATTCGCACATTCTCGCGCCCGCCACGGCCGCGGGCAAGAACGTCGCGCCACGCATTGCCGCAAAGCTCGACGTCGCGCAGATCAGCGACATCACGGCGGTCGAATCGCCGGACACGTTCGAGCGCCCGATTTACGCGGGCAACGCGATTGCGACGGTTCAGTCGGCCGATCCGGTCAAGGTCATCACGGTCCGCACGACCGCGTTCGACGCGGTTGCAGCCGTTGGCGGCAGCGCCGGCGTCGAGGCGCTCGAAGCGGCGGCGGACAGCGGACTTTCGCGGTTCGTGAGCCGTGAGGTCACGAAGCTGGACCGTCCGGAACTGACGAGCGCGAAGATCATCGTCTCGGGCGGCCGTGGTCTCGGCAACGGCGAGAACTACACGAAGGTTCTGGAGCCGCTCGCCGACAAACTCAACGCCGCGCTCGGCGCCTCGCGTGCGGCGGTGGATGCGGGCTATGTGCCGAACGACTATCAGGTCGGCCAGACCGGCAAGATCGTCGCGCCGCAGCTCTACGTCGCGGTGGGCATCTCGGGCGCAATCCAGCATCTGGCAGGCATGAAGGACTCGAAGGTGATCGTCGCGATCAACAAGGACGCGGAAGCGCCGATCTTCAGCGTCGCCGACTACGGCCTCGTGGACGACCTGTTCACCGCCGTCCCCAATCTCGCCGCCACGGTCTGAACGGACGTCAATTCAACCCGGCCGATTCCCGGTACTGGCCTGCCTGATTCTCGAGCCAATCGCGGAACACGGTCAGCGCGGCGTTTTCGGACTTGCGCTCCGGATACAGAAAGTGGTACGAGCGGTTGCTAGGCTGCTCGTACTTAACGACCGGCACGAGCACGCCGCGCCGCAGCTCATCTTCGATCAGCAGGCGCGGAATGAGCGCAATGCCGACGCCATACACGGCCGCTTCCGCGAGCATCGAAAAAAGTTCGAGTTTCGGTCCCGACATATCCCCTTCCACCTGAAGCCCACGTGACGCGAACCAGTCGCGCCACGCGTACGGGCGCGTGCTCTGCTGCAAGAGCGGGTAGCGCTTCCAGTCCGCGGGCGCGAGCTTCGTGCGCGGCGCGATGAGGGCCGGGCTGCATACGGCGATCAGCGTCTCGCTCATCAGAACGTGCCCCTCCGTTCCCGGCCAGACGGCGACGCCTGCGTGAATCGCCGCATCGAACCCGGTGTCGTCGAACAGGAACGGCCGCGTGTTCGCGGTGAGATTGACGGTGATGTCCGGGTGCCCGGCAATGAAGTGCGGCAATCTCGGCAGCAGCCACTTGGTCGCGAACGTGGGCACGACGGCAAGCTCGAGCGTGCCGCCGTGGCCGCCCTTGGCCATGATTTCGAGCGTGTCCTGTTCGACGCCGTTCAGACGCGAAGCGACCTTGCGGCTATACGCGAGCCCCGCCTCGGTCAGCGCCACGCCGCGCCGGTCCCGGCGAAACAGCTTGAGGCCGAGGAAATCCTCCAGCCCGCCGATCTGCCGGCAGACCGCGCCTTGCGTGACGGCCAGCTCGTCCGCGGCCTTGGTGAAGCTCTGATGACGCGCTGCGGCCTCGAAGGCGGCGAGCGCGGTCGTTGAAGGGATCTTGCGGCGCATGGCGGGGACTCGTGCGAGAGGTTGTGACTGACTTGTGCAATTTTCGCACAAGTCAATGCGAACAAATCGTTTGATACGACAACCTGTCATCGATAAATTAGCCACGCGACCCACCTCTTGCGAGTATGAAATGAGTAATCAACACAAGTCGGCAGCCTTCCAATGGGACGATCCGCTGCTCCTGGACCAGCAGTTGACCGAAGACGAGCGCATGGTCCGCGATTCCGCGCAGGCGTATTGCCAGGAGCGTCTGGCGCCGCGCGTGCTCGAGGCGTTCCGCAACGAAAGCACCGACCCGAAGATTTTCCGCGAGATGGGCGAGCTGGGCCTTCTGGGTGCGACGATCTCCGAAACCTACGGCGGCGCGGGGCTGAACTACGTCTGCTATGGTCTGGTGGCGCGCGAAGTGGAGCGTGTCGATTCGGGCTATCGCTCGATGATGAGCGTGCAATCGTCGCTTGTGATGGTGCCCATCGAGGCGTTCGGCAACGAGGCGACCAAGCAGAAGTATCTGCCGAAACTCGCGGCCGGCGAGTGGATCGGCTGCTTCGGCCTGACCGAGCCGAATCACGGTTCTGATCCCGGCGCCATGATGACGCGCGCGAAGAAGGTGCCGGGCGGCTACCAGCTCACGGGCAGCAAGATGTGGATCACCAACAGCCCGATCGCCGACGTGTTCGTCGTCTGGGCGAAGGACGACGAAGGCGCCATTCGCGGCTTCGTGCTGGAGAAGGGCTGGAAAGGTTTGTCCGCGCCCGCGATTCACGGCAAGGTCGGCCTGCGGGCGTCGATCACGGGCGAGATCGTGATGGATGACGTCTTCTGTCCTGAGGAAAACGCGTTCCCGGACGTGCGCGGCCTGAAAGGACCGTTCACCTGTCTGAACAGCGCGCGTTACGGCATCGCGTGGGGCGCGCTGGGTGCGGCCGAGGATTGCTGGCATCGCGCGCGCCAGTACGTGCTCGATCGCCGGCAGTTCGGCAAGCCTTTGGCGGCGAACCAGTTGATCCAGAAGAAGCTCGCCGACATGCAGACGGAAATCACGCTCGGCCTGCAAGGCTGCCTGCGCCTCGGTCACATGAAGGACGAGGGCACCGCCGCAGTGGAGATCACGTCGATCATGAAGCGCAATTCGTGCGGCAAGGCGCTCGATATCGCTCGCGTCGCGCGCGACATGCTCGGTGGCAATGGCATCAGCGACGAATTCGGCGTGGCGCGTCATCTCGTCAATCTCGAAGTCGTCAACACGTACGAAGGCACGCACGACATTCACGCGCTGATTCTCGGGCGCGCCATCACCGGCATCGCCGCTTTCTGACGTGCCGGCCATGAACGATACCCTGCAACAAGGCGCGCTGACGGGCTTGCGCGTGCTCGACCTGTCGCGCGTGCTGGCCGGCCCGTGGTCGGGTCAACTGCTCGCGGATCTCGGCGCGGACGTGGTCAAGGTCGAGCGCCCCGGCGCGGGCGACGACACGCGCGCCTGGGGGCCGCCCTGGCTGAGCGACGCGGACGGGCAGGCCACCGGAGAGTCCGCCTACTTTCTGAGTGCCAATCGCAACAAGCGGTCCGTCACGATCGATATCAGCGAACCCGAAGGTCAGCGTATCGTGAAGCAGCTCGCGAGCAAGGCGGATGTCGTGCTCGAAAACTTCAAGGTCGGCGGTCTGGCGCAATACGGTCTCGACTACGCGAGCCTCAAAGCCGCGAATCCGCGCCTTATCTATTGCTCGATCACGGGCTTCGGCCAGACCGGGCCCTACGCGCCGCGCGCCGGCTATGACTTCCTGATTCAGGGCATGGGCGGATTGATGAGCCTCACGGGGCGCGCTGACGGCACCGAAGGCGAGGGGCCGCTGAAAGTGGGCGTGGCGCTGACGGACGTCATGACGGGACTCTATGCGACGGTGGCGGTCCTCGCGGCCCTGGCGCGCCGCGAGCGCTCGGGCGAGGGCCAGCATATCGATCTGTCGCTGCTCGACGTGCAGATCGCCTGCCTTGCCAACCAGGCCGCGAATTATCTGGTCGGCGGCATGGTGCCGCGACGCATGGGCAACGCGCATCCGAGCATCGTGCCGTACCAGGATTTTCCGACGGCCGATGGCTACATGATCATCGCGGTCGGCAACGATGGCCAGTTCGCCAAGCTCTGCAAGTCGCTGGGCAGGCCGGAATGGGCCGGGGACGCCCGCTTTGCGACGAATCCCCAGCGCGTGCAGCACCGGGAAGAATTGATTGCGCTGTTGCGCGGCGTCACGGTCGGCCGCACGACTGACGAGTGGGTCGCCGTGATGGAAGCCGCCGGTGTTCCGTGCGGCCCGATCAACAGCCTCGACAAGGTGTTCGCCGATCCGCACGTACAAGCCCGCGAGATGCGTGTGGAGATGCCGCATGCGCTGGCGGAGCAGGTGTCGCTGGTCGCGAACCCGATCCGGATGTCCGAGTCGCCGGTGCAATACCGGCGCTCTCCGCCGACGCTCGGCGAGCACACGGAGGAAGTGCTGAGCGGCTGGCTCGACATGACCTCGGCGGACATCGCCGATCTGCATCTGAAGAAAATCGTATGACGCGTGTAGGCGAAAGCATGAATTGGGTCGAAGAATACGGCCCGCGCGAGTCGATGGAATACGACGTGGTGATCGTCGGCGGCGGCCCCGCCGGACTCTCGGCTGCCATCCGGCTCAAGCAGCTGGCTGCGGAAAAGGGTGTCGAGATCGGCGTCTGCGTGCTCGAGAAAGGATCGGAAATCGGCGCGCATATCCTCTCGGGCGCGGTGATGGATCCGCGCGCGATCAACGAGCTGATTCCCGACTGGAAGGAAAAAGGCGCACCGCTGAATGTCGAGGTGACAGAGGACCAGTTCCTGTTCCTCAACGAGAAAGGCGCCTTCAAGACCCCGAACTGGGCGCTGCCGGAAAACTTCAGGAACCACGGCAACTACGTGATCAGCCTCGCGAATGTCACGCGCTGGCTGGGCCAGCAGGCCGAGGCGCTCGGGATCGAGATTTTTCCGGGCTTTCCGGCGGCCGACGTCCTGTACCACGACTACGGTTCCGTCAAAGGCGTCGTCACGGGCGACGTGGGCGTCGGCAAGGACGGCGAGCCCACCGGGAACTTCCAGCTCGGTATGGAACTGCACGCGAAGTACACGCTTTTTTGCGAGGGCGCGCGCGGACACCTCGGCCGGAAACTGAACGAGAAATTCAAGCTCGACGAGGACGCCGACCCGCAGGTCTACGGCATCGGTATCAAGGAACTCTGGGAGATCGATCCTGCGAAGCACCAGCCCGGCCTGGTGATTCACACCGCCGGCTGGCCGCTCGACACGGAGACTTATGGCGGCTCGTTCCTCTATCACATCGACAACAACCAGGTGATGGTGGGCTTCGTCGTTGGCCTTGGCTACACGAATCCGTATCTCTCGCCGTTCGAGGAATTTCAGCGCTACAAGACGCACCCGGAGATCCGAAAGTATCTCGATGGCGGCAAGCGTGTCTCGTACGGCGCACGCGCGATCACCGCGGGCGGCCTGATGTCGCTGCCCCGGCTCGTGTTCCCCGGCGGCGCGCTGGTCGGCGACGAGGCGGGCTTCCTGAACGCTTCGCGCATCAAGGGCAGTCACGCGGCGATCAAGACCGGCATGCTGGCCGCCGAAGCGGCATTCGATGCCGTGCAGGCAGGCCGTCAGGGCGACCAGCTCACCGCCTATCCGGAGTCGTTCAGGACCTCGTGGCTCCATGGCGAACTCAATCGCGCGCGCAACTTCAAGCAGTGGATGAGCAAGGGGTTGTACCTCGGCACGCTGATGGTCGGGATCGAACAGAAACTGCTGGGCGGCAAGGTGCCCTGGACGCTGCATCATCGGCACCGAGATCACGAGATGCTCAGGCCGGCCTCGCAGTGCAAGCCGATCGAGTATCCGAAGCCCGATGGCAAGCTGACGTTCGACCGCCTCTCGTCGGTGTTCATCTCGAACACCAACCACGAGGAGAACCAGCCGGCGCATTTGACGCTCAAGGACCTGAGCGTGCCGGTGAACGTGAACCTGCGCACCTACGCCGGCCCGGAGGCACGCTTTTGTCCCGCTGCCGTGTACGAGTTCGTGAAGAACGATGACGGCGGCGACCGCCTCGTCATCAATGCGCAGAACTGCGTGCACTGCAAGACCTGCGACATCAAGGACCCGACGCAGAACATCGTGTGGGTCACGCCGGAAGGCGGTGGCGGGCCGAACTATCCGAACATGTGACGGCGCAATGGACATTCAAAAGATTGGCATCGTTGGCGCGGGGCAAATGGGCAGCGGCATTGCACAGGTGTGCGCGCAAGCCGGTCTGGACGTCGTGCTCAACGACATCAGCGAAGAAGCCGTGCAACGTGGCATCGACCGCATCTCGGCCAGCCTGGAACGGATGGTGCGCAAGGACAAGCTCTCGGCGGACGAGGCGTCGGCAGCGTTGGCGCGCATCGAGCGCGGCGTCGCGTCGGGCAGCCTTGCCGCCTGCGACTTCGTGATCGAGGGCGCCACCGAAAACGTGCAGATCAAGCGGGACATCCTCCGACAACTCGACGGCGTGCTGCAGCCGGGCGCGATCATCGCGACGAACACCTCGTCGGTCTCGATCACGATGCTCGCCGCGACGCTCGCGAATCCGGCGCGGTTCATCGGGATGCATTTCTTCAACCCTGTCCCGATGATGGAGCTGATCGAAGTGATTCGCGGCATCCAGACCAGCGACATCACCTTCGAGGCGACCGTGGCGCTCGCGAGGCGCATCGGCAAAACGGCGATCGACGTCAGGAATTCGCCGGGATTCGCCGTCAATCGCATCCTCGTGCCGATGATCAACGAAGCGGTCTTCGTGCTGCAAGAGGGCATCGCGAGCGCCGAAGGAATCGATGCCGGCATGAAGCTCGGCGCGAATCATCCGATCGGGCCGCTGGCGCTGGCCGACCTTATCGGACTCGACACGGTGCTCGCGATCATGAAAGTGCTGTATCGCGACTTCAACGATCCGAAATACAGGCCGGCGGCGTTGCTTAAAGAGATGGTGGACGCGGGGTATCTGGGGCGGAAAAACGGACGCGGGTTTTACACGTATTGAGACGGCGGGCGCGGTTTCAGGTCAACCATAGCCGGCGTTCAGCGGCGTCCGCGGTCGTGTGATAACTGGCTCAGCGAGCATGTGCTTGCCGACGGCACATACCGTCCTTTTGCTTCTCGACGGCTTTGCTAGCGGCGGCATAATCCTCCGAGAATGTTCGCTGCGCAAAGCAAGGGGCGGTCGTCGCGAGCAATTCATCGACGGTCGCATACTGCTTGTCGAACACCCAGGGACGTCGTGCGAGCCTGCGATCGTTGAGCCAATAAGGGCTCCAGTCCCGGGTCGTTTCTATGATCTCGCGCGCAAACTCCGGCCCGTATTCAAGTCCTCCTTCAATGACGATATCGATATAAGACTCGAGGAGCGGAAACCGCGCGTCGGGAAGCGGAAGTCCTTCGCCCGGCGCTTTCCCGGCCGCCTGAGGTACGTACACCCAGACGGTTCCCTGCGCGGGCAGCGACTGCCACGACACCGCCTCGATAAGCGCGCGGGGCACCTCGACCCGCACATATCCCTTCTCGCGCTGGTCGAACGCGGACATGTCATCGCCCACGGGATAGATGACGCCGTTGATCGTCATGGGCCGTTCGCCCTCGAGCGGGCGACGAAGACCGAGTGCGGTGAATCCCGAGGGAGCCCGGTCGCTCCAGCTGCGCACGTATCCGAACGCCGCCGATACGCGCACCGGAATCGCCGCAACCGGTTTGCCGGCCGTGGCGTTGCGCGATGGCGTGTCGATAAGCGAGCCGTAGCCAAAAATAAACTGCGTGGGCTGGTCCGGAAGACGGGTTCCCCAGTAGTCCGTTGTCTGCGCTTGCGTCAGCCAGCTAACGAGCGCGAGCGCAACGCCCAGTGCTCGAATCTTTGCCATTGGCGATAACATCGCGTCTCCATCCGGTATGTGGCATCAGACGCCCTCATGAGTCACGATAGTTCAGGCTGCTTCGGCACGGTCAATCGATCAATCGGAGCGATCGAAATGCCCGTAATTGACCGTGTTGAAATGCGGTACCTCACTGCCGTTGAAACTCGTCGCGCGGAAAGCCCCTTTCTCGAACTGAAACGTCAGCAAACCGGGCGCGATATCGGGATCGTCGAAGCCGATGAGAAAGGTATCTCCCGACCAATGGCGCAGTCTTGCCGGATATTCATTATTAGCGATGCGAACGGCCAGATCTTCACCATCACGGTCTATTACGAGGCGGCCATAGAGCAGGCTGACAAAGGTTCCGATAAAGGCGTCACGATCTCGCTCCAGCGGCTTCGAGTCATCTGGCGGTGTGGGAATCAGAAGCAGAGAATTCCATCCGGCTTGCTCCTCGCGGATCTGCGTTTGAAGGTCTCGACCTGAGGGCGCCAGTACCCGTTCGAGAAACTCCGCACGCACCGCCTCCGGGAAAACCGTCATCTGCTTGTTGGCGAAAATGGCGATGCCAAGTCTAAGTTCAGGGATAAGCGCAACGATCGAGCGCACGCCGTTGAGCGCGCCATTCTTCTCGACCACGCGCCAGCGAAGAAAGTGGTGCGGAAGCAGATCGCCGTATTTCGGCAGCCCCGTGCGATGGGCGAAGAAGTCGCGCAATGTCACGTTCTGCGTGCCGTAGGGCTCGGCGAGCACTGTCTCCGGAGAGAACGTCCGGACCGGGGCGTCCCACGAAACCGCCCCTTTTTTATCGATCAGGACGCCGAGGGCAGTCGCGGCAACGAACTTGCTCATGGACGCGATCTGAAATCTGGTATCCCCATCCACGGAAGCGGAATCGCCTTGACGACGCACGCCGAACCCTCCGAGGTACTCGATGCCCTGGTCGCTGGCCGCGACGACAACCGCGCCGGGTACACCATACTCCTTGCGTGTTTGTTCGATGAACCGGTCGAACGAAAGGCCGTTCACTTCACGGGTCAGGGATTCTTCCAGCGCCGGTGTTGTGCCCATTTGCATCAGCTTCCTGATCGACGAAGAACGCGAGGCGGTTGCAGAGCGCGTGCGTCCGCTTGCTTCCCTTTGTCTAATGGTGGAACCCGTCGTCGAGCCATCTTCATGGGAGACTCGTTTCTACTTTCGATCAATTTAGAAACGCGGCTTCGCCTACGAAATCAGGGTATTCATTGATGCCGTGGAGCTTCGCTTCGTCTAACAGGAGCGAGCTTGATCTGCAACTTTCAAGGGACTCGAATCCGTTATGTCAGATTATTGTGCTCTCAGGTTCCGGCGTGCGCCGACGATTGACATCCTCGGCGCACGAGTTTTTCCTCGACTGAGGTAAGCAACGGTCCCGATTTGTGCGGGCACAGAGGGAAGAAGAGGGGCGCTTCTACTGGCCCCCAAAATAGATTTGCTTCATCTCGTCGGTAGAGGCGGGCCGAACGACGGCACGCGAGCCTGACGACGATGAACCGGCGGGCATTCCGCCATACGCGGTCGAGCTGTCGGCCGGTATCCGTGCTGCAGCCGCCTGGATGTCGCCCGGATAAGTTGCGTCGTCGCTCTTGGCCGGATCATAGCCGGCCTGCTCGAACTGCTGTAACTCCGCACGCACCTGGGCGCGTGTCAGTGACGGATCCGTCTGAGAGAATGCCGCGAGAGGCAAGGAAAGCGCCGACGCTGCGGCGACTGCGATAACGACTGATTTCATGGCAACCTCCTCGTGAATGCCAGGCAGCGGGATTCGGGTGAACCGTATCCGCTGGCATTGATTTTCCGACGGAGCCGACGCCGTCGACACCCACGTAGGTAGGCGAACGGCCGAGATCGAACCGCGAAAGATGTAGGCATTCGGAAGGGAGAGGGCACATTCGTACCGCTACATTTGTATATTCGGAATCGAGTGACGCCCTGCTATGCTTTTTGAATGTCATGCCGCCGTACTCGCGGACGGCGACATTCCTGATCGGGCAACCCTATGAGATCGGCGAACCTCCGTGTACGCAGGTTCAGATCGGCGGCTCAGGAACGTGCGTTCCGGAGGGACTACGCGCAGCGTTTTTCCGTGCAGCGAAAGCTTTCCATCGCAATCTTCACCGCCTTATGGATTGTTTTTTCCATCCGTGATTTCGAACGGCTCGACATACTCGATCCCGTCCATCTGCACCACGCCGAACTCATTTTCGTGAGAGCCGCTGCCGCCATCGGCATGGGCGCGGCCGTCCTGTTGTGGACGCCGCGCGCGCTCGACGACGAACGCTGGGCCGTCGGGCTGCTCTGCCTGTGGACGCTCAGCGCCTGGCTGGCCACTCTGAGAATGCTGCAGATCGTGGACCTGCCATGGCATGAACACTATTCGATCCTGACGCTTACCCTGTTCACGATCTTCATGGCTTTCCGGCTTCGGGCGATCACTGCGGCGTGGCTGGTCGGGCTTTGTGTCGTGAGTTATCTGCTCATGCTCTTCCTCGCGCCGCCGGGCGAGAAATTCGGCATGCATCTTTCGTCGATGCTCGCGCACGCCACGAGCCTGCCGCTGACGTACGCCATAGGCGTGGTTGTCAGCATTCCGCTGGAACGCTCGGCGAGGCGCGAATTCATGTACCGACGCAGCTTGCGTGCGGCCAAGGCGCGCGTCGAGACGGCGTCCCGCGCGGTCAACGAACAGAACAAGCGCATGCAGGAGCTAGTCAAGGAAAAGGAGCGATTTTTCTCGTCGGCGTATCACGACATCCAGCAGCCGCTCGCCGCGATCAATCTCTTCATCCGCAGTGCCCGGATGAATATCGGCGACGGACGCGCGGTCAAACGCGACCTTGAAGTCATCGAGGAGACCGCGTCGGACATCGTCGACATGTTCAAGGAGATCCAGGACTACAGCGAGCTGGGCTCGTATGTGCCCCGCCTTGCGCCGGTCAATACTCTGGACTTATTGACGGAAGTGGTGGGGCAATACCGGGAGATGGCCCGGTCGCGGGGAATCGATCTCAGGCTCGCGAGGCGGCGAGTCAGACCGCCGTCCATCGAGACAGACCGGTCGCTCCTCAAGCGGGCCCTGTCCAATCTCGTATCGAACGCGATCAAGAGCACGTCGTCGGGCGGCGTTGTGCTTGGCTGGGTGCATCTGGATGAGCGGCTGCGCATCGATGTATGGGACACCGGAATCGGCATTGCCGCCGTGCATCGCGAGGCGATTTTTGCCGAGTACTATCAGATCAACAATTCGGAGCGCGACCGTTCGAAAGGGCTGGGACTCGGATTATCGATCGTGCAGCGCGTCGTTCGCATTCTGCCGGGACACGCGGTGAGCTTCGCATCGACCGAAGGGCGCGGCTCGCGCTTTTCGCTCTACGCGAGCGTGGCGGCATCGACGCCGGCTACCGGGACGAATCAGTATGGCAAGGTCTGCAATCCCGATCTCAACGGCGCGTTCATGCTGCTGTGCGACGACGAACCGAAAGTCCTCGAAGGCCTGCGCCGCCTTTTTTCGAGTGCGGGCGCGCTCGTGCAGGCCGCGGAATCGATGGCCGGGTTCGCCGCCATTCTCGCCGATGACAGCCGCATTCCCGATCTCATCGTGACCGATATCCGGTTGCGCGATGGCGCCTCCGGCATGGCGGTTGCCGATCGGATCAGGCGTCACTACGCGTGGGCGGGCGTGATTCCAGTCGCGTTCATTACCGGCGAGCTGTTGTCCGTTCGCGTGCTTCGCGATTTTCCGGAGCCTTTCGTGTTACTACGCAAGTCATCGGCGCCGGAAGACTTGCTGGGGGAAATCAGCCGGTTCGCTGCCGCCCATCGGAAGGAGAATCTCGATCTCGCGAAGCATCTGTGACCGACAGCGTTCCGAGCGTGATGCCCTTGTCCGCCATCATCACGATGAGTTCAGTGCGGCGCCGCAGGTTGAAGTGCGCGAGCAGATGACTGATGTACTTGCGCACGGTGATGTCTTCGAGCCCCATCTTCGACGCAATGGCTTTGGAGGGGAGTCCGCGTACTAGCCACGCGAGCGTTTCATACTCCCGTGGCGGCAGTCCGAGGCGCGGCGCGTCCCAAGGTTCGACACTGCCGTTCGTTGGCGGTGCTTTTTCTGAGTCGTGTGCCGGTGCCTCGGCCATGTCGATCGCACGCCGCAGCCCGGCAATGCTCGCCGCGGGCAGGAACACACCGCCCGAGAGCACCGCAACGATCGCGGCGTGGAGTGCTTCGGGCGACGACGATTTCGGCACGTAGCCCATTGCGCGGAGTTCGAGGCATCGACCGACCGTCTCCATGCTTTCGTCGCCCGATACCACGACCACGGGCAAGGACGGTCGCGCATCCTTCAAGCGGCCGAGCGCGTCGCAACCATGCCCGTCAGGAAGTTCGAGGTCCAGAAAAACGATATCCGGCTGCCCGGTCATCGCCAGATCGATTCCATGCGATAGCGTACTCGCATGCAAAAGCTCTGCATCCGGGAAAAGCTCCTTGATGAGCAGTGCAAGACCGGCTCTGAAGAGTTCGTGATCGTCGACGAGCAGTATGCGCATCGCATCGTCTCCCTGAAACACACGCACTTCGTACGGATGAAGCACCCGGCATTCTGACTACAACGATATGCCAGGGTGCGCCGTATTCGAACGATCTTACACGCGGTTCGACGTTGAGACAGGCCTATGTCATGCAAAGCAAAACCGAACGAGTGTGCAGGGTCCCGCACTCGCTTTATGCATTGGCCCCGCCATCGACGGTGAGCGCCGCGCCGGTGATATAGCTAGCGTTCTTGCTCGCCAGAAACACCACCGCTTGCGCGATGTCCTCGCCGTTTCCATAGTCGCCGGTCGCCGTCAGCGATTTCAGCGTCGGCCCGAACGGACCCTCGACCGGGTTCATATCAGTATTGATCGAGCCGGGCTGCACCAGATTCGCTGTGATGCCGCGCGGGCCGAGTTCCCGCGCCAGCCCCTTCGTGAACGCGACGAGCGCAGACTTGGACGCGGAATAGACACCGAGCATCGAGGCGGGTACGCGGTCGGCGAAATAGCTGCCGATCGAAATGATGCGTCCACCCGTCGGCAGATGCGGAATCGCGGCTTTCGCGGCCAGAATCGGCCCGCGCACGTTGACGTCGAGCGTCGCGTCGATGTCTTCGATGGAGATGTCTTTCACATCGCCCATCCGGAGAATGCCCGCGTTGTTGACGAGAATATCGAGGCCGCCCAGTGCTTCGACCGTCTTCTGTACGGATGCCTGAATTGCCGATGCATCGGCGCTATCGGCCCGGATCGCGACACCACGGCGGCCTTCCGCTTCGATCGCCTCGACGACCCGCGCGGCTTGTTCCGACGACTTCTCATACGTGATCGCCACGTCCGCGCCCGCGGCGGCCAAAGCCTTCGCGATCGAGGCACCGATACCACGGCTTGCTCCCGTGACCAGAGCGCGTTTTCCTTCGAGCATCATGATGTTCTCCGTTGTGTGTTGAACGTTCCAGGTGAGTGGTCAGTCAGGCAAACAGCTGCTGGATTTCGCCGTATGGCAAAGGCTGGTCGGCGAGTGCTTCGGAGCGGCCGTGCGCCAGAAAGTCCTGTGTCATGGCCTTCGCTCTGCCGAGCAAAACCTGCGCGATCGCGCTGCCCGCACTGAGCCGTCGCACGCCGAGTTTGCCGAGCGTCGTGGCATCGGGCAGACCGGGAAGCGCCATGACGTTCAGCGGCAAACGCGTTGCGCCGACAATCGTCTCGATGTCCGACGGCTGCACGAGCGCCGGCAGGAAAAGACCATCCGCGCCCGCCGATGCGTACAGATTGCCGCGCGCGATCGACTCCTGTGGCTGCTTTGGTTTCTCGACGAGAGTGGCGAGAAACACATCGCTGCGCGCGTTGACGAAAAGATCGAGGCCCGCTTTCGCAACGGCGCTTTTGATCGCTTCGATCTTCGCGGCCAGAAGCGACGCGGCGTCCGGGCCGTCTTCGATATTGATGCCGGCAATGCCCATATCCGCCAGTTGCAGCACGTGGTCCGCGACGGTCCTGGGGTCGTCGGAGTAGCCGTGCTCGACATCGACGGACAGCGGCGCTTTCAGCACGCGCACGATGCGCCGGACCGAGGCGGCGACTTCCGCGAAAGGCAGCATGCGGCCGTCGGGATAACCCAGCGCCCATGCGAAACCGGCGCTCGTCGTGGCGATTGCAGGCGCGCCTTGCGCTTCGATGAGCCGCGCGCTGCCGGCATCCCAGGCATTCGGCAAAAGCAGCGGCGTTGAATTGACGTGTAACTGACGAAATGTGTTTGCGTTGGACATGACGGTTTCCTTGAATCCCGGATGGAAGTGATTTGCCGATTGCTCAGGCCGCTACCGCGCTTTTCGATCCCGTGAACGATGCGATGCGGCGCGTCGCCAGCCCGGAGACCAGAATCGCGATCACGACGGGAATGGCGGAGAGATAGCCCAGGTTGTGGCTGCCGGTCACGGGAATCACGACGGCGCCAAGCGTTCCGGCTATGGACACGCCGACATACGTCGCCGACGTGTTGAGTCCGACGAGCACCGAGGTCATCGGCGGATTCAGGCTCGCGAGGCGGAACTGCTGCGGCACCAGCACGCCCCACGCACAGGCGCCCCAGATCGTCACCGCGATGGCCGCGCTCCAGAGGTGCGCGCTCGTCCACGGCAGGGTGAAGATGACAATCGCGACGATCGCCAGCTTGATCAGCACGACCTCGTGCGAACCGATCCGGTCGAGAATGCGCCCCGTCAGCAGGTTGGAGATCGTCCCGGCCAGCCCCCACAGTACGAGCAGTCCGCCGAGCACGGTGGCGCTGTGCCCGGTGGCGCGGTCGAAGACGACCGAGAAGTAGCTGAAGATGATGAAGGTGCCGATCTGCGCCAGCACGGTCGTCGCAAGCGTCAGACCGACGCGCGAATCGGTCAGCGGCGACAGACGCTCGCGCAGCGAAATTGCCGGCGGCAGCGGCACTTCGGGCATGAACGCGAGGATGCCGAGGAAGGCAGCGCCACCGAGCGCGGCGACGAGCACCAGCGTCCAGTGCCAGCCCGCGAGCCCGCCGATGACCGCGCCGATGGGCGAGCCGAGCGCCGTCGCCGTGGTCAGCCCCGCCACGATGATCGACAGCGCGTAGCCGCGCCGCTCCGGCGGCACCAGTGCCGCGCCGGTGCCGCTGGCCGTCGGCGAGAACATCGCGGCGCCTAAGCCCGCCAAAGCGCGCGTCGCGAGCGCGATGCCGAGATTCGGCGCGACGATCGTGCCGAGATTGGCAATCACGAACAGGCCGATGCCGCTGAGCAGCAAGCGCTTGCGTCCCACGTTCGCGGCCAGCGCCGCGATGGTCGGGCCCAGCAGCGCATAGCTCAGCGCGTAGACGCTGATCAACTGTCCCGCCGCGCCGATACTCACGCCAAACGAATGAGCGATCTCAGGCAGGATGCCCGCGAAGACGAAGCTATCGGTGCCCAGCGCGAACATGCCGAGCGAAAGCGTGAGTAGTCGGCGATCCATTTCGACCTCGCTTGAAAATTGATGAATTCGGTTGCTTGACGAAACTATAGGGAACGCAACCCGACCGCACTACCCGGCGGAAGTGGGAAGCTGTTCCCCATAAAGTGGCGAGGTCTCAGTTCTTCGCGGCGACCTGCTGCTGCGGCGTGTCCCAGCCGCCTCCGAGCGAACGGAACGTCCTGACGGCGGCGCGTGCGGCATCGGCTCGGGTCGCATCGAGATCGGCGCGCGAATTGAGCAGTTGGCGGTCGGCGTCGAGGACGTCGGTGAGCGTGATCGAACCCGCGCGATATGCCTTCTCGGACAGGTCCCGCGCCTTCGTCAAGGCATCGACTTCCTGCTGGATTTCCTGCGCGCGAATCTCCGTTTGCGAAAGCGTCATGAACGCGTTCTCGACGTCCTCAGCCGCCTTGAGCGCCGCTTCCCGATACTGCGCCAGCGCCTCCGCGTATGAGCCGCGCGCACTCCTGACCTCGGCGTCCACCTTGCCGAAATCGAACAGACGCCAGCGCAGCGCGCCGGTGCCGACCGCCTGGAACGCCTTCGCGCTCAGGAAGTGGCTGGCCGAAACGCTGTCGAATCCCAGCGCCCCGGAGAGCGAGATCTTCGGGTAGTACTCGGCCAGCGCGACGCCGATCGCTTCGTTGGACGCCGCCAGATGCCTTTCCGCCGCGATGATGTCCGGGCGGCGGCGCAAGACATCGACCGGTGTATCGCCGCTGCCGATGGCCGGCACGCCCGGAATCTCGCCCGCGTGCGCGCCGAGTTCCGCCGCGTAAGTGCCGGGCTGCGCGCCCAGCAGCACATCGAGCCGGTTCAGTTGCGCTTCGAGCGCGACCCGCAGGCTCGGCACCGTGGCGCGAGCCTGACGCAACAACGCTTCGGCCTGGGCCACTTCGCGTTCGTCGGATGCGCCGGCCCGCTTGCGCGCTTTCACGAGTTCGAGCAGACGCGCGTCGGTGTCCACCTGATCCTGGGTGACGGCAAGCTGCGCCTGCAGACCGCGGATTTGCAGATAGGCGTCGGCGGCATCGGCGGCGACGGTGACGCGCGTACCGAGTTGCGCGGCCTCGGCGGCCTGCTCTTCGTCGGTCGCGGCGGCGTGTGCGCGTCGCAACCCGCCGGCGAGATCGATTTCCCAACTCGCCGTCGCGCCCGCCACGTATTCTTTCTGATCGCGGCTGTAGTTCGGGAACGCGCTCGCGAGCGCGCCAAGCGGACTCTGCACGCTCTGATGTTCCGCCGAGTACGACGCACCGGCATCGACAGTCGGAAGCAGTTGCGCGCCGGCCGCCTGCGCCGCCGCGCGCGCCTGAGTGACCCGCGCGATCGAGGCCTGAATGCTCAGGTTCTGAGCCAGCGCGCGTTGCACGACCGTGACCAGTTCCGGATCGTCGAAGCCGGTCCACCAGTTGTCGAGGTGCGGCGCGGGCAGCGTGGTTTGCCGCTCCGCCACTTGCTGCGCGTTATGAAACGGCGTCATGTGCGTTTGGGGCTCGACGTAGTCGGGTCCGACCGCGCACGCGGCAAGAAAGGCACTCACGAACAGACCGCCCGCAACCGCTTTCATCGTCCTGACCAGGAGCTTGTTCATTTCGCTTCTCCACTGCTGAGTTTGCGCGGCAGGGCGCGCACGTCGCGCTTTCCACGAGCGCCGAGGTTGCGTACGAAGGCATAAAAGGCGGGCGTGAAGGCGAGGCCGAAAAGCGTCACGCCGAGCATGCCGAAGAACACCGTCGTACCGAGCGACTGCCGCATCTCCGAGCCCGCGCCGGCGGCGATGGCGAGCGGCGCCACGCCTGCGATGAAGGCGAACGACGTCATCAGGATCGGACGCAGGCGCACATGGGCGGCGTGCGTGGCGGCATCCTCCGCGTCGACGCCGTCTTCTTCCTGACGTTGCTTGGCGAATTCCACGATCAGAATCGCGTTCTTGGCCGCCAGCCCGACGAGCACCACGAAGCCGATCTGCGCAAGAATGTCGATCGGCATGCCGCGCACATTCAGACCGATCGATGCCGCGAGCAGACACATCGGCACGATCAGCACGATGGCGAGCGGCGTCTTCCAGCTTTCATACTGCGCGGCCAGCACGAGGAACACGAAGAGCGCGGACGCGGCGAAGACCACGAGCGGCGACATGGTTTGTTCTTTCTGCTGATGCGCCAGATCGGTCCATTCGTAGGCGATGCCGTTCGGCAGCACTTGCCGGGCGAGTTGTTCCATGCGTTCGATCGCATCGCCGGACGAAAGGCCCGGACCTGCCGCGCCCATGATTTCCGCCGCGGGATACATGTTGTAGCGCGGCACGCGATACGGCTGCGTGTTGCTGTGGAACGTCGCCACACTGCTGATCGGCACCATGTCGCCCGATGCGTTGCGCACCTTCAGCCTGCCGATGTCTTCCGGCGTGCGGCGGTACGCTTCGTCGCCCTGAACGCGCACCTGATACGTGCGTCCCATGAAGTTGAAGTCGTTGACGTATTGCGAACCGAGGTAAAGCTCCATCGTCGAGAACACGTCCGTTGGCGTCAGTCCGATTTTTTGTGCCTTGAGACGATCGACGTCCGCATAGACCGATGGCGCGCCTGCGTCGTAGAGCGTGAACACGCCGCCGAAGGTCTTGTCCTTGTTCGCTGCCGCGACCAGCGCGTGGGCCGCGTCGGCGAGCGCCTGCGGTCCGAGTCCGCCGCGGTCTTCGAGCATCAGCTTGAAGCCGCCCGCCGCGCCCAGTCCCTGCACCGGCGGCGGATTCACCACCACGACGACCGCGTCCTTGACCACGGACACGCGCTTGCGCAGTTCGACCAGCATCGAGGCCGCGTTGACGCCCGGCACATGCTTGTCGTACAGGGACGGCAAACCGTAGAACAGCGTGCCCACGTTGGGCGCGATCGTGCCGGTCGTGACATCGAAGCCGGAGACGGGCGACGTGTGCGTGACGCCCTTGAGTCCGGGTGTATCGAGCACGATTTCGTTGATCTCGCGAATCACCTTGTCCGTGCGTTCCAGACTGGAGCCGGGCGGAAGGAACGCGATCACCGCCTGATAACCGATGTCCTGTTCCGGAATGAAGCCCGTGGGCATTCTCGACATTTGCAGGCCCGTCGCCCCGATCAGACCGGCGTAGACGACCAGCATGACCGTGGTCGCGCGCACGGCGCGGCCGGTCATCTTTCCGTATTTCGACGACAGCCATTCGAACGACGCGTTGAAGCGGCCGAAAATCGCATGATGCAGGCGGCCGAGCGCGGTGGAGCCGCCGTGCGTCTTCTCCATTTCGTGCGGCTTGAGCAGCACCGCGGCGAGCGCCGGGCTCAGCGTGAGCGACACGAAGCACGAGATGATGGTGGACGCGGCGATCGTGATCGCGAACTGTTTGAAGAACAGGCCGGAGATGCCGGACATGAGCGCCGTCGGTCCGAACACGGCGCACAAGGTCAGCGCAATGGCGATGATCGCGGTCGAGACTTCCTTCATCGTCTGATGAGCGGCCTCGCGCGGCGTCATGCCGAGCGTCATGTTCCGCTCGATGTTCTCGACCACGACAATGGCATCGTCCACGACGATCCCGACGGCGAGCACCAGCCCGAACAACGAAAGGTTATTGATCGACGCGCCGAACAGCGACAGGATGGCGAACGTTCCGACCAGCGATATCGGAATCGCCACGACCGGAATGATCGTCGCGCGCCAGTTCTGCAGGAACAGATACACCACGCCGACCACCAGCAGAATGGCGATACCGATCGTCTTCGCAACTTCATGGATCGATTGCGACACGAAAGTCGTCGGATCATAGATCTTCATGTAGTCGATGCCCGGCGGAAAGGTCTTCTTCAGTTCGGCCATCTTGGCCCAGACGTCGTGTTCGACCTGGACGACGTTTGCATCCGGCGTTGCGATCACGAACCACGGCGTGGCCGCGTAACGATCCGCATAGGCCTTCGAGCCGTAATCCACCGAGCCGAGCTCGACGTGACCGATATCGCGAATTCGCGTCACGCGTCCCTGAGCGTCCGACTTCACGACGACGTCGCCGAACTGCTCCGGCGTGCTCAAACGGCCGAGCGCCTCGACGTTGATCTGATACGCACCCGTGCCCTGATTCGAAACGGGCGGCTGGTTGAGCACGCCGGCGGACACGGCGGCGTTCTGCGCGCGAAGCGCGGCGAGTATTTCGCTCGCGCTGATCCTGTACGAAGCCGCCTTGTCGGGATCGATCCAGATGCGCATTGCGTATTGCCGTTCACCGAACAACTGAAAGTCCGAGACGCCCGGCAAGCGCGCGATCTGGTCGCGCACCTTGAGCATGTAATTCGACAGGTACTCGGGGCTTCGCGAACCGTCCGGCGAATAGACGTGCACGCCGAGCAGCAGCGCCTGAATCGTCTTCTTCACTTGTACGCCTTGCAACTGCACGTCGGCGGGCAGGCGCGAGAGCGTGTCTTCCACGCGGCTGCGCGTCAGCAAAAGCGCCGTATCCGGATTCGTGCCGACCTTGAAGATCACGGTGATCGTCAGTTGCCCATTGCCGGTCGACTGGCTCGAGATGTAGTCCATGTTCTCGACGCCGTTGATCGACTGTTCGAGCGGCGTTGCGACCGTGCGCGCGATCGTATCGGCCGATGCGCCGGGATACGAGGTCGTGATCTGAATCGTCGTCGGAACGATGTTCGGATACTGCGCCACCGGCAGCTTGATCATGGTCGCGAGACCGATGAGCAACACGAATATGTTGAGCACTGCGGCAAAGCGCGGATGCTCGATGAAGAAGTGCGTCAGTCTCATGATTTCGCTCCTTCGGCCACTTGCTCCGCGGTGAACCGGATGGTTCCGGAGCGCGGAGAAATTTTCGAACCCGGATGAACGGATGGAATGCCGTCGATCACGACGCGGTCCGTCGGCGCAAGCCCGGAGCGGATTACGCGCAAGCCGCCGCGCAGATCGCCGACCTGCACTTTTCTCGGCGTGGCGACATCGTCCGCGCCGACCACATAGACCATGTGGTCGGTCTGGTCGTCGAGCACGGCGGCATCGGGCACGAGCAACGCGGGTTGCGGCGCGGTCGTGGCGAGCCGCACGCGCGCGAAGCCGCCGGGCGTCAGCGACAGATCGCGATTCGGAATCGTGGCGCGCGCGTGGATCGTGCCGCTCGAACGGTCGAGCGTGTTGTCGATGAAATCGAGCTTGCCGGTGCGCGTGAATCCGCTGTCGCCGGTCGGCGAGATGTTCACGGTGTCGGCCAGCGGTCCTTGCTGGCCCGCGCGCGAACGCTGAAACGCGGCATAGTCGTTTTCGCTGATGTCGAAATCCAGATAGACCGGGTCGAGCGAAACGATTGTGGCGAGCAGCGTCGTCGGACCGCTGCCCGCGCGGCTGCCGGAGATCAGATTGCCGGCGGAGACGAGATGCGTGCCGATGCGCCCGGTGAACGGCGCCGTGATCCTGCAGCGATCCAGGTCGAAACGCGCATCGCGAACCAGTGCGTTTGCCCGGTCCACGGCCGCCTGCGCCGCGCGCTGCTCGGCCACGCTCTGATCGACGTTCTCGACGGTTCCCGCTTCCGAGCGTTGCAGTTCCTGCGCGCGGGCCAACTGGCGCGTGGCGAGCGCCAGCCGCGCGTTGGCCGATGCAAGTTCGGCGCTCGCCTCGCTCAGCTTGATGCGATACGGTTCCGGATCGATCTCGAAGAGCAGGTCGCCCTGATGAACGATGTCGCCGTCCTTGAAGTGGATCTGCGTCAACGTGCCGCCGACCTGCGCGCGCAGTTCCACGCGATTCACGGCTGAAAACTGCCCGAGAAACCCGAGCCGGTCTTCGATATCGCGCTGCAACGGCGCGCTGATCGTCACCGATGGCGGCGGCGGCGCGACGACCGGCGCGGCGCCGGAGCCGTGCAGATAAAACGCCGTCGCGGACACGGCGACGAGCACCGCGCCCGCCACGCCTTTGCCGATCCATCGAGCGGAACGGGATTTCGCCGGGGTATCGGGAGCGTCGACTCCCAGCCCAGCCGGATCAAGTTGGTTTTCCATGCTAATCCTAAGTAGATTGAGTGGCCGGGCGACGTCGAGACCTGTTTCGGTTCGCCCATCGGCGATCGTTGTTCCATGCAACTGGCGGTATCGATGCCGGGGGGAGATCCCGGTCGGTGACACGCGCTTAAGTTTCGTGACGCAACTATAGGCAAGCCAGTTGCGTCGCGGTACTGGCCGAAACCGGGAAGCTCTTCCCCGGAAAATGGTTAAGTTGCATGACGAAACTAGATGTAGGATGCAGCCATCATGTATAGAAAACGCTTCGTCGGAATGGAATGTTCGATCGCTCGCGCCCTCGACGAGGTGGGCGAGTGGTGGACGTTGCTGATCGTGCGCGAGTGCACGCAGGGCAGCCGGCGCTTCGACGAGTTTCATGGCGGGCTCGGCATCGCCAGAAACGTGCTGACGGCGCGGCTCGAACGGCTGATCGAACTGGAGATACTCGAACGCTTCCCGCTTGCGGAACGCGCGAACACGTTCGGCTACCGGCTGACCGCGAAAGGAGCGGACTTATATCCAGTGCTGATCGCGCTGATGCAATGGGGCGACAAATGGCTCAGTCCGAACGGCAAGCCGCCTGTCGCATTGATCGAACATGCGAGCGGGCGCCCCGTGGAGACGCTGGAAGTGCGCGGAACGGGCGGGCAGACGTTGGGCTATCGGGACGTTCGTTTCGCGGCCGGTCCCGGCGCGACGAAGAAAACGTGCGAGGTCATCGAGAATCGCAATGAGCGAATGCCCGGAGGCCGGACCGGGAATTCGTGATCGCCGGGAAACGGGATTCAGCGCCGCTTCTGCTTGCCGAACCGGGACAGGGATTCCCTGAGCCGGGGCGCCGCGAAGTCGATGAAATGCCGCAGTTTGATCGCCATGAGGTTTCGGGAGACGTGCACCAGATGAACCGGCACCGGGTCGATTTCGAACTCCGGCAGCAGGACTTCGAGCTGTCCGTGACGCAATGCTTCGTCGGCGTCGTGTTCGAATACGTAGGTGATGCCCGCGTCGTCCGACGCGGCGCTGACGGCCGCATCGGGCGATGTCACTTCGAGACGTGCTTTCACGTCCAGCAGATAGACCTTGTGCGTGGACGGAAGCTGAAAGCGCCACGGCGACAGATACGGGCTATTGAAGACGACGCACGAATATTTGACGAGATCGTCGGGCTCGCGCGGCGGCGTGTGGTTGGCGAGAAAGGACGGACTCGCGCAAAGAATCGGACGCAACGACCCGATGCGCGTGGCGATCATGGTGCTGTCGGGCAGTTCGCCGATACGCACGGCGAGATCTGCGTGCGAATCGATGAGGTCGATGTTCCGGTCGGAGAGAAGCAGTCGAGCCGTAATGTCCGGATACTGTGCAAGGAACTGGTTGATGACCGGCAACACGTGCAGGCGGCCGAGCTGCACGGGCGCGGTGATGACCAGTTCGCCGCGCGCGGCCGCGAATTCGCCGGTGGCTTCGTGCTCCTGTTCACGCACGAGATCGAGAATGCGCCGCGCCGCTGCGACGTATGACATGCCCGCATCGGTCAGGGTGAGCTTGCGCGTGGTTCGTATGAGCAACCGCGTGCCGAGCATCTCTTCGAGATCGGCGACCTTGCGGGTGAGCGTGCTGACGGGAATCTTCAGTTCCCGCGCCGCCGCCGACAGGCTTCCGCCGTCCACGGCGCTCACCAGCATTTCCATGGCTTCCAGTCGGTCCACTGCGTTCACTCAACGAGAATTTCGTCGCAGCATTGTAGGGGAAGTGGCCGGCCGAGGCTCGGATTCATCCGCATCCGTTTCAGGAGATTCACCATGTATGCACAGGCTATCGCGCAATGTATCGAGGCAGTCCGGTCGATGGAGACGTATCTGAACAAGGCCGAACGCTTTGCGAACGCGAAAAAGTTCGATGCCGCCGTCCTGCTGTCGACGCGGCTCGCGCCCGACATGGGCAGTTTGCTCTATCAGATACAGAGCGCCTGCGACTATCTGAAGGGAGGCGCCGCGTGGTTGTCGGGACAGGAGCCGCCGCGACACGAAGACAACGAGCAGACGCTGGACGAAGCGCGTGCGCGCCTGCGCAAGACGATCGACTTCGCCGAAAGCGTGACGGCCCCGCAATACGCCGACGCCGCGAGCCGGATCGTGAAAGTGTCGTGGGTGCCGGGCAAGCTGACCGGAGAAAAATACTTGCTCCAGATCGTCATTCCGAACATCTACTTTCATGTTTCGATGGCTTACGCCATCCTGCGCGCGAATGGCGTCGACCTCGTGAAGAAGGACTTCATCGGACCGGTCGATTCGTTCGACGCCTGATGGATGGGGATGTGTCGAATGTCCCTTCGGGGTACGGTCAACCGCGATAGAGCACGCCATGGGCAACCTCGCGAGCTGGTATCGGCATCGCCAAGTGATCAATGACGGGTCGTCTGGAATTGGGGCGGTTCGACCGTCACGGTCGGTATCCTAGATGGATCGAAGTTTGTGCCCACGGTGGTTCGCGTGAATGCCGTGGGCTCGCCTTGTGCAAGCCGACATCACGCTGCTACGCGAATGGGACGGGTTTGCGGAAGTCGTTCCACGAAAATTGGGAACGAAAAGTAGCTCCTAACTCTTTGATTACTATAACGTGCGTGATACCAAACCGGTCCGAAGAGACAGATTTTGGTGGAGGTGGTCACAACGAAAGAATGCGAACAATCTAAAAAATCCACGAAAATTTCTACGTATTTCCCGCCCTTGGTTGGCCGCCCCTTAATGCTAGTGCTCCATGTCGCCGAGATACCAGGGAGATATTCGGCTACGACCCGCCGCTATTAATGTCTAATTTCGAGTTGGACGAATGCAGAAGCTGCGGCGCAGTCCATCGTCCAACGCTGCCGCAGGTGAGGACCGCGGCGCTCGCTGGTTTCGTCATCATCGGCGTAGCGCTCCGGTGTTGCCTTCAATCGTGAACAACGATTTGGGCTGCGGTCGGTGCACGCTCGATACGCCTGGGTAGTGGGACGGAAAAGCACTTCGTTGATGTCCACGTCTTCGGGCTGGTTAATGGCAAACGCCACCACGCGCGCAAACGAGCTGGCTGGGATCGCCTTCTCATAGGTCTTCGCCATGCCTGCGGCGACGTCCTGATCAGTGATCGTGTCGATCAGCTCGGTCGCGACCGCCCCCGGCGAAACGATGGTCGTGCGGATGTTCCAGGGTTTGACTTCCTGACGGAGTCCTTCCGAGATTGCGCGTACTGCCCACTTCGTGCCCGCGTAGACCGCGCCGCCGGGACCAACCTTATGGCCTGCGACGGACGAGACGTTGATGATCTGGCCGGCCTTTTGGGATTGCATGTGTGGCAGCGCAGCCGCGATGCCGTACAGCACGCCCTTGATATTGACGTCGATCATCCGGTTCCACTCGTCGATCTTCAGCTTGTCGAGCATCGAGCTCGGCATGAGACCTGCGTTGTTGAGAAGCACATCGATGCGGCCGTGCAGCCCCACCGCACGATCGACTAGCGCCCTGACCTGCTTGCGGTCCGAGACGTCGGTCTGCAGAATCGCTTTTCCATCGAGTCCTAGTTCGCTTGCGAGTTCCGCTAGCCGGTCGAGGCGGCGTGCACCCAGGATGACCTTCGCGCCTTGCCTGGAAAGATGGCGCGCGGTTTCTGCGCCCAGACCGCTGCTGGCGCCGGTGACGACAACCACTTTCCCGTTAATGTTTTCGCTCATGAATTTCCTTGTTGATGCTTCTTCCGACCTCTGCGCTGTCGGTGCAGCATGTGCGTCGGCGAGCCTCCATCGAGGTTCGAAGATGCAGTTGCCCGTCTGCGGGTTCGAGTCTGGCCTGACGGTTATGTCGCCCGCTTCGCGAGTACATCCTTGAACACGGGCATCGCCGAAAACACATTCGGCCAGCCCGCGTAAAAGGCGAGCTGTGTCAGCACTTCCGACGCCTCGTTCCTCGTCAGTCCGTTGTCCATCGCGCGATTCAGGTGATACGGAATCTGTGCAGTCTGGCCGTTGGCAACGAGAGCGCTCACGGTCACCAGACTGCGATCGCGGGGCGCGAGCCCCGGACGCAACCAGAGGTCGCGAAACAGAATGTCCGTGGTGTATTGGACGACGCCGGGGGCGACCGCGCCGAAGTTCTCCGCGACCATCTGCGCACGCTGTTTCTCCGCAGCTTCATTCAACGGCAGAAGCGCGACATCGGCCGGCGAAATCTGGTCCGGGCCGATGTCACGTTCATCGAAGATGGGCTTGACGATCGCTGAAGCAGCGGTCGCGTTTGCCCACCCCGAATAGAAAGCCAAATGCGCGATCATTTCCGCAAGTTCCGCAGGGTTCACCCCGTTATCGAGTGCCAGCCGGAAATGAAACGGCATCTCAATGGTCTGATTGCGCGCGATCAGCACGGACAGCGTCACAATGCTACGGTCGCGCGGAGACAGCTGCGGCCGCTTCCAGAGACCGTCCAGCAGAGTTTCGTTCGTATAACGCTCAAATGCCGGGGAGACGGACTTCAGGGCGGCTTGCGACAGCGGTTCTTGCATGTTTCCAGTCCTTTCCGTGTGGGCGCAGGCGGACACGACGAGCGCCGCGCAGGTAGATGCGACGAGGCGCGCAACGCGACACGTCCCTGAGTCACGGTCTGCGATATTGCTCATCGGTGACCTGTTCAAGCCAGTTGACATTCTTGCTATCAAGAGCCTCTTGCAGCGCTATGTGGGTCATCCCGGTGGTGGACGTTGCGCCATGCCAGTGCTTTACGCCCGCCGGGATCGACACCACGTCGCCAGCGGCGATTTCGTGCCTTTCCTGGCCCCACTGCTGCGTCCAACCCCTGCCGGACGTGACGATCAACGTCTGTCCGAGCGGATGGGTGTGCCACGCGGTACGCGCGCCGGGTTCGAACGTCACCAGCCCACCAGACAGGCGCGATGGCGCCTTGGACTGGAAGAGGGGATCGATGCGTACCTGCCCCGTGAAGCGTTGCGTCGACCCCGGCACGGACGGCTGTGAGCCGCTATGCGCGATGGTTATCCGCTCCGGTTCGCCGTCGGCAGCGAAGGCCGTCAAGGGCACTGACAAGAAAGCCGAGGCGACTATGTAAGCGGCGCTCCTCATCACTCGTTCTCGCCACTACCGAGGTACTGCTCGTCCGTCACCTTTTCCAGCCATTCGACGTTCTTGCCGTCGAGCGCTTCCTGGATGGCGATATGCGTCATCGCGGTTGTCGAGGTCGCGCCGTGCCAGTGCTTGTGCCCGGGCGGGCACCAGATCACATCGCCCGCGCGGATTTCGACTCGCGACTCGCCATCGCACTGCGTCCAGCCGCAACCCGCCGTCACCAGCAATGTCTGGCCGAGCGGATGCGTGTGCCACGCGGTGCGCGCGCCCGGCTCGAACGTCACGCTTGCGCAAGAGACCCGGGCGGGCGGCGGCGGAGCGTTCAGCGGATCGATCCGCACGGTGCCGGTGAACCATTCGTCCGGGCCCTTCCTCGACGGCTGAGAGCCTGCTCGTTTCAATTCCATGATCTTCCTCGCAATCTCCAAAGCGAAATGCCTTTCGGCATTTAATGTAATCCCTGGTGATTGATGCGACTAGGTGGCAAAATCGGCATGCCCTTATGCATGGGAGCATTAATTGAAGGAAAATTTCAATGATCTGGTCGGCTTCATGACCGTCGCGCGCGAGCGCAATTTCACGAGGGCCGCTGCGCAACTGGGTGTGTCGCAGTCCGCGTTGAGCCGAACGGTGGCAGGCGTAGAGAGACGGATGGGCCTGCAGCTTCTGACGCGCACGACCCGCAGCGTGTCGCTTACCGAGGCTGGAGAGCGGTTACTCTCGGCGATCGCACCGCGCTTCGAGGAGATCGAGGCGGAGGTGGATTCATTGCGCGCGATGACCAACCGTCCGAGCGGGACGGTTCGGATCACGACCACCGACTATGCCGCGAATACGTACGTCTGGCCGCGACTGCAGCCGCTGCTGCGGCAGTATCCGGAGTTGAAGATCGAACTCGTCAACGACTATGGGCTGGCCGACATCGTTGCGGATCGGTATGACATCGGCGTACGACTCGGCGACCAGGTGGCGAAGGACATGATCGCTGTGCGCATCGCACCCGACATGACGATGGCGATCGTGGGCTCGCCGAGTTACCTGAAGTCGAGGCCTCATGCAAAGACGCCGCAGGATTTGACGCTGCATAACTGCATCAACCTGAGGCTGCCGACGCGAGATTCGCTGCTTGCCTGGGAGTTGCGCAAGGGACGTCGCGAGTTGCAGGTGCGAGTCGAAGGGCAGCTCACCTTCAATAACGTCTATCAGATGGTCGACGCGGCGCTGGGCGGTTTTGGTCTCGCATATGTGCCGAAAGACGTTGTCGAGGTCCACGTCCACGCGGGGCGGTTAAATTGGGTTCTCGAAGACTGGTTCCCTACGTTCACCGGACATCACGTCTACTACGCGAGTGGCCGCAAATCTTCTCGGGCAGTAGAACTCGTAGTCGACGCGCTAAAGGCGGGTTATCAGCGCCAGGCGCAATGATTAGTCGAAGCGACAAACAGAGCAGAGGTACGGCTGAACTGCGAACGGCACTGCACCACGCGGCCGATACAAACGAGTGACTCTGATGGATCAACCAGGTACAGGACGAGCTCGGCATGGCTGTTATGGGTCCGGGAGCTCTTGCGCTCTGAGAGACGACAGATAGACAGGACATTCGCGCGCTTGATCTGAATCAACGGCGCGCCACGAGACCACGGGAAACTTCCATTCATACCGTGGCGTATTGCGCCTCGAGGTATCCCATCAACGCGTCTTAGCGTTTTTAGAGGTTCTCCAGTTGCATGCAGCCGTTCTGCGAAGGACGGGGCTCGACGACGCGCACTGGAACGTTCGCGAAAGCACACGGACACGGCACCGTGCAGCATACTCTTTGACAGATGTCTTTCAGCGGGGGAGTCACCGTGAATGAAACGTTTGCAGATATCCAGTCTGAGTTCCTGCGTGCACTGGTTGCCAACCAAACACCAATATGGGTATTCCTCATCAACGGCATCAAGCTGACAGGCGTCGTCGCGTCTTTCGACCAATACGTCCTCTCGGTACAGTCAGCGTCAGGCACGCAGATCGTGTATAAGAACGCAGTTTCCACGGTCATTGAGCAGCATACCAAATCGGTTGGGACAATAGACAAGCAGAGAACCGCTCGCGTCGAGCGTCGCCCAGAGCGCTATACACTGCGGTAGCTTGCGAAGTGGAAGGCACTCAAAAGGGAGCCATGCTTCAACATTGTGTTGTTGAGAGGCGGTATCTGCTCCGTGTACTCGCAAACGAGACACGTAAGCAAAGGCTTATTTGTAGTCCTTTTCCTTATGAACGGCGGTGGCAGCTTCACTGGCAGTCGTTGACGTCTTGGGCGCTTATGTTTGACCGGGTTTCGCCGCCAGAGGCAGACGCACCTGAAACGTCGTTTTTCCCGGGCGTGAGCTGACGAGCAGCGCACCACGGTGGCGGTTGACCACCGTCTGGTATGAGATGTCGAGGCCCAGACCCATTCCCTGACCCAACGGCTTGGTGGTGAAAAACGGCTCGAACAGATGCGGCATGACATCGTCGGCGATGCCGGTCCCATTGTCGGTGATCTCGACCACGGCTTCCTCTATCTCGCGGTACGTCCGGACAATGATGTCGCCCTGGCCATCCATGGCGTCGATCGCGTTGTCGATCAGGTTGGTCCACACCTGATTGAGCTCGCTGCCATACACGGTCAGAGGCGGCAGGCTGCGATCGTAGTCACGCTGCACGGTGATCCCCTGTTTGAGCCGGTGCTGCATGATGATGAGGGTATCTTCAATCCCTTCGTGAATGTCGACCTCCTGCTTCGGTGCCTGATCCATACGCGAGTAGGATTTCATCGCGCGGATGATCTCTGAAATCCGGACCGAGCCCACGTGGATGTCCGCCATCAGCGCGTTGAGCTCCAAGGTCGACGCCAGCCAGTGGATGGCGGCAAAGAACTGCTGCTTGGACAGAACGATTGCAAGCGGGCCCAGTTCCTCCTGCAGGATTCCTGCACCGATGAGGCATGGCGCGTGAAGCCAAGGTTTGGCCACTCCCTGTGCGACCAGCCAGTTGCCGAGCGCGTCCATCGCCTGATTTTGCTTCAGGGCGTCGATACCCGACATGACGTTCGTCACCTCCCGGCGGTCGCCCAGACCCTCCAGGATTTTCATGGCCTCGACGGGGATCGCGTGATTCCTCAACTCGACGTCCGCTGCCTTCAGGGTGGTCAGTGCGGCCATGGCACGGTCTGCCGTCCGCACCAGCGCAGCCGCGGGATTGTTCAACTCGTGCGCGAGGCCCGCGGCCAGCGAGCCAAGCGCAGCCAGTTGTTCACGGTTACGCAGCGTCGCCTCCAGATTCGTCAGGCGGTCAAAGGAACTTTGAAAGATGAATCGGGAGAAGGTCTCCGAGCCGACCACCAATTCGCGGAACGCGCGCGCCGGCAGCAGCGCCAATCGCCCATCGGTGACCGCCCTGGAGCTACCCGGCGCAAGCGTTCCCGAGAGCAGCGCCAGGGCCCCGAAATAGCTTGGCGCAATGAATCGCAACGTGGGAATCTGCTGTCCGCGCGAAAGTGTTGTCGCGGCGACTTCGCCTTTCAGCAAGACGAAAAAATTGGACGCCGTGTCGCCTTGTCGGACAAGGACCTCCCCCGCCGCGAAGCTCACTTCCGTCAGCTGTTCGCACAGCCACTGTAAAAGCGCTTCCGAAAGATCTGCGAAGAGCGGATGCTCGCGCAATTCCTCTAGTTGGATCATGGCGCTGACCTACGGGACTAACAGAATGAACGTCGAGTCGAGTGAAGCGGGCACTCACTACACATCGTGACGCCAACTGCCTGATAAAGATTGTAGTGCTCATGCGTCGTGGGCCTTAGAAACCGGGTCAATCGCGCCCTCAGAAAAACCGCAGCCGATTCGCCGCTAGCGAGATCGGCAGGCACGGCGGTGTGTTTCGGTACCGCGCCCCCGAAGCTGGGCAGCGGCCGGTTTATCCGTCGAAGTGACGCAACTAATCGTCAGCACCGTAAATCGTATTAAAAAGCTCTGCCATCAATGATGCCGCCAGCAAAGGGGGGCGAGTTCGGGCGCGCTTCGAAATCAGGTGGAGATCAGCCGTTAGCAAAGTCAGGCGCCGATAGCTCCACGTGGTTGGAAGGGTGCGCCAGTAGCTTTCGCTCAGCGATGGCGTGAATGCGGCCGAATCCGTTGCTGAGGACCTTGAATGTCCGTGCATCGTCCGCATTCGGGGCGAGCCAAAAATACGTTTCGAAGGCTGCTCGGGAGACGACGCACGTCACCGGCTCGCTGCGCCGAAGCTGGACGAATGTGAGTTTGCTAAAAGCTCACCACTCGCGGGGCTGCTATAAGCCTCGTGCTTTGGGGACCAATACGAGCGACTCCTTCGAGCGCAGCATTCAGTGCCATGGTCGCAAGTCTTCGACGCGAGACTATTGCGTTGCATCATTGAATTGGCACCCCAGGTGTGTTCAGATTCAGGTCATGGGCAAAATGAATCTGACCGATACCGA